>NZ_QXDJ01000003.1:2448-936672 GCF_003575225.1 Clostridium chromiireducens | reverse complement strand
TAGTACGAGAGGACCGGGATGGACTGACCTATGGTGTACCAGTTGTTTCGCCAGAAGCATAGCTGGGTAGCTAAGTCGGGAAGGGATAAACGCTGAAAGCATCTAAGTGTGAAGCCCACCTCAAGATTAGATTTCCCATAGCGTAAGCTAGTAAGACCCCTTGAAGACTACAAGGTTGATAGGTCAGAGGTGTAAGTATGGTAACATATTTAGCTGACTGATACTAATAGGTCGAGGGCTTGACCAATATAATCAAGTTGTAATACATTAGAAAACTATGTGCAATTTTGAAAGAACAAGGTTCTTTCAAGTATGTGAATACTGAAAACCAAATGAATAGTATGAATTAAAGTTTCTTTTTATATGAATTAAAGTTTCTTTTTAAAGGAAACACTAACTCACATTCGTTCGTTGGTGTACAGTTCATTAGACCAAATCAGAGATTTGGAATGAACTAGCATCTCGTGATGATGGCATAGAGGTAACACTCCTTCCCATTCCGAACAGGAAAGTTAAGGTCTATAGCGCCGATGGTACTGCACGGGCGACTGTGTGGCAGAGTAGGACGTTGCGAGGTAACTTAAAAGATAGTTGTAATGACTATCTTTTTTTCATATAATTAAGAAGGATATTAAATTAGTATAATTAAAGATTACAATAAATTAATTATATAAGAATAAAAATATTGAAAATTTAGAGGTTACAAATTATAATTATAATATCAGTAATATAGAAAACTAATTTTTTAATAAAGGCTATGAAGTCTAATTTTTATACCTAAGGGTATACGAATTAGGCTTTTTTAATTTAATTCATAATAATAAGGATTATTAATTTTGCAGTTTTGTAGAAAATAGAAGGTCTATTATAGGAGGTGTCTATGATTAGAGAAATAACGGTATATGTAAATAATTTAGGAGAAGTTGCCAATCTAAATGAAATTGGGATAATTAGAGTGTATTCAAAAGATGGAAATCAGTGGAGTGTAGTACGAGAGGTTCCATTCAGATTTTATAGAAAAGAAGAAAAAGAAGATATCTCCTTAGATGCTGTTAGCATCATTGAAACTTTTGGAAGTTGCAAGATTTTTGTTGCAAAGGAATTTCCGGAGGAAGCATATAAAATCCTTGATAGTATGGGAGTTAGTGTGTGGAAAATGGATGGTAATCCTAGTAATTTTCTTGAGTACATATTAGAAAAAGAATATGAGGAAGCACAAGAAATAAAACTTATTGAGACATTTAACGATGATAAAAAGAAACATGCAATTAATCCAATAAAACTTAATGAAAAGGGTCATTACATTTTAAATCTCAAGGAATTGCAAGATTATAATGTTGGAGTAACATCAAAACAAGTATTAAAACCTTTTTTAAATAATGAGGAATTTAATGAATTAATAGTGACTTGTAGTCATATTCCAAATTGGTTAGAAGAAGAACTAAAGAAATTAAATTTGAAATTTAATTGTACAAAAGCTGGACAAAATGATTATATAATGATTATCAATAAGTCCAGTATATAAGATTGATTTTACTAAAAATATAATTAGAATTTAGAATTAGAGTATGTCTTAATAAGTGATTAATTGATTGATCATGCAAAAAAAAGGGGGGATACAGCGATGGAAAACACAGAAGACAGAAGTAATTTGAAAATGAATATTGGAGCATTATCAAAAATAATTTCAGAAAAACTGAATGTCTATGAAGATATAATAAAAAATTATATCTTCTCAAGCATTAGTCTTTGTGTTGCTAGAAATAATGAAATGAAGAAAGAAATTGATAAAATATACATGAATGATAAGTTAAAGTATTATAATATCGCAGTAAACTCAACATGTATTAATCACATTATTATTACACAAGGGACACTTGAACAAGAAATATATGCAAGAAGAGCATTAGGAGTTTTACTCGTAGCTGAATCAGATAGTGGAATAAGAAGTAAAATGTTAAAAATACTCAGAAAGTATTATCCAATTATATACAGTTCTGTAAAGAGACGCGATAAGGAAAAACTAAAGAATAAGTATATCAAAATGGATATAGCTACTAGAAATGTAGAAGCAAGATTTGATGCAGCAATATATTTCTATTTTGCTACATATATTTCATATGAAATGGTAGATCAGGGATTTATAATTTCAATTCTTAATGATATAGAAGAGTTTGAATTTAGTAGCATGATTAATCAAAATATTGAGATTGAACTAGAAAAGTATAAATCTGAAATACAAGAAATTAAAACATTAATAAAAAGAGAATATGGTCAAATATTTAGTTATAAAGATATTGTACGACATGGGAAAGCATTTATAAGGGATTCAGGAAATTATTTGGAGGACATCTTGATAACAAATAAACTAAATATTAATCATATTTTTTCTGATTCGGAATTTATTAATATAGATAAAATAATATTATCATATGTTAGATCTTCAAAGAATGAAACTAAAGAAATTCTAATTACTAAAGTAATAAGTGGAATTTTCATGCAATCATTAATAAACGAATATAAAAATGTGAGAATTAGGTATTTTAAAAATAATGGAGAGGCTAGAGACCATGAGTTGACTTCATTAGAAACAAAATATAGATATATTGAAAATGAAAATAATAGGTTAAAATTAAAGATTAATGATTTAAATAAAGAAAAAGTATTATATGATAAAAGTTTGTATAATGAAATAAATAAGTTAAATAATGTGCATAAAATAGAATTGAAAGATATGGAAGAAAAAATTAAGTATTTAGAAAAAAAGTTAGATGATGAAAAAACTTTGAGGAACCATATAAAGTATCTAAGAGATGATAAAGAGAAGGTTAACTCAAGTAAAAACTTAGAAGATTTCATCCAAGCAAACAAAATAATAGTAATTGGTGGAGATAAGGAATGGAGACGGAAGTTTAGAATTAAATATCCTGAGATAAGAACATTAGATGGGTTTAATGAAAACTTTGACTTAAATATTTTAAATAGTTCCGATTATATATTTTTTTATACTAAATATATGAATCACTCAACTTTTTATAAAGCGATGAATTTTATTAAATTTAATCAGTGTAAATTTGGATATATCGGAAAAACTAATATGGATCTTGTTGAACAAGAAATGATTGAAACAATTTCTAAATATGAAAACATAAGTGATGAAACCTAAAAATGTTAATAAGTTATATATAAATTTACAAATACTGTTCAATATCAATGAAAAAAATGTTAATAAAATAAAATGTTGCTATTTTAAATAAAACTTGTTATAATATATATTGTAATAAAAAGGTTTTTAATAGTGATATACATTTCTCCTTTTAGAGAATAATGTTGAACGATTTTAATCTTTAATTTAAAAGGAGGAATTTAATATGCAAGATAAAACTTTAGTATGTAAAGACTGTAGTAGTGAATTCGTATTCACAGTTGGAGAACAAGAATTCTACAAAGAAAAAGGATTCGATAACGAACCAGTAAGATGCCCAGCTTGTAGAAGAGCAAGAAAACAACAAAATAACAGAAGATAGTTTTGAGTATTTTGAGAGTTATAAGATTTTTTATAACTCTTTTTTATTTTAGTCTATAAAATATAATTACTGAAGATTGTATAAAGAAAAGTTATGGAAATGATAGAATGTTATTATTCTTTTATGTTATATAGTAAATAAATATATGGTCAAGGACTGTTAATAAAAAAATAATTAAAGCAAACTGAATATTTTATGAGTTGTGTGGTATACTTATTTTATATGGCATTGTTGATGCAAAATTAGTGCATCATAAATAACAGTGTTTTATATTTGGAGGATAATTAATGAAAACTGGTATTGTAAAGTGGTATAGCCCAGAAAAGTGTTTTGGATTTATTGAAGTTGAAGGTGAGAAGGATGTTTTTGTTCATTCATCAGCACTTAAGGGGAATAGTTCAATAAAATTTCTTGAAGAAGGTCAGAAGGTTCAATTCACTACTGAGAAGGGGCCAAGGGGTCTTCAAGCAATTGATATTTCTATAATATAAATATACTTGAAATATAAATTAAAAAGCCGCCAAATAAGGTGGCTTTTTAATTTATGTCTTTACATAGTTTTTAATTTATCTATAAGTTCTATTAAACTATAAATCTCATAACTAGGAAGGATATTACTCTGATTTATAATTTTATTAGGATTATACCAACAGGTATCAATACCAAAATTTATTCCACCTTGTATATCAGAGGTTAAGCTATCTCCAACTATTAATACTTTGTCCTTATTTGTATAATTAATGTTATTTAAAGCAAGTTCAAATATTCTTGAATCTGGCTTAGCTACTTTTACTTCTTCTGATATGACTATGTCATCGAAATATTTGGATATAGTTGATTTTCTTATTCTATTATGTTGGACGTCTTTAAGACCATTTGTGATTATAATAAGTTTATAATCTTTAGATAGATTTTTAACGAGATTTAAGCTGTCATCATATAAGAACGATCCGTTAGAAAGATGTTTCATATATGACATTGCAAATTTTGTCTCATCAAATTTAATATTTAACTTATTTGATAATCTTTTAAATCGTTCAATCTTTAATTTCTCTTGAGTTATAAGTCCATTCTCAAATTCTTTCCAAATCTCACTATTTATTTTTGAATATATATCTAAGTGATATTTCTCATCATAATTTATATTAAATTCATTCATAGAATTTTTTATTGCTTCTCTTTCAGATTTTTTAAAGTCAAAGAGAGTTTCATCGGCATCAAATATTATAACTTCGTACTTCATAATAAACCTCCAAATGTTAATAAACTTTTATAATTATAGCATAAAACGTCTAATGTTAGGACAAGTCTGAATTAGGCTTTTATACTTTACATTACCCAATTGATAAGTTACCATATTTATATAGTTTTTGATAGGACATATGTCTTATATATGGAGGAATTATGAAAAAAATTATTAATAATGATCTCTTAATGCATTACTTTATTAAACATGATATAGAAAAAATACTTGATAAAGATATAATAAATTACTCAAAACTACATTTCTATAAGAAAAATGAATTTATATTAGAGGCTGAATCTGAGCTAGAATACTATTTTTTACTTGTAGATGGTAAAATAAAAATATCATATTTATTTGAGAATGGAAAATCTATGCTTTTAAAGTTTTATAGTGATTTTATCTCAATAGGAGATTTGGAGCTTTTAAGAAATAAACCAATACAATGTAATGTTGAAGCAATTGAAGATAGCTATCTAATTGCAATTCCTTCGGAGATCCTTAGAAAAAAGTATATTGATAATGTTGATTTCTTACATTATTTAGTGAATTCTTTAATCGAAAAGCTTGAGGCAACAATTAATAATAGTTCATATAATTATGTATATCCATTAATTAATAGGTTGGCAAGTTATCTTGTTGAACATATTACAGATAAAAAGCATATAATGATAGACTCATCATTTAAAGAGATTGCTCAGTTTCTAGGAACAACATATAGACATTTAGGTAGAACTATTAAAGAGCTTGAATTACAGGATATAATAAAATGTGATAATAAAATAATATATATATTAGATGAGGATAAACTTAGGGAATTATCAAAAAATATGTATATAAAAGTTCTTTAATAAATTGAAGTAAGATTATTTAATACGTTATAGAGAAGCTATTGTAATTGATTTTAGAATGTACATTTAATAAAGATATTAATTTTTATTTGAAATTCATAACATAAATAAGGGACATGATTTTATTTACTGCAACATCAAATAAAATCATGTCCCTTATTCATGTTGTTATGATTGTACTTAGGGTTTACTTGTCTGAAATTTATCAACGTGTAAAATCGAAGGGAAAAGTTTCATCCAAAGCAGTACAACAATAATAGTTCCGATGCCTCCGATAAATGCTGCATTAACGGTTCCAAATAGAGCAGCGGTTGTACCTGATTCAAATTCTCCTAGTTGATTGGAAGTACCGATGAAAATCATATTTACAGAGCTTACTCTGCCTCTCATATTATCGGGGGTTTCAAGTTGAACAAGTGTTGAACGGATTACAACACTGATAACATCTGAGGCACCCAATACGAAAAGTGCTAAAAATGAAATAATAACTGATTTCGAGAGTGCAAAAACTATGGTAGATATACCGAAAAATATTACTGCAGTAAACATAGTCTTTCCCACATTATGCTTTAATGGATTTTTCGCAAGATATGCTGACATTAATAAAGCCCCAATAGCTGGAGCGGATCTTAGAACTCCAAGTCCAAATGAACCTATCATTAAAATACTGCTTGCATATATTGGAAGTAAAGCAGTGGCTCCACCAAATAAGACTGCAAACAAGTCTAATGATATTGCACCTAATATAATTGGCTTACTTTTGATAAAAGATATTCCAGCGAATAGTGATTTTATACTTGCAGGTTCAGGTTTAAATTCTTCTTTCTTAATAGAAATTTGAGATATAAGAGTTCCTGAAGTTAAGTATAGAGTTCCAACTAAAGCATAAATCAAGGTTGGACCAAAGGAATAAAGTATTCCACCAACAGCTGGACCTACTATAACTGCGAATTCAGAGACAGAAGACATTAATGCTGAGGCTCTTGGAAAAACTTCCCGACTAACAATATTAGGTAATAATGCTTGCATTGGAGGGCCCTCAAATGAATGAGCTACAGCTATTAAAAAAATTATTAAAAGAAATCTTTCTTTCGTAATCCACCCACTAAAACTTCCAAAAGCCAAAATTAAAATAAATAAACTTTGGATAGTTTGGCTTAGAGTAATTATTTTTCTACGATCATATCTATCTGACGCATGACCGACAAAAAGTGAAAGAAAAAGCATAGGTAAAAATTGAACTAGTCCAACTAAGCCCAAATAAAAAGCTGATTTAGTCAAGGAAAACATTTGCCAACCAATAGCTATTGTGAGCATTTGATAAGCAAAATTTGTAGACACGCGGGCAACCATCAATCTTCTCAAAGAGTTATTTTTTAGCAAAGTTGAATTGTCTTTAGTTGAAACCATTATTTTCAGAACCTTTCTATAAGAATTTCAATTTTAAAATATATTTGTATTTTTCTACAATACAAGATATTTTAATTATAAAATGTTTTAATAAACAATATTATTAGTATATACCTCTGTATCTAATAGCCGCAAGTTAGAAATTGGAAATGTTTCTCTTTAATAAATAAAAATCTAGATCTGATAAAATAATATAAATGCTTTGTAATAATTTTTTAGAGAATAAATCGGAAAGTTAATTAATTAAGGTAAAATCTTCTTGGTTAAAGATTCAGTTTGAGTTACAATATATAAAGATAAAAAAATAGATAATTAATGGAGAATTAAAATGGAGCAAAAACTTAAAAACTTAGTTAAAAGAAATTGGATATTTGTATTTATGGTGGTTGCATTACAATTAAAGTCTATGGTACTGCTATCAATGCTTAGAACTCCAAATTCATCAAGCATCAATTTGGGAGGGATTTATTTTGGTACTCCTGTACTTTGGGCGCATATAGCAATAATAGTATTAATATGTAGTCCTATATTTTTCTTTAAAGAGAAAGGGAGAATTAGAGCTGCTTTAATAATAGATGTTATAGTTACTATTACCTTTATAGCTGACATATGGTACTACCGTGCTAATGGAACTTTCCTATCATATAGGCATTTAATACATATAGAAATATTTAATCCTGTAGGAAAAAATCTGTTTAATCCTAGATTAGTAGATTTAGCATTTTTTGTTGATTTAATTATATTATGCTTAAATTTAATATTAGTTAAAGTGAAAGATAGTAAAGGAGAAGTAAAATTATCTTTTAGGATTTTAAAGGCGATCTCTGTATTTTTAATAGGTTCACTTATTGTAGGATTAGGACATTATTTTGTTGATATTAGGCAAATGTTAGATGGGAAAAATTTGTTTAGAATATCTTGGGCACCATTTCAAACATTTAGTGATATGAGTCCACTTGGATACCATGGTTATGATTTCGCATTTTATAGAGATAAAAACAAGACATTAACTTTAAATGAAACAAAAGAAATAGAAAATTGGTTTAATGAGAATAAAGAAGATCTTGAGGATAATAAATACAAAGGGATGCTTCAAGGCAAAAATGTGATAGCTTTACAAGTTGAATCATTAGAAAACTTTGTTATAAATCAAAAAGTATATGGACAAGAGATAACACCGAATTTAAATAAATTATTATCAAAAAGTCTATATTTCAATAATATATATGAACAAAATAATTCCGGCACAAGTTCTGATGCGGATGTACTTGTGAATACATCTATATTTCCAATAAGAGTAGGAACAACCGTATTCTCCTATCCATGGGCGAATTTTAATACATTACAGAATTTATTAAACGCTAGAGGTTACGAAACAATTTCTACACATGCGGAACTGCCAGGTAGTTGGAATTGGGCGGAAATGCATAAGTCTTTTGGTGCAAATAAAATTTTAGATATTGGAGTATATAACCAGGATGAAATAATTGGCTTAGGGTTATCTGATGAATCTTATTTAAAACAGATATCAGAAAAATTAAAAAATGAGAAGGGGCCTTTTTACGCATTTATGACGACTTTAACAAGTCATGGACCTTTTGATATGCCAGAGGACAAGAAATATCTAAAATTACCTAAAGAATTAGATGAAAATATGTTAGGATCATATTTTCAGGCAGTAAGATATACTGATGAAGCTATTGGGAAATTTTTAGAGGAATTAGATAAAAATAATCAGTTAGATAATACAGTAGTTATGATTTATGGGGATCATTGTGGTGTTCATAAATTTTATGAAAAGGAAATAGAAAATTCTCCGCTAGAAGGAGATTGGTGGAAGGATAATCACAAAAAAATACCATATATAATATATTCAAAAGATTTGCAACCAGAGGTGATTTCCAAAGCAGGTGGTCAATCTGATTTTCTACCGACAATATCATACTTGCTAGGAATTGATAGAAGTGACTTTGAAAATACTTCTATGGGTAGAGTTTTAGTAAATACAAATAGAGATGCGGCGATTTTAAACGATGGTACTATTATGGGTACACCAAAGGATGAAAAAGAAACAAATCACTTAAAGGAAACATTCAATATTGCTGATTCAGTAATAAGCAAAAATTATATTGGTAATAAAAAATAACCTGATTTTAAATACATAAGAGTTAAATATGATTAGTTAAGAGTTAATCAAAAATAGATTGACTCTTTTTTATAAAGTAAAAAAATTATAATAAAAAATATTTAAATTGAATTAATAAAAAGCATAGATATAATAATATCATTGTATACAATCAGGGTAATGGAAGAAAACTAGATAGTAGAAAATTATATTGTGAATAAAGTGAAGCTTCTATGTAGTAGTATTAGCACCTAAAATTTTAATAGTAAATTATTTAAAACTTAAAATTTTAAATCAACAATATAGCGTAGATTTAGTTTGTAAAGAATATGTGATATAATAAAAAAATGTAAAATTATTATTATTTATAAGAATGCAAAATATATAATTATTAAAAATAAGAACTTTATTATATATTAAAAAATATTTTTGTATTTAGATTGCAGTAGTAATACGATAAAATTAAGATGGAAAAAGTGAGGATAAGATATGGAAGATAATAAAAATATACAAGAGAGAATTAATGATTTTTTAAAAGAGAATAAGATAAATATAACTGGAGGAGTAATTACTAGTGAAAGACAGTTATCATCAGTTTTAAATAATCTTGCTATGAGTGACTTAGAAAAAGGAAAAACAGATAAAGCTTTATATTTTACTGAAAAATCCATAGAATTTAATGAAAAAAATTATAATGCATATTTTACTAAAGGTCTAATACTAAGACAATTAAGCAAACCTAGCGAAGCTATTGAAGCTTTTAATATATATTTTGAAAAAACAAATGATTCATTAACTAGCATATATATGGGTCTTTCATATGCAGAGTTAGGTGATATTGATAATGCATTAGATTATTTAAGAAAAGGTGAAAAGAATCTTGAAAAAGAAGAAAAAGAAAATCATGAGTCATTAATTTGTGCAGCGTATGAATGTATAGGAAATATATATTTAAATAAAGAGAGTATTGTAGAATTTACTGAAAGAGATAAGTATAGCATTAATTATAAAAGTGCAGTAAAATACTATAAAATGTCTCTTAAAATTAACAGAAAGAACTATGATTTAATTAATAGATTAGCAGCTTGCTATTATCATTTGGAGGATTACAATAAAACATTATATTGTTATGAGCAAGCGGCAAAAATTGCACCAGATAATAATATGTATTTGGAAGCAATAAAAGAAATGAAAGAAGCAGGAGCTAAATCAGAGCCAGCAGGATTTTAGTTCTAGTTTAAAAATAAATAGGTATGAAGTAGGATATATATATGTTTGTAAGTATTATTGTTTAATGGTAATTAAATAATGGATATTCAACATAACATATTTATTTAAGATATTCTGCATCAGAAAGAGAAGATATTCTTTTACATGTTAACATTTTTGTAATAGAGTATCTTCTTTTTTTATTTTCTTAAACTTAACTGATTCAATGTAGTGAGAAGATCTGTCTTTAAGTAGGCTATTTATATTTGAATTAGTAAAAACGAATAATAGCAATGTAAATATTTAAGAATTGAGAGAAAAATTAGATATGAAGTAATATGAAAGTAGGATTTTATATGGGTTAATGGTAGATTTTAAGTTATTTCAAGATAATATTAAAATTTATTGGAATACAAGTGTCTTTCGTAGGTTGACAGATGACTATATATAAGATAATATATAGTTTGTTAATAATAGTCGAAATAATTTGATATATTAATAATTAAGAACATAAAACAATAAAAGGATTTAAATAATTTGTATGAAAAATTTAAACAAAATATTTGTATTATTTTAAGAATAAAAGTTCGGATTTTTTTATTTTATAATTATAAAATAATCCAGTATCTTTATAGTAACCAAAAAATACAAACAAACTAATATAGGGGGATTATTCTTATGAAGAAAAAGATTTCTTTGCTTTTGGCACTAGTTCTATCAACCTCATTTATGCTAGCTGGCTGTAACTCAAAAACAGATTCAAAAGCGAATGTAGACAGTGATGTTATTAAAATTGGTGTATTTGAACCAATGACAGGGGCTAATGCTGCCGGTGGAGAACTTGAAGTAGAAGGGGCAAAGCTTGCAAATAAACTTTATCCAACTGTTCTTGGCAAAAAGGTAGAATTAGTTTTTGCAGACAATAAGTCAGATAAAGTTGAAGCAGCTAGTGCAGCTGCGAATCTTATTGAACAAGAACATGTTAATGCAATTATAGGAAGCTGGGGGAGTGGAAACTCTATGGCAGCAGGGGATATTGTAATGGAAGCAAAAGTTCCAGCTGTTGGAGCTTCTTGTACTAATCCACTTGTAACAGCAGGTAATGATTATTACTTTAGAGTTTGCTTTATTGATCCGTTTCAAGGGACTGTTATGGCTAAATATGCAGCTAATAAATTACAAGCTAAGAAGGTAGCTCTTCTTCAAGAGGTTTCTAGTGATTATTCAGTTGGTATAAGTAAGTTTTTTAGTGATGAATTTATAAAGATTACAGGAGATAAGGATGCCATTGTTGTTAAAGCTAACTACAATACAGGCGATCAAGATTTTACAGCCCAACTTACAAATATAAAAAGTAAAAATCCGGATGTAATATTTGCTCCAGGTAACTTTACCGAAGGAGCTATGATAATAAAACAAGCAAGACAACTTGGAATTACAACGCCTATTATTGGAGGAGATACTTGGGAAACACCAGAATTTATAGATATCGGACAAGATGCAGTAGAAGGGACTGTTTTTTCAACTTTCTTTGCTAGCGAAACTCCTATAACTTCTGAGTCAAAGACTTTCCTTGATGCATACAGAAAAGAATATAATAAGGAACCAGCTGCAGTTTCAGCGTTATCTTATGATGCATATTTAGTAATATTAGATGCTATAAAAAGATCTAATTCAACTGATTCAGTTAAAATAAGAGATGAAATTGCAAAAACTAAAAATTTCCCTGGTGCTGCGGGAGTAATTACAATTGATGAAAATAATAATGCAGTAAAAGATGCGGTTTTAAAAGTTATCAAAGATGGTAAATTTGCTTATCTTGATACAATAAAACCAGAAGAAAATTAGGGGTGAGGATATGACATTAAGTATTTTTATGCAATATTTAACTAACGGAATTTCACTTGGAAGTTTATATGCACTTATAGCTATTGGTTATACAATGGTTTACGGAATATTAAAACTTATAAACTTTGCTCATGGAGATATATTTATGATGGCTGCTTACTTCGCTTTCTTCGGAGTAGCTACCTTCGGTCTTCCTTGGTATTTTGCTTTTATAATAGCTATAGTTATAACAGCTGTACTGGGAATGCTAATTGAGTTTACAGCATATAGACCACTTAGAAGCGCACCAAAAATATCAATCTTAATTTCTGCGATTGGTGTTTCATTCTTACTTGAAAATTTAGCAGTTGTTTTATTTGGAGGAAGACCAAAAGCCTTCCCAACTCCAAAGATTTTTACAGATGTAGTTGTCATAGGAGGCGTTTCTATTCAAAACGTTACATTTATAATTCCTATCGTAACAGTTATATTATTATTTGCTTTACTATACTTAGTGAACAAGACAAATGTTGGTATGGCTATGAGAGCAGTTTCTAAGGATGTTGAAACAGCTAGACTTATGGGGATTAGCGTAAATAAAATAATTTCATTTACATTTGCAATTGGATCAGCTTTAGCAGCCGTAGGTTCTATGATGTGGTCTGTTAAATACCCACAAATAATTGCTACCATGGGAATTATTCCTGGACTTAAATGTTTTATAGCAGCAGTAATAGGTGGAATAGGTGATATCAAAGGTGCAGTTATCGGAGGTTTCATCTTAGGTATAAGTGAAATCATGATAATTGGTTTCTTACCAGGATTAACTGGATATAGAGATGCTTTAGCATTTATACTTTTAATAGTGATATTATTATTTAAGCCTACAGGAATCATGGGCAAAAATTTAGCAGAGAAGGTGTAAAATATGAACAATAAAAATAAAGTTTTAAATATAGCTCTTATTGCAATTGTATTTTTACTCTTATTTGTTGCAAATAATAGCTTAGACTCTTATAAGATCAGAATTTTGAATTTATGTGCCATCTATGCGGTTCTTGGGCTTAGTATGAATTTAATTAATGGTTTTACTGGATTATTTTCATTAGGACATGCTGGTTTTATTGCAATAGGTGCTTATACAACAGCACTCTTAACAATGTCTGAAAAAGTTAAGAATCAAAATTTCTTCATGGAACCATTAATAGCACCATTTAATCATATATCAATGCCATTTTTGCCAGCATTAATTGTTGCTGGTCTTGTATCAGCATTTATAGCATTTTTAATAGGTGCTCCTGCTTTAAGACTTAAGGGAGATTATTTAGCTATTGCAACTTTAGGTTTTGCAGAAATCATAAGAATAGTTATTACCAATATGCAAAGTTTAACTAATGGTGCTTTAGGACTTAGAGGTATTCCACGTACGACAAGTTTATATTGGAGCTTTGGAATAGCAATTTTTACAATAATAATTCTTGTGTCTCTTATAAATAGTTCATACGGAAGAGCTTTAAAAGCTATTAGAGAAGATGAAATTGCAGCAGAAAGCATGGGAATAAGTTTATTTAAACATAAGGTTATAGGATTTACTATAGGTGCTTTCTTTGCAGGTGTAGGTGGCGGACTACTTGGAAACTTAATGGGAACTATCGATCCTAATATGTTTAAATTTGCTCTTACATTTAATATACTTCTTATAATTGTTATTGGAGGTATGGGAAGTGTTACTGGTACAGTAATTTCGGCATTTATCGTTACAATACTTGGAGAAGCATTAAGATTTTTAGATATGGAAAAACAATTTGATTTAGGAATTTTAAGTTTTACTGGGATACCAGGACTTAGAATGGTTGTTTTTTCGATATTACTTATGATTATTGTATTGTTCTTTAGGCAAGGAATAATGGGAACAAAAGAATTTTCATGGAAATCATTATTTAAATATTCAAATAAAAAACCTCTAGAAAAAGGAGGAAATAAGTAATGGCATTATTAAATGTAAAAAATGCAACAATGCAATTTGGAGGTCTTACTGCAGTTAGCGATTTTAACCTTGAAATTAATGAAGGTGAAATAGTTTCTTTAATTGGGCCTAATGGAGCTGGAAAAACTACAGCTTTTAATATGATAACAAATGTTTATACGCCTACAAAAGGTAAAGTGATTTTTAATGACATAGATGTTACTGGAATGAGACAAGATCTTATAACTCAAACTGGTATAGCAAGAACTTTCCAGAATATAAGACTTTTTAAAGATTTAAGCGTTCTTGAAAATGTATTAATTGCAAACCATGTTCATATTAAATCGAACTTTATTGAAGCAACACTAAAGCTTCCAAAGTATAGAAGAGAAGAAAAAGAAATGATAGATAAATCACTTTCTCTTTTAAAGGAATTAGGACTAGAAGATTTAAAAGATGAAAAGGCTAGTTCCCTTCCTTATGGTAAACAAAGAAAGCTTGAAATAGCAAGAGCTCTTGCGACTAATCCGAAATTACTTCTTCTTGATGAACCAGCAGCGGGAATGAATCCTACTGAAACAGATGAACTTACAGCTTTTATTAAAGAAATTAAAGAAAAGTTCAATTTATCTATATTTATGATAGAGCATCATATGAATATGGTTATGAGTTTATCAGATAGAATACAGGTTTTTGAATATGGAATTACTATAGCTGAAGGTACGCCTTCTGAAATACAAAATGACAAAAAGGTTATAGACGCATATTTGGGGGTATCTGAAGATGATTAAAATAGATAATTTAATAGTATCTTATGGTGGAATTGAAGCTTTAAAAGGCGTAAGCTTAGAGGTGCCGAGTGGAAAAATAGTAACTTTAGTTGGAGCTAATGGAGCAGGTAAAAGTACTACATTAAAATCTATAGTGGGTCTTGTAAAACCTAAGAGTGGTAATATAGATTATGAAGGTACAGATTTAACAAAACTTAATACTGAACTTATGGTTAAAAAAGGAATAGCATTAGTTCCAGAAGGTAGAAAAGTTTTTGCTGATCTTACAGTACTAGAAAACTTAAAGATTGGTGCTTATTCAAGAACTGATAAATCTGGAATAGCAGAAGATTTAGAAAAAGTATACTCACTTTTCCCTAGACTTAAAGAAAGAACATGGCAGACAGCTGGTACATTGTCAGGTGGTGAACAACAAATGCTTGCTATAGGTAGAGCGCTCATGTCAAGACCAAAACTGATAATGATGGATGAACCTTCGTTAGGACTCGCTCCAATAATTGTAAAGGAATTATTTGGAATAATTAAGAAGATTAATGAAGATGGTATGACAGTTTTATTAATTGAGCAAAATGCTAATGCAGCATTAAAGATAGCTGATATAGGTTATATAATGGAAACAGGTAAAATTACATTAAGTGGATCAGGTCAAGAATTACTTAATAATGATGAGATAAAGAAAGCTTACCTTGGAGAATCACTTTAATGCAAGAATCATATCAAATTAATTAACGATTTTGTATAGTTTATATTGTCTTATGAGTAAGCAAAAGCGTATAAAAACAAGTTAGTATAGAATACTAGCTTGTTTTTTATTATGATCTTTTATATAGATAGATTATTAGATATTCACTAGGTTATGATAATTCTATGTTATAATAAATGTATATAATAAAAATTTTAATTAATATGTATATTATTTAAATTGCAGAAAACTAAAAATAAATAATTATTAATATGTAGAGGGCAGATAAGTATGTTTTTTATTGGAATATTTGGAATGGAAAATAAGGACAAAAAAATCAAAGAACTTACAAATTTAGGCTGTAAGAAATGCAACGGAACGACAACAGGAGAACTAATTAAAAATTATAATTATTTTCATGTGTTTTTTATTCCAATTTTTAAGTGGGATGAAAAATACTATGTAACATGTAATCAGTGTGGGTCACTATTTCTTATCTCTAAGGAAAAAGGCAAATCTATTGAACATGGTGAAAATATTGAGGTGACTTATTGGGATTTACAAGAAAATCATGAGAATTATCATTACAGAGTATGTGGTAATTGTGGCAATAGAATAGAAGCAAATTATAAATATTGTCCTCATTGTGGTGAAAAAATCTAATTAAAATATTATTAAATTTAAGATAACTCAGTAAAAAGATAAGAGGTATATCTTTAAAAATCAAAGGCTTACTAAAATAACTTAAGATGTACCTGAAAACTTTTTATTAAAAACTCTTTACAATGAAACAATGTTACGCTAATATAAAAATATAAGAATGATTTGAAGCGAAAATATATTATTAGGCGAAACAATGTTACGCCATAAGGAGAGAATGCATGAATAAATTACATGATATAAATTTAGATGGTATTGGAAGCATAAATGGGGGGAGCTACAGAAATATTAAAATGACTGGTGTCGGGACCATATTAAATGATATTACCTGTGAAAGTATTATTTTAGAAGGTGTTAGTAAAGTAATTGGAAATATAAACTGTAGGGATGCGGCTATAGAAGGAACGTTTAACTGTAAAGGCAGCATTGAAGCAAATGATGTAATAAGAATAAATGGATATTCAAAAATAGATGAAAATATTCAGGGACGTGAAGTTAATGTTGACGGAAAGCTTGAAGTAAAGGGCTTATTATCGGGTGACAAAATAAAAATTTTATTTTTAGGGAGAAATAAGATTAAAGAAATAGGTGGAGAAGAAATAATTATTTTGCAAGAGAAAAAGAGCTTAGTTACTGGACTCATAATGCCTAATAAATTAATAAGTGAATCTATTGAAGGTGATACGATTATATTGGAAAATACAGATTGCGATATAGTTAGAGGAAAAAATGTTACGATTAAAGGCATTTGTAAAATTAGAAAAATAGAATATGAGGATGAAATTCATATAGATGAAAGATCAAAAGTAGAAAGTATTGTGAAAATATAGCGATGTTTTAAATAGTGATATTATATGAATCAGAAGTAATTGAATCTCACAGATATAATGAAAAATGAGGGTGTGTAGAAATGAATGATATAAATTCTATTAAGATTATTGGAAATGGTATTATAACAAATGGTGAATATGAAAAGGTATCTATACTAGGAGAAGCAATAGCGCTAGATAGTTTTAAATGTAACTATTTAAAGGTTGTTGGAAACTGCATTTTAAAAGATGAAGTTATTGCAAGAAGAGTTAAAATTCTAGGTGAAATGTTATGTGAGGAGAGAGGAATAACTGAGTCAGAATTAGAGATTCTAGGCGAATTAAGAGCGTTGAAAGATTATAAAGTTAATAAAATTAAAGTACTTGGGGAAGCGAGATTTGAAGAGAATTTATTTTTTGAGGAAACAGATATACTTGGAAAATTGGAAGTTTATAAAGATTGTGAAGGAAACTTATTTAATAGTAGAGGAAAACTAAAAATTAATGGATTATTATCAGCAGAAAACATAGATATAAATCCAAATGGAATAAGTACAATTAGCGAAATCGGTGGAAGCAAAATTATAATCAGAAGAAAAGGATTATTTTCTTTTGGAGAATCAAAAGTAATATCTAATACAATTGAAGGCGATTATATAGAATTAGAAAATACTGAGTGTGAGATTGTTCGTGGTCATAATATAAGAATTTTGGCTAATTGTAGAATAGGTAAGGTTGAATACACAGGTACACTGAGTGTAGATAATAGGAGCATAGTAGGTGAAGAAAAATGCTTGAAGAATTAATATCAAAAAAAGAGCTATTAGAGGAATTGCAAATATCTTACGGACAATTATACAGATGGAAAAGAAAAAAATTGATTCCTGAAGAGTGGTTTATAAAGAAGAGCGTATCAACGGGACAAGAAACTTTTTTTCCGAAACAGAAGATAATTACAAGAATAAATAAAATATTGGAGCTAAAGGACGACGTTTCTTTAGATGATTTGGCTAATCAATTTTCTTATAACGTGAAAGATATAAAAATAGTGAGGGACTACTTAGTTAAGAATGAGATTGTACCATTAGGTATTATGGAAAGGTTCGAGTCGGTAATAAATGTCGATAATAATATATACGATGAACTTAGATTATTTACATTATTCATATATGAAAATTTGATAGGAATCGGTTTTTTAAGTTTAGAGGAAGTCAATGAAATAACAGAATCAATTTCTAGGAATTATAAGTTATTATGTGATGAAAATAAGGTACTAATCATAAAAAGAAAATTAGGTGTACTTTTTTATTATATACTAAATAATGAACCGGAGATATTGCTTGATGAAAAAGCTATAGAAATATCCAGAGTTAATTTTAGAAATATTCTAGAAAAAATACAAAAGTTTAAATTAAATATATAAGAAAGATTAGAGTTGTAGGTTTTATTGCATAATATATTAAAATAACCTAATTAAAAAGTTACCAAAATGCATAAAAACACTTTTTCCCATATATACAGTTATATGTAAATGTTATACAATAATATTGAGCAGAAAAGTATAGTATAATAGACATATTATGTGTTGTAGCCTGGGAGGATATAAATGAATTACATGATTTCTGACTTAATACAAAAAATAATTGATATAGAAAGAGATATATTAGAAATATATAAAGAAATACAATGTATGTTTGAGAATAAGCCTAAAGTAGTTGGAATAATTGCTAGAGCTATTGAAAAAGAAGAACAAGCGCATATTGGTTATTATGAAAGGTTGAAAGAAGAATTACAAGGCGATCTTAATGAAGTTATTGATTTTTATTTATATGATAAGGTATCAAAACTTATTTATGAATTTAGGTCACATCTTTTAGTTCCTAAAATCGATAATGTTCAAGATTTAATTGAATATATCGTTGAATTGAAAAAGAACATTATAAGTCTTCTTATTGATGTTCAAGGACGCTTATTAGAAAAGTTAGATGATATTAATAATAATATTTATAAAGTTATGTCTAGAATTATAAAAGAAGAAGAAAAACATGAGAAAATGTTTGAACAATTAGTAGTTCACAAAAAATAATTTCGATAATAGTGATTATAAATTTATTGATAATTAGATTATTAAACCTAAAGAGCTTTAAATAGTTTCATTTGCTATTTAGGCTTTTTTTATCTAATATAATTTTAAATAATTGGGAAATAATTATTTTGATACTTAAAATGTTATGTTAATTTTATATATGCATTTATAAGTTCATCTAATATCTGACTGACTTCAAGCAATTCACTACTATTTATTTTTTCTTTAGAGTTTGTTATTATTTAAAATAAGAAATAAAATAATTGTTTAAACTTAGTTTTTATTTATAGAATAGTATAAAATGATAATACTAAATAATATAAATGTTAAACATAATATATAAGTAGGTGAATATATGAAAAGTATATATCCAAAGGAGAAAATAAATTCAATTCTTGGATCTAAAGAAGTAGGTGATTTTTTTAATAAGTACAACTTAAGCAGCGTAATCACTTTTGGGAGCATAAACACTGATGATTTCAATGAAGAATCAGATGTGGATATCGCAATAATAGGGGATAATAAGATAGAACTAGGACCTATTTTAGAGCTTGAAATGTATTTAGAAAGCCTACTGAACAGGGAAATAGATGTAATAGATTTGAGAAGTGAAAACTTAGATTTGTTTCTTAAAATAGGAATTTTAAATGAGGGTAAAATAATTTATACAGATGATAATAACTGTTGTCTACAAAAATTTGAAGAAAAACTAGACAGGATATATAGAGAAAATGAAAATTTCATATATTTTAGGAAGAAGGATGTGCTATCATGAATCAAGAAAGACTTATGAAAATAATTGAAGACCTACAAGAATGTACTTCTGATATAGAAGAATGTGTGTCTATATTAAGCAATAACAAAGATAATAAAATTATGATAAAGCTTGCTAAGTCAAGTTTAAGGCAGTTATTTGTAAGTTTTCATACGATACTTGAAGAGCTGTGTTCTTTAATTTTAAAGGAAATAAAAAAATATAAAATAGGAATTTCATTATACGATAGTTTAGTGATATTAAATGATGAACATATTATAGATGGTCAATTATTTTCTTTTTTGGAGAAATCCAGATTACTTAGAAATAGAATTTCTCATAGATATAAAGAACCAACTCATGAAGAATTGTATGAACATATTGTTGAACACAAGGAAAATTTTGAGAAAATATTTACGATAGCAAAGAAATATTTAGATTATAAATAGTAAGGAAAAGGTGTCTATTAGAGGCATCTTTTTTTATAATGTTTGAAATTTTTAGAGGTTATCTAGTTAATATAAAGATAATAGCTGAAGTAATTATATAAGATAGTAACACTTGTTACATACCATGATGAAATAAAAAAGTATAATGTACTTAAGAAAGAGATTTAAAATAGTAAATATAATGAAAGATATTAGGAGGAATTATTATGATAACTAGAGATATGACATTAGCTCAAATAATACAAATGAAAGAGGATGCACCACAAATTTTAATGAGCTTTGGAATGGGATGTGTTGGATGCCCATCAGCACAAGCTGAAAGTCTTGAAGATGCGGCAATGGTTCATGGATTAAACCTTGATGAATTATTAGCAGCATTAAATAAGTAAAACATACAAAGGAACGTAACATATTTTTATAGAAAATAGCCAAATTAAAGGATACTCTTTTGATTCAATGTTAAAGAATATGACTGCAATTTTTATTCTTAACAATGATTCTAAAAAGAATATCCTTTTTTTAATAAGTAGATATAAAAATATTAATTAGTTTCATGAGTTAATATAAACCTAATTATAGGTTACATCGAGAATCACTTATTATTTATATTAAATCATGTTATAATAAGTAATATTGATAAAAGAATGCAAATTAGATTGTGAAATTTGTACAGTTATATTTATAGGCATTGGAAAATAGCGTAAATAGTAGGAGGACAGAAGATGAGCTTTGGGAATTTACAGAAAATTAGAGACGGAAAAAGAACATTTGGAATTACACCTCATATTCCAGGTGGATTTATAACAACAGATATAATGCAAAAAATTGTTGATGTGGCAAAAAAATATGATGGAGTATTAAAAATTACTTCTGGACAACGTATATTAATTACTAATTTGAAGCAAGAAGATTTGCTTATCATATGGAAAGAGCTTGGTATGGAGCCAGCAGTTAGAACACAAAATTCAGTTAAGAATGTTGAAATGTGTCCCGCTGGATATTGTAAAAGATCAAAATTTAATACAATTGGTACTGGAATGAAGCTTTCTAAAAAATACCAATGGATGGAGGTGCCATGCAGAACTAAAATAGGAGTAGCAGGTTGTAGAAATGCATGTGGTAGTGTTTATAGTAAAGATGTTGGAGTTATAGCTGATAAGACAGGATTTATAGTAACTGCTGGCGGATCTGGTGGATATAATCCAAGAATGTCAGATATTATAGCAGTGGATATAAATGAAAAACAAGCTCTAAATTTAGTAGATAGTATTTTTGATTATTATAAAGAAAATGCGGAAGATGGAGAAAAACTTGGATTTTTCATCGATAGAATTGGACTAGAAAAATTTAAACATGAAGTTTTAAAAGGGATAGAAGATTCAGCAAAAGAATAGAATGTTTAACTAGCGAAATAAGTTAGAAGGTATTTTTTTATATCAACTAACTTATTTTCTATTATGTTATATAGTAATAATGCTTATTGGCTCAGAAAAAAATACAGTTAGAGAGGGGCTGAGCCTGAATTAAGGAGAGAAAAATGAAGAAAATTGATGCAGTATTGTTTGATATGGATGGAGTTATATTTGATACGGAAAATGTATATTTAGATATTTGGAGAAAGGTATTTGAGAAATATGGATATACAATGACTTTAGATGTCTACATTTCAGTTATGGGGACAGGTCGTAAAAATGTAATAAAAACATTTCTGGAAATATACGGCGAAGACCTACCTATAGGAGAGATGTATATAGAAAAAGATACAAAGTTAGAAGAAGTTATAAAAAATGGATTAGTACCAACAAAACAAGGAGCAAAAGAAATTTTAAACTACTTTAAACAGAAGAACTATAAAATTGCACTTGCAACCTCTGCAAAAAGAGATAGAGTAGCAAGGCAATTAAAAATGGCGGATATGATAGATATTTTTGATGATATAGTTTGCGGAGATGATATAAAATTTGGCAAACCAAATCCGGAAATATTCTTGAAAGCAGCTCAAAGGCTTTGTGTAGATCCAGGAAAGTGCCTTGTTATAGAAGATTCACCAGCAGGTATAAAAGCAGCATTTAATGCGAAAATGACAGGTATTCATGTAGAGGATTTAAAGAAAGCGGATGAGGAAATACTAAATTACTGCTATAAGAGCTTCAAAAATTTATTAGAGATTCAAGAATATTTTAATAATTTAGAAATTTAACTATTTAAAATATATATAGGATTTCTTTTTTTATTTTTTGCCAAAACTTATAATTATCATATTAGTGATTAAATATTGCAATAAATGATAAAATATAAAATATAACTTTACAATTATAGTGGCAGAAAATATAATTAATATTGCTATAGGATACACGATTTAAAAATCTATATAAAATCACTTTTTCAATATTTAATAATATATATAGATGTATAAAGCAAAATTTTGAAAATAACGCAAGAAAATTAAGGAGTGAATATTATGGGAGATAAGAAAACATCTTTTATACAAAGTGCACTAGGTTCTGTTTTTTCTATTTTTAGCCCAGAAGAACTAAAAGAATTATCAGATGGTAGAAAGATAGCTATCTGCGGAAAAGTTAATAAACCTGGAATAATTGAAGTTCCAGAGGGAGCTACACTTAATGATATAATAGAGCAATGTGGAGGCCTTATTAATAAGAGTAATTTTAAGGCGGCTCAAATTGGGTTACCTTTCGGTGGATTTTTAACAGAAGATAGCTTAGATAAAGAATTTGATTTTGGATTATTTTATGAAAATATTGCTAGAACAATAATTATATTATCACAAGAAGATTGTATAATCCAGTTTGAAAAATTCTATATTGAGTACTTATTAGCCAAAATCAAGGATGGTTCTTATAAGAATTATGAAATAGTTAAAGATGATATAACAGAAATGTTTAATATTTTAAATAGAATAAGCAAAGGTGTATCAAATATGCGTGAGATTTATATCTTAAGAAATCTTGCGGTAACTGTAAAAAGTAAAATGCATCAAAAACACAATATAATGGAAGAGATAATTGAAAAGTTTTACCACGAAATAGAAGAACATATTGAAGAAAAGAAATGTTATACTTCACAATGTAATCATCTTATCAAGTTAACGATTACAAAAAAATGTATTGGATGTGGAGCTTGTAAAAGAGCATGTCCTGTAGATTGTATAGATGGGGAATTAAAGAAGCAACATAATATAGATTACAACAGATGTACTCATTGTGGAGCGTGTGTATCTGCATGTCCGGTTGATGCTATTACAGCTGGTGATAATACTATGTTATTCCTTAGAGATTTAGCTACACCAAATAAAATAGTTATTACTCAAATGGCGCCAGCAGTAAGAGTTGCAATAGGTGAAGCATTTGGGTTTGAACCAGGAGAAAATGTAGAGAAAAAGATAGCTGCAGGTCTTAGAAAATTAGGTGTAGATTATGTATTTGATACTAGCTGGGGTGCAGATTTAACTATAATGGAAGAAGCAGCGGAACTTCAAGAAAGACTTGAAAAACATTTAGCTGGAGATGAAAATGTAAAACTTCCAATCCTTACATCATGTTGTCCTTCATGGATAAAATTTATAGAACAGAATTATGGAGATATGCTAGATGTACCATCTTCTGCAAAGTCACCAATGGAGATGTTTGCTATAGTAGCTAAAGAAATATGGGCAAAGGAAAAAGGACTTTCACGTGATGAGGTAACATCTGTTGCAATAATGCCATGTATAGCAAAGAAATATGAAGCATCAAGATCAGAATTTTCAGTTGATATGAATTATGACGTTGATTATGTTATTACAACCAGAGAACTTATTAAAATCTTTGAAAATTCGGCAATAGATTTGAAGAATATTGAAGATGAAGAAATAGATACAGTCATGGGTGAATATACAGGTGCTGGTATCATTTTTGGAAGAACTGGTGGAGTAATAGAAGCGGCTACAAGAACGGCACTAGAAAAAATGACTGGTAAAAGATTTGACAATATAGAATTCGAAGGACTTAGAGGATGGGATGGTTTCAGAGTTTGCGAGCTTGAAGCAGGAGATATAAAGCTTAGAATCGGGGTTGCACATGGTCTTAGAGAAGCTGCTAAAATGCTTGATAAAATAAGATCAGGTGAAGAATTCTTCCATGCAATAGAAATTATGGCTTGTGTAGGTGGATGCGTAGGTGGAGGCGGTCAACCTAAAATAAAGGGAAATAAACAAGCAGCATTACAAAAAAGAGCAGAAGGGCTAAATGATATAGATAGATCTAAGACTCTTAGAAGATCTAATGAAAATCCAGAGGTGCTTGCTATTTATGATAAATATTTAAATCATCCATTAAGTCATAAAGCTCATGAATTACTTCATACAACTTATTTTCCAAGAATTAAGAAAAATAATGAATAAAGGACATAAGTAAAGAAGTGAACTCCCTGGATGCAAATTCAGGGGGTTTTTGTTGAAAAATTATAAGATATTTATGTGATTAATAGTTATATAAATAAAATGTAAAGTATAAATTTAATATTTTATTAAATTATATATTTTAAATATTATAATGATGGATAAAGTTTTATTAAATTAGTTAATAATATGTTATACTTATGTTAATAATTGTTAATACTAAGCTTATTAAAAGGCTATATCAAATTGCATTAGAAAATGACTTTATCTATTTGATTACTATTAATCTTTATTTTAAATGGCGTTTAATACTGGAGGCATAACATAGGTATTATATCCAATAATATTTACCATTTTACCTAATTATATAACCAATATTTTCAACTAAATAAAGTTGGTGTCATGATAAAAACGTTTTAATATTAAATTTAGGTTAAGTTTTATTAAAAATAGTTTAAATTTATTTTAAAATAGAATATACTGGTACAGGATTGTAATTTTCAATAAATATGTCGAATTTTATATTTTACAGGGAGATGTGATAGTATGTTTAATTTAAATCCAAAAGAAGATAAGTTCTATAAAATGTTTATAGAAGCAGCTCAAAACGTTGATGAGGCTGCATCGGTTTTAAGAAAAAGTTTAGATTCATTATCTACTAATATTGATCTTAATGTAAGTAAGATTGAAGAATTAGAACATAATGGAGACAGATTAGTAAATACTATGGTTAAAGAGCTAAATGATTCATTTATTACTCCATTTGATAGAGAAGATATGTATTTATTAAGTAAAAGATTGGATGATATATTAGATTTAATTAATTCAACAATACATAGATTTGTAATGTTTAATGTTACAGAAAGTACAGATGCATCTAAATATCTTGCAGATATGATAATTAAATGTACAAAGCTAATTGTAGAACTAATTAGTGAGCTTCACTTAATAGGAGGTAAAAATTCTATAAGTGAAAAAATTATTACAATAAATCAAATAGAAAGTGAAGTGGATCGTTTATTTAGAACAACAGTGGGTGATTTATTTAGAAATGAAAAAGATCCAATTGAAATTATAAAATGGAAAGAAATATATCAAATACTAGAAAACACCATTGATAAATGTGAGAAAATAGCAAATATTATAGAGGGAGTTGTCATTAAAAATGCTTAGCACTATGACCATAACAGTATTAATAGTAATAATGGTACTGGCATTTGATTTTATAAATGGATTTCATGATACAGCTGTAGCAGTTGCTACATCTATTACAACAAGAGCACTTACTCCAAAAGCTGCTATAATACTATGTGCTATATTTAATTTTATGGGTGCATTTAGTGGAACAGCAGTTGCTAAAACTGTAGGTGCAAATATTGTAGATCAATCAAATATTAAGCAATGGGTTATACTTGGGATGTTAATATCAGCAATTATATGGAACTTAATCACATGGTATTTTGGTATACCAAGTAGTTCTTCTCATGCATTAATAGGAGCACTTGTTGGTGGAGGAATTGCCTATACTGGAAGTTTTAACGTGGTAAATTGGTATAATCTTTTTAATAGTGTAATTATGTGGATATTTATTGCTCCAGTTATAGGTTTTGCTGCCGGATATATATTAATGATAGCTTTGAACTGGATTTTAAAACCATTTAAAATCCAATTTATAAATAAATTGTTTTTAAAACTTCAAGTTGTTGCTGGTGCATTTATGGCATTTGAGCATGGTGGAAATGATGCTCAAAAGTCCATGGGAATGATAACAATGGCATTATTAAGTGGAGGATTTATAAGTTCATTTAATGTTCCAACTTGGGTTATAATAGCATGCGCTTTAGCTATGGCGTTAGGGACAGCTGCAGGAGGAAAAAAAATTATCAAAACTATGGGAAGTGGAATGGCGAAATTAACACCAGTAAATGGGTTTACAGCCCAAACAGGTGGTGCGGCAGTAATATTCTTAGCAACTTTATTCCATGCTCCAGTAAGCACAACCCACATAATATCAACAACAGTTATGGGAGTGGGTGCATCTAAGAGAATTAAGTCAGTTAAATGGGGAGTTGCTCAAAATATAGTTTGGGCTTGGATTTTAACAATACCAATAACAGCAGTTCTTTCGGCGATAATCATATATATAATGAAAATATTTATGTAATTAAATACTTATTTTAGTTATTATATAATCAAAAGATAAAACCTGTAGACAATAAATTGTCTACAGGTTTTATCTTTTGATTATTTTTACACCATGTAATCAGAGTATAATCAAAAACATATTTATGAGGTTGACAATTAGTCATATAAAATAACTAATTGTCTATGTGATTTCCGTATGAAAATTATTTAATTTAGGGACTTTTTACAATGTACGTGAATAACTTATAAAATGAGTTACCGCATTAATTTAGTGGAGGAAGCATGTATAATTCATATTTTGAAGAGTTAATACTTCTAGATATTTTAATTAACTTAGACTGGAATGCTTATGAGGATGAAAAACTTATTGATATAGTTAAAGATTTAATAAGGAATGGAAATTATAATTATTTGATGGATGAAATTGGAGATTGTACAATTAAAATGCTTAAAAGTGACTGGTTATTTGTACTAGAAAAGATTTTAAGTAATCAAAGGTTAATTGATTTAAGAATAAAAAATGTTGATGAATACTATAAAAATGGAATGAAGTATGTTTGTTTAGTGAATCAAGAAAATAATGCCATAGTAGTATTTAGGGGCACAGCTACAACAGAAGAATGGGAAGATAATGGTCAAGGTGCTTATGAATATGAGACTAAAGAGCAGATTGATGCCCTTAATTTTATAAATGGTCTTAATTACGAAAAAATTACTGTTACAGGTCATTCGAAAGGCGGGAATAAAGCTCAATACACAGCGGTATTATCTCCTAAAGTAACCAAATGTATTTCAATAAATGGACAAGGATTTTCAAATGAGTTTATAAATAAATATTCGTTTGAAATTTCGAGAAATGAAGAGAAAATAATTTCTATAAATGCTAAATATGATTATGTCAGTTGTTTATTTAATAATATTTCGAATGAATGTCATTATTTAAAAACACTAATACAAACAAATCCTTTTGATTACCATAAGGCTCATATATTACTTGACCCAACTGGAGGATTAAGACCTGAAACTGATGAAGCAATAATATCAAATATAATAAATAAATTTTCCACATATATAATTTCAGATTTACCCAAAGATGTAAGCAAACTTGTTGTTGATAGAGTTATAGATATAGTAGAAATGGTTTTGTGCCGGGATGAGAATGGTGGTAATATATTTCAGGAAATGGGTAAGTATTTGCTGATGGAGTGTTATGAGAGTTCTGTAGAGTATAAAGAAATATTCAGTATTAGTTTTGTTATAGCTGAAGTACTAATTTTACCATTGCTATTTTGGAGCGATTTAATATTAGCTGAGGAAACTAAATCAAAAGATGTTATCAAAGATATTATCAATAAAATAATTGCTATTGGAGAAAGTAAAATAATAAAATTAAAATTAATCGATAAGACTCAAATTAATTTAATTGATAAACTTTCAAAAGCGATTCATGAGTTAACAGAGAGGCTTGAAAAGGAAATATAATAATTTATAAAGACCTAACAAAATTGTTAGGTTATTTTTATGTCCGTTTTTGTGAAGAATATTATATATATACTTTTCTATAAAAAGTATGTGTATAATAAAGTAAAGTATAAGATTATAGAATTTTATATCAGATTGTAATATATAAAATATACATAAATAGTGAGGAAATTTTATGATTAAACATTTATCGATATTGTTGGGTTTTTCTTTATTATCATCGGCAGTATACTTAGATAATAAGCTTTTAAAGGTAACAAAATATAATATTAGGAGTGAAAAGATTCCAAAGGAATTCAATGAATTCAAGATAATTCATTTGTCGGATTTTCACAATTATGTTTTCAATAAAGAAAATACAATGGTAATTAAAAAAATTAGTATTGAAAATCCAGATATTATTGTGATGACTGGAGATATGGTTAATAAATATGATACGAAATTTAACCAATTTTTAGAATTAGTTAGAAAGCTTAGTCAAAGGTATAAAATTTATTATATCATAGGAAATCATGAAAAAAAATTAAAAAAAGATGATTTGGATTTAATAATAAATGAATTAAATCTATCTAATGTCAATGTTATCAACAATAATAGTAAAGTAATTATATCAAGAAGGAACAAAGTAATAAATATTTATGGATTAGATATACCACTTGAATTTTATAAAGTTAGAAATAGACCTACTAATATAACAACAGTTGTTGATGCAGTACTGAACAGGTGTAATATGGATGAATATAACATTTTATTAACACATAATCCATTATTTTTCGAGACATATTCTAAACATAATGTTGATCTAATATTAGCAGGCCACGTTCATGGTGGAATGATAAGGATACCTTTTATTGGCGGTGTACTTTCGCCGGAAAGGAAGTTTTTCCCGAAATACAGTGGTGGTCTTTATGAAATAAATAAGAAAAAGCTCATTGTAAGCAAAGGTATTGGACATAGTAAACCTGGAGTAAGAGTGTGCAATATGCCGGAAATAGTAAGCATAACTTTACTGAATTCATAATTATTTAACCGTTTCTTATAAAAAAGTTATATATTTTTTGAGAATGGGAACAATAACTATACACCCATAAAAAATTGATTTTTAAGGAGGTAGTTATTTATGGCAAATGATAATGAACATTCAAAAAGAGAGTCATCTGGAAGTACAAGTATCTTAGGCTGGATAGGAAGATTGGTATTAACAATAGTTATTTTAGGAATAACATCATTCTTTACACCAGGTTTTAGTATTAATGGAATATGGTCATATATATTAGCTGCAATCGTAATTAGTGTATTAGATTATATAGTAGAACGATTTATGGGAGCAAGTGCATCACCCTTTGGTAGAGGCATAAAGGGATTTTTAATAGCAGCTATAATATTATATTTAACTCAATTTTTCGTTCCAGCTATGAGCGTATCAATATTAGGTGCAATATTAGCAGCTTTAGCAATTGGTATATTAGATGCAATATTGCCAGGTAAAGTAATGTAATAAATAAATTATAGGGATGGCTGAGTAAGCATCCCTATAATTTTTTGCGTTGAAATAACATTTTAAATTCAATAATACTATAACTCATAAAAATATAGGTATTAATAAATTACTCGTGAAGTTCTAATGGTAAACCATCTGGATCACTGAAGAAAGTAAATTTTCTGCCAGTGTATTCATCAATTCTAATAGGTTCGGTAGGAATGCCATTAGCATTTAATTCAGCTATAGCATCTTCAATATTATCTATGCGAAAAGCCAAATGTCTTAGGCCACAAGCTTCAGGATATGATGGTCTTTTAGGAGCCTTAGGTATAGAAAAAAGCTCTATTTCACTATGACCAAATTTTAAATCTAGTTTATAGGAATCTCTCTCTTCCCTATAATTTTCACGTATAACTTCTAGACCAAGAATGTTTACGTAAAAGTTTTTTGAAACTTCATAATTTGATGCAATAATAGCAATGTGGTGCATGGAATCTAAGTTCATAATATTTCTCCTTTTTAACATAGTATAAAAGTTCATGATTTCAATTAAAAAATCTATCATTAGATATTATATATCATTTTAAGAAGATTTTTTATAAAAAACTCAATATGAATTGTTGATAATTATTTATTAAGAAAGTAATATAATATGCAAGGAGGGAATATTAATGAAATATGATTTTGAAACTTTAGTTTCTAGAAAAAACGTGGGTTCGAGTAAGTGGAACTTGATGGAAAAATATAATGTTGATACTAGTAAGAATATAATACCATTTTCTGTAGCAGATATGGAGTTTAAAAATCCGCCAGAAATAATAGAAGGATTAAAAAGATACATGGATTCTAGTGTTTTCGGATACACCGAAGCTACGGAAGATTATTACGATGCAGTTTCTAGTTGGATGGAAAGAAGACACCATTGGAAAATTAAAAAGGAATGGATTACTGAATTTTCAGGAGTAGTTCCTGCCTTATATACAATAGTTAGGGCGCTGACGAAGGAGGAAGATGGTGTACTTGTAATGACCCCAGTGTATTATCCTTTTTATAAATCAATTTCAGCTAACAATAGAAGAATAGTAAAAAGCGAATTAATTCTTTGTGAGGATCATTATGAAATTGATTTTAAGGATCTCGAAGAAAAGGCAAAATTAGAAAGTACAAAATTGATGATTTTATGTAATCCTCACAATCCTGTTGGTAGAGTTTGGAGAGAAGAAGAACTAATTAAAATAGGAAAAATATGTTTAGATAATAATGTGCTTATTGTGTCAGATGAGATTCACTTTGATTTAATAATGCCTGAATATAGACATACAGTTTTTGCTAATATTTCAGAAGAATTTGAACAGAATTCAGTTATTTGTACTGCGCCAAGTAAAACTTTTAATTTAGCAGGCCTTCAAACTTCAAATATAATTATTCCTAACAAGAAAATAAGAGATAGGATCTTAAGTGAGCGTAGAGCAGTCATTGGAAATTCAGGCTTAAATATTTTTGGATATAAGGCATGTGAAATAGCCTATAACCAATGTGAAGAATGGCTAAATGAATTAATACAGGTATTAAATACAAATAAAGCATTAGTGGAAAACTTTATGAAGCTGAATATCCCAGAAGTTAAAGTAATAAATTTAGAGGGAACATATCTTCAATGGATAGATTTTAGGGTTTTAGAGAAAGACCATAAGGCATTAGAAAAGTTTATGACAGCAGAGGCTATGTTGTTTTTAGATGAAGGTTATATATTTGGTGATGAAGGAAGAGGTTTTGAGAGAATTAATTTAGCGTGCCCGACCAAAATACTTCAAGGAGCTTTATATAGGTTGCTTGAGGCAGTGAAAAAGTGCTATAGATAAACTAGGTAGGTTAAAATTAGATAATTCAATCAATATTGATTTTTTTGATGCTTAGTGATACAATATAATAAATTTGAAATTTGAGGTGAAATGATGATTAGATTTTCTTGCTAGTTTTTAAAGTGCAATATAACAAAAAGATAAATGGATGTTTTCTGTTTATTTTGTGTGTACTTATGCAAGAAAGTTATTATTTTTTCTCTTAATGTATATCTTATGTTATACTATGATGATTAGTTTAACTATGTATATTTATGAGCTGTAAGAATGATAATATCTTACGGCTTTTATTTTTTTACAAATAAGGGAAATAGGGAGGATTGTTATATAATGGAAAATACAGATACGTCGCTAGCGCATGATAAGCTCCATATAGAGCCGGAAACTTCAGGTGACCTTTATATGGAGTAAGACAAGTCACCTATTGTTCCGACTTTGTTACCTTAACTATTAATTAATTACAAAGGAGGACAAAAATATGTCTTTAATAAATGTTACAAACCTGACCTTCTCCTATGAAGGCAGTTACGATACTATTTTTGAAAATGTTAGTTTTCAAATCGATACAGATTGGAAATTGGGATTTACCGGAAGAAATGGACGAGGAAAAACTACATTTCTTAACCTTTTACTTGGAAAGTATGAATATAGGGGAAATATTTCAGCTAATGTAACTTTTGAATATTTTCCTTATGAGGTACAGGAACAAGAAAATCTCACTATAGATATAATAAAAGAAATCAGTCCAAATTCAATGGATTGGGAAATAATTAAGGAATTATCATTCTTGGATGTAGACGATGATGTTCTATATAGACAATTTTATACTCTATCAAAAGGAGAGCAGACTAAAGCTATGCTTGCTGCTATGTTTTTGAAGGAGAATTCATTCCTACTTATTGATGAGCCCACAAATCATTTGGATGCTGATGCTAGAAAAAAACTTAGTAATTATTTGAGAAAAAAGAAAGGTTTTATTCTGATTTCCCATGATAGATATTTTTTGGACAATTGCATTGATCATGTTCTTTCTATAAATAAGACAAATATAGAAATACAAAAAGGTAATTTTTCAAGTTGGTGGGAAAATAAAAAAAGGCAGGATGGATATGAGCTAGCAGAAAATGAAAAACTTAAAAGAGATATTAATCGTTTATCGGAGTCTGCCAAGAGAACAAACAGTTGGTCAAATGAAGTGGAAAAATCAAAAAAAGGAACAACAAATTCAGGCTCTAAGATTGATAAAGGTTATGTTGGTCACAAGGCTGCTAAAATGATGAAACGTTCCAAGTCAATCGAAAACAGGCAGCAAGCTTCTATTGAAGAGAAGTCTAAGCTCCTTAAAAATATTGAAAGCTCCGACAGCCTAAAAATTTCCCAACTTGCTTATCATAAAAATAAACTTGCGGAACTAGAAAATATTTCAATTTATTATGGTAATATCCTTGTTTGCAAAGATGTTAGTTTTAATATTGAGCAAGGGGATAGGATTTCAATTAAAGGTAAAAATGGTTCAGGCAAGTCAAGTATTATCAAGCTTATTTGTGGTGAGGATATAAAATATACAGGTACTTTCAGAAAAGGAAGTGAGCTTAAAATATCGTATGTATCGCAAGATACATCGCATCTTAAAGGCAACTTAACTGATTACGCTTTTGAAAACAATATTGATGAAAGTCTTTTTAAAGCAATTTTAAGGAAACTTGATTTTACAAGAATTCAATTTGAAAAAGATATGTCATCTTTTAGTGGCGGTCAAAAGAAGAAAGTGTTAATCGCAAAAAGTCTTTGTGAGAAAGTTCATTTGCATATTTGGGATGAACCGCTTAATTTTATTGATATTATCTCTCGTATGCAGATAGAACAGTTACTGCTTGAATATTCACCGACATTATTATTTGTGGAGCATGACAGCGAATTTTGCAAAAATGTTGCAACAAAGTCCTTTGAGTTTTAGCTGGTCTGTTTACGGATAAAATAGTAAATAAATTATATAATAGAATTTATCTAAAAACTATTATTGACAAAATTTATACAATAATATATCATGATAAGTAAATTAATATATAAAAGCATTGAAAAAGAGGAGTAAAAATTTTAAGGCATTAAAGGAAACTCAGAAAATAAAATTGAGGAGTACAGTTCTTTAGCTAAATCATAGATTTAGAAAAGACTAGCAAGAGAGAGGGAGTAGCTGAAAACCCTTATGCAAGAAATTTTGAAGGTAGCTTTTGAGCTTCTTTAGTGAAATAGTAGTAGCTAAAGACGGTTTATCTGAATCGTTATTTGAATTAAGAGTCCATTAAGACATGTTATAATTGTTTTTGTGGAAATAAAGGTGGTACCGCGAGCTTTCGTCCTTTTTTGTGACGAAGGCTTTTTTTGCATTGAGAATTCAAAAGTGAGAATCAAAATTTTATATTTTGTTCTTCGAACTTTCCCTGTGGGCATCTTTGATTTGGTTATTCGAAAGCCCCAGCGAATGAATGTGAGTCGGGTTTCCATATTTCAAAAGTAAAATTAATAAACCTAAAAAGGAAAGTTTAATTTAAACTCCTTGGAGATATTTTTACAAATGTTAACTGAACTAAGTTTGGAGGAATGAAAATGTCAGAAGAAATGAAAAATATATCAACAACCTATGATCCTAAAGAATTTGAAGATAGGATTTATAAGAATTGGGAAGAAAAAGGCTACTTTACACCACTAGTTGATAAAAGTAAAAAGCCATATACAATAGTTATGCCACCACCAAATATAACAGGTCAGCTTCACTTAGGGCATGCCTTTGATGACACGCTTCAAGATATGCTTATAAGATTTAAGAGAATGCAAGGTTATGCAGCATTATGGCTGCCAGGTGAAGACCATGCATCTATTGCAACTGAAGTTAGGGTTGCGAACATGCTAGCTGAACAAGGCTACGATAAAAAAGAAATGGGAAGAGAAGCATTCCTTGAAAAAGTTTGGGAATGGAGCGATAAGTATAGAGCTACCATAAGAAATCAAGTTAAAAGACTTGGGGTATCAGCTGACTTTACAAGGGAAGCATTTACAATGGATGAAAATCTTAGTGCAGCTGTAAAGCATGTATTTGTTAAGTTATATAATGAAGGCTTAATTTATCAAGGAAATAGAATTACTAACTGGTGTACTCATTGTCAAACTGCGTTATCAGATGCAGAAATTGAATATGAGGAACAAGCAGGGCACTTCTGGCACATTAACTACCCATTAGCTGATGGCAGTGGTTTCCTTGAAATTGCTACAACAAGACCTGAAACATTACTTGGAGATAGCGGTGTGGCTGTAAATCCTAATGATGAAAGATATAAGCATCTTATTGGTAAAACAGTAATATTACCATTAGTAAATAGAGAAATTCCTATAGTTGGAGATGACTATGTTGATTTAGAATTTGGAACTGGTGCTGTTAAAATGACTCCTGCACATGATCCTAATGACTTTGAAGTTGGAAAAAGACATAACCTTGAAATTATAAGAGTTATGGATGATCAAGGTATCATAAATCACTTTGGTGGAAAATACCAAGGATTAGATAGATATGAAGCGAGAAAAGCTATTGTTAAAGATTTAGAAGAGTTAGGACTTTTAGTTAAGGTTAAAGATCATGCTCATAACGTTGGTACACACGATAGATGTGGAACTACTGTAGAACCAATAATATCTAAGCAATGGTATGTTAAGATGGAAGATCTGGCTAAGCCAGCGATAGAAGTAGTTAAGAATGGAAAAACTAAGTTTGTTCCTGAAAGATTTGATAAGATATATTACAATTGGATGGAAAACATTCAAGATTGGTGTATATCAAGACAATTATGGTGGGGACATAGAATTCCTGTTTATTACTGTCAAGATTGCGGTGAAATGATGGTACTTGAGGATGCACCAAAAGCATGTACAAAATGTGGAAGTACTAATTTAAAGCAAGATAATGATGTTCTTGATACATGGTTTTCTTCTGCATTATGGCCATTTTCAACACTTGGCTGGCCAAATAATACAGAAGACTTAGAATATTTCTATCCAACAAGTACACTAGTTACTGGGCATGATATTATATTCTTCTGGGTTGCAAGAATGATATTCTCAGGAATTCATTGTATGGGTGAAACTCCATTTGATACTGTTCTTATTCATGGTCTTATAAGAGATTCACAAGGAAGAAAAATGAGTAAATCTTTAGGAAATGGTGTTGATCCATTAGAAGTTATAGACACTTATGGAGCTGATGCCTTAAGATTTATGATAGCAACTGGTAATGCTCCTGGTAATGACATGAGATATTATCCAGAAAGAGTTGAATCTTCAAGAAACTTTGCTAATAAAATTTGGAATGCTTCAAGATTTGTCATGATGAATCTTGATAAGGATGTAATGAACAAATACAAAGACTGCAAGGAATATTCTTTAGCAGATAAGTGGATATTATCAGAGATGAATACTTTAATTAAAGAAGTTACAGAAAATATGGAAAAATATGAACTTGGAATTGCAATGCAGAAGGTTTATGATTTCATGTGGACTGAATTCTGTGATTGGTATATAGAACTTGTTAAGCCAGTATTCTATGGTGATGATGAAAAAGCTAAGGGAATAGTTTATAATGTATTAAACACTGTTTTAATTACAGGATTAAAATTATTACACCCAGCTATGCCATTTATAACAGAAGAAATATTCACTCACTTAAGTGATGAAGAAACAATAACAACTTCAGCTTGGCCTGTATTTGATGAAGCGTTAGTTAATAAAGAAGCTGAAAATGATATGGCTTTTGTAATTGAAGCTATAAAAGGCTTAAGAAATGTAAGAGCTGAAATGAATGTACCACCTTCAAGAAAAGCTAAAGTAATCTGCTATATAGCAGAAGATGCTAAGAAAGCATTTAATGCAGGTTCTGCATATATTGAAAAATTAGCGTCAGCTTCAGAAGTTGAATTTATAGCGGACAAAGCTAATGTTCCAGCAAATGCTGTATCTCTAGTTGTTAAGGGTGGAGAATTATTTATGCCGTTACTTGACTTAGTTGATAAAGAAAAAGAATTAGATAGATTAAATAAAGAGTTAAAGAAATTAGAAGGCGAAATTGATAGAATAGATAAAAAGCTAGGAAATCAAGGATTTGTTGCAAAAGCACCAGCAGCAGTAATAGATGCAGAAAAAGAAAAGAGAGTAAAATATGTAGAAATGTTAGAAGCTGTTGAAGCAAGAATAAAAGCTTTAGATTAAGAGATAATTAGAGGTATTGCCAAATATTATATTTGGCGGTATCTTTTTTTGTTATTTGTTTAAACATTAAACAAATACAACACTTATCCATTAATATCAGCCTAAGATTCACAAAAAAAAATAATTTTTAAATTTATAATTATTACGGATATAACAGAATAAAAATTAATATATATAATTTATAAATATTATGTGGAGGGTTTAGAATTGAAAGATAAAAAGCACTTAGTTAACTTGATTTTTTGGATATCCTTATCTATATTATTTAATATTATTGTATATTATACACGAGGTGAGAAATCTGCTATTGAATATTTTGGGGGTTACATAGTAGAAATGTCGTTAAGTTTAGATAATTTATTTTTATTTTTAATGATATTTTCAAGCTTTAGGATAAGACCAGAATATCAAGAACGGGTACTGCTATATGGTGTTATCGGAGCAATGGTATTAAGGCTGTTATTTATTTTACTTGGTGTAGCAATTGTTAGTAAATTTAGCTTCTTGCTTTCTGTATTTGGTATAATATTATTACTTAGTGGGATAAAAATATTTATAAGAGAAGATGAAAACATACAATTTCACGATAACTTTGCTGTGAAAATTTTGAGGAAAGTAATTCCAATAACAAATACTTTACATGGGAACAAATTTTTCGTAAAGCAAAATAGAACTCTTCATGCAACCCCTCTACTTGTAGTACTATTAATAATAGAGTTTTCAGATATTATATTTGCAATAGATTCAATACCAGCTATCTTTTCAATAACTACAGATACTTTTATAGTTTACACATCTAATATTTTTGCTATATTAGGACTAAGAAGCATGTACTATATATTAGAAAGAATGAATAATATGTTTAAGTTTATGAAATATGGAGTTGGATGCATTTTAATGTTTACAGGATTAAAGCTTCTACTACTATTTTGGGAAATTGAGATTTCAGTTACGAATTCCGTATTGATAATAATATCAATTTTATTAAGTAGCATTCTAGTATCTTTAGTGTGTGGAGAGATTAGTAAACTTAAGAATCGATCTTAAATACTATAATTATATAAAAAGAATAATATCAGCGTTCATAATTAAAAATTAGGTGGGAGCTTTATCTTAGAGTTCCTACTTAAATTTTTTATTATTAGTTTTTTACCTATAATTGATATATAATGTAAAGTAATACATAATAATTGTATAAACTTGATTTAAAACAGTATAGAAAAGACGAAGAGGTAATAGAAATGAGTATGACGTATAATGAAGCAATGAATTACATAACAAGTGTTGGAAGGTTTGGTTCGAATTATGGACTAGAAAGAACCTTGAGAATTCTTGAATTACTTGGAAATCCCCAAAAAAAACTAAAGCTAATACATATAGCAGGAACTAATGGTAAAGGATCTACAACTGCAATGATAAGCAAAATGCTTAGAGGGTTTGGATATAAGGTCGGAATGTATACATCACCTTATTTACAAGAATTTGAGGAAAGAATTCAGATTAATGGAGAGAATATTAATAAAAGTGTCTTAGTAAAATTATTAGAAGAAGTTAAAAGAGCTATAGATAAAGTTGTTGAAGAAGGTTATGAGCATCCAACAGAATTTGAAATAATTACTGCACTTATGTTTTTACATTTTTATAAAGAAGAAGTTGATTATGGTGTAATTGAGGTAGGTCTTGGTGGTCGTCTCGATTCAACTAATGTATTAACTCCGATAGTATCTGTAATAACCTCAATAAGTTTTGATCATACAAATATATTAGGGAATAATTTAAAGGATATAGCCAAAGAAAAGGCTGGAATAATTAAAGAGAATAAGCCTGTAATACTATATCCTCAAGAACAAGAAGTAGAAGAAGTAGTTTCTAGAGTAGCGAGGGAAAAAAACTCTAAAGTGTTTAATGTTATTAAAGAAAGTGGAAAGTTAATAGATATAAATTATGAAGATTTCAATCAAATTGTGGAAGTTAAAACAGAAAGAAATACTTATAATATTAATTTTCCACTACTTGGTGAACATCAAATATTAAATTTAGCAGTAGCTATAAATACCATAGAAGTATTATGTGATGAAGAAAAAATAGAAATAGATAGAAATATAATTGAAAAATCACTTGAAGATGTTAAATGGATAGGACGACTTGAAGTACTAAGTAAAAAGCCTTCGATTGTAATTGACGGAGCGCATAATATAGATGGAATTAAAGCACTTAGAAAAAATATTAGTAAATATTTTAAATTCAATAAAATATATTTACTGTTAGGAATTTTAGCTGATAAGCAAGTTAAAGAGATGATAGAGGTAATAACCCCGATTGCAGAGAAAGTTTATGCACTAACACCTCATAGTGAAAGAGCAGAACTTAGTGAAGATTTAAAAAAAGAGATATTAAATTATAATCCTAATACTATTGCGATTGAGAACTATGAAGAGGCATTTTCTATTGTACTTAAAGAAGCAGGAGAACAAGACTTGATCTTAATAAGTGGATCTTTATATATGATTGGAGATATGAGAAGAATAATAACTTCAAAATTAATATAAAACTGATGTAATTAATTTTTAAGAATAAAATTTGAATTTATTTAGAGAAAAGGAGTAATGAGCGTTATATGGTTAAGAAAAATGTATATGATCTTGTTTTGAATAAGAATTCAATCTATTATGATTTAAAAGAGTTTCATGATAGAAATCCTGGTATACTATATAGCTATCAAGACTTCGAAATAGCTGGCATAAGAGAGTATAAAAGTATTACTAATAAAATACGTCCTCTGGAAATTTTTGAAAAAAATAGGTTGGCAAATGAACTACTAGATATTTTATATAATGATCTTAATTTTGAAGAAAAAATTGTAAATATAAATGGCTTTATTACTTTGAATCCAATTATAAACTATTATGAAAGTTTGGTTAAGCTTTTTAGGGCCTCAATATATAGTAACGAAGGCCTTTTAGATAAAATGAGAGAAGTCATAAGTAAAATTCTTAAAAATAGCAGCAATGGTGAAGAAATAAAACTTGCCATAGTACTCTCCACAGTTTGTAATATTGAAAATATTGAGAGTATACTAAGCGTTTTTTCTATTCATAACGATTATCTTTTTTATGTAATTTATGCTTATGAATATATGGGCGAATGTAATGATAAAGTATTTCAGATATCAAAAATATCTAGAGGATATGGAAAAGTATTTTGTGTGATGAACCTTAGTCCAACAAACGATGAGATTAGAAAATGGCTGATAGAATATGGATGTGAAAATAATGTAGGAGTATCTGAACTGCTATCATATACTATGTTATCACTAGATTTAATAAAATACTTAGAGGATATTGGATTAAATAAAGAAAAATTAGATATTTTCTCAAAATCATTTAGTGTTTTGTTATCTGATTATGGGATAGATGATATAAAAAATTCAATAAAAGTTTGTAATAAACTTCTAGAAATTATTGATAGTATTAATGGGAAAATATATTCATTATATGCTGTGATTTCAATTCTTTATTCTATTGAAGCAATAATTATTGACGAATATAAAAATAAAAAAGAAGCTATTTCCTATAAATTTAATAATGATTATAAAAGTATAATTGAAAAATGTAAAAGAATTTGTAAGAAAAATATATGGCATGAAATAATAGCAAGCGAAGTATCAAATATAGAAATAGAAAGCAGTGTCCTAATCAGTTGTGCTGAAAAGACAAAATACAGGTTGAAAAAAAGGGAATATGAAATAATCTTAAAAAGAGATTGTACGAATGCATTATTATATAAATATGCATTTTCAGTTGGAAGTAAAGCAATAAAAAAATGTGCATTTGACTTAGCACTACAAAAATTGCCTATGGATCAAATTTTCAGAGGACAGGATGAATTAAAAATAGAGACTTTGGCTTATGATGATATAGCCCAGATATGTGTATTTATTATAATAAAATATTCGCAATACGAAGAATTTCCAGAAAAGTATAAGGAATTAAATCTTCAAGCATTAAGGTCGCCGTTAATTGAAACAAGAATACAGGCTGCAGTAAATCTTCAAAGATTTAGAAGTGAATTTGATTCTGATGATAAAGAAATTATAAACGATGCAATCAGCTCAGAGATGGTTGCACATGTAAGAAGATCTCTTAATTCACTGTTAATTGAAAGTAGTGAAAAAGAAAAGAGATATGTTGGGGTAAATGAAAATATGCACATAGATATTCATGTTAAAGATATATATTTAATTAATTTAAATATTGCTGGAACTATATATGTGGATATGAGTGAAATTTATAATAAATTACTTGAAGAGGATATTGTTTATTTCCATTTAACTAGAGAATATAATAATCAGCATGATCAAAATGATATACAGGTTATAACTACAGAAGGGTATGTTATAGGGTATGTTCCTAGAGATAATAGTACTATAATGAAAAATCTCATGGATAAAGGGAAATATTTATATGGAAAAATAAATGAACTAAGTGAAGATTATAATAATATAAATATTAATATTTATTTGAGCTACAAAGATGTTATAGAAGAGGTGACAAATACTTTATCGCTGTTATCAGGAGAGAGAGAATACTATCTACAATAGAGTGTATATTTTTATATAGATAAACCAATTAAGACTTAAACTTAAACTTAAACTTTGAAAAATATCTCGACTGGAACAAAAGTATGTTGCTTAGTTCTGGTATGGCATTTATTGCAAAGTATAACTATAATTATATTATTAATAAAGGTTGTACCAAATTGTTTAGTCCTAAGAATTATAGGGCTAAACAATTGTTACAACCTTTTTTATAAATAAATTATTATATAGTTTATTTATATACTTTTTTCTTTCCAAGACAATAGAGCTTTAGATAACTGATCAGGACAAGATGTACCTCTGTTCCTACAATCAATTCCTTTTAATTTTTCGATCACGTCATCAACTGGCATACCCTTTACTAGATGGCCTATACCTAGAAGATTCCCTGAACATCCGCCGATAAATTCTACATCCTCAACAATATTATTTTTAATTTCAAGATTAATTGTACTTGAACAAACACCTGATGTCTTATATGAAAACATTAGAAACACTCCTTTATTATTTTTTTGCACGACTTGTATACTATGAGTCGAGTTTGCTTTATTATACAAGAAATCTGTCAAGAAATAAAGAGATTACAATTAATTAGTTGTGCCAATAATGTACTTCTAGAATATATTAGAGGTAACAGAGTGATTATCTTATAAGGAGGAAAATGGAATGAGTTATCTTATTTTATGTAGCACTGGTTCAGATAGTTTAAACAAGATAAATACTGAGAATTTAAAAACTCAAAGTATGGTTTTATCTATTGGTGAAAGTCCATTTGGTCCTCATGGATTATCACTATATAAAGATAAAATCTTGGTAGCTAACAACTATAATAATAGCATTTCATTAGTTGATTATAATGCGTTCAAAGAAGAAAATAATCTATATATAGGCGCTCACCCAAATGATGTAGCTGCCCATGATGATATAGCATATGTTTCATGTGGAGAATCAAATTCGCTCATAACATATGATTTAATGAATGAAAGAGTTAATTTCGAGATTCCTACAGGTAGGTTTCCACATAATGTTACATTAATTAAAGAAAAAAGTATTATTTTTGTTAGTAATATGGGGGATGACAGCATTTCTGTAATTGATTATATAAATAATAAAGAAATAAAAAGAATCCGAGTAGAGAGTACACCAATAAAAATAAACATATCAAAAAATAGGAAATACTTATATGTATGCATGAGTTATCTTGGTCACGATAAAAACGGAAGTATAGGTATTATAGAATTGAAAACTTTAGAATTAATTAATAAAGTTACAGTAGGATTCTCACCAGTAGATTTATTCGAGGAAGGAAATTATCTTTATGTTTCAAATTTATGTGGTGGGTCTATTAGTATTGTTAATTTAGTTGATCTAAAAGAAGAAAATAGATTAATTGTTGGAGGAATGCCAAGGGGTATTGTTAAAGATGGAGATAATTTATTCGTAGGAGACTATCTAAATGGACTATTGAATATAATAAATCTCAAGAGTAAAAATGTAAAAGCCATACCTATAGGGTCTGAACCTAATAGTATGACTTTGTCGCATGATAGTATACTATCACAATTAACTAATAAGTAAATTAATTATATTAGTATAGATATCTGAAGGATTTTCCTTCCACCTATTGCAAATTAAAGTGGCTTGATTTTTTGAAGGAACTGACAATTTTAATTCCATTAATAAAGATTCGTTTTCAATTGCTTTTAAGTCGACTATAAAGCTATCATTGGAACCAAGAGTATAATCTGCATGTATAGTTAGTTCTCTTTTAATTGATTCTATTTTTTCTTTAATATACTCATTTGTTATTGAAATTTTTGAAGGGGATATTCTGTCTTTAAACAAAGAGAGAACATTATCTCCTTTTTTTGTTAATATCAATAATTTCTTATCGTTAACTTCATGATATTCTACGAAATTTGATTCTTCAAGCTCAGATAAATATTGTTGAAATGTAAAATAATTGATAAAGTTATTTTCAAGAATTATTTCAGTAAGCTGATTATTTGATATTGGATTTTTTATCGACTTTAAAACATATAACATAAGTAATTTATTTTCTGCTAATTCTGATGAACTTTCGTACATAATTACCTCCATAACCTCTGAAAATATATTTTTATTATAACACAAAAAATTTTTAAGTGAATAAAAAAGTCAAAGATAATTTATAAATGTAAATCTATGTAGTGGTATAAATGAGTAAAATCTGAATAAAATAGTTTATATAAGAAATATAAAGTTAAAGGGGTTAGGAAAGTGGTATGGAAGAAGAAGAGAATAGGAATTGATATAATATTAATTATTTTTTTGGTTTTTATATCAATTGGAATCAATAAAGATACACATGTCATGGCAAAAACTCAAGAGGAGTCACCTATTTATTGTGTTGACACTGATGAGAAGGTAGTTAGCTTGACATTTGATATAAATTGGGTTGAAAAAGATAATGTTAATGTAATATTAGACATATTAAAAAAATATAATGTAAAAGGAACATTCTTCATAATGGGAGGATGGGTTAATACCAGTGAAGATAATATAAATAAATTAAAAGCAATAAAAGAAGGGGGGCATGAAATAGGCAATCATAGTTATATTCATCCTAGTTTTATAAAAATAGGGGTAGATAGGATGAAGACAGAAATAGATAAAACTAATGATATTATTGAGAAATATACAGGCGAAAGACCTAAATTATTTAGATTCCCAAGTGGGGATTACAATAAAGATGCTTTTGCTAAGGTGAGAAACTTAGGATATATGGCTATCCAATGGAATGTTGATTCTGTTGATTGGAAGGAGCTATCAGCTGAAACGGAGTATAACAGGGTAATTAAAGGTGTTAAGCCAGGTTCAATTGTTCTATTTCATAATGCAAAAAATACCCCTGAAAATTTAGATAGGATTATAAAAGAATTAAAAGATAAAGGTTATGAATTTAAAAGTGTAGGTGAAATGATTTATTCTGATAACTATACAGTGGACAATCAAGGGATTCAACATAAAGTGAAACTTGATTAGGCTAGAGCTGAATCTTAGTTGGACTTATACCCGCTAGGCGCAATATCCAGGAACTTAGTGCCACTTACCACTATATTTAAGATGGTGATTTATTAGAGGCAGTTAGTAATAGGATAAAAAAAATTAATATTTATTGAAAAATAACTAGTTTCTGTATTATAATGGTAATATATGCTAATGGGAGCATATATTACACAAAATAAAATAATTTCCGATGGAGAGAGGGATTACAATGGATAATTTAATGTTAAATAACAAAATTTACCTTGAGGGCAAGGTAACATCTGGATTAGAGTTTAGCCATGAAATGTATGGGGAGGGGTTCTACACTTTTGATTTAGATGTAATGAGATTAAGTGATTCAGTGGATACATTAAATATTACTGTTTCAGAAAGATTATTAAGCGATGTAAAATTAGAAGTGGGTACTGACGTAATTGTAGAAGGACAACTTAGATCTTATAATAAATTTATAGATGGATCTAATAAACTTATACTTACTGTATTTGCGAGAAATATTGAACCATGCTTAGAGAGAAGTAAAAATCCTAATGAAATCTTCTTAGATGGATATATTTGTAAGGAACCTATTTATAGAACAACACCTTTTGGCCGTGAAATTGCTGATGTGCTATTAGCTGTAAATAGAGCATATAACAAATCAGATTATATTCCAACAATTGCATGGGGAAGAAACTCAAGATTCTGTCAAACTTTAAATGTTGGGGATAATATTAAAGTTTGGGGAAGACTTCAAAGCAGAGAATATCAAAAAAAAGTATCAGATAGTGAAGTTGTAAAAAAGGTTGCATACGAAGTGTCAATCTCCAAAATGGAAAGAGCACATAAAGAAGAAATCACCGGAGAAGAAGGTGCAGTTTAATCTTAAGAAATATTAATATTTGAGATTATTTATTACATTATTATTTTAGAATTAAAAATAAAGTTAAAGGTTCCAATAAGATAAAACTTATTGAAACCTTTTTTGCTGTTAGTATTTTTGTATGTAAGTCAAATTGATAAAATTTATTTTCTTAAGTCATCCAAAATCTGAGTTTTATCTTTTGTCTTATCATCTACTTCTTTAATTATTTTAGCAGGTGAACCAGCAACAACAACATTAGCAGGAACATCTTGAGTAACTACTGAACCAGCAGCAACAACACTACCTGCACCTATTTTAACTCCTTCAAGAATTACTGCATTTGCTCCAATTAAAGCATTATCACCTATCATGCAAGGATCTTTACTTGGTGGTTCTAAAACACCAGCAACAACAGCGCCAGCACCTAAATGAACGTTTTTACCTAATTGTCCACGAGCTCCAACTACAGCATTCATATCAACCATAGTTCCATCGCCAATTTCAGCACCAATATTAATTACTGCTCCCATCATAATAACAGCATTCTTACCGATAGTAACCTTATCTCTGATAATAGCGCCTGGTTCAATTCTAGCATCTACTTCAAGTAAATCTAGCATTGGAATAGCAGAATTTCTTCTATCATTTTCTATTCTAAAGTGTTTAATAAGATGTTTATTATCTAATACTATTTTAGTTATAGAATCAGATTCTCCCATTAGTATATAAAATCCGTTAGAACCATACCATTCTACATCATTCATTTCAGCATTGCTCAAATCTCCATTTACATAAACTTTTACTGGAGTTGATTTTTTTGATTCCTTAATAAATCTTGCAATTTCATAAGGATCTGTTAAATTATATGACATTATATCACCCTTTCCATTATTTTCGCAATCATCCTTATTATAATAAAGATTTAACCCAATTAAAAGAGTAATAATCAAAAAAATACAAATAGTTTGAAACAACTTAGGTATTGTTGTAAAATAAGTGTATATTGCAAATAATAGGGGGCTTATTAATTATGAATAAACAAGTTGAAAAAATTCAGATTTCCGGAATAAGGAGATTTGCTGAAAAGGTTAAAAAGGTAGAGGGTGCAATTTCACTTACTATTGGTCAGCCTGACTTTCCGGTGCCAAAGCACATATCAGAAGCGATGATTAATGCTATAAATACAAATAAGACAGTTTATACATCAAATGCAGGTGTAGATGAACTTAGAGAAGAAATATGCAGATATTTAAAGAACTTTGATATAGATTATGATAAAGATGAAATATGTATAACAGTTGGTGGCAGTGAAGGTTTATATTCAGTATTATTTGCTATAATGAATCAAGGAGATAAAATATTATTGCCAGGACCTGCGTATCCTGCTTATGAAAATATTTCTATAATGATAAAAGGGGATATCATAACTTATCCGTTAAAAGATGATTTTAGTTTAGATATAGATGCAATTAGAAATAAGCTAGAAACGGAAAATATAAAAGTCTTAATGCTATCTTTTCCTTCAAACCCTACAGGAGCAATTTTGTCTAAAGAGGAAAGAGATTCTCTTATAGAGCTTATTAAGGAAAAGGATATTATAGTAGTTACTGATGAAATGTACTCAGCTATTATTTTTGATGAATACTATTCTGTAGCACAAGATAAGGAGATAAAAGATAAGGTCATTTATGTAAGCGGGTTTTCTAAAATATTTTCGATGACAGGCCTTAGAATTGGTTATGTAGCATGTCCGGAAAAGTATATGAAAGAAATTATGAAGGTTCATCAATATGGCGTTTCATGCGCTCCATCAATAGCTCAATATGGAGTATTAGAAGGTCTGCAAAAATCTTTGGATGATGTTGAAGAGATGCGAAAAACTTTTGAAAGAAGAAAAGATTATTGCATGAGTAGGCTAAAGGCACTTAATTTAGAAGTTGCAGAACCAAAAGGAGCGTTTTACATTTTTCCATCAATAAAGAAGTTTAATATGTCATCAGAGGAATTCTGTGAAAAATTATTAAATGAAGGGAAACTGGCTTGTGTACCTGGAACAGCTTTTGGAGAATTAGGAGAAGGCTATATGAGAATATCATATTGTTATAGTGATGAAATTCTTAAGGAAGCATTTGATAGGTTAGAAAATTTTTTAAAAACGAAATTCAAATGTTGTTAATTAGAATATCTTTACGTTAATAAAATATTTTATCCTTAAAGATATTTTAAATATAAATACAATAAACAGGGGGCATAAAAATGAGTGAATTTAAAAACGTGACAGCAGTTAAAAAAGCAAATGTATATTTTGAAGGAAAGGTAACTAGCAGAACAATTATATTTGAAGATGGTGAAAGAAAAACTTTAGGTATAATGTTACCAGGGGATTATGAATTTGGCACCGGTGATAAAGAAATCATGGAGATTCTTGGTGGATCAATGGATGTCAAATTACCTGACTCAGATAAATTTGTTACATATAAAGAAGGCGATACTTTTACAGTACCAGCCAATTCTAAATTTAGTTTAGTAATAAAAGAAGTAGCAGATTACTGTTGCTCTTATATTAAAGAATAATTAAGGTTAAAAAATAATTGTACAGATATGGAAATGAAAGCATCTGCTCATTTTAGCGGGTGCTTTCATATTTTTCTTTAAGTATATTTACAAATTAAAATAGGTTTAAACATTTATATGTAACTTTGTTTATAGAAATAAATTTTTAAATGAATATATATTTAAAAATTTATTTTTATAGAAAACTATGTAAAAAGAAAAATATAAACATATGTAAATATTTATAGGAAATAGCAGGGGGTGATAAGATTTTGATTTGTAAAGTTCTACTATTTGGCAAGATTATGAATTAGTTTTAAATGTAATTACTAATGTTTTATTAGTTCCTGAAAGCGCAGAGTCTAGTGATTCAATGGCATTACGATCAGTATCGGAGCAATTTAGTTACAATTGATGTAAGTTGAAACATAAAGACCTAAATGATATAATTAAAAATAAAATAAGAAAGCGGTGATAAATTTGGAAAAAATATCGTTAGATAAAGAAATGATCCTTAATGCAACAGAAGAAGTAATTCGCCGTTTCGGACCAGATAAAGCGAATATCACTGACGTGGCAAAATCATTAAAAGTAAGCCACGCTGCTATTTATAGATATTATAATGGAAAAACAGCTTTATTGAATGCTGTTACCGAGCGTTGGCTTACGCATTTGCATGCTCCGTCAAATGATATATTAAAAGAAGATAGTCCTGCAGATGTTAAACTTAGTAAATTACTCGAAAGCTTTGTTGAAGCTAAACATCGCAGTGCCATTAATGAGCCAGAAATGTTTGCAAATTATATAAAACTAGCTAAGAGCTCAATGGAGGTAATAGAAAAGGGCATAGAAGAGGGTATTAATAGTATTGAGAAGATTATCGTACAAGGAATTACAGAAGGTATATTTTTTACAGGATCTCCTTATCAAGAGGCGAAAGCTGTATATCTTGCAACCAGTGTTTTCATTCATCCAAACTCATTCGAAGATCCTGACCGAAAACAAAACATAAAATCCGTTGTAAATCTTCTAATAAAGGGACTCAAGAATACTAATAAATAAATACTTTACACAAGAAATGGCCGACAATAAGTCGGCCATTTCGTATATAATTATCTAAATCACAGTAAAAATATATATTGTGCAAAAATAACTCTTCGTTATTAATGTGAAAAATTCTGTAAGAATTTTAATTAGATTGATCATTGCGCATTGTAACATATATATAAAATTATAAAGCAATGTAGCTTGTATTATTTCCCCCAAGTAACTTTCAATGGATTTCTATCTACTAAACGTTTATACGTGTACTTCGGAAAACCAACCATCAATCCTCCTGTAACTTTCATATCTTCTGGCAAATTCAAAATGTCAAGCAATGGTTTATAGCCAGAAGCAGCACAAGCGTCAAAAAATCCGGTAATGCAAGTTCCAAGCTCCATTGAAGTCGCGTAAAGCTCAGTATAAGCTAGTGAAAAGAGCGTGCTGTCATGAGCAGTTGGTGAAGCATTTTTATTAACTATTGGTATTACTAAACAAGGAGCATTACGTAATACAACATCCTCACCAGTTTCACGATAGTGGGTTACATGCGCAGAAAATGGTGCCTCATATGGTGAGCCGGCATAAGGTGGATTTTTCAATGCCTCTTCCAACCAATCAATAGCAACTGATGTGATTTTACGGAGCGTGTCCACATTATCGATGACATGATAAGAAATACCTTGTGAATTACCACTTGTTGGCGCAAATATTGCCATATCTAAAAGCTTTTCAATCTTTTCTCTAGGAATTGGTTTATTTTGAAACTCTCTAATAGAACGTCTGCTGCGAAGAAAGCGTGCAGCAGTATCTTCGTCAAGAACCGGTGTTTTTTCTAGTGCTACTTGATTTGCTAAAGGGGTTTTTATATTATCAAGTGCTGCACAGTGACCACACGAAATACAAAATTGTCCTACTACTTTCGGTCCATTTTCGTCTATACCTATAACACCAGTTGGACAGACTTTGGAACAACTACCACACATAGTACACTTAGTTAGATCAACCTGTATTAAATCTCTAATCTTTTCCATATTTATATTTCCTCCTCTTATGATAATTATGTAATTCATTTGGTTACAAAAATTACTTTTTGTAATTTGTAGCCTTATTGTATCATAGGACATATCTAATTACAAGTTATTAAATTTGTAACTTATTATAAAAATCTATTCTTTGTGATTTGAAATCTGTGACATTTATGATTTATATTATAGTTATAAAATTACTGGTGCCGCAGTATTTTGAATAATAACAGTAGTTATAAGACAATAAGATAAAATAGAAAGTTATAAATAAATTAATCATTGATGGAAACTATAGTGATGAGTATATAATTTATATTGAAAATAGAAAAGAAGAGGTGACTTATATGATTTTATCAGGATTAATATTTGGAATTTATCCACTAAGTGTGGCAGGTACGCCTTTTGGTTTGGCTGTCGGGCCTAAAGATAATTACGAAAAAATTGAAATTGCTCTCAGAGATCTTCGAGGCGAATCTAAAAAGTTATTTACTAGAAGTTATTTGATTTATACAAAGGAATGGGAATCAAAAATGTTATCAAATGCTGACTATTATCGTGATAATGGTTTATTAGGAGATTTGGTTATAGGGTGTGGGGATTGGACTCAGCAGAAAGAAATTGAAATAGAGTTTGAGAATTGGCTTGGATTTATTAGAAAAGTTATTGACAGATATGGTTCGTATTTAGCTTCAATTCAAATCACAAATGAACCTAATTTGTCGTTTATGGAAGGCTCAAAACCTTATATAATAGAAGCTCTAGCAAAAGGAGTAATTACAGCAAAAAAAGAAGCACAAAAAAGAAATTTGCCAATAAGAATTGGATTCGGATCTGTACCTGAAGGTCCTGCAGCGGTTGATATTTTTTGGGAAAATCTCGCAAAGGCTGGAGGAAAGAAATTTAGTGATTCAGTTGATTTTGTTGGACACAACTTTTATGTAGACGTATTTGAAGATAAACCTCTAGATTTAAATGAGATACCTTTAGCTGTAGAAAAAATACTCCGCAATTTAAGAGAAAAAAATCTTATTACAGCAGGGATACCTACTTCAGTCCCTATACGAGTTACAGAAAACGGATGGCCTACAGGAAAGAATCCCGTTGCGAACATAGAAAGAACTTATGAGCGTCAAACTGAGGCTCTTGAAACAATTATTAGCACAGTCTATAATCTACGAAATGAACTTAATATTTCTCATTATGAACTCTTCGGGCTTAGAGATGCAGATAGTTCTAAAGAAGATCTTTTCCATCAATACGGAATCATGCGTGATGATTATTCACCAAAACCAGCTTATGATACATTTAAAAGATTAATACAAGAATTAGGTATATGAATAAAACCAAATAGAAGCATCAAACAATTTTTTAATCTGTGTTTTAATTTTGAGAATTTTGTATGAGGGATTCATGGGTATTATTTTAAATTAGTAAGGATTATAAATGTTGTGGTTTAATAATGTAAAATTTGTAAATCATATGGTACAATAATGATGGAATATTTTAGAATAATATTTATTTTTTGTATTGTTGGAGATTAATTTGATAATTTTGAAGTGGGATTATGTCTATAATCTGCTTAATATAATTTTTTGATGCAGTGATTAATAAATATTATCTTCTTTAAAAATATAATAGTTTTATATTGGCAGTCGCATTATGATTTACCAAGGGATAACGATAAATTTAGTGGAATAATGATAAATGGCTGCATATATAATTTATTGGCCTAAAGAACAAATTAAAAAATTACAGAAATAAAAGATAACGAGCCCATGAAATTGAAATAAAATAAAGATATTTACAAAAGGATAAAAAAGTGGTAATATTTATTCTTAATAAGAGTAAAGTGCACGTAACTTTTAAAAAAATAAATATTAGATGGGCAATGAAAGGGAAAAGTATTATAGACTACAGTTTTCAGGGAGGGAGTGTCACCGATTGTAAGCATTCCTAAATATGACTATAAGAAAAACTACCCTGGAGCTATGGCTTATTAGCAAAATTTTGTGAAATGCCATCGGTGAAAATCGTTAAAAATTATTGAGATGAATTGAGTTATTATAAATTCAATTTGGGTGGAACCACGGATATTATGCATTCGTCCCAAGGCTTGGGAGGAGTGCTTTTTTTGTACAAAAAATTAAGAATATTTATTTAGAAACGCAAATTGGTTTAGAAAAAAGGAGGTAAAAAGTTATGATAAATATAAGACTTAAAGATGGATTAATAAAAGAAATTCCTGAAGACTCTAGCATTTATGACCTTGCAGGATTAATCAGCAAAAATTTAGTTAAAGCTGCTATAGTGGGGGAAGTAAATGGAACCATAGTGGATTTAAGCTCCAAACTAAAAGATAATGATGAGGTGAATATTTTAACATATGATGATGAAAAAGCAATTGAAGTAATAAGACATTCTACTTCTCATATTATGGCTCAAGCAGTAAAAAGACTTTATAAAAATGCAACACTTGCTATAGGCCCATCAATAGAAAATGGTTTTTATTATGATTTTGATATGGAAAATTCTTTAACAGCAGAAGACTTAGTTAAAATAGAAGCAGAAATGAACAAAATAATAAGTGAAAATTTAAGTTTTGAGAGAATGGATGTTTCAAGAGAAGAAGCAATAAGGCTAATGGAGGAAAAAGGAGAAAGATATAAAGTAGAGTTAATCTCAGATCTTCCAGAAGGTGAAAAAATAACTTTATATAAACAGGGAGATTATACTGACCTTTGCAGAGGGCCTCATATTCCTTCTACAAAATATGTAAAAGCTTTTAAATTAATAAGTGTTGCAGGTGCGTATTGGAGAGGAAATGAAAAAAATAAGATGCTTCAAAGGGTATATGGAGTGGCATTTTCAAATAAAACTTTATTAGAAACTCATCTGCATAATTTAGAAGAAGCTAAAAAGAGAGATCATAGAAAATTAGGAAAAGAATTAAAATTATTCACTTTTGCAGATGAAGGACCAGGGTTTCCATTTATGCTTCCTAAAGGAGTAGTCCTAAAAAATACTTTAATTGATTTTTGGAGAGATCTTCATTATGCAGCAGGTTATGTAGAAATAGAAACACCAATAATGCTTAATAAAAAGTTATGGGAAACTTCAGGCCATTGGTATCATTATAAAGAAAATATGTATACTTCAATGATTGATGAAGAAGAATTTGCTCTAAAGCCAATGAACTGTCCAGGTGGAATGCTTATATATAAATCTGAGCCTCACTCATATAGAGATTTCCCAATGAGAGTTGGTGAGCTTGGAAGAGTGCATAGACATGAACTTTCAGGGGCATTGCATGGACTTATGAGAGTAAGAGCATTTACACAAGATGATGCTCATATATTTATGCTTCCAAGTCAAATTAAATCAGAAATTAAAGGCGTTATAGACCTTATTGATAAGGTATATTCAAAGTTCGGATTTAAATATAATCTTGAACTTTCTACAAGACCAGAAGATTCAATGGGAAGTGATGAAGATTGGGAACTTGCTGAGAGTTCATTAAAAGGTGCTTTAGACGAATTAAATTTGGATTACAAAATAAATGAAGGTGATGGAGCTTTTTATGGACCTAAGATAGATTTCCATCTTGAAGATAGTATAGGAAGAACATGGCAGTGTGGAACAATTCAATTAGATTTTCAACTTCCTCAAAGATTCGAATTAGAGTACATTGGAAGTGATGGAGAAAAGCATAGGCCAATAGTAATTCATAGAGTTGTATTTGGAAGTATAGAAAGGTTTATTGGAATACTAATAGAACATTTTGCTGGCAAGTTTCCAACATGGCTTTCACCAGTACAGGTTAAAGTATTACCTATATCAGATAAATACAGCGATTATTCAGTAAAAGTTAAGAATGAATTAAGTGCAGCTGGAATAAGAGTTGAAATAGATTTTAGAAGTGAGAAGATAGGTTACAAAATAAGAGAAGCTAGAAATGAAAGAATTCCTTATATCGTAGTTGTTGGAGAAAAGGAAGAAGCTGAGAATAAAATATCTATGCGAAGCAGAAAAAATGGTGATGAAGGAATTTTAGAATTAGAAGAACTAATACAAAGAATTCATGAGGAAGTGACAAACAAAGAGCTTTAATGTAGATAGGGTGAATAAATATATGTGTAATGGAAATTTTACAATCGAAATAAAGATTTCTAGATAATAGTGCATTAAATGATTTAGAAAGTATGGGGAGTCCACCATATAGAGATGTTATAAATTCTACATTAAAGCAGGAAAATATTATAAAGAAATACTCTCCATTTAAACATGATGTTAATGTGATAAATGATGTAATTAAAGGATCATTACTCTCACCTGAATCCAATGGATTAGATGCAATAAAATATGCGTTTGGAAATAAGCTTTCAGCAGAAAAATTATGGGGAACAAATAATGAGTTCAATTTATTTAACGATGTAAGAAAAGTAGATATCCCGGTTTATTTTTGTGCTGGAAGATATGATTATACTACCCCATCAGTTTTGGTAAGAAAATACTATGAGATATTAGAAGCTCCATATAAAGAATTTATTTGGTTTGAGAATTCAGCGCATTTTCCTCAGCATACCGAAAATGATAAGTTCTGCGATTTATTGTTGAATATTTCAAATAAGATATGAAAAACAATTAACAAATGTTATAGTTCAATTTTTATCAAAGGAGAACAATATGGATGGAGTTGAAAAAAGTATAAGTAAAAGAAAATTAAGAATAAAAAAAGTTATCATCTTTATCATAATGATTCTCTTAATTGGAGCGGTCTGGCAGAGAATAATGGTTGAAAAAGAAACAAATATACTATCACCTCATGGAGAAGTATTTGATATTAACAATCATAATATGTATATACATTCTACAGGAAGTGGTAGCAATACAGTTGTTTTTGTAGCAGGATCTGGAACACCAAGTTCGTTTACGGATTTTTATGGAATACAAATGAAACTGCAGCCGTATGTAAGAACGATAAGTTTTGACAAGGCAGGATTTGGATGGAGTGAAAAAACTGATGTACCTAGAACAATCGATGTATTAACTGAGGAGCTACATGAACTGCTTGAAAAATCAGGACAATCATCACCTTATATATTAGTGGGACATTCGTTGGCTTCTTTGGAAGTAATCAGCTTTGCACAAAAATACCCTGCTGAAGTTAAAGGAATTGTTTTGCTAGATGGAGGAAGTCCAGAATTTTATGCAAATGACTCTGAGATAAAATCATATATATTAAATCGATTTAGTGCTGGATTAAGAGTAATAGGAATCGCAAGAGCACTTGGAAATTTAGGTATTAAACTTCCTTTGCTTGGTGAGAATTTACGTTATAATGCGCTGTCAGGTGATATAAAGAAGATAGATATAGCTATGTATTATAAATATCTGGGCAATACAAGCAATTTAGAATATATTAAAAATATAAATGAAAATGCTAGGGAAGTAGTGGAGAATGGGCATCTTTATAATATTCCATTAGTTATGATATCCTCCGATAGTGGAGAAAGTTGGGAAGAAACTCAGCAACAACTATTAAATTGGTCAAACTATAGTTCTCAGGAAACATTGCATAATTCTAGTCATTATATTCATTGGACTAATACTGATTATATAGTCGAAAAAATAAAGGGACTTATAGCTGAATAAATACAATTATCAGTTGTACAAGTAAGAGATGACTTCTCGTTATTTATATAATTGGACATGTTGTAATGATTCTAATTAGGCTAATAATGTGAAGCTGAGATTGGGAACGGTAAATAAAGCTTGTTCTTTGAGAATTGAGTAGTATGATGTTTTAAAAATATGTTATAAGGATTAATTTAAAGATAAATTATAATTTAGCGGATAGATTTAGAATAAAAAAATAGAACAACATTTGTTCTATTTTTTTATTTTCTTATATGATTATCCTATAATAGGTTTTATCTATATTCTATGATTTTATCTCAGAACTTTATCAGCTTTATATCTTTTTTCTGCATTTTATCATTAAAAAGTTTACTGGAGGTTTATCTGGATTATCCTTATATATGTCATCAATCTCTACAAAATCTACAAGACCATAATTTCCAAACTCTTTCTGTATTGACTTAGAATTATAGAAAAACAGTTTTACCCCATATGTTGTTTCATAATAATTTTCAGCAAGCTTCGTACCATTACCATACATTGGAGCTTTTTCTGAAACAGCCGTAAAAATCATATATCCACCTGGTTTTAAATGGTTATAGCAATCATTAATAAACTTTTTTCTTTCATATTCATTTAACAAATGAATAAGTGCAAAGCTAACTACACCATCATAGAGTTTATTTTCAAAAGGCATATCTGATACTGATCCATGATAAATTTTATTATTAATTCCATTTTGCCTTGCTATATTAATTGCCGTTTGAGAAATTTCGATTCCTGTAACCTCCATGTTATTATCAATAAATGGTTTTACATTTCTTCCATATCCAATACCTGGTATTAAGATATCCTTTAGATTATTTTGAGCAAAGTAATCTGCTACTATAATTGCAGTGCTTGATGGCTCAAAGCCCCACATTGCTTGTTTTTCTGCAAAACTTTTTTCCCAGAATTCTGACATATAAACATCTCCTTTATAATTTTATTATTAGTATAAATCATATTTTAGATTAAACATTAGTGATAAACTATTTATAATCAAAATATAAATACTTCAATCAAATACATTACAGAGTGTATTTATCTATAATTAAAGTATAAGAACACTTATGAAATTAAGGTGTTTTTATATAATTTCAAATAGTTTCTTATTTTTAAGATAAGTTTCCATCATATTCTCTGCTTCTTCCATTGCTTTTTGGATTTTGCATTCATGATTTTCATCCATTTCACACGTAAACATAGGGCTACTTCCTTCTGTTGCCCTAATTACATCTAAAAGTGAAATATCTTCTTTGCTTTTACGTAAAACATAACCACCATTTGCACCAGGAGTAGATTGAATTATATCAGCTTTTACTAACTGTGTTAGAATCTTTGACAAATAACTCGGCGCAATATTTAAATGGGTTGCCAAAGGCTGCAAACTTAAATTATCTCTTTTATCATACTTAATCATATATGCAACTATATGTAATGCATAATTAGTAGCTTTGGTATATTTCATACTAATCCTCCATGTACTATTAATAAGATATTACAGACTGTATTTATCTATAATACACTTATTCATATTTTTAGTCAATACTTATTAGCGATAAGGAAATATACTTCATATGATAATCTATTAAACGTTATTAAAATATACCAATTGATCTGATAATGTGCATGAAATGAAGATTTTGTGCAGTAAATTATAAAAATGTTCTTTGAAAGTTGAGTAATGTGATATTTTAAAATATGCTATAATTAATTATGGTAGTAAAATATTAAACTAATATTATGGAGGAGTCATTATGGCAAAGTATGAAAAGACTATTAGCGGTCAATTTGAGAAAGTACTTTATCGTTTAGAAAATGATATTGCTGGTAGTGGAATAACTATGAATTTAGTGGATAAAAGCAACTACACTTCTGGAGATACCAATGTAGCAGTTAGGGTATATGATAAATATTTTATGAGAAATGGCAATAGAGCAAGTCTAAGCCTAACGGTAGTAGGGAACGGTAGGGATATTTTTGTTTCTGCAATTGGTTCTGGAGGAGGACAAGGTATTCTTTTTAACTTCAGTCTCGGAGCTGAAAGTGATATGGTGGCTATAGTAGAAAAAAGTGTAGAACGAATGGTATAATACGTATTAAACAATTCAGTCACAATCTTCGTAGTAAAAATAAATAGCAGATTAGAATATTTAATAATAGACAGAGATGGTATGTAAATACTTAGATACTAAAAATAAGTGATATATTGAGTAGTGTGTTTCAGTGGAATTTAGATGGTCATTATTATTGAATCAGCCATCTAAATTCCTAGAAACAAGAATACAGTTATTTGTTTTGGTTAGTAACTAATTTATTCAATTCCTATAACGTCATTCATGTCATATAAACCTGGATTAGTCACAGAAGCCATAAATTCACATGCTTTTAGAGCACCAACTGCAAAAACTTCTCTTGAAATTGCTTTATGAGTTAATTCTATTACTTCACCAGTTCCGGCAAAAATAACATCGTGGTCTCCAATGATACCGCCGCCTCTAACTGCATGTATACCAATTTCATTTTCTTCTCTTTTGGAATTTCCTTCTCTTCCATAGATATACTTTGTTGTATCTTCTATAGAGTTTTTTATGGAATCAGCAAGCATAATTGCAGTTCCACTTGGAGCATCCACTTTTTGATTATGATGCTTTTCTATTATTTCTATATCATAGTTTCCATAGAGTAGAGGAGTTACTTTCTTTAAAAGAGAATTAATTAAATTAATACCAAAAGACATGTTGCCTGATCTAAATAGCTTAAGAGTATTACTCTTTTCATCTATTAGGGCTAAATCTTCTTGTGTAAAACCAGTTGAACATATTACTAATGGTTTGTTAGTTTTTTCTGTTATTTCTAAAAGACTATGAAGAGCATCGGATCTTGAAAAATCTAATAAAACATCATATTCGATGTTTAAATCTTGAACGCTTTCAAGAATAGGATACGGAGCATTAGTTTGGAATTTATCAATTCCAGCAACTATCTCTAAGTTCTTAAATTTATCAGCGCACTCTGTAATCATCTTACCCATTTTACCTGAGCAACCATTTAATACTATTTTAATCATCTTATCACCTTACATCAATTTATTATCTATCAAAGCAGCTTTTAGTATTTCTTCATTGTGATGTTCCATCTCACAAAGAGGAAGTCTTAAAGGACCAACATCTAGTCCTATAAGATTCATGGCTGTTTTAACTGGGATTGGATTTGGTTCTATAAACAAAGTATTAGCTAAAGATAAAGTATCTAATTGAATATCCAAAGCTTTTTTAAAATTACCATTTAAACAATTTAAAACTATATCATGAACTTTTTTTGGCATTATATTAGCTAAAACAGATATCACTCCTATTCCACCAAGAGACATTATTGGAATGATTTGATCATCATTCCCAGAATAAATATCTATGGTATCTCTGCATAATGCTTTCATTTGTGCAACTTGACTAATGTTTCCACTAGCTTCTTTTATTGCAACAACATTACTTAATTCAGCAAGTTTAACTAGAGTAGCTGGAGTAATATTAACTCCTGTCCTACTTGGTACATTGTATAGTACGATAGGAGTTTTCACTGCATCATTTATAGATTTAAAATGCTTTATTAAACCATTTTGAGATGTTTTATTATAATATGGAGTAATAACAAGAAGTCCTGAAACTCCAACACTTTCTGCATATTCGCTCATAGATATGGCAGAAGAAGTGTTATTCGATCCAGTACCTGCGATTACAGGTATCCTCTTATTTATTACATCAACTGTAAATTTAATAGTTTCTTTTTTCTCTTTTTCTGTCATTGTAGTTGCTTCACCTGTAGTACCACAAATTACAATAGCATCAGTTCCTTCTTGAACGTGCCATTCTAATAGTGATCTTAGTTTTTCATAATTGACCCCATTTTCATCAAATGGGGTAACTATAGCTACAGCTGAGCCTTGAAATATTGACATTTAGATTCCTCCAACTTAATTACTACAAACTATTTGTTGTCTTTAATCATTATTTCTGCGATTTGAATAGCGTTAAGAGCTGCTCCTTTTCTTATGTTATCAGCAACAACCCATAAGTTTAATCCGTTATCTACACTGAAGTCTCTTCTGATTCTTCCAACGTAAACATCATCTTTACCAGACATTTCAAGAGCTGTTGGATATTTTAATTCCTTAACATTATCATATACAGTTACACCTTGAGTGTTTCCTAATAATTCAAAGATATCTTTTATATCAAATTCTGAATTAAGTTCAACATTGATACTTTCACTGTGAGCATTAAGTACAGCAACTCTAGCAGTTGTCGCAGTTACTCTTAAATTTGGCTCATGAAGTATTTTTCTTGTTTCTTTAATCATTTTTTCTTCTTCTTTAGTATAGCCATCTTCTAAGAAAACATCTATATGAGGTAATACATTACCAGCTATTGGGTAAGGGAATTTCTTAGGTGCAATTCCTTTAACGCCATCTTCTAAATCCTTGATACCTTGGACACCAGCACCAGATACAGCTTGATATGTAGAATAAACTATTCTCTTAATTCCGTATTTATCATTTAATGCTTTCATTATAGGCATTGCTTGAATTGTTGAACAATTTGGATTTGCAATTATTCCTTTATGAAGCTTAATATCTTCTGGATTAACTTCAGGCACTACAAGTGGTACCTCAGGATCCATTCTCCAAGTACTACTATTATCAATTACTACAGCCCCATACTGTGCAAAAATAGGTGCAAATACTTTACTAGCCTCTCCACCTGCTGAAAATAGTGCATAATCTATTTTTTTATTTTTTATATTCTTTTCACAAGTTTCTTCAACCACATAGTCCTTTCCTTTAAATGGTAAAGTAATTCCTTCTGATCTTTTTGATGCGAAAAGATATAAATTATTTACTGGAAAATTTCTTTCTTCTAAGATTTCTAAAAACTTTCTTCCTACATTTCCAGTAGCCCCAACTATTGCAACATTATACACAATAATCCCTCCTAAATTTATTTATAATAATTTTTATATATACAAATACTATAGTTAAATATTGAATAAATATCAAGTGAATGAGCAAAATAAGTTGAAAAAAACTATTCAAAATTGAATAATATGCCACTAATTGGCAAAATGGGTGTCAATAGCACATGATTGTGCATATTTATACCATAAAATTGAATAGTAATACCGAATCTGTAATTAAAAATAATTAAAATATAGAAATTTTAAAGGAAATCTTTTTATTAAGAATAGTACCAAAGCATAGGGAAATAATAAATTAATATAGTTTGACTCTTAAAGTGAATTTTAAGTTAAGCTGATAAGTTTGAGTTAGTGAAGAGAAAATGTTATTTAAAACAAAAGATTAACTAAAAAGTTGTAGAAGCATAAAATTACTAAGAATGGTAGGGATTGAATATGAGTAATAACAAATCTGTAAAAAAAATAATAAAAGCAAAAATTAAAGCTAATAAAGAGTTAACAGCAGATGAAAAGATGAGAGAAAAAATCAAATATGAAATAGCTGAGGAACTAGGATTAACTGATAAAGTTAAAAGTGAAGGATGGGGAGGTTTATCCTCTGTGGAAACAGGAAGGATAGGTGGAATTATGGCCAAAAGAAAGAAAAAGAATACAAAATAAAACCTGGAAAGAGTGGCTAATTTGACTAAGTAAATAATTACGATATAATATACTAGATGAATTAGTATACTTTATTAAGGGTGTGATAAATTATATGGCATATAAAGAGTTTGCAAATATATATGATGAATTAATATATGAAGATATTAATTATGAAAAAGTTGCAGAAAAGATTATAGAATTGTGCAATGAAAATAATTTATATTTTGAAGACTATTTAGATTTAGCATGTGGAACAGGTAATGTTGCAATAAATGTAGCTAAATTCTTTAAGAATATATATGCAGTAGATTTATCAAATGATATGCTAAACATAGCTTTTGATAAATTTAAACGAAATAAGATTAAAGCTAAAGTAATATGTCAGGATATGTGCGAGTTAAATTTAAATAAGAAATTTGATCTTATAACATCTGTTCTTGACAGCACAAATTATATAACTGAAGATGAAGAGTTATTTAGCTACTTTTCTAATGTATATGAACATTTAAAAGATAATGGATTGTTTATTTTTGATGTTAATTCATATTATAAATTATCTACAGTTCTTGGAAATAATATATATACATATAGTTCAGAAGAAATTTTTTATACATGGGAGAATTCTTTTGAAGAAGATATATTAAACATGTTTTTAACATTTTTTGTTAGGAATGAAACAGGTTTATATGAAAAATTCGAAGAAGAACATTTTGAAAGAGCATATACTGAACATTATATCGAGCAAATTTTGAAAGAGTGTAAATTTAAAGTCCTTTCTAAATTTGAAGGATACTCTAATAATGAAGTTAAAAAAAATAGTGAAAGAATACTTTATGTCTTAAGCAAATAATATATAAATAGGAGATGAAATAACAATGCAAGATAAAATAGTTAGGGCAACTGCTAAAAATGGAATGGTTAGAATAATTGCAGGAATTACAACTGAATTGGTAAATGAGGGAAGTAAATTACATGAGTGTACACCGGTAGCTGCGGCCGCTTTTGGAAGAATGTTAACGGCTGGAGCACTAATGGGAACTACTCTAAAAAATGATAAAGAGGTTATTACATTAAAAATAAATGGAAATGGTGAAGTGAATGGAATAACTGTTACAGGTCACAATGATGCATCTGTAAAAGGTTTTATAGGTAATCCGTATATTGATAGACCTCTTAATGATAAAGGAAAATTGGACGTTGGAGGTGCTGTTGGAACTGATGGTCTTTTATATGTAATAAAAGATTTAGGTCTTAAGGATCCTTATATAGGACAAGTGCCAATACAAACAGGAGAAATTGCTGAGGATTTTGCATATTATTTTACTGTATCAGAACAAACACCATCTGCAGTATCTCTTGGTGTATTAGTTGACAGGGATTTATCAATAAAAGCAGCAGGTGGATTTATTGTGCAGATGATGCCAGGAGCAGATGAACTTCTTGCAGACGTAATTACATATAGATTAGAAGAAATTCCTCCAATAACTTCACTAATTAGTGAAGGAAAGTCTATTGAAGAAGTATTAGAATATATTTTTGAAGATATGGATCTAAAAATCTTAGATTCAATTAATCCAGAGTATAAATGCGATTGTTCAAAAGACAGAGTAGAAAAAGCATTAATTTCTATAGGAAAAGAAACCCTTCAAGAAATATATGACGATAAAAAGACAGAAGAAATTGTTTGTAATTTCTGTAACACAAAATATGAATTCACCAATGAAGAAATAGGGGAATTATTAAATAATAGTAAAAAATAAAAAATTATAAACATATTAATAGGGAATAAGATTGTATGGTTCAAATGCTAACTTATTCCCTATTTTAATGTACATATTTATTTATGAATGTATGTATGTATGTATGTATGTATGTATGTATAACGAGTTCTAAGCAGGAGGCAACAATGAAAAAATATTTGGATGCAGTATTAGGCGTATTTCTGATTTCATACATAATTAGTATTAACCTTATTAGTGATGCAAAAGTCGCATTTAGTTTCCCAATTTTAATCTTAGGTATTTTATTGATTTTATTTCATTTTCTTAGAATAAAAAATCAAAAGAGCATCTTTTGGAGTAAGTATTTAAAAATTGCAAAGATTCTTATGTACATTGGTTTAATATTCTTTTTGGGAATAGAGGCTGCAATAATTACTTATCCTAAGAATGATGATAGAAAATCAGATTATATTATTGTATTGGGTGCAGGGCTAGCTAATAAAACAACTCCAAGCACAATACTTAAAGGCAGGTTAGATGCAGCATTGGATTATTTAAAAGATAATAACAGTGCAATTATAGTATTATCCGGTGGAAGAGGTTCGGATGAAAATATACCTGAATCCCATGCTATGAGTAAGTATTTGCAGGAAAAAGGAGTAGACAAGTCAAAAATAATAATTGAAGATAAATCTAGAGATACAAATGAAAATTTCAAGTATTCAAAAGAAAAAATAGAAGGTTACAGTAAAAAAAACATGGATCAAATAAATGTTAAGATTATTACAACTGATTTTCATGCATTGAGAAGTAGTATCTTAGCTAAAAAAAATGGATTTGTTTATTATAGTAACTACTCAAGTTCAACTGTTTGGTATTTAATCCCTGTTACTTATACTAGGGAAGCATTTGCTATAGTTAAAAGCATATTATTTGATTAATGATAAATGAGTAATTCATATTGAGAGGATAAGCTTATAAAATGAGAATTAATAAATTATTTAGTAATTACGGAATTTGCTCAAGAAAGGAAACGAATAAATTAATTGAAGAAAAACGAGTTAAGGTAAATGGGAAATTATGTGTTTTAGGCCAATGGGTAGAAGATGCAGATGAAATCTTGCTTGATGACAGGCCTATCCTAATGAAAGAAAAGGTGTATATCGCACTAAATAAGCCAGTTGGAATAACTTGTACAGCTGAAAATAACGATAAAGATAATATAATTCATTTCATGAAATATCCACAATATATATTTCCGGTTGGCAGATTAGATAAAGATTCTCAAGGACTTATTATTTTAACGAATGATGGTAAACTTGCTAATGAACTTCTAGAATGTGAGAACATGCATGAAAAAGAATATATAGTTGAGGTGGATAGAGACTTTAATGATGAATTTATTGCTGAATTATCTCAAGGGGTTGATATTTTAAGTAATGTAAGTTCGGGAATTAGAAGAATAAGTGATAATCTAGGTGTTTGTAAAGATGAATTTAATAAAAATACGTTACTATCTAGCGATGATTTGTGGAATATAAATGCAGTTAATTTAAAAGATATAAATGTAAAAAACAAAAAAGATTTTATTAGAACAAGAGAATGTAAAGTTAACAGAATAAGTAGTAATTCATTTAAAATAATATTAACTCAAGGACTAAACAGACAAATAAGGAAGATGTGTGGAGCTTTTGGATTTAAAGTAACAAAATTAGAGAGAATCAGAATTCTTAATATAAATATTGAGAATATAGACGTTGGAGAGTGGAGATATCTTAGTAAAGATGAAATAGAAGATTTAAAAAGAAAATTAAATTTTAATTTAGAAGAAATTAAGTAGCAAATAATAACTTTGTTAACATTTGAAAAATATAACTATTTAAATACTAGATAATAGAATTATCCATATTGAAAACAATACTACCCTATGAGATAATTTAACATATTAATGAATTGGGAGAGAAGAATAATGGATAAAGTTTATATTAACGCAAAAGATGCAGCAGGAAAATATAATTTGTTTTTAAAGATTGTAACTTCGGTTAAAAGTTTTGATTCATACAATAGTTTTTTTAACATATATGATGAGTCCGAAGAACCATGTAGAAGAATTGTTGTTCTTACAAAAAGCAAGGATTTAGAGGAAGTCTATGATGAAAATCCGACTGAAGTAATTCATGAAAATAAAATAGTTGATGGGAATATATGGATAAAAGATTATTCTTTGCTTGAGAATCCAAGTAAAATCGATTTATCAAGCTTAGTTGTAAGCAAAAAGTTGATTGAGGAATTTTTATGAGAATAAAAAAAAGGCTTACAATATCGAATATACTTATGCTGATAATTCCAGTGGTGATTGTTCTTATCATCGCTTTAATAATGAGCGTGCCATTTTCAAAGGCTTATGAAAATAAATTTGCAAGTGAGAGAGAACGAGACCCTAATGCATATCTGATCCAAGGGAATTTGAGACCGGATATGAAAAATTTTAAAGATAAAGATGATTTTGCACAGTTACCTGAAGATTTACAAAAATTTCTTAAACCAAGAGGATATAATTTGATAATAACTTATGACGGAGAAATAATATCTTCAAATATCACGGATAAAGATAAAGAAGCTATTTCAATAATTGGAGATGATATACTTTTTCAATCCCATTCTTTAGTTTTAGAGATGAATACAACATCTTTAGTTAAAAATAGCTTTAAGAAGGATAATAAAATCGTAAATATAATTGCTATTAATTCTTCTTACAAACCTTTAAAATTTGACATGAAAAATGAAATGTCTATGTTTGTAATTAGTTATATAGTAATAGTTTTTATTATATCTTTTATTGTTGTTACTGTGACAAATGCCATTTTATCTAGTAAACTTTATAAAAAGTTAGTAGTGCCTCTCGAACTTTTAAGCTATGGGGCTGAACAAATTAAGAATGGAAATCTTGATTTTGAAATGTATTATGGTGGTGATGATGAATTTAAACAAGTATGCAGTGATTTTGATGAAATGAGATTACGTTTAAAAGATTCAATTGAAATGCAGCTCAAATATGAAGAGAACAGGAAGCAGTTAGTAGTAGGAATCTCTCATGATTTGCGTACTCCATTAACAGCTATAAAGGGGTATGTGGAAGGATTACGAGATGGAGTAGCAAATACTCCTGAAAGGCAAAGAAAATATCTAAATACTATTTATACTAAAGCTTGTGATATGGATGCACTAGTAGATAGTTTATTTCTATTTTCAAAATTAGATACAGGAAGATTCCCATTTAAGTTTGATATTATAAGTATTAAAAATTATCTTTTAAATTTTTACGAATGTGCAAAAAATGAATTTTACGGCAAAGATGTAGAAATTATATTTGAAAGTAATTGTAATAATTCAATTATGGTAAAACTTGATCAAAAAGAAATGAATAGGGTTCTCCTTAATATATTGGATAATAGTATGAAGTATAAAGCGGAAAATAAAGCTTTTATTAGAATTAGACTTTGTGAGAAAGAAGATTTTGTTGTAATAGAAATTAGTGATAATGGTAGAGGCGTTCAGGAGGAGGAGCTTGTAAAGCTATTTACAAGTTTTTATAGAGGGGATGTTTCTCGTACAAAACCCAATGAAGGAAGTGGACTGGGACTAGCTATTGCAAAGCACATTGTTGAAGCACATGATGGTGAAATATCAGCATATAACATGCAGGGACTAACTATCAAAATAACACTTCCTAAAAATTATAATAAAATTGGCTAGAATAATTAATTTTTAAGCCAATTTTATTATATAGCGTATATCACAATTTTGAATTAAGTAATGATTGGAAATTTATGACTTTATAAAAGGGATAATTGGAGTGATTATAGTGAAAACAATATTAATTATAGAAGATGATGAAAGCATAGCAGAATTAGAAAGAGATTATCTTGAAATAACAGGGTTTAAAACAGAGATAGCTCAAGATGGATATAAAGGATTAGAGCTTGCATTAAATAAAGAATTTGACTTAATTCTCCTTGATGTTATGCTGCCTGGTAAAGATGGTTTTAAGATTTGCCAAGAAATAAGGGAAGTTAAGGAGATTCCAATATTATTAGTTACTGCAAAAAAAGAAGAAATTTACAAGATACAGGGACTTGGAATTGGAGCAGATGATTATATAGTAAAGCCTTTTAGTCCTAGCGAGCTTGTTGCAAGAGTTAACGCTCATATTTCAAGGTATGAACGTTTAACAACAGTTGAAAAGAGTAATGATAATGATAAAAGCTCAATTATAATTGGAAGAATTAAGATACTATTGAAAGCGAGAAGAGTCTATGTTGGGGAGGAAGAAGTTAAATTTGCAAATAAAGAATTTGAGTTATTAGTTTTTTTAGCTTCAAATCCCAATATTGTATTTTCAAAGGATACTTTATTAGATAGAATTTGGGGAGAAGAATCTCTAGGAGATAGCTCTACAGTTACTGTGCATATTAATAGAATAAGAGAAAAAATTGAATTAGACAGTAGTAACCCTGAATATATAGAAACAGTCTGGGGAGCTGGATACAGATTCAACATATAAACAATTTGATAATTATGCTTATGACTAGATGGCTTGAAGTTTTGCTAAAGCTAGTTATAAGTATTTTTTTAAACAAATTTAACATAAATTTAACATAGGTTTATACTTTGTTTAGATATGTGTTACGTGAAAGTTAGAATTTTCAACTATAATGGAATAAATTATAATTCAAAATTTTATAATGACAAATTGAGGAGGAGACAAGATTGAAAAAAACATTGATTAGTTTTCTAATAATGACTTTGATAGCATCAAGTTGCATTTCAGCATTCAATACACAGAAGGTATATGCTGATTCAGCTAACACCAGTTCAGCAGAAACATTAGACGACAGCACTATTAAAGTATCTTTAGAAAATATAAGGGATATTATGACAGAAAATAATTTGGATATTAAGATTCTAGATAATAAGCTGAAAATTGCTAAAGAAAATTATGATGATGCTAAATCTAGCTATACATCAAAGACTGAGCCTAAACAAGAAGATTATAAGGATGTTAATGGTAATGACGATACTGTAGCCTATAAAAAGGCTAAGGATGAGTATGATTCATATAAGGATAAATATGAATCATATAAAAATGACTTAAAGACAGCTAGGAATAATTATGATAAGGGTGTAGAAGATCAAGTTTACTCAGCCCAACAAGCATATATTACTTATTTATATGACTTATCCCAAAAAAACATATTAGAAGAGACCAAAAACCAAAATGAAAGAAAAGATCAGATATATAAAATTCAATATGACAGTGGATTTATATCGAAAAATAAATACACTTCTCTATTACAAGGAAACACATCTACTAATGATGCGGCTTCGTCAAAGGATACTGTAGAGCTTGATAGAATTAAACTGTGCAATACTTTAGGAATTAGTCCAGAAGAAAAAGTGATATTTAATACAGATATAACTCAAGACTTTCAAGTTATATCAAAGATAAATTATGAAGATGATTTGAAAAAAATGCTTGATAATAATATTGAAATACAAGTGCAAAATGATGAAATTAGTGATTTAGATGATAAAGATGACGATACTGATGTTTACGATTATCAAGTTGACAATGCAAATATGGAACTAAAAAAACTGATCAATGATACAGAAACAGGTTTTAAATCAAAATATAATGATCTTATAACTTCATATAATTCAGTGAAAAGCAGCTATGATGTAATTAATCAAAAGCAAGTAGAATATGAAATAACTCAAACAAAATATGATTATGGTTTTGTTTCAAAAAATGATATGGATGCTGCTAAATTAACTTTAGATAATGATAATGCAGATTTTATTAATAAGAGAAATGAATGCTATCTAAAGTATCTAAAGTATATTGAAATGAAAGAGGGTTACTAAATTGAAGTTATTATTTGATAAGAAAAGTTTAGGAAATAATGAAATACAAGAAAAAGGAATAATGAAGAAAAGGTTCCTTACTAAAAAAAATATTATAAGTATTATCTCATTAGTGCTAGTGATAATATTAGGTGTTACCATATATAAGGTCAAGTTTGCTAAAACAAATACAAACCAAAGCAATGTTAAATATATGGTGCTTAAAAAAACTAATATATCATCATCAATTGGTTCATCAGGGGCGATAAAAAGTGGAGACTCTACAAATATTTATTCAAATTTAGAATATAATGTTTCTTCAATTAACGTTGAAATTGGTGATGTTGTAAAAAAAGGCGATGTTCTTGCAACAATAGATACGTCTACTTTACAAGAACAGCTTTCTGAATCTGAACAAACTCTTGCTGCAAATGAACAAAAAAATCAATTATCACTAGCTAGTGCAAAGCAGAAATATGAAAACCTAAAATATTTACATGATAATAATTTACAAAGTGATGTTATAAATGCAGAAAAATCTGTTGATAGCGCAAAACTTGATATGGAGAGTAAAAGCAGAACTTATGAATATGATAAGGTAATGTTTCAGAATGGTGAAATTTCAAAAGAAGATTTAAATACGGCACAAACTAATTATGAAAATGCTAAAGGTGCTTACGATAAAGCTTCCGTAGCATTAGAAGCTGCAAAGGTTAATTCTGAACAATCATTAGCTGAGGCTAAAACATCATATGAATCTGCTCAAGCAAGTGCTAATGATAAAAGTAGTAGACTTTCATATGAAGATAAGAAAAAGAAATTACAAGATGCTCAAGTAGTTGCGACTGTTGATGGAACTGTAACTAATGTTAATTCTGTAGTTGGAGTACAAGCTTCAGGAGCATTATTTGTAATACAGAATCTAGACAATTTAATAGTAAATGCAAGCGTTGATGAAACAGATGTAGCAAAAGTTAAAGTTGGGCAAAGAGTTGAAATAACAACAGATGCGTCAGGAAGTGATATTATCGCTGGAAAAGTTGTTAGTGTAGAACCTGTTTCTAGTACTGCAAGTGCAAGTACAAGCAGTACCAGTACAAGTGGCGGCAAATCAAGTACATCTACAAGTACAACAAGTAATTCGACAAGTAGCGATGTATCATTTAATGTCAAAGTGCAATTAACTGATCATAACGATAAGGTTAAAGTTGGTATGAATTCTGTAGTAAATATTATCACAGATGAAAAGGAAGATGTATATTCAGTACCATATGGAGCTGTAACAAAGAGTAAAGGACAAGATGTAGTATATGTAGCAGTACAACAAGACAAACAATATGTTGTTAAAGAAATATCAGTTACAAAAGGTATAGAATCAGCTACTAATGTTGAAATTGATGGTTCAGATCTTTCGGATGGAATGTTTATACTTACTGATCCAGCATCTTACCATGTTGGTGACATTATAACAATTAATACAGAAGGGTATAATCGAAAAACAAATAAATAGGAGGTGAGTTTTGTGGGGAAAAATATAATTGAAATGAAAAATATTAAGAAAAGCTTTTACGTCGGAACTCCTAATGAATTAAATATATTAAAAGGTATTGATATTACAGTACAGGAAGGCGAATTTGTGTCTATTATTGGAACATCAGGGTCTGGTAAAAGTACTTTGATGAATATTATTGGTGCACTTGATAGAGCAACCTCAGGTAATTATGTATTAGATGGAACAAATATTGATGAAATATCAGACAATGGATTATCAGAAGTTAGAAATAAGCAAATAGGATTTGTATTTCAAACTTATAATTTAATACCGAGAAGTTCGGCTTTGAAAAATGTTGAATTACCAATGCTCTATTCTGGAATGGGCAAAAAAGAGAGAAAAGAGCGTGCAGAACAATTACTGGAACTTGTTGGAATGAAAGATAGAATGTCTCATCAACCTAATGAACTTTCAGGTGGACAAAAACAAAGAGTAGCGATTGCCAGAGCTCTTGTTAATGATCCGAGCATAATACTTGCAGATGAGCCAACAGGAGCACTTGACTCTGCAACGGGAAGGATGGTTATGGATCTATTTCATAAAATTCATGAAAAAGAGGGAAAAACAATAGTACTAATAACCCACAATAACGAACTTGCAGATGAGACTCAAAGAATTATTACTCTAAAAGATGGTAACATAGTAGCAGAAGAAGAAAATAAAAAATATTATAGAAGATTCCGAGAAGAGGAAGAGTTATGTTTATAAAGGAGAATATATTGCTTGCAGTAGCAGGCCTTAGAGCTAATAAAATGCGAGCATTACTTACAATGCTCGGTATAATAATAGGAATAGCATCAGTAATAGGTGTTGTTTCGGTGGGAAATGCTATGACATCTTCTTTGACAAGTAATATGGCGTCAATGGGTGCTACTAATATTACGGTTAATGTCCAAGAAAGAAGTTCAACAAGTAATTCAACTTATAACGGTACAAATAACAAGAATAACAGTACAGGTAATAATAAAAATAACGGAACAAATTCAAATAATACAAGTGGTAATAACTCAAAGAATGGACAAAATGGAAACCAAATCAGTGGACAAGGCGGACAGCCTGGCGGAGGTGCACCACAAGGCGGTGGTGGTATACCAGCAGGAGGTGCCATGAGAGCAGCAAGTGGCGGTGGCATGCCTGGCGGTTCTGGTAGACAAGGAAAATCAAGTAGTAGTACAAAGGATACAGATCTAATGACTATGCAACAGATAAATGAATTAGAAGAAAATTTTAGTGATAAGATTAGTTCTCTAAGTGTGTCTGAAAACGGTAGTTCTGGAAAAGTGAAAAATGATACAACATATTCAAATATAAGTACAATAGGTACTAATATTGGATATAAAGATGTTAAAAATATTGAAATTTCAGAAGGAAGATATATTTCACAAAATGATATTGATGGAGCAAAAGATGTAGCAGTTGTTTCTGATAAATTGGTTACAAAAATCTTTGGAAGCAATGTAGATCCAATAAACCAGAACATAAAAGTCTATACATCAAATGCAATTCACACATATACAATTATTGGCGTTTATAAATATAAAGCCCAAGGTGGTAATAGAACTTCATCTGATGATAATCTAACTACTGAGTTATATGTTCCAGTAACTGTTACGAAGAAAACATCAACAAATAAAAATTATCAGACATTCCAAATAAAAGCTAAGGATGGTGTTAATGTACAAACATTTACAAGTGAGGTATCTGATTATTTATCTAAGCTTTATGTGAAGAATCCAAAGTTTGAAGCTCAAGCAAGTAATATGGAAAGTATGCTTGAATCTATGACATCAATGATGACGACAGTTGCTTTGGCTATATCTGCTATTGCAGGAATTTCACTTGTAGTCGGTGGAATTGGTGTAATGAATATAATGCTTGTATCTGTTACTGAAAGAACAAGAGAAATAGGAACTAGAAAAGCGCTTGGAGCAAAAAGCGGCCATATAAAAATGCAATTTATTGTTGAATCTATTATAATATGTTCCATTGGTGGTATATTAGGAATATTGCTTGGTTTAGGAGCAGGAACTCTAGCTTCAAAAACTATGGGATATGCAACAACGGTGTCACCTGTAGTTATCTTAATTAGTTTCTCATTTTCAATGTTTATTGGTGTTTTCTTTGGATACTATCCTGCAAAGAAAGCAGCGGAACTTGATCCAATTGAAGCACTAAGATATGAATAATAAATAAATTAATAATTTAAGTAGTACTTTTATCTAAATAAACTTAGATAATTATATAAGTCATAGATAGATTAAAATTTTTGATCTATCTATGACTTATTTTAACTATATAATTGATTCATATATTCCCAAAACAATTAATATTATTCCAGAAATTAAATATGCATGATTTTTTAAGTATTTGCCTAAACTTGTATTATTGTAATAGTAGCCTAAATAAATCATCAATATTGATATCGTGAAGTAGAAAAATACGCTAAGAGGGATATTAATGCCAGTAATACTTGCAGCAAAAGAGGTGCAAAAATTATTGATTGCAATAGCTAAAGAAAGACGTATACATTTTTTAATATCAATATGATTAGATTTATCTGAATCAATAATTATAGGATTATCTAATATATTTTTATATTCAAAAGGACTTTGATAGAAGTAAGAAATATCATATCCAGAGCGATTTTGCACGATTTTAATGTATTCAACAATGAAAGATACACCTATAAAACTTAAAAGAACTCCTCCAAATATATTATCTAATCGAAAACCAAATAAAGGTTGAATTAATCTACCAATATACATTGAAATAAATGTACTAATTGATGTCAGAATTGAAAGCAAAATCATACTTGATTTAGGCAAATTTATTTTTTTGATTCCATAAGATAAAGCTACAGATAAATTGTCAGTATTAGAAGAAATAGAGAATAAAAATGGTGATAAAAAAATCATATGGAACTCCTAAAAATTATTTTAATATAATATATTCGAAGAACATAAAAAAGGTTAAAAATTGATAAATTTATAAGAAAATATCAAAAAAATTAAGCGTTTATTTGAAAATAGCTTGAAATATTTACATATAATAAGTCGTGTGGTAAAATACTTTTAATGTTTAAAAAGATAAAGAGATAATTTGGTTGGGGTTAATAAGCAAAGTAGATAAGTAAATTGTATTTATTATGAAGGCGGAGATATATTTGATATATTGTATCTGAATTAATATAAATTGGAAGCTAAATTTATAATAAATATATTTGGGGGGCATATAAAAATGTTAAATTATAAAAAATACAAAAGATTTGAAACAATAAAATTAAAGGACAGAAGATGGCCAGATAATGAAATTATAAAGGCACCTATTTGGTGTAGCGTTGATTTAAGGGATGGAAATCAATCACTTATAAATCCGATGACTGTTGAGGAAAAAGTAGAATTTTTTAACCTTCTTGTCAAACTTGGATTTAAAGAAATCGAAATTGGATTTCCTTCAGCGTCGCAAATAGAATATGACTTTTTAAGAAAGCTAGTTGATGAAAAACACATTCCAGATGATGTTGTTATACAAGTATTAACACAAGCTAGACCGCACCTAATACAGAGGACTTTTGAAGCTTTGAAGGATGTTAAGAAAGCCATTGTTCATATATATAATTCAACGTCAGTGTTACAAAGGGATGTTGTATTTAATATGAGTAAGAATGAGATAAAAGAGATTGCAGTAGAAGGAACTAAACTAGTGAAAGAATATGCAAGTGATTTTAAAGGTGAAATATTACTTGAATATTCTCCTGAAAGTTTTACAGGAACAGAAGTTGAATATGCAGTAGAGATTTGTGATGCAGTTTTAGATACATGGGGAGCAAGTAAGGAAAACAAAGTAATTATTAATCTTCCATCGACAGTGCAAATGGATACTCCAAACGTATATGCAGATCAAATAGAATGGATGTGTAGAAACTTTAAGGATAGAGAAAGAGTTATTGTAAGTGTTCATCCACATAACGATAGAGGAACAGGAGTTGGAGATGCAGAGCTTGCAATGCTCGCTGGTGCTGACAGAGTTGAAGGAACATTGTTTGGTAATGGTGAAAGAACAGGAAATGTAGATATCTTAACTATTGCATATAATATGTTTTCTCATGGAGTAAATCCTGAGTTAAACCTTGAAAATATTGATGAGATAATAGAAGTTTATGAAAGGTGTGTTAAAATACCAGTTCATGTTAGACACCCTTATGCAGGAAATCTTGTGTTTACGGCATTTTCAGGTTCTCATCAAGATGCTATTAATAAAGGTATGAAGAGATATGAAGAAAGACATGATAAGATATGGCAAGTACCGTATTTACCAATTGATCCAAGTGATCTAGGTAGGGAATATGAAGCTTTAGTTAGAATTAACAGTCAATCAGGTAAAGGTGGAATTGCATTTGTTATGGATCATTGCTATGGATTTAAGCTTCCAAAAACAATGCAGAAAGAATTTGCAGATATAATCCAAAGGATATCAGAGGGAAAAGGAGAAGTATCTCCAGTAGAAGTTATGGAAGCTTTTGAAAGGGAATATTTAAATTTAGAAATACCTTTCAAATTGGTTAAGTGTACAATTTCTGATATTTCTGATGAGAATAGTAATGGAGATACTAGAGTTAATGTTACAATAGTATATAATGGACTATCTAAAGAGTTAGAAGGTATCGGAAATGGACCAATTGATGCATTCAAATCAGCATTATCTGGCAGCAGCCTAATTAATGTTAGAATTATTGATTATACTGAGCATGCATTAAGTACTGGTTCTGAAGCGAAAGCAGCAGCTTATGTATACATGGAAAGAAACGATATAGGAATAAAGACTTTTGGGGTTGGTGTTGATAGTAATATTACCAGAGCATCAATTAAATCAATGATAAGTGCAATTAATCGTCTATATTCTAAGTAATTTATTATGAGATATAAATAATTACAGTATAAAAAATAACTGTCAAGTATGTTCAGGAACATGTTGACAGTTATTTTTTATGTAGATCTAAAGAATTCTATATTTATATCATAAATAAATATTAAATTCATGGCAGTTGTAATACTTTTTATTATTGAAAATAATATTTAAAGTAGTTAAGGAATAGAAGATATAATAAATTTAAGGTATAATATACTAAAAAGCAAATTATACTAGGGGGCAAGTGAATGAGTAAATATTGGAATGATAAAGTTAAAGAAATAGAACCTTATGTGCCTGGGGAACAGCCTAAGGATAAAAAGTACATAAAATTAAATACAAATGAAAATCCATACCCACCATCTGATAAAGTTATAGAGGCCATGAAAATTGCTGTTAATGATGACTTGAAACTTTATCCAGATCCAACTTGTAGTGATCTTATAAATGAAATAGCAAATTATTATGATTTGGATAAAGATCAAATATTTATTGGAAATGGATCCGATGAAGTTCTAGCATTTTCATTTATGACCTATTTTTCAAAGGATAGAAAAATCCTATTTCCTGATATAAGCTATTCTTTTTATGTAGTTTATGCAGAGCTTTTTGATTTAAATTACGAGTTAGTAAAATTGGATGATAATTTTGATATACCGCTAGATGTTTTAAAAAAGCCAAATGGTGGAGTTATAATACCAAATCCTAATGCACCAACAGGAAAATATATTGCTGTAGAGGAACTAAAAAAATTAGTCGAAGCAAACAAAGATAGTGTTGTTATAATAGACGAAGCGTATGTAGATTTTGGCGGAGAATCAATGGTTAAGTTTATAAAAGATTATGAAAATCTTTTAGTTATTCAAACTTTATCTAAATCACGATCACTAGCAGGTCTTAGAGTTGGATTTGCATTGGGGCATAAAGATTTAATTGAAGGATTAAACAGAGTTAAAAATAGTATAAATTCATATACGATTGATAGAGTAGCACTTGCAGGTGCAAAAGCTGCAATTCAAGATAATGAATATTTTAAAGAAATAACAAAGAAAATAATAAATACAAGAGAAAAAGTAGTAAGTGATTTAGAAAAACTAGATTTTAGAGTATTAGAATCAAAATCAAATTTTGTATTTGCTAGTCATAATAGAGTTTCGGGGAAACTTATTTATGAAAAGTTGAAAGATAATGGGGTATTAGTTAGATACTTCAATAAAGAAAGAATTGATAATTTTTTAAGAATTACAATAGGAACTGATGAAGAAATGAGTATACTAGTTGAAAAGCTTAACTTAATATTAGGTGAAATCTAGAATTAAAATTTAATAAAGATAGTAATTAGAATATTAGTTATATGTCCTAGGAGAAAGTATAGGATATGTAGCTAATTTCTTTGTGGAAATGGAGAATAAGTATGAGGAAAACTATAGATACGAAAGTAAGTAATTTTAAGCTTAGATTTGCTGAGGAAAAAGATACAGGATTAGTATTAGCCTTAATAAAAGAGTTGGCAGATTATGAAAAATTGCTAAATGAAGTTGTAGCAACAGAAGAAATTCTTTACGATTCACTTTTTGTTAGAAAAAAAGCAGAAGTTATTATTGGAGAGTATGAAGATAAGCCAGTTGGATTTGCATTATTCTTTCATAATTTCTCAACCTTTCTTGGAAGACCAGGAATATATCTTGAGGATTTGTACATAAAACCTGAAATGAGGGGATTAGGGCTTGGAAAAGTTATGCTATCATTTCTTGGAAAGCTTGCAGTCGAGCGTAATTGCGGTAGACTTGAATGGTGGTGTATAGATTGGAACGAACCGTCAATAGAATTTTACAAAAGGATGGGAGCTAAACCAATGGATGAATGGACTGTTTATAGAGTTGATGATTTAGAACTATCCAAACTTGCTAATGAATTTTGAATTTGAAAGAGAGATGTGATTGTTTATGGAACTAAGTATTAATAAAGAATTTATTTTATCAACAGCTAAAGAAATTTTAGAGTTTGATAGCCCAACAGGCTTCTGCTTTGAAATAATTGAAAAGATAAGAAACATTGTAGGGAGTTTTGGGTATAGTTTTGAGCTGACCAATAAAGGTTGTGGGATAATAACGGTAAATGGAGTGTCTAATGAAAGAGTTATAGGATTATCTGCTCATGTTGATACTTTAGGTGCCATGGTCAGATCAATAACTTCTGATGGGAAATTAAAATTTTCTTTACTTGGAGGGCCAATTGTTCCGACGCTAGATGGAGAGTATTGTACTATAAGAACTAGAGAAGGAAAGAAGTACACAGGAACGTTTTTAAGCACTAGCCCGGCGGCGCATGTATATGAAGATAGTTCAAGTAAAATAAGAGAACCTAAAAATATGGAAATAAGGATTGATGAGAATGTATTCTCGAAGGATGACACCTTAAAGCTCGGTATATGTCCAGGTGATTTCATATTTATTGATCCTAAAACAACAGTTACAGAAAGCGGATTTATTAAATCAAGGTTTATAGATGATAAAGGAAGTGTTTCCTGCCTTCTAGGATTGCTAGAATTATTTAATAGAGAAAAAATTATACCTAAATACACAATTAAAATTTTGATTTCAACATATGAAGAAGTAGGTCATGGATCTTCGTATATTCCAAGTGATATAAGTGAAATGATAGCAGTTGATATGGGGTGTATTGGTGATGATTTAAGTTGTACTGAATACGATGTTTCAATTTGTGCGAAAGATTCTGGTGGACCGTATGATTACAACATGGTAACTAAATTGGTAAATTTAGCAAAGGATAATAATTTAAAATATGTGGTTGATATTTACCCAATGTATGGTTCAGATGTTGGTGCTGCTTTAAGAGGTGGGAATGATATAAGAGGAGCGTTAATAGGGCCAGGAGTACATGCATCTCATGGAATGGAAAGAACTCATTATAGTGCACTTGAAAATACAATTAAGCTTCTATATCTATATTTAAATGAATAATGAAGAAATATAGTTAGATTCTTAATAAGGATAAATTGTCATATATTTAAAATGATCTTGTAATAGTGAAATAGAATATTTTAATTAAGTACATGAAAGTTTGTTAAAAAGATGATAATTGTTTATAAAAAGTGTCAAAAAAGTGAGAAAAAAGATAGAAATAAAATGTATATTTTTGCCATGGAGTATACTAAAATAATAGGGGGGCAAGTATAAAAGATTTACACTTAAAAGAGGTGAATAAAATGTTATATGTATATTTGATATCAGTAAAATTAAGTTACTTATCGTTAGCACTAATTTTAGTTAGATTATTTATGAATATGAAAAGAATAAACATTGATAACAGTAAAGATAAACTTAAATTATTAATAACATTATTAATAGTATGTATTGTACCAATATTAAACATATTTTTTGCAATATCAAGTGCATATGTTTCATTACTAATGAAAAAAGACAGCTTTTTAAAACTTATGAATCAATAGCTTTAGAAAAATCTAGAGCTATTTTTTTGTTTACATTAATAAAACAGCTTTTACCTTTTTTAATTATAGTTGTATATAATATTAATTATTTATTAAGTGAACAAAATAAATAATTAATATTATGAGAAAATATAATTTAAGTAATTAATTAAAGTAATTACTTAAATTATACGAATTATGAAATATTAGAAATTATAAATAAATAAAGGAGAAAGATTTATGAAAGCAGTTATTTTTGATATGGATGGAGTAATTATTGATAGTGAACCAATACATTTTGATGTAGATTTACAAACAATAAGTGAATTAGGAGGTGATATTTCAAAAGAAGATTTAGAAAAATATGTTGGAACAACTAATGAATATATGTATACAGATATTAAAAATAAATTTAATATCAGTAAATCACTGGAAGAAATAATACATTATAAAGTAGAACTTACTAAAAAGAAAATAATTGAATTAGATTTAGAACCTATTGAAGGAATTAGAGAGTTATTAAAAGAATTAAAAAACAAAAATATTAATACAGCGATAGCCTCATCATCGCCTAGAGATTTTATTGAATTGGTTGTATCAAAATTTAAGCTTGAAAATTACATTGAGTATATTATAAGTGGTGAAGAAGTTAAGCATGGGAAACCTGATCCGGATATTTACATTGAGACTGCTAAAAAATTAAGAGTGTCTCCAGAGGAATGTATTGTTATTGAAGACTCTAGAAATGGTGTCTTAGCAGCTAAAGCAGCAGGGATGAAATGCATTGGTTTTCAAAATGTAAATTCAGGTAATCAAGATTTATCTAATGCTGATGTTATTGTTCATTCAATTACTGAAGTGAATTTTTAGTTTATTAATGATATAGGCAGAATTTTTTATTGTTAAAAATTCTGCCTAATTTTATTGGTTAATGGATATTAGATTGAAATTGAAAAAATATGTAGTTTTACTTTGTAAAAGGCCCTAAAATTGGTAAAATAATTGTATGTTTTTATGTAAATTATTTGCTAGAAGATGTATAAAGATAGAATGTTTTATAATTATTTGAGATTATATATCTTAAATGGTATAATTTATATGTAAAAATGAAAAGGAGACGATTAGATGCGACATAATAAGTTGAAAAAATTAGTAGTATTAGCTGTATTTTTATGCATTAGCAGTGTTCCAGTGGTTACTTATGCAAAGGATGCAAGAATTAATGGGGAAATAGCTGAACAAAGTAAAGTTATAATTGAAGAAAATTGGTTAACAAAGGAAGTTGCTAATCAATTAAAAAAGAAAGTTAGTGATCTTACAGAATTGGATTTTTTAAGTATTACTAAAATTGACTTGAAATACGAAAAATATGACGATGTGATTCCACAAGAAATAAAGTTATTGAAGAATTTGGAATACTTAGATTTAAATTACTCAAAGATAGAAGGAAAAGTTCCTGAAGCGTTAGGAGATTTACCTAAGTTAACTTATTTAGATTTAGGAGATAATAAGATTGAAGAATTACCAGATGTAGTTAAGCAAAAAATAATTAATGGTAATTATACATATTGCGATGTAGAAGGAAATAAATTCAGACTTGATGAAGGTTGGTATTTTCTAAAGGGAAAATGGTGTTATTTAGATAGAAATGGAAGTAGAATTAAAGGGACAAGCATAAGGATAAATGGAAAGTTTTATGAATTTAATGAAGAAGGTAATGTAAGAGAAGGTTGGGAAAGCGATAAGGATAAAAATTGGTATTATTATGATAGAATAAATGGACTCATAAAAAATGACTGGAAGTTAGTTTCTGGAAAATGGTATTACTTTAATGAAGATGGAATAATGCAAAAAGGATCTCAAGTAATAAAAGGTGTAAAATATTATTTAAGCGATAGTGGAGCTATGGTTACTGGCTGGCAGAAAATAAACAATAACAATTATTATTTTTGTAGTACTGGTGGAATGCAGTATGGTTGGTTAAATCTAAGTGATAAAGTATTTTATCTAGATGAAAGTACAGGGGTTATGGTAACAGGGGATCGAGTTATTAATGGCAAAAAATATAAGTTTAATAGTGATGGTTCATTAATAAAAAATGTATGGTTAGATAATTACACATATGTACAAGCTAACGGTGAAACAGTAAACACATACTATAATTATTCACATTCTAATACAAACTATCAATTATTTAAATATATGACTGATGTAAATAATCAGTGGAGTGTTGATAGCAAAGCAATAGCTTTACATGGAGGAATAACAAGCAATAATTGTGTATATTTTAGTTCGGAAGCATTAAGAAGAATAGGCGTTAATATTCCAGTATCTGCATCAAATACATATCAACTAGAAAATATATTAAAGAGTATGGGTTTTGCATATAGTTATGATTTTTCACAAATAAAACCAGGAGATATTGTTTTCACAAATAATTATTCACATGTATATATATTTATGTGCTGGGATAAAGATGGGTATGCTTATATTGTAGATAATCAAGGGGCAAGCTTTGGTAATTCAGTTCTTCATAGAAGGAAAGTACTTGAAGATACGGCAACCACTGATAGAGCAACTCACTTCTTCTATTATCCATATTAAGTTTATTGTTAATTAATGATTAATCTAAGTAAATATTTCATATGTTTTAAAAGAATTATACTAGATACATTGTAATAACATATTTTAATATGTATTAAAGAAATTTTAGACAATAATTTGAGACGTTCATGATTGATAGGAAACTATTAATCGTGGATGTTTTTTTATTAAAAAATATTGTAAAGATTTTTAATCATATATATATAAGTAACATAGTATAAATAAAAATATGAGTATAATTGAAGGAATGAAAGGTGAGTTCTTATGAAAATTAATGTTGATATATTTTCGGGTTTTTTAGGAGCCGGAAAAACCATGCTAATTAAGAAGTTATTAAGTGAAAAAGCGTATGGAAAAAATACAATAATAATTGAAAATGAGTTCGGTGAGGTAGGAATTGATGGAGATATATTAAAAGAAAGTAATGTTGAAATAAAGGAAATCAATTCAGGATGTATATGTTGTCAGGTGTCGGGTAACTTCGGAGAAGCGGTTTTTGAGGTCATAAATAAATATAATCCAGACAACATAATTATCGAGCCATCAGGAGTAGCAAAATTAAGTGAAGTTTTGAACATTCTACAAGGAATAAAGTTTCAGCATAAGATAGAGGTAAGATATATTTTTACTTTAATTGATATTCGGAATTATGATACGTATTTAAAGAATTTTAAAGAATTTTACGAGAACCAAATAAGGAAAGCAAACACAATAGTATTAAGTCGAAGTCAATTCGTTGATAGTGAAAAGATAAAGACTACAATTGAATCCTTAAGAAACCTTAATTCCAAAGCCGAAATAATATTTAAGCCATGGGAAAATTTAAAAGCAAAAGATTTCTTTTTGGCAGGAAACATTGAAAGTAAGTTAAGTTTAGAATTAACTAAATCTAATACAAATAAATTTTTGAGACGTGAGAAAGAACATGATGCTAAAGAAATTTTTGAAAGCTATCCAATTGAGCTTATTGAAAGTACGAGTATTCAAGAGCTTCAGAAAAAATTCGAGTTTATTGCTAATAATGAAAAGTTTGGTAATATACTAAGAGCAAAGGGAATTTTAAAAGGATTAGATGGTCTATACTATCAATTTGACTATGTTCCAAATGAATTTAAAAGTAGAAAAATTAGGTGGTCTAATAAAAAAGTTGTTTCAATTATTGGGAGTAAATTGAACAAACATGAGTTACTACAGTTATTTAAGTAAATAATCTGTAGACGATGTATTTTTATAGTATTTACTAAAATATTAGTTAGTTCTGATTTGAAATTAGTGGCATATTAAATGCTATATATAGATAGGTGGTGTAAAAATGAAAATAAATATTGAGATTGTAACAGGTTTTTTAAGTTCAGGAAAAACTACTTTTATAAATTCACTGTTAAATGAAAGTCAAGTGGAAGGTGAAAAAGTTTTAATTTTTCAACTTGAACAAGGAAAGATGAGAATTTCAGAATTTAATAATTCAATTATAGTACAGGCGGTTAACGATGTACGTGATTTAAATGAAGAAATGATTTATTCAATAGATGAGTACAATCCCAATAGAATAATAATTGAATATAATGGTACCTCTGACTTGAAGGAATTAATAGATATACTAAATCAAAAGATTTATAGAGAATGTTGTAAAATTACTACTATATTTTTTGTAGCTGATGGAAAAAATCTCAGACAATATATTGATAATATTGGAAGTTTTATGATTCCATTTATACAATCTGCTAACATGGTGATTATAAATAATATAGATTACTGTAGCAAAGATAATTTGGTAGAAGGAGTAAACAGCGTTAGACAGATTAATCCTAAAGCTTATATATTAAAGGTAAATAATAAATATATACTGAGAACAGCCCTTAGAGAGTCAAAGGTTATAGATAATGGATATATTAAGAAACTGAGAATTAAAATATCAAATTATAAAAGATATTAATAGAACATACCAAAATACGTTTGAAATGAGGAAGTACTATGAATCGTTGGAAAAACAGAGTTGTAACTTTCTTGGTTATAAGTACAATTGTGATTGGGTATATAGGTAAAAAGTATATACCCAATCTGTATATTCATGAAGTCGGGGATGTTGCTAGTATATTTACGAGCATAGTCCTTGAGGCAATGCCTTTTATAATTTTAGGTTCTCTAATTTCTGCAATAATTCAAACTTGTATTTCGGAGAAATTTATAGCAAAAATTATACCAAGGGCTAGCGTATTTGGCTACGTAGGAGCAGCTCTAATAGGAATGATATTTCCAGTATGTGAATGTGCGATTGTCCCAATAACAAGGAGGCTTATAAAAAAAGGAGTACCGATTGGATTTGGCGTTACCTTTATGCTCGCCGTTCCAATAATAAATCCTGTTGTTATAATGTCTACGTATTATGCGTTTTACGATAAACAAATTATGGTACTACTTAGGGTAGTAGGAGGGTTTGTAGCATCAATTTTAATTGGAATGATAGTTAATGCAATTGAAAAAAACAAAAACTCGTTAATTGAAGATTATGTAGAAGTCGAGGGTTATTGCAGTTGTGGGTGTAGTTCTTATATTGAGAGTGAAAATAGGTATATTGCTATAATTGAGCATACAAATAAAGAGTTTTTAGAAATAATGGGTTATCTGATTTTTGGAGCATTTATATCTAGTATATTTCAGGTTTTTGTATCTCATGGTGGATTTAATTATATTTCTAATAATAAATTATTAGGAATAATTATTATGATGCTGCTAGGATTCCTGCTATCGCTTTGCTCTGAAGTTGATGCATTTGTTGGAAGAAGTTTTTTAGTTAATTACTCATATAGTGGTGTTTTAGCATTTCTAATCCTTGGCCCGATGCTGGATTTAAAGAATCTTTTTATGATTATGGGAGCCTTCAAGAAGAGTTTTGTACTTAAGTTATGTATAAGTACACTAGGAGTTGTATTTTTAATAGCTTTTTTATTTATGCTGTGTGGATTATAACACATTATATAATAAATGAAAGATTATTAGATGCGTGAAAGGAGGCAGTATAATAGATGAAAAAATTTAATTTTGAAGAATTCTTATGGTTTATAACGCTTATTTTACTCGATTTATCAGTGATTTATTTGGTTTATACGGGGAAGATAAGTTCTTATATAGGAAATAGTTTAATTAAATATATGTATATTACTATAATTATGATAAGTATTATTACAGTAGCACAAATAAAAAATATATTTACAAGTAAAGGAAACGGTAATATTAAAATGAAATTAATACCGATTATATTAACTATTATATTAGGTATAATTTCTGTTAATAATCTGCAAACATTTAGGCACTCTGAATTAGATGAAGACATAAGAGAAAATAGGACAAGTAAAATAGATAGACGATCTTTGTATGAGCATGAATTCAATTATACTTTTAATAAAAACAAAGGTAATGTGAATAAAGACTACAAAAGAAATCAAGAAAGCGATATAAATGGCAATAAACAAGAAACAATTATAATTGATGATAATAATCCTATGACCATAGAGGATATAAGAATAAAGCCAGAAAAATATATAGGTAGAAAATTAGAGATTCATGGTTTTATATGCAAGGAAACATATTTAAATAAAAATCAATTCATTATAGGAAAAATAATCATGAATTGCTGTGCCGCAGATTCTAAAGCTGTTGGTTTAGTTGGAGAATATGATCAGATAGAAAATTTAAGTGAAAGTGAAAATGTAAAGATCTTAGGCACCTTAAGTACTTCAACAATAAAAGATGAGAACAATGTAATTCATAGAATACCTGTAGTAAAAGTTGAAAAGATAGAAATAGAAAAATAAGATAAGGCACATATCGATTAAAGTTTGATATGTGCTTTATCTTCGTTTTTCCAGTTTGATTAGAAACTTATTAGTCAATATTCAACTATATTTTATAAATATGATTCATGGTAAAATTAATTGTATTTACTGTTTACATAACTATAAAAACAAATTAAAAAGGGGATAAGTACTTATTGTTAAGGAGATGAAGAAGTATGAAAGACAAGTTTAGTGATTATGTTATTATTTCAGATTTAGATGGAACATTATTAAATAATAATAAAGAGATATCAAAGGAAAATTTACAAGCAATTAATTATTTTACTGATAATGGCGGAAGGTTCTCTGTGGCTACAGGAAGAGTTATTGAAGCAACGGTTGGATATTTAGAAAATATTAAAATCAATCTACCTATAATAGTTTATAATGGTGGAGTTATTTATGATTATAAGAATAATAAAATTATTAGTGAAAGTTTTGTTGATGAAAAGCAAAAGGAGATAGTAAATAGGCTAAATGAAGACTTTGAAAATATTGGTATAGAAATATATGCCGATAGAAAATTATATGTTCTTAAAGACTCAGGACATTCAAAAAGATCTGCAACAGAAATGCTTGATATAATATATGAAGTAAAAGAAGAATTATCTTCAAGGCAATGGCACAAGATTCTAGTAGTTGGTGAAAGTGATATAATTGATAATATTGAAAATAATTTTTATGATAAATATAAAATTAATGGAACACGAAGTGGAAAGACCTCTTATGAGTTACTGCCAATAGGGGAATCTAAAGGACAAGCTTTGAAGAGAATAATTGAAATGTGTAATTTGGAATCTAAAAAGATAATATGCGTTGGTGATAATATGAATGATTTAGAACTGTTACAAGAATCAACTATTTCTTTCTGTCCAGAAAATAGTTCAAGGGAATTAAAGGAATATGCGGATTTTATAGGACCAAGTAATGATAATCATATGATATACCACATAGTAGAGTGGCTTGAATCTAAAATTAATTAGTGGAGGTTTTTCTACACATATTTTGTTACATTTAATGTTTTGCTAAGATAATTTTATTTTGTATTTTAGAATGCTAGCTTAAAATTAGTTTTTAAGCTAGCATTAAATTTAATTATGGAACGTTGATTTGTTTATTTTATTATTATGTGATTTACTTCTGATTTTTAATTCATTATTCTCAGTAGAAAAGTTATAATCTTCTAAAATTCCACCAAATACTTTCTTTTGAATAAATTTAATGTTAAACTCTTTTTCGTATTTTTTTACTATGCTAAGCTGTTTAACTGTAACTAAGCAAATAGAAGCACCATGTGCATTTCCTCGTGCAGTTCTACCTGATCTATGTAAATATTCATTTAATTTCAAAGGTAAATCCAAATGTAAGACATGAGTTATCCCTTCTACATCTAACCCTCTAGCAGTAACATCAGAGGAAACAAGTATCTTTATATTCCCATTTTTGAAACTCTCAATAGCAAGTTTTCTATCTTCTTTAGATAGCTTTCCTGTCATGGCAAAGCAATCTTTACTATGATAATTTAGTTTAGCTGTAGTTATTTCGATATCTTCATTATCATTGACAAAAATAATTGCTTTCTCTGGTTTGACAGCAACAAGAAGTTTTCTTAAAGTTTCGAATTTATCTCGTCTTTCACAAACCATAAACATATGCTCAATATTTGGATTTATTGTAGGTTTTGTTTCAGTCTTTAAAATCACAGGTTCCTTCATTAATGATTTAGCAGTTTCCAAAGTTTCGGTTTTAATAGAAGCTGAAAATAACATAAGTTGCCTGTCTTTCATAGTTGTCTTTATTATATCCTTTGTTATACTAGCTCTCTTAGGATCAAGCAAATTATCTCCTTCATCGATTACTATGGTTTTAATGGTATGTGCAGTGATTTTTTTCTTTTTTATTAAGTCAAGAATTCTACCTGTAGAACCAACAATTATATGAGGTTTAACATCTTTAAGTTTTTTTATTTGATTATTTATATTAACCTCTCCAATAATTGATAGAGAAGTAACTGGAATTGATGAATTCTCAGCAAGAAGCTTGATCTGATTTTCAACCTGTATGGCAAGTTCATGAGTTGGTACTAATATTAGTCCTTGCATTTCTCGTTTTGAAACATCAATTTTGTGGAATAAGGGAAGAAGGTAAGCTAAGGTTTTTCCACTTCCAGTATAAGCTTCACCAATTATATCCTTATTTTCAAGAGCGGGTATAATTGATGTTGATTGTATGGCTGTTGGTTCAGTTATACCCTGAATTTTAAGCCCTTCGATTATATTTGAATTCAAATTAAGATCACTAAATAAAATACTCATTTATTTCTCCTTTTATAGTTATCATTTTTAATATTATAGATTACTCTCTATATTGACAATTAATTATATCCTTATTATGTTCATTTTTCTAGCTAAAGTTACATGTTCCTCTTTAGTTATTATGAAGATAGAATAAATAATGTGCAATATGTTATTGAATATAATATATGAAGATGATTTATTTGGAGTATAATATCTAAGTTTTTCATGAATTTTGATTACTGAAAATGTGGTATTGATAGAAATCAAAATCAAAGTAAGAGGAATTTTTGAAAATTACAGAGATTAAGGAAGAAAAATAAGCTATATAAAGAACTATTTTTTAAATTATATAAAGATTGTGTTTGAATAATAGATAAGAATGGTATAATAAGAAAGATTTATATATCAACGAATGAAAATAAATTAATAGTATTAATTGAGGTGAAAATATAATTTATGAATAACAAATTCACTAAATTTAAGTTAAGTGATGAAATTTTAAAATCCATCGAAGGTTTAGGATACGATAAACCTTCTGAGGTTCAGGAAAAAGTAATTCCGGAGATTCTTTTAAATAAGGATGTAATAGTAAAATCGCAAACAGGAAGTGGAAAAACAGCAGCTTTCGGTATTCCTTTGTGTGAAAAAGTAGACTGGGATGAAAATAGTCCACAAGTTTTGGTTTTAACTCCAACAAGAGAATTAGCAGTGCAGGTAAGTGAAGATATATCTAATATTGGAAGATTTAAAAGAATAAAGGCGGTTTCTGTTTTTGGTAAAGAACCGATTTCGGAGCAGGAAAGAAAATTAAAGCAAAAAACTCACATGGTAGTTGGGACTCCGGGAAGGGTTTTAGACCTTATAGATAGGGGAAGTTTTAATATATCAAAAATAAAATATTTTGTTATTGATGAAGCAGATGAGATGCTTAATATGGGATTTATAGGTCAAGTTGAAGGTGTTATTAGAAGAATCCCAAAGAAAAAAACTACAATGTTATTTTCTGCAACAATTCCGGAAGAAGTAAAAGTTTTATGTGAAAAATATATGGATAGACCAGTTGATATTAGCATTAAAAATCAAAAACTTATTACTGATAATATTGAACACAATTTATATTATGTAGATTATGCAGATAAACTTGAAAATTTAAATAAAATATTATTATTTGAAAAGCCAGAAACAGCTGTAATATTTGGAAAGACTAAAGAAACAGTGGATGAAGTTTTTGAATATTTAAATTCTAAAGGATATTCAGTTAATAAGATACATGGAGGACTGCTTCAAAAAGAAAGACTAAACACTATGGAAAGTTTTAGACAGGGGGACTTTAGGGTGTTAGTAGCAACTGATGTAGCATCACGAGGAATTGATATTGAAGGAATTACTCATGTAATAAACTATGATTTACCTGTAGAGAAAGAGGCTTATGTTCATAGGATTGGTAGAACGGGAAGAGCAGGAGCGGAAGGAAAAGCAATAAGTTTTTGTATGAACGAGAAAGATAAACTCCTTAAAGATATTGAAGAATATATAGGATTTAAAATTCCAGTAAGTAATATTCCTATTAATGAATTAGTAAGTAATGAAAGTATACAGCTACTAAAATGTAAGCCAAAAAGGAAAAAAGATAAATCTACGGTTATAAACACCAACATCACCAAAGTTTATCTAAATGGAGGAAAGAAAAAGAAAATTCGTCCAGGTGATATTGTTGGTGCGATATGTAAGATAGAAGGTATAAATTCAGATGATATTGGAATTATTGATGTTCAAGACTCTGTATCATATGTTGATATACTAAATGGAAAAGGTAAGAAAGTTATTGAAGAATTAAATAACATGACAATAAAGGGTAAAAAGTTAAGCGTAGAAAAGGCAAGAAATAAATAATTTTTGGGAATTACATAGTTACAATAAATCAAGTTTAATATATAATGTTATACGAAGTAACTATTATGGGGGAGAGGTTAATATGAGAGCATTAATATCAATGTCTGGTATTGTTGGGAAAAGCCAAGATGAGGTGTTAGGAGTATTAAACTCATATTTTAATAAAAATTCTAAAGTGTTAAAAGAAACTGCATTAAACACAGAAATATATAAATTATTTCTTTTGAGTGAGAGTAATAATAGTTCTGTTATTTTATATCCAGAATTATTTTCTGAGATTAATGAGGTTGCGTTATATTTAGGAAAGAAATTGGATAGTCCAATTTTTAATTTCTACATTTATGATGTTGATTTATGGATGTATGAATTATTTTGTGATGGTAAAATTATTGATAGATTTTGTCCTTTACCTCGATATATAGAAGACATCGAAATAGAAGAAATAAAGTTGTATAAGGGAAATCCTAAAATAGTATGCAAATTTTTAGAAGCTATTCAATTTGATGAAATAAGAGAGTATTATAAACCTTGGACTGAAAAACTTATAAAAAGCCAAGAAAAAGCATATTCAAATGATGAATTTACATATGGAATGAATTGGCAAGCAGTAGATTTTATGAGAAAATTAGGTTTAAAATATCCGATTGTTGATGAAGAAGAGTTAATTGGAAGAGCATTTAAGTTGGTTTAGAGTATTATAATTAATATATTCTAAATTTAAATAATAAAGATAATATGATTTTAAAGAGGTGTTATAACAATAATGGTTTTAGATAGAAATGAGAAATGTTGGTGTGGTAGTGGAGTAAAGTATAAAAAGTGTCATTTGGAATTTGATGAAAAGTTAGAAAGTTTCAGACGAAAAGGTCATCTGGTACCACAAAGAGATATTATCAAAAATTCAGAGGATATTGAAGGAATTAAAAAAAGCGCTAGAATTAATGATGGTGTGTTAGATTTAGTTGCTTCTAAAATCAAAGCTGGTATGAGTACAGATGATATTGATAAACTAGTATATAACTATACTGTAGAGCAGGGAGGAATTCCGGCACCACTAAATTTTGAAGGATTTCCAAAGAGTGTGTGTACATCGATCAATAATGAAGTTTGTCATGGGATACCAGATGAAAGTATTATTCTTAAAGATGGGGACATTGTAAATGTTGATGTTTCAACAATTTTAAATGGATACTATTCGGATGCGTCAAGGATGTTTATGATAGGTGAAGTTAATGAACAAGCGAAAAAACTTGTGACAGTGGCTAGAGAATGTATGATAAAAGGCATTGAAGCCATAAAACCATGGGGATTTTTAGGAGATATAGGTGCAGCATGTGCTGAACATGCCCATAAGCATGGATATACTATAGTTAGAGCATTAGGCGGCCATGGAATCGGAAGGCAATTTCATGAAGACCCTTTTGTTCCACACATAGGTGAAAAAGGAACCGGAATGCTTTTGGTTCCGGGTATGGTTCTAACAGTAGAACCAATGGTTAATGAAGGAACTTACGATGTTTTTGTGGATGAAGTAAATGAATGGACTATTTATACAGCAGATGATAAGTTGTCAGCGCAATGGGAGCATACAGTATTAATTACTGAAACTGGAGTTGAAATCTTAGCTAAGTAAAATAATTAAATTTTTATTATTAGAATTGTTGAATTAAATTTAAAGTAGGATTGATACATTATAAATGAAATATCAATCCTACTTTATTTTCAAGTATTAAACTTAAATGATTAAATAATAAAGAATTAAGTCAATAATTAAATATGATATTATTATATAATGTATTAAGATTAAATAAGTTAAAGAATTGATTGATATAAGGAGTAAGAATTAATGACTAGTTTAGCTCGTAATGTTTTAGAAAAATATTATGGATATAAAACTTTTAGAAAAGGTCAGGAGGATATAATAGTAAAAATAATAAACGGTGAAGATGTACTTGCTATAATGCCAACTGGTGGAGGAAAGTCAATCTGCTATCAGATTCCAGCACTTGTGTTAGAGGGAATTACTATAGTAATATCTCCACTTATATCATTAATGAAAGATCAAGTTGATACATTAAAGGATATGGGAATTCAAGGTGCAATAATTAATAGTACCTTAACTGCGGCTCAGGAAAATGAAGTAATAAATAATCTTGAGAGAGGAGAAATTAAAATTCTCTATATAGCTCCAGAAAGACTTGAATCTTTTGAATTTATTAATATGATCTCTAAATGTAATATTTCTCAAATAGCAGTTGATGAAGCACATTGTATCTCACAGTGGGGACATGATTTTAGGGGTAGTTATAGGAAGATTTCTCATTTTATTAGTTTATTACAAAAGCGTCCTATAATAACAGCGTTCACAGCAACAGCCTCTGAGGAAGTGCGCGACGATATTATTAAGCTCCTTAAGCTAAGAACCCCAAAGGTGTTTATTACCGGGTTTGATAGAGAAAATTTAATTATAAATGTTATTAAAAGTGGAAGTAAAAAAGAATACTTACATAGTTATATTGAAAATAACAAGGAAGTTTCCGGTATTATATACGGTGCAACAAGAAAAGAAGTAGATAATATATATGAGGATTTGCTATCTAGGGGGCATAATGTAACGTATTATCATGCTGGGCTGCCTGAGAAAAATAGAAGAGAAAATCAAGAGAGTTTCATATATGATAGAGATAATATAATGGTGGCAACTAATGCTTTTGGAATGGGAATAGACAAACCTAATGTGAGATACGTGATGCACTATAATATGCCAAGAAATATAGAAAGTTATTATCAAGAGATTGGTAGAGCAGGAAGAGACGGAGAAAAAAGTGAATGTGTTTTATTATTTTCGCCTCAAGATGTTCAGGTACAAAAGTATTTAATTGAAAATTCCATAGAAGATATTGAAAGAAAAAATAATCAATACAGAAAACTCCAACAAATGATGGATTTTGTATATAGTAATGATTGCTATAGAAAATACATACTTGAGTATTTTGGAGAGGAATACAATTCACAATGTGATAATTGCAGCAATTGCTTAAGTGAGGGTGAATTTGTTGATAAAACTATAGAAGCTCAAAAGGTTTTATCATGCATATATAGAATGAAACATAAATTTGGAATTGGAATGCTTGTGGATGTGCTAAGAGGATCTAAGAATAAGAAAGTAATTCAATTTGATTTTGATAAACTATCCACTTATGGATTAATGAAGGAATATTCGGCTGAAGAACTTAAAACATTTATTAATACACTAATTTCTCATGGTTATATTAATGTTTTAGAAGGTACTTACCCAGTTTTGAATTTAAATGAGAAATCAAGAATGGTATTGACATCCCAAGAGAAAGTTGAATTAAAAGAATTCAAGGTAGAAAAGAAGGCTAAGGAAAATAATGAATTATTTGAGATTCTTAGAGGGGTAAGACAAGAATTAGCAAAAAACAACGGGGTTCCGCCGTACATCATTTTTGGTGATGTTACATTGAAAGAGATGACAGTAAATTATCCAATATCAAAAGATGCAATGCTTAGAATTTCAGGGGTTGGAGAAGTTAAATATAATAAATATGGTAAGGCATTTGAAGAGGCAATTAAGCTTTTTGTAGAAGATAATAATATTGAAGTGCCAGCTATTATAGAACCTTTATCAGAAACTAAGAATCGTGAAAGAACCGATGAAGACTTTAGGTTGGAAGTAACTACCGATTTAGAACTATATGAAAAGCTAAATAAAGTAAGAAAAGATTTTGCGAAGAAGGAAAGGATATTACCTCAAGCAGTTTTAACAATGAATACATTAAAAGAAATAAGTGGTAGATATCCAGATAGTTTAGATAAGTTAAAAGATATTAGTGGGATGGGGCCTAAAAAGATAAGCGATTATGGTGAAGTCATAGTAAAGATAGTAAATGATTATTTACTAGAGAATGATAAGAATGTTGAATGGGTTGAAAGGAAAAGAAAAAAAGTTATAATTGATGGTGAATATAGAGACAGTAATCAAATAGTTTTAGATATGCTCAAAGAAAAAGTTAATATTCATGAGATTTCTGAAAAGATAGAACTTTCAGTTTCAACTATCTTAGGATATGTAACTGAATATATAAAGGAATTTGGAGAAAATATATTTGATATAAAATTAGAAGAATTTTATAACGAAGAAGAAGAAGAATTAATTATTAGCGCATGTGAAAAGCGTGGGTATGATAAGATAAATATTTTGAAAAAAGAACTACCATCGTATATTAAATATGAAAGTATAAGAGCAGTAATATTAATAAAGTATTATTTGTAACTATTTTTCAGACATATAGTAATAACCTCTAATTATTATGTATATAAAAATATTAAATTTAAGTTATTATATAAGAATATTAGTGACTTTTAAAAATATAAATAATAATGGAATAAAAGTATTATAAAGAGGTGTAACTATATTGAATCCATATGAAGTTTTAGATATTGATGAAACTGCTTCAGAAGATGAAATTAAAAATAAATTTAAGTCAATGCTTGAAGAATACTCACAAAATCAGGATCAAAATACACGACAAAAAGTACTAGTTATTAGCGCAGCCTATGAACGTATTATTAATGGAAATCTATATAAAGAAATTAGGAATCTAATCGATAATAAAAAATTTGTGGAAGCTGAAGCAAAATTGAATTTAATTAATAATGCAAATTCTGCTGAATGGAACTATCTTCAAGGATTTATATCAGTGCAGAAGGGCTGGTTTGATAGTGGACTAAATTATTTAAAGAAATCTGTAGAATTAGAACCCAATAATAATGAATATCTAGATAGTTTGAATAAATTACAATCACGAGTTATTGATTACATGAAAAAATATTCGAATAAGGATGTTAAACCTAACAGTAATAATATGAATGCGTGTGGCGGAAATGATTCTGGTGGAAATGGGGGAATGTGTTAGCAATAACTTTTTATTTATTATTAATGTTGATATTGAAGAATAATTATGTTATTATAAAAGAGCAGTTGGTACGTAAAGTGCTAATGTGGAGCTTAGAGTGTCCTTCGCCGGTCTCTAAGCTCCTTTTTTTTGACTATAATTAATTGATTAGTGAATTAAAATTTGATTATTTTAGAGATATATTAATTAATAAGTTATAAATTTAGAAAATCAACAGAAAAATTACATGATATAATAAATATTTTTCAATTAATGCAATTAAAAAAACTTTTAATACATGCTATAATAAAGAATAGTGATTATAAATTTGTACCGAAATCTAGTATTGAAAAAAATGTGGTTTATAAATTTAGGAAAACAGTCAAAAATGTTAAAATAAAACTTAACATAAAAGTTTTTCATTTATTTAATAAAAAGTACCAAAACTTATTGTTTTTTTTGTATATTATAATGACCGGGGAAGGGAGCGTATGGAATGCTCGAATGTGTTTTAATAGATTTAAATGTTGACAAGAACACAAATATTAATGAACTTATAGAAAATCATATGCCTTTTATAATAAAAAGTATTTCAGATGTAACAGGTAGATATGTATCATGTGAAAATGATGAGGAACTAAGCGTTGGATTGCTTGGGTTTCATGAAGCTATTGAAAGATATGATAATGAAAAAGGTCATTTCATGTCTTTTGCGAAACTTGTTATATCAAGTAGAATTAAAAATTATTTAAAAGGTGAAAATAAGCATCAGCATTCATCCTTTGAAGAATTAGTGGACAAGGGGTTAGAAATTAAAGATGAGTATTTAGAACAAAAAGAAGATAATAGTATATTGGTCGAAGAGATCAATAGATTGAAATCTGAAATAAGTTCATTTGGTTTTACTTTGGAAGATTTAGTTAATGAAGCTCCCAAACAACAAGCAACAAGAAAAAATGCAATTATGCTATCAGAAGAGATTAGTAAAGAAGAGGAATTTCTATCCTTTATGTATTTGAAGAAGAGATTACCTATCAAAAGGATTGTATTAAAATTTTTAGTTACTGAAAAAGTAATTAAAAGAAGTAAAAAATTCATAATTTCTGTAGTTATAATAATTGATAAAAATCTTAGTGCTTTGAAGAATTGGATCAGGAAGTAGGTGAAAAGAATGAATAAGGGAATAATAATGGAAATTAAAAGAAATTATGCTATCGCATTAAGTGATGAAGGCATAATGGATAAAATAGCATCAAAGCAGAATATGAGGGTTGGACAGAAGATTTTTTATTTTGATGATGATATTATAAAAGCAACAACAAGCAATATTAGCAGGTATAATAGTTTTATGAAAGCAATTGGATCAATTGCTGCATTATTTTTAATAGTATTCACCTTCTTTCATACAATGAAATCTGAAACTGCGTATGCAGTTGTAAGTTTAGATATTAATCCTAGTATACAAATAGAGGCTGATAGTAATTTGAAGATTATCAAAGTTGAAGGGGTTAATACAGATGGTAAGAATATAGACTTTACTGATATGAAGGATATGACTCTAGATGATGGAATAAAAAAAATAAAAGAAAAGCTTATTGAAAAAAAATATTTGGAAACGAATAAGGATGTATTAGTTGGCATTGCATTTGTACAAAATGGAGACAATAGTAATTATGAAGAGAACTTAAAGGTTGCTATTCAATCGACTTTTAGTACAGAAGATGTTACCTTAACATATGTTAAGGGTGATAAGGAAGCAGTTGATGAGGCGAAGACAAAAGGAATAAGCTTAGGAAGATATGAAGCATCATTAAAAGTTGATGATGAAACTAAGAAAAAGATAGATGTAGCACCAGTAAAAGAGATAACTGCAAGTATAAAAGATAAGGATAATGTTACTCAGTGGGATGCAAAAGATGAGAAGGATGTTAAATTAACTCCAGTTACAAAGCCAAGTTCTGATGCGATAACTGAAAAACCTTCGACAGATAAACCAGTAATTAATGCACCAAGTGATAATAAAGATACTAATACTGATGCAAATAAAGGAAGTGAAGGAAATTCTAAACCTGAAAAGAACAATGATGTTTTAGAATTAGATCCAGAAGTACCAGCTCAAACTGATAAAGATGGAACTTCTACTCCGCCTAAAAAGGATGATGTCATAAATATTGAACCTAATAATGGTGGTGTTATTCAAAACAATCAAACTTCGGGAAAGATTGATGAATCTCCTAATACAACACAACTTGAACCATCAAAAAATCAACAAAGTGTAATAGACAAAGTTGTGAAATAATAAAACAACTTTGATTGTATAAAATAGGATTATCTGAAAAAAGGTAAGCCTATTTTTTTTGAAGAAAAATAGGTGAATAAAAAAATGTTAATTAACAATAAACATTTTAAACATAAAAATTGAGGACTAGATTAAAATTTTATAGTATACTTACTATTAAGTATTATTAAAAGAAGTTGGGGAGATTAAAATGATAAAAAAATATTTACAGAACAATGTATTGATATCAGATGGAGCAATGGGAACGTATTATTCAGAGTTAACCGGAAATGATGCATCTTATTGCGAATTTGGTAATTTAAATGATAAAGATACTATCAAAAGAATACATACTGATTATATTAAAGCAGGGGCTAAGTTAATTAGAACTAATACTTTTTCTGCTAACACGTATGATTTAGGAGTATCCTTTGAAAGATTAAAGGATATAATTAAATCAGGAGTAGATATAGCTAAAGAAGCAGCAATTGGGAATGATGTTTTTATAGGAGCAAGTATTGGGCCTATAAAGGAACTTAATTTAGATGAATCTCACAGTAGTATTTTAGATGAATATAAATTTATTGTTGATTGCTTTTTGAGCAGTAAAATAAACGTGTTTATATTTGAAACCTTTAGTAATTGTAATTATTTAAAAGAAATTAGTGAATACATTAAAAGCAAAGATTCAAGCAGCTTTATTTTAACGCAATTTGCTGTTAAACCAGATGGATTTACAAGAGATGGATTAAGCGTAGGAAAAATAATAAAACTAATAAAGAATATACAGTATCTAGATGCTTATGGATTTAATTGTGGTTCTGGACCTAACTATATTTCTGAAATAATAAAAAAAATAAATATAGGAAGCGATATTGTTTCAGCTCTGCCTAATGCTGGATATCCTGAAATCATTCATGAAAGAACCGTTTATCCTAATAACCCAGCATATTTTGCTAAAAAGGTCAATGAAATTAAATCATTAGGAGTATCTATTGTTGGAGGATGTTGTGGAACAAATCCAAATTACATTAGACAATTAGCTTCCTTAATTGATGACAAATCAAAAAAAATTAAAAACATTGTTAAAAATGAAGAAGAGATTAAAAAATATGAAAATAAAACTGAAAATGCTTTTAAAAATAAGTTAGATAATAATGAGTTTGTTGTTGCTATAGAGTTATCTGCACCAATAGATATAGACATATCAAAGCTTATTGTTGGAGCTAAGATTTGTAAAGAAAATAATATTGATTTAGTAACAGTTCCTGACTCACCAATGTCAAAAGTTAGAGCAGATTCAACGATTATAGCTGCGAAAATTAAAAGAGAAATAGGAATTGAAGCAATGCCACATATTTGCTGTAGAGATAAGAATACAAATGCAATAAGATCGAGCTTAATTGCTTCACATATTGAAAATGTAAGAAATGTATTAGCAATTACTGGCGACCCTATTTCTGACGCAAGTAAAGTTGAGACAAAGAGCGTATTTAACTTGAATTCATTTAGACTAATGGAATTAATTCAGGATATGAATGAAGAATTTTTTAAAGAAGAAAATATATTAGTAGGTGGAGCTTTAAATTTAAATGTTCGGAATAAAGAAGTGGAATATAACCGTATGTTAAAGAAAATAGAAAAAGGAGCGAAATTCTTTCTAACTCAACCTATATATGATGATGATGCAATTGAATTTTTAAAGAAAATTAAAGAAAGAACAGATATAAAAATTCTTGCTGGGCTTCTTCCTGTAGTTAGCTATAGAAATGCTGTTTTTTTAAACAACGAACTTCCAGGTGTTACAATTCCTGATAAATACATAAAGATGTTTAATGAGGACATGACTAAAGAAGAAGCACAGGAAGTAGGAGTGAAAATAACAGTTGAAATTGGGAAAAAGCTAAAAGACTTCTGTGACGGATTATATTTTATAACTCCATTTAATAGGGTCAATATGCTTGTTGAGATAATTAAGCAGATTAAAGGCTAAAAACGTTTTGTGATGGTTAAATTTTACAATTAGAGACCGGGGGGATTTTTATGATAATAGGTCTTATAAGGCATTTTAAAGTTAATTATCAAAAGAAATTATTTATGACATCGAAAGAGTTTAAAGAATGGGAAGAAAATTATAATAATAGTGATGTTATTATAAAAGATGTGGAACTTATGGGGGTAATGTGGGATAAATGTTATTCTAGCACGTTAATAAGAGCAATGATAACAGCACAGCATGTTTATAAGGAAAATATTGTACATAATGATCTTATTAGAGAGACTATAATAGACCCTATATTTCACAGTGATATAAAACTTCCTTATTGGTTTTGGGCAGTTAGCGGAAGACTTGCTTGGTATTTTAACCATAAATCACAAGAGGAAAATAAAAAAATAACAATTGAAAAGGCCAGACAATTTGTTGACATGTTGTTAGATGAAGCAATAAAAGAAGGGAACAATAATATTCTTATAGTTACACATGGTTTCTTTATGTATAGTCTTCAAAAAGAACTTAGAAAAAGAAAATTTGTTGGCAAGTTAATTTATAGTCCTAAAAATGGGTTATTATATATGTATAATAAAATCAATTAAAAGATATAGCATATTATGAAAAAATATATAATTTATATGAAAATTATTGAAATATGCTACCTTTTTTAAATAAAAAGGTAGCATATTTTGCTATAAATTATTGAAATAATACATAATTTAAGTTAGTATAACTATTGTGAACAAAATAATAAATTATTCAATTATGAGATAAATTGAAATATATAAATAAATATAATTATAAATAGATAAGTTAAAAGGTGTTTTAAATGTACATTATTGCAAAAATGGATATAAATTATTAAAATATTATATAGAATAAAGAAAGTAATTTTTTACACAGTATAAATATATATTGATAGAGATTTACATAAATAAGGAGTGTAAAGAAAAAATGAGTGTTACTATAAAAGATATCGCAAAGATTGCCAATGTTTCACATACAACGGTGTCGAGGGCTCTTAATAATAGTCCATATATTAATGAAGAGACTAAAATTAAAATAAAAGCATTAGCAAAAGAATTAAATTATGTACCAAATTATAGTGCGAAAAGTCTAGTATTATTAAAATCATATGTAATAGGTGTATTCTTTTCATCAATTAGTGAAGGGACTTCAGATACATTTTTCCATGAGATTGTTAAAGGAATAAACAAGGTTATTGATAAAGAGTATAACTTAGTTATTAGAGGAATTGACGATTGTGAATATTCTCATCCTATAGATAATAAAAATTTTGATGGAATAATTGTGGTAAGTCAAAGCAAAAATGATGATAAATTTATACATACTATTCTTGAAAAGAATATCCCAACTGTTGTAATTAATAGATACATAGACAATGAAGGATTAGTAAACATAATGTCTGATGATACTAAGGGTGCTTATGATGCGGTTACATATTTTATTGAAAATAACCATAGAAAAATAGCATTACTAGAAGGAAACAAGGAATTCGAATCAAGTTTTTATAGAAAAAAAGGATATATAAAAGCATTAGAAGAGAATAATATTCCTATTAATGAAGATTATATTATAAGTGGTAGATATAACTTACAAAGCGGATATGAGAATATGAAAAAGCTATTAGGATTAGAAGATAGACCAACAGCTGTATTTTGTTCTAATGATGATATAGGGGTCGGTGCTATGAAGGCTATCGCTGAAGAAGGATTAAGAGTGCCTGATGATGTTTCAATTATAGGATTTGATGATAGTAATTTTTGTAATTATGTAACTCCGCCATTAACTAGCGTAAAAAAAGATTCTTTAACTATGAGTCAATATGGAGGAATAAATCTGTTAAATATTATAAAAAATAAAGAAGTTAGCAAAGAAAAGTTATATATACAATCAAAACTTGTTGTAAGAAAATCTGTGAAAAAACTTTGATAAATAAATAATTAGTGGTAAAATATCGCTAATTATTTAAAAAAAACTTGTTAACGTTAACAAAAAAGTATTGCATTATTTATAATATGATATTATAATAAAGACATCGAGTAGATACTATTAAATTGTTCACGTTAACAGAGTTTGGCTGATGTTTTTGTTAACGTGAACAAGAAGGAAAGAGGATTTGATATGAAAAAGTTTATGGATGAAAATTTTATTTTAAGTAATGAAACAGCAGAAAAACTATATCATGATTATTCAGCGAAAATGCCAATTATTGATTATCACTGTCACATTAATCCGAAGGAAATATTAGATGATAAGAAGTTTGAGAACATAACTCAAGTATGGCTTTATGGTGATCATTATAAATGGAGACAAATGAGAACTTTTGGCATAGATGAAAAATATATCACAGGAGATGGAAGTGATTATGAAAAGTTCTTAGCTTGGGCAAAGACTATATCATTTGCAATAGGAAATCCACTTTATCATTGGACGCACTTAGAGCTTAAAAGATTCTTTGGTGTAGATGAAGTTTTAAATGAAAAAAGTGCTCCAGCTATTTGGGAAAAAGTTAATAAGATGTTAAGCAGCGATGACTTTACGGTAAGAAATCTTATTAAAAAATCAAATGTAAAAGCAATATGCACAACTGATGATCCAATAGATTCATTAGAATATCATTTAGCAATTAAAGAAGATAAAAGTTTTGATGTAAAAGTATTACCAGCTTTTAGACCTGATAAAGCTCTAGGAGTTAATAAAGATACATTTAAAGATTGGTTTAACAAGCTAGAAGAAGTAGTTGGTTCTAAAATTTCAAACTTTGATGAATATTTAGAAGCGTTAAAAAAGAGAGTAGAATATTTCCATGAAGTTGGATGCAGAGTATCAGATAATGCATTAGATTTTGTTCCAGTAGGAAATTCGTCATTAGAAGAAGTTAGAGAAATTTTTGCTAATGTACTTAAAGATGGACAAGTATCTTTTGAAGATGAAAATAAATTAAGAGTATATATATTAAAGTTCTTTGGAAAATTATATCATGATTTAGGATGGGTAATGCAATTTCACATGAATTGTGTTAGAGATAATAACAAAGTGATGTTCGAAAAATTAGGCCCTGATACAGGATTTGACTCGCTGAATGATACAGAAGTTGCAATTCCGCTATCAAGATTATTAGATGCATTAAATAGTGAAAAAGCTTTACCTAAGACCATTATATATAGTTTAAATCCAAATGATAATTCTACAATAGGAACATTACTTGGATGTTTCCAAGGCGATGGAATAAAAGGTAAAATCCAATTTGGATCAGCATGGTGGTTTAATGATCATAAGATTGGTATGCAAGATCAAATTAGAACTCTAGCTAACTTAGGAATGTTAAGTACATTTGTTGGAATGTTAACAGATTCTAGAAGCTTCTTATCGTACACAAGACATGAATATTTTAGAAGAATCCTTTGCAATGTAATTGGTGAATGGGTAGAAAATGGTGAATTACCTAATGACATCGAACATTTAGGACAAATTGTAGCTGATATTAGTTATAATAACGCAGATAAATATTTCAATATGTAATTTTATATGTATGAAAATAGGTGAATAACTTATTTTCATACGCAAAGATAAAACAAATCATAAGCTAGGGAGGAATCACTGTGAAATTAAATAAGGAATTATATAAAGAATTTAAAACATACCCAGAAAAAGTGTTGCAATTTGGAGAAGGTAACTTCTTAAGAGCATTTGTTGACTGGCAAATAGATAAAATGAATGATGAAGCAGGTTTTAATGGAAGTATTGTAGTCGTACAACCGTTAGAAAATGGTCTTATAGATATGCTTAATGATCAAGATTGCTTATACACTCTATATTTACAAGGTATTCAAAATGGCCAAGCGTCAAAGACTCATAAAGTAATTAACAGCATAAGCAGAGGAATTAACCCTTATAGAGATTATAATGAATATTTACAAGTTGCAGAAAATCCAGAATTAAGATTTATAGTATCTAATACAACAGAAGCAGGTATTGCATTTGATGAAAACGATACATTAGACGGAGGATGTCAAAAAAGTTATCCAGGAAAATTAACTGCACTTTTATATCATAGATTTAACTTCTTTAAAGGAGATAATAGTAAAGGGTTTATAATAATTCCATGCGAATTAATTGATAGAAATGGTGAAAAACTAAGAGAAATAATATTAAAGTATGCAGAAAAATGGAATTTAGGACAAGCATTTGCGGATTGGATAGATAATGCTAATACTTTTTGCTGTAGCTTAGTTGATAGAATAGTCCCAGGATATCCAAGAGATTCAATAGATGAAGTTAGAGAAGAACTTGGATATGATGATAATCTTGTAGACGTAGGAGAAATGTTCCATCTATGGGTAATTGAAGGTCCGCAATCTATAAAAAATGAATTACCAATAGAAGAAGCAGGATTAAATATTAAAGTTGTAGATGATATGACACCATATAGAACAAGAAAAGTTAGAATTTTAAATGGACCTCATACAGCAATGGTTCCAGTAGCTTATCTTTATGGATTAGAAACTGTAGGAGAATCTGTGGATCATGAAGTAATAGGAAAGTATGTGCATGATGTTATATATGATGAAATAATAGAAACATTAGATTTACCACATGAAGAATTAGTAGAATTTGCAGATGCAATCATTGAGAGATTCCAAAATCCTTATGTAAAACACTTTTTAATGAGTATATCATTAAATTCAATGTCAAAATATAAAACAAGAGATTTACCAAGTTTAACTGAATATTTAAAAAGAAAAGGTGTACTGCCTAAAAAATTGGTGTTCTCGCTTGCCGCATTAATTGAATTCTATAAAGGAAAAAGAGGAAAAGAAGATATTCAATTAGCTGATGATGAAGATATTTTAGAATTATTCAAGGGATTATGGTCAAATTATGATGGAACAAAAGAAGGTTTAAATAAAATTGTGACTTCTGTTCTTGCATATGAAAAGAATTGGGGAAGCGATTTAAATGATATCCCTAACTTAACTGATGAAGTTTCAAGATACTTAGAAATAATTGAAAAAGTAGGTATGAAAGAAGCTGTTAAAGAAGTTCTATAATGAAATTTATTATTATACAATTAAGCATTGCTTAATTGTATGATAAATAAATATAAATAATTAATAAGGAGGAAAAAACATGAGTTTTGATGCAAACTGTTTTTATTGCTCAAAGAATCAAGATTTAGATTCTTTAATGATTAAGATTTGTGATTTAGATGTATCAACAGTATACTTATTTAAAGAACAAACTTACAGCGGAAGATGTAATGTGGTTTATAAGGAACACAAAAGTGAGATTTCAGATTTAACTGAAGAAGAAGCAGCAGCGTTCATAAATGATGCTCGTAAAGTAGCGAAGGCTATTCATAAAGCCTTTAATCCTGATAAAGTAAATTATGGAGCATTTGCTGACACAATGAAACATCTTCATCTTCATATAGTCCCTAAATATGAAGGTGGTACAACTTGGGGGAAAACTTTTGAGATGAATCCACAAAAAGTATACTTAAGTGATGAAGAATACCTAAATCTAATAGAGAAAATTAATAGTAATCTATAAAATTTGCAATTTATTTATAAGAAATAAAATTAAAGATACGGAGGAAAAGGAATGCAAAATTCTGTTAAAAACAACGCATCAACTAATTCTACTAAAGATGGAAACGTTAAATTAAGTTTAAAAGAAAAAATTTCTTACGGTTTTGGAGATTTTGGGAATGGTTTTATGTTTGACTTAGGTCAATCATATCTTACAAAATTCTTTATTGATACATGTGGAATGAGTGCAGGAGCAGTTGGAGGTATATTCGCATTTACGAAGATATTTGATGCATTTATGGATCCATTAGCAGGATCAACAATAGATCGTAGAAAAGCAGGTAAACAAGGTAAGTTTAGACCAGTAATGATGATTTCAAGTATAATTCTCGCAATACTTACAGTTATCACATTTACAATGCCGGATGTATCACTTTCAACTAGGATAATATATGGTTATGCAACTTACATGGCTTGGGGACTTGTGTATTCATTTACTAATGTTCCTTATGGATCAATGGCATCTGTTATGACAAGAGATGTAGAAGACAGAAGTCAATTGGCTACATTTAGACAAGCGGGTTCATTAGGAGCACAATTAATAACAGGTGTAGCTTTTGTACCTATTTTAATGATGTTTAGTGATAAAAAAGTTGGTTATCCAGTTGCAGCAGCAGTTATGGCTGTTATAGGAGTTATTTCATTCTATATTTGTTTTGTTAATTGTAAAGAGCACGTAGTTGTTAACAGAGAAGGTAAATCAGAAAAAGCTAGTGCTAAAGATTATTTCAAAGTTGTATTTACAAATAGACCGCTATTATGCTTAATTCTTATGCAATTATTTACAATATCAGCTATGAATACTAATAACCAAATGATGATATTCTTCTGTCAATATAATTTAGGAGATATTAAACTTCAACCAAAAGTTAATGGTATAATGATCGGATGTTCTGTAATTGGTATATTCGCTATTCCATTCTTAGTAAAGAAATTTGGTAAAAAGAAAACTGCAATTACAGGATTAATAATCGGAATTATAGCTAATGGATTAAACTTTATCATACCAACAAATCCTACAACTTTCACAGTTCTTGTTACTGTTGGATATGTAGCTCTAGCTATTCCAAACGGAGTTACTTGGGCATTCGTAACAGATGCGATTGACTATGGTCACTGGCATACAGGAATAAGAAAAGAAGGCGTAACTTATGCGGCTTTTAACTTCTCAAGAAAAATCGCACAATCTATGGCTGCTCTTGTAAGTGCAGCGGTATTAGGTATGACTGGATATGTTGCAAATGCACAACAAAGTGCAGAAACTCTACTAGGAATCAAAGGTGCAATGACATTATATCCAGCAGTTGCACTAGCTATAGCTGCTATTGTAGTAGGTGTATTACACAACTTACCAGATGATAAATATAGAAAAGTGGCACAAGATTTACAAGAAGGAAGATGGGAAAATGGTATATTAGAATAATATTAAATATATTATTCACTAGTTGATACTTAAGTCATCTACCTAAATGAATATAAAAATGTTAAGCATCATGGATCCATTTAGAATCCGTGGTGCTTAACTTATAACATTAAATAAGTTAAGAAAAAAAGTTGTTAACGTTCACAAAAAAGTGTTGCATGATTTTTAAAATAGTATTATAATAAACTTAACCAGTTAATGCGTTCTGTTGCAAATTGTTCACGTTAACAATTAATAAACAGGCTAATTAATTTGAATTTATACAAAGATATATACACCATAAAAATTTAATAAAAGGTTTAAAAGTTTGATAAGAAAACAATATTTTGATATGTAAATAAGTTAATAACTTATTTTATATATAGCACAGTTCTCAATAAAAAACGACCAAACATATACTTAACCATAATGGAGAATTTCTTCAAACACATAATTTTCATACTATAATTTATTAAAAATATTTTAAGTTAACCTTTTGAGAACTGTGCATTTAATTATTAATAAAGAGCATAATTAAACTAGAAAATAATAATTTCATATATATATTATATAAAAGTAATCGAGGTATAAAAATGAGATGTGAAGAAGTATCAAGGAGTGTTAAGGAAGCTGTTGCTGTTGGAACTGGTGGAGATTTAACTAAAGGTGCTAAAACTGGCGATTATGATTTAGTCGAAAAAATAGCTAAAGAATTTGTTTATGCTCATAGAAAAGCGGAGGAGAATAGGTAATATGGATGTTTTAACTTTTGGAGAGTCAATGGTTGTATTTAGCCCTAATAACAATGGACCAATAAGACATGTTCATACTTTTACTAAATCACTTGGTGGAGCAGAATCAAATGTTGCTACTGCTATTGCAAAATTAAATCATAGTGTAGGTTGGTTTTCAAAAGTATCTGATGATGAGTTTGGAAGATTTGTAATTAATGCAATTAAAGCTGAAGGAGTAGATACGTCAAGAGTAGTAGTAGATAAAAATAGAAATACAGGTATTCTTTTTAAAGAACGTTATCAAAGAAGTAATCCAAATGTTTATTATTATAGAAAAGATTCAGCGGCAAGTAGCCTATCACCAGAAGACTTGGATGAAGGATACATAAAGCAAACCAAAATTCTTCATTTAACAGGAATAACTCCAGCTTTATCAGAAAGCTGCAGAAAAACTGTATACAGAGCAATAGAGATAGCAAAAGAAAATAACATATTAGTATCTTTTGATCCAAATATAAGGTTAAAACTATGGCCAGTTGAGGAAGCAACGAAGGTATTAGTAGATATAGCGTGTAGAGCTGATATAGTTATGCCGGGATTAGATGAAGCCGAAATTCTTTTAGGATTAACAGATAAAGATGAAGTTGCAGATTATTTCTTAAGTAAGGAAGCGAAAATTGTTGCAATAAAATTAGGGGCAGAAGGATGTTACATAAAAGATAGAAAAGAAGGAGTAAAGGTTCACGGTTATAATGTTTCTGATTTAATTCAAGATACAGCTGGAGCAGGCGATGGTTTTGCAGCTGGGTTCTTAGCCGGATATCTAGAAAAATTACCATTAAACGAAATAGGACAATATGCTAATGGGGTTGGAGCTATGGCTACATTAGTTCAAGGTGATATGGAGGGGTATCCTTATTTTGATCAACTTATGGAATTTATAGGTAAAAAGCAAGGAATTGAAAGATAATATATTAATCAATGTGGGTAAGTAAGAAGGCTATTTTAAATAATGAAATTTTAAGTGTATTCTATCTCTAAAAATAAACTTTAAAATAACTTTGGAAATAGGCTTTTACTTACCCTCAAAAATATTGGACAAGAATATATCAATGAATAATTGACAATGTACAGTATAACATTTTGAGAGGCTTTGCATTGTGAATTGTGTATTGAATTAGTATGTTAAAAAAAGTATTGCACTACTTAGGAGGAATAATTAATGAAATTAAGTAAAGAATTGTACAAAGAATTTAAAACATACCCAGAGAGAGTTTTACAATTTGGTGAAGGGAATTTTCTAAGAGCTTTTGTTGATTGGCAAATTGATAAAATGAATGAAGAAGCAAACTTCAATGGTAGTGTTGTAGTTATTCAACCACAAGAAGGCGGGTTAGTTCATAAATTAAATGAGCAGGATTGTCTATTTACACTATATCTTCAAGGTGTTCAGAATGTAAAAGCGATAAAAACACACAAAATTATAAATAGTATCAGCAGAGGTATCAATCCATATAAGAATTATGATGAATATTTAAAGGTCGCTGAGAATCCAGAGTTAAGATTCATCGTATCTAATACAACTGAAGCTGGAATTGCTTTTGATGAGAATGATAAATTGAATGAAGGCTGTCAAAAAAGTTTTCCGGGTAAACTGACTGCTTTCTTATATGAAAGATTTAGAATATTTAATGGAGATAATAGTAAAGGTTTTATAATAATACCTTGTGAACTTATAGATAGAAATGGTGAAAAACTTAAAGAAATAATATTGAAGTATGCTGAGATTTGGAATCTTGGACAACCTTTTATAGACTGGTTACATAATGGAAATACATTTTGTTGTAGTCTAGTTGATAGAATAGTTCCAGGATATCCAAGAGATACAATTGATGAAGTTAGATTAGAACTTGGATATGATGATGATCTTGTTGATGTTGGTGAGATATTCCATCTATGGGTTATCGAAGGACCACAATCAATAAAAGAGGAACTGCCAATTGAAAAAGCAGGATTAAATATAAAAGTTGTTGATGATATGACACCATATAGAACTAGAAAGGTTAGAATACTTAATGGTCCTCATACAGCAATGGTTCCAGTAGCTTATCTTTACGGATTAGAAACTGTAGGAGAATCTGTAGAACATGAAGTGATTGGAGAATTTGTTCATGATGTAATTTATGAAGAGATAGTTGAAACGTTAGATTTACCACATGAAGAATTAGTTGAATTTGCAGATGCAATAATTGAAAGATTCCAAAATCCTTATGTTAAACACTATTTAATGAGTATAGCTTTAAACTCAATGTCTAAGTATAAGACAAGAGATTTACCAAGCTTAACTGAATATTTAAATAGAAAAGGAGTCCTTCCTAAAAAATTAGTATTCTCTCTTGCAGCATTAATTGAATTCTACAAAGGAAAAAGAGGAGAAGAAGTTATTCAATTAGCTGATGATGAAGATATTCTAGAACTTTATAAGGAATTATGGTCAAATTTTGATGGAAGTAATGAAGGATTAAAGACAATAGTAACTTCGGTATTAGCGTATGAAAAAAACTGGGGGATGGACCTAAATGGAATACCAAACCTAACAGAAGAAATTACAAAATACTTAATACTTATTGAAACATTAGGAATGAAAGAAGCTATCAAAGAAGTTCTATAAAGGTTATAAGTAAAGCCCTATAATTAAATCTATATAAAATTTATAAGTGGTTTTAATATATAATACTAAAACCACTTATAAATAACTAATAACTGTTAGATTCAAAATAAAAATTTAATGGAAGTAGGTAAAGAATTAATGAAAGAAATTATTAAAATAAATGAAAAAGATAATGTTGTTGTAGCACTTAGAGATATTCTAAAAAATGAGATTATTGAAGTAGAAGATAATAAAATAGAAGTAAAAGAGGACATAAAGAGAGGTCATAAGATAGCAATTGGAAATATTAAAGAAGAAGAAAATGTAATTAAGTATGGGTATCCAATAGGACATGCGACAAAAAATATTGAAATTGGAGATTGGGTACATACACATAATATAAAAACTAATTTAAATGGGATAATGGAATATACTTTCAATCAGGAATTAATACAAAGTTCATTAGATAACAGAAATATTAATTTTGAAGGATATAAAAGAGAAAATGGAAATGTAGGAATTAGAAATGAACTTTGGATAGTACCAACAGTAGGTTGTGTAAATGGTATTGGAGAAAGAATAATTGAAAAGTTTAGAGAAGAAGTTCAACCAGTGGGGTTAGATGGTCTCGAAGTATTTAAGCATAATTATGGTTGCTCTCAGCTAGGAGATGATCATGTTAATACAAGAACAATGCTTGGAAATTTAGTGAAACATCCAAATGCTGGCGGTGTGTTAGTGCTTGGACTTGGCTGTGAAAATAATACAATGGAAGATTTCAAAAAATCATTAGGAGATTTTGATGAAAAAAGAATTAAGTTCTTAGTTACACAAGAAGTTTCAAATGAAATGGAAATAGGAGTTGAAATATTAAAAGAACTTTATGAAAACATGAAGAACGATAAGAGAGAATCCATTCCATTATCTAAATTAAAGGTAGGATTGAAGTGTGGAGGCTCAGATGGACTATCAGGAATAACAGCAAATCCTTTAGTAGGTAGTTTTTCTGATTTATTAATAGCTCAAGGTGGTACTACTATTCTTACTGAAGTTCCAGAAATGTTTGGAGCAGAGACAATACTAATGAATAGAGCTAAAGACGAAGAAACTTTTGATAAAACTGTACACTTAATCAATGATTTTAAAGAATATTTCATGGCATATGATCAACCAATATACGAAAATCCATCGCCAGGAAATAAAGCAGGTGGAATCACAACTCTTGAAGATAAATCTTTAGGATGTACACAAAAATCAGGTAATGCAACAGTTGTAGATGTTCTAAAATACGGGGAAACATTGAAAGTCAATGGATTAAATCTATTAAGTGGACCAGGAAATGACTTAGTTGCAGCATCAGCACTTGCAGCAGCAGGTTGTCATATAGTTTTATTTACAACAGGAAGAGGAACACCATTTGGAACATTTGTTCCAACTATTAAGATATCAACAAACACTGCAATTTATAACTTGAAACCTCATTGGATGGATTTTAATGCAGGATGTTTAGTTGAAGATAAAAATTTAGAAGAAACAACTGAAAAATTATTGAAATATATAATAGAAGTTTCAAGTGGAAAATTAGTAAACAATGAAATAAATAAGTTTAAAGAAATATCTATTCTTAAGCAAGGGGTTACGCTATAAGAATAAATTATAATTGAATTACTGTTATTGTATAGGTATTTAACAATATAACGTAAATATACGAAATTTTAAGCATATTAAAACATAAAGTTTTAATATGCTTTTTGTTGCTAAGTGATGATATTATACTAAAAATAAGTATAGAAGATAAAATGAGAAAACGATTATTATAGGTTAAGTGTGGATTTTTATGAATGAATATGATTGAAAATGAGTACATTCTGTGATACAATTGGTGTCAAATAAAGTGCTGTTAATGCAAGTTGAAAGTTTCTATAAGTATTCTTAATATATACAATAATAGATTTGCTTGTATTATGTCATGTCGATACTCACTATGAAAAGGATTTAACATGATTATATTTTAATTTATATAAGGCTATAAAAAAGCAGCGTTTTGGCATGTTTAAGCATAGGTAAGACTAATAAATAAGGGGGTTTTTAAGTTATGGAAATTAGTTTTGTAAGAATTGATGATAGGTTAATACATGGACAAATTGCTACGATTTGGTCTAAGGAAAGCGGATGCAATAGAATCATGGCCTGCAGCGATGAGGTGGCAAAAGATGATCTTAGAAAGCAATTGTTGCTTCAGGTAGCTCTTAAGGGAATTAAAGCTTATGTTATTAGTATTGATAAGGCTATTGAAGCATATAATGACCCTAAATTTGAAAGTTTCAAAACATTATTCTTGTTAACAAATCCCTTAGACGTGCTTAGAATGATTGAAGGTGGGGTTGATATAAAATCAGTAAATGTTGGTGGAATGTGTTATAAAGAAGGTAAAAAACAAATAACAGGTGCAATATCTGTTAGTAATACAGATATTGATGCATTTAAAAGACTTCATTCAATGGGAATTGAATTAGAAATAAGGCAAGTTGCCAAGGATCATAAAATTAACTTGATAGATAGATTAAAAGATTTAAATCTTATATAACTTATAATAATTCAGTCTGAGTAAAAGAGATACTTAAAGATTGTAATAATATCTAAATTAAAATCTATTATAAAATATAAAATCACTTTTGATGTTTGAATTAATAATTATAAACACTCAAAAGTGATATTTTATTGTCGTAAATGATTATTTTTGGAATAAATTAATTGCTAGATGTTTTTGTTAATATTATAATCTTCTTATGTAAATAGGATATAATTACTAAATACTACAATTATATTTTTAATTACAAAAGTTAGTATTGAAATTTATTTAGAAAAGGAGAGAAAAATGAAAAAACCAATAAAAAGGGTTGCAGCTATTCATGATTTATGTGGAATCGGAAAAGCTGCTTTAACTAATGTAATTCCGGTTCTAGCAACACTAGGAGTAGAAGTTTGCCCTGTACCAACTATGATTTTATCGACACACACTGGAGGATTTGGCACACCAAGAATATTAAAATTAGATGGATATATAAATAAAGCAATTGAGCACTATAGAAGTATAGATATCACTTTTGAAGGAGTGTTTATTGGTTACTTAGGAAATGAATCATGTGTTAATGAAGTTATAACTTCATTGGAATATTTAAATAACGATAATCCTTTAATTATATTTGACCCTATCTTTGGGGATGATGGACATTATTACAGTAATTTTGATAAAAATTATGCTGAAAGATTAAAAGAAATAATGTGCTATTCAGATATAATTACACCTAACTTTACAGAAGCATGTATTTTAGCAGATGAAGATGTAAAAAATGATGGTAATAAAGACGACATATTAATGATTAGTAGGAAACTACGCAAATTAGGAAGTAAAGATATTGTTATCACAAGTATCCCTATGCCTGATAGGAGTAAAATTGGAACTGCAATATATGATTGGAAAAAAGATTCTATAGAAATAATTGTTTCAGATAGATTAGATAGGTCTTATCCAGGAACAGGAGATGTATTTACATCAGTTCTTTTAGGAATGCTATTAAAAGGAAACTCTCTATTAGAAAGTGCTAAAATGTCATGTGAGTTTGTGGAAAAAGCAATTATTGAAAGTAAGAGATTTGATTACCCTACAAAAGAAGGTCTTTTGCTTGAATATGCGTTAAAGTATTTATATTAACTTTAAAATGAGCAAAAACAATAAAAAAACTTTTAGAATAAACCAAAAACAATTAAAAAATAAAAGAAAGTGAATTTAAATGAATTATTTTGAAAGAAAATGATTGATTTATTATAAGATATGAGTTATTATAATATCAGAGGAGTGGTGATAATGTTTACAGAAGAAAGATTCAATATCATTCTTCAAGAACTTAAAGTTAAGGGAATAGTATCTGTTACAGATCTAGTGAAGTTGCTAGATGCTTCCGAATCTACAGTAAGAAGAGATCTAAATGCACTTGATAATGAAGGACTACTTAAGAAAATACATGGTGGAGCAATAGCAATTGGCGAAAGCACATCAAAGCATGATTATAAAGTAAATGTTAGACAATCTCTAAATGTTGATGAAAAATACGAAATAGCAAAATATGCAGCTTCTCTAATTGAAGAAGGAGATGTAATTTACTTAGATGCAGGTACAACAACTGAGCTTATTATTGAATTTATAGATGCTAAAAATATAACAGTTGTTACAAATGGTATTGTTCATGCTAAGAAACTTTTAGAAAGAGGATTTAAAACCTTTATTTTAGGAGGTGAAGTCAAAGCTATTACAGAGGCTATTATTGGCAATACTACCGTTGAAGAATTGAAAAAATATAATTTTTCAAAAGGCTTTTTTGGTGTTAATGGAGTGAGCAATCAAAGTGGATATACTACTCCTGATGTAAATGAGGCTATGGTTAAGGCTCAGGCAATAAAAATGTGCAGACAGTCATATGTATTAGCAGATCAATCTAAATTGGAAAAAGTTAGTTTTATAACTTTTGGAGCAATAGCAGATTCAATATTAATAACAACTAAAATCGATAGAAATAATATTAGTTATGATACTAACGTAATAGAGGTGATAAAAATTGATTAACACAATAACGCTCAATCCTTCTTTGGATTATATAGTTAAAGTTGATTCTTTTAAAGTTGATTCTTTGAACAGAATTGCGGAAGAAAGGATATATGCAGGTGGTAAAGGAATTAATGTATCTATAGTACTTAAAAACTTAGGTGTAGCGAATACTGCTCTTGGTTATGTTGCAGGTTTTACCGGGGATGAAATACTACGTCAAATTGAAAGTCATGGAGTAACTTGTGATTTTATTAAATTAAAAGAAGGTTTTTCAAGAATAAATGTAAAACTTAAAAGTGATGGTGAAACAGAAATTAATGGGTCTGGACCAGATATTAAAAATGAAGACCTTAAAATTTTATACGAAAAGCTTTCACATTTAACAAAAGGTGATTTTCTGATATTATCAGGAAGCATACCAAATAGTGTGCCGGATGATATCTATGAAAGTATTATGAGCAGCTTAGCTGACAGAGGCGTGGAATTTATTGTAGATGCAACAAAAGACTTACTTCTTAAAGTGCTAAAGTTTAAGCCATTTTTGATAAAGCCTAATCATCATGAATTAGCAGAAATGTTCGATGTTGAATTAAAAAGTGATGAAGACATAATAAAATATGGTAGAAAGCTTCAAGAAATGGGAGCAAAAAATGTGCTTATATCAATGGCTGGTGATGGTGCGATTCTTTTACCAGAAAATAGTGAAGCAATAAAAAGGGAAGTGCCAAAAGGTGAACTTAAAAATTCAGTTGGTGCGGGAGATTCAATGGTAGCAGGTTTCTTGTGTGGTTATCTAAGAAATAAAGATATAGATGAAGCTTTCAAGATGGGAATTGCTACTGGTAGCGCAAGTGCATTTTCTGAAGAACTAGCAACCAAGGATGAAGTAGATAATTTGTTGAAACAAATTGTATAGAATGTTGAAATATTTTTTAGTACTATATTAATTTAATGAAAAGATATTAATATCTTTTCATTAAATTACAGAATAAAAGGAATATATTTTTAAATTAACGGAGGGTGAAAGATGAAAATTATTGATTTATTACACAAACAGGGTATGAATTTAAATTTTAATCCTGGCTCAAAAGAACAATGTATTAATGAATTAGTTAACTTAATGGACAAGACAGGGAATTTAAATAATAAAGAAGAATTCAAAAAAGCAATACTTGCAAGAGAAGAGTTAAGTACAACAGGTATTGGTGATGGAATAGCAATTCCTCACGGGAAAACAAAAGCTGTTAAAAAAGCAACTTTAGCAGCAGCAATTTCAAAAGAAGGTGTTGATTATGATTCTCTTGATGGGGCTCCTGCAAACCTTTTCTTTATGATTGCGGTACCTGATAATAGTGATAATTTACATTTAGAGGTTTTAGCAAGATTGTCAACTATTTTGATGGATGAAACTTTTAGGAATAATTTATTAAGTTGTTCTGATAAAGATGAATTCCTCAAATTAATAGATAAAAAGGAAATGGAGAAATTTCCAAATGAAGTTATAGGGGGAAAAGAAATGAGTAATAAAGGTTATAAGGTATTAGCTGTTACTGCATGTCCAACTGGAATTGCACATACTTATATGGCAGCAGAGAGTTTAGAAAACAAAGCTAAAGAGTTAGGGGTTTCAATAAAAGTTGAAACTAATGGTTCTGGGGGAGCTAAAAATGTTTTAAGTAAAGAGGAAATTGCAAATGCGGACTGCATAATCATTGCAGCTGACAAAAATGTTGAAATGGCTAGATTTGATGGCAAAAGAGTAATTAAGACAAAGGTTTCAGATGGAATTCATAAAGCTAAAGACTTAATTAATGAAGCTATTAGCGGAAATGCTCCTGTATATCATCATAGTGGAAAAGCTGATGAAGGAAGTATTGATACTGGAAATGAATCTGTAGGACGTCAAATATATAAGCATCTTATGAATGGTGTATCACATATGTTACCATTTGTTATAGGTGGAGGTATACTTATAGCACTTGCATTCTTATTTGATACATTTAACCCAGCAAATCCAGGAGGATTTGGTTCGGGAACACCACTTGCTGCAGTATTAATGAAAATTGGTGGTAGTGCATTTGGATTCATGTTACCAGTTCTAGCAGGATTTATTGCAATGAGTATTGCGGATAGACCAGGTCTTGCGGTAGGGTTTGTTGGTGGAGCATTAGCTAGTTCAGGAGTTACTTTTGCTAGTGCATTTGATTCAAAGATTCCAGCAGTTAGCTCTGGTTTCTTAGGCGCTTTACTTGCAGGTTTTATCGCAGGTTATATAGTTCTTGGTCTTAAAAAATTATTTGCAAATTTACCTAATAGTTTAGAAGGTATTAAACCAGTTTTATTATATCCTTTACTAGGAACATTATTAATTGGTGTTATAATTTTATTCATAAATCCAGTTATGGGAGTTATCAATACAGGTATCAGTAATGGTCTTAACTCAATGGGTGGTACAAGTAAGATTCTTTTAGGAATTGTATTAGGTGGTATGATGTCAGTTGATATGGGTGGTCCGGTTAATAAAGCAGCGTATTTATTTGGAACTGCATCACTTGCAAGTGGAAACTTTGATATAATGGCAGCTGTTATGGCTGGTGGTATGGTCCCACCACTTGTAATTGCATTAGCTACTACATTCTTTAGAAATAAATTTACAGAAAAAGACAGGCAAGCAGGACTTGTAAACTATATAATGGGGCTGTCATTCATATCAGAAGGTGCAATACCTTTTGCAGCAGCAGATCCAATAAGAGTATTGCCATCATGCATTGTAGGTTCAGCAGTAGCTGGAGCACTTTCAATGGCTTTCGGATGTGCATTAAGAGCACCTCATGGTGGAGTATTCGTTATCGCAATTGTAAGTAATCCACTTGCTTATATAGCAGCAATAGTTGCAGGATCTATCGTTGGAGCAGTAATATTAGGAATATTAAAGAAGCCAGTTCAACAATAGAATTTAAAATTTAGTAAAATAAAAAAGTTATCTTCGAATGTGTAAGTTTGAAGATAACTTTTTTATTATTAAAAAATTGGTGGATTTTTCATCTCTTGTATCAAATGTTACAGAAAAAGTACGACAAATACTGTATTATTTATTTATAGAAGCAAAATACTATTAATAGATTTAATTATAGGAGGAGATACAATGAGTCTATATTTAGGAAAAATACATTACTGGTTATTTAGTAAAATTTTATGGTTTGAAAAATTAGAAAAAGAAATAATTGAGCTAGCTCAAGAGGAAGGGTTAGATATAGATAAATTATCGAAAGAAATCAATAGTAAATATGGAGAACCAACTCCAGATATTCCACTAGAAGAAATGATAGATACAAGTAATATTCATGGATGGTTACAATCTAAAATTAATTCGGCTGAAGGAAGAATGGCAGCTTGGACTACTAAGATTATAGATAACAATGCAAGTGTTAAAGCAAAAATGGAGGATATTTATACAAATCAAGGTGTGAAAGCTGCAAAAGAAGTTAAAGAAAAAGGGATTGAACTAACAACAGCCGAGGACATTTTTAATAGTGTAAATGACTATATATTGGATGGTATGCCATGTGATAGAGTAAATGAAATAGTTAAAGCAGAGGAGAACTCTATTGAGTGGGTAAGAAGAGTTTGTGTTCACAAAGATATTTGGAGTAAGGAAGAGGGCGATGTAGACTATTTCTATAAGTTAAGAAGCCTATGGATTAAGGCTTTTGTAAGTGAGGTAAATACAGATTTCGAATATATAGAAAGAGACGATGAAATAAAAGCTATAAATAAAAAATAAATAATTAAGAATAAGAAATACTTATATTTAATAAAAAATTAATTTGTATAGGAGGGAAGGTATGAATGCAATAGATTTAATGATGGAAGAGCATCAATACATTAAACGTATGTTAGTAGTTGTAAGAAAGGCCTGTTTTAGAGTATTTAAAGGTGATAACATTAACTATGAAGATTTTTATTCTATGATTGCTTTTATTAGGAATTATGCCGATTCACATCATCATAAAAAAGAAGAAGTAATGCTTTTTAACAAAATGGTTGATGAAATAGGCGAAACAGCAGAAAAAATAGTAAAGTATGGTATGCTAGTTGAGCATGATTTTGGACGATTATATATAACTAGCTTAAGTGATGCTTTAGATAACTTGAAAAAAGGAAATGAAGAATCTGTCTTAGACGTTATATCAAATGCTATTTCATATACTCATTTGTTAGAAAGACATATTGATAAAGAAGACAAGGTTATTTATAAATTTGCACAAAGAGAATTAAATAAAGAAACTTTAAATAATATTGATGAACAATGTAGTGAGTTTGAAAGTACCAATACAAATGTAAAAGATGAAAATATAGCTATATTGGAGAAATTAGAAGAGAAATATAAATAGAAAATAACGTTTTAAGAGTGAAGGATAAAAGCAGTATCTGATTTTTAATATCAGGTACTGCTTTTATATTTTGTGATTATTAATTAAATATTTTTCTCTTTTTCAACCTTTCGCCAGTGATATAGAAAGGTCGGCAAAGCAACTACAACAACCGCTACTGATTTTGCAACATTTTTTTTACTTTCAATACTACGGTTTTGTTCATATCTTATTTGATTCTCCTCATAAATTTTTTTGTCATACTCCGATAAACTGCCTGATTTATCTGGCGATATCCCTTCATAGTAATAATTTGTGGGGAACATTAAATCAGTAATATTTTGTACAGTGAAGATTATACCGGCTAGAACCATCATTAATGAAACAAAGCAAACAAGATATAAGTATAAATTTCTTAATTTAAACATAAAAAATGCCTCCTTTTTTATTATTCTATCCTAATCATAGCATTTAGAATCATACATTTGAAAGCTATTATTTATTCTAGGGTTACAATTTATCCTGTAAATGAATAAGTAAGATATTCTTAGCAGATAATAAAAAAGTTAGAATGACAATTAAAAGTTTAGAAGAAAAGAAAACGAGGTAAATGCAATGAGAAAGATGAAAACTATGGATGGCAATACTGCTGCAGCATATATATCCTATGGATTTTCTGAAGTGGCAGTAATTTTCCCAATAACTCCATCATCTCCAATGGCTGAACATGTAGATGAGTGGGTTTCACAAGGTAAAAAAAATATATTTAATCAGCCAGTAAAAGTTGTTGAAATGCAATCAGAAGCAGGAGCTGCAGGCGCACTACATGGATCCCTTCAAGCAGGTGCACTGTCAACTACTTATACAGCATCACAAGGGTTATTACTTATGATACCTAATATGTATAAGATAGCAGGAGAGTTGCTTCCATGTGTAATACATGTCGCAGCAAGAGCTCTCGCAACATCATCATTAAACATATTTGGCGATCATCAAGATGTTATGGCAGCTAGGCAAACTGGATTTGCAATGCTTGCAGAAGGATCTGTTCAAGAAGTCATGGATTTAAGTGGAGTTGCACATTTAGCCACTATAAAAGCAAAAATGCCATTTATGAACTTTTTTGATGGATTTAGAACTTCTCATGAAATACAAAAAATAGAGGTAATAGAACAAGAAGAACTTGCTAAATTAATAGATTATAAAGCACTTGACGATTTTAGAAAAAGAGCTTTAAATCCAGATCATCCTGTTACGAGGGGAACAGCTCAAAATCCAGATATATATTTCCAAACCAGAGAAGCTGTAAATAAATATTATGATGTGATCCCGGATATAGTTGAGGATTATATGAGTGAAATAACAAAATTAACAGGTAGAACGTATCATTGCTTTGATTACTATGGAGCACATGATGCTGATAGAATTATAATTTCCATGGGTGCTGTTAATGATGTTGTAGAGGAAACTGTAGATTATTTAAATTCAAATAAACAGAAGGTAGGGTTAGTTAAAGTTAGACTTTATAGACCATTTTCTATGGAAAAATTGCTGAAAGCTATTCCTAAAACAGTTACTAAGATTGCGGTTTTAGATAGAACAAAGGAACCAGGTTCAGTAGGTGAGCCTTTATATTTAGATGTAGTAAGAAGCTTTTTTGGTAAGGAAAATGCTCCGACTATTGTAGGAGGAAGATATGGACTTGGTTCAAAGGACCCAACTCCAGTACATATAGCTGCGGTTTATGATAATCTAATTTTAGATGAACCTAAAAATAATTTCACAATTGGCATAATAGATGATGTTACAAATACTTCTCTTAGACCACTTGATGATATAGATGCTACACCTGAAGGCATTACTTCATGTAAATTCTGGGGCTTGGGATCTGATGGTACAGTTGGAGCCAATAAAAGTGCAATTAAAATCATTGGAGATCATACAGACATGTATGCTCAAGGATATTTTGATTATGATTCTAGAAAATCTGGAGGTATAACAGTATCTCATTTAAGATTTGGTAATAAGCCAATAAAGTCTCGTTATTTAATTGATAGAGCTGACTTTATTGCATGCCATAATCAATCATATGTATATAAATATCATGTACTTAGAGGATTAAAGAAAGATGGTAAGTTCTTATTAAATACAATTTGGTCACCAGAAGAAGTAGAAGAGCGATTGCCGGCAGCAATGAAAAGGTATATTGCTCAAAATAACATTGAATTTTATACAATAAATGCTGTTAAAATCGCTCAAGACATTGGACTTGGCGGCAGGATAAACATGATAATGCAGGCGGCTTTCTTTAAAATAGCCAATATAATACCAGTAGAAGATGCAGTCAAATATTTGAAGGATGCAGTAGTAAGTTCATATGGCAAAAAGGGCGAAAAAGTTGTTAATATGAACCATGGTGCAATAGATGAAGGTATTAATGGAATAGTTAAAATTAAAGTTCCACTTGATTGGAGCAATACACAAGATGATAAACTTGAACATAATGAAGATTTTCCGGAATTTATAAAAGAAATTACAAGGCCAATGAACAGATTAGAAGGAGATGCTATGCCTGTCTCAACTTTTATAAATGCAGGTATGGAAGATGGTACATTCATGCACGGAACAACAGCTTATGAAAAGAGAGGAATAGCTGTGACTGTTCCAGAATGGATACCAGAGAATTGTATACAATGTAACCAATGTTCATTTGTATGTCCACATGCAACAATTAGAGCATTTTTGTTAAATGAAGGAGAAAAAGATAAAGCACCGAAGAGTGTTAAATTACTTGATGTTAAAGGAATTAAAAGCGATGAGAAATTGTATTTCTCAATTGGAGTTACTCCACTTGATTGTACGGGATGTGGAAATTGTGCTCAAGTTTGTCCAGCACCTGGCAAGGCATTAGTAATGAAATCACAAGACAGCCAGCATGAACAAATAGAAGCTTGGAATTACACAATAGAAAAAGTAATTGCTAAAAATCCAATGGATAAGTATACGCTTAAAGGAAGTCAATTTGAAAGACCATTGCTTGAGTATAATGGCGCTTGTGCAGGATGTGGTGAAACCCCTTATGCAAGGTTAGTCACTCAATTATTTGGTGATAGAATGATGATTGCAAATGCAACTGGATGTTCTTCTATTTGGGCAGCAGGAGCACCAGCTACTGCGTATACTAAAAATCAACAAGGTCATGGACCAGCTTGGGCTAATTCATTATTTGAAGATAATGCTGAATTTGGATACGGAATGTATCTAGGTGTTAAAACTATAAGAGAACGAATAGCTAATAATGTTTCAATTGCCCTTGAAAGTGGTATGACAGAAGAAGCTAAAGCAGTATTGCGAGATTGGTTAGACAATAAAGATATTGGTGAAGGTTCTAGAGAAAGAGCTAATAGATTAACTGAAGTTCTTAAAAATGATAATAGTGAAATTGCTAAAGAAATATTAAAAGATAAAGAATTCTTTGTTAAGAGATCTCAATGGATATTTGGTGGAGATGGCTGGGCTTATGATATTGGATATGGTGGACTTGATCAAGTACTTGCAAGCAATGAAAATGTAAATGTGTTGGTATTTGATACAGAAATTTATTCAAATACTGGTGGGCAATCATCAAAATCAACTCCTACAGCAGCCATAGCAAAATTTGCTGCATCTGGTAAGAGAACTAAGAAGAAAGATTTAGGAAGAATGGCAATGACTTATGGATATGTTTATGTTGCTCAGATTTGCATGGGAGCAGATAAGAATCAAACTATTAAAGCTATAAAAGAAGCTGAGGCTTATGATGGACCATCACTTATAATAGCATATTCAACATGTATTAGTCATGGTATTAAAGTAGGAATGTCTAATTCGCAAGATGAAGAAAAGAAAGCAGTTGATTGTGGATATTGGCATCTTTATAGATACAATCCTACATTAAAAGGAGAAAAAAATCCATTTACATTAGACTCAAAAGAGCCAAAAGGTGAATTTAAGGACTTCCTGATGGGAGAAGTAAGATATGCATCTTTAGCTAAAGCTTTTCCAGAGGAAGCTGATAAATTATTTGAGAAAACTGAGAACGATGCGAAAGAAAGATTAGAAATCTATAAGAAATTAGCATCGCAATAGAAAGTAGTAAAATCAATAACTTTATTATATTTAGTAAAAATGTAGCATACCAGTTAAAGAAAAGAATAAAAATGCTGGTATGCTACTTTTATTAATTCTTTCCTTATGAATAATTTGAAACAATTGTAAATATTATTAAATATGAGTACTACTAAGGAGATAAATGTGCCAGTACCAAGAAAATGCAGTTTATATTATGGAGATGCACCTAATTATTTGGTTGCATATAGAGGAAATTTCAAAGAAGAAATAGATAGAGTTTCTTATGCTTGTGGAGATATAATAACTGATACAATCGGTGTAATATCAGTTCCAACTGAATACATTGATCAATTATATAGAGATGTTCCATCGATACTTTATGTTGATCCAAGAAGTAAATATGTGCTACAAGCTGTTTCTCCATCCAGTGTAGATAATATAAATGCTATCAAAATCAATCCTTACTTGGATTTGACTGGAAGAGGAGTGCTAATTGGGATGGTTGATACGGGAATAGATTATCTCAATGATGAATTTATTAGAGAAGATGACACTTCAAGAATAGTTAGCATATGGGATCAAACTATTCAAGATACCACGGATCTTTCAGTATACATAGGAAAAACATATTCAAACGCTGAAATCAATAATGCGATTCAGGCATATAGAAATAATCAAGTTCCATATTCCATTGTCCCCACAAAGGATGATATAGGGCATGGAACACAAATGGCAGGAATAATAGGCGCAAGAGGATTCAATCAAGACTTTCAAGGAATTGCTCCTGGGTCTGAGTATGTTATTGTTAAATTAATGGAATCGAAAAGTTTTAGAAATGAACTTGAGGCGAATGGTGTACCATATACTCCAATTTATGATGTTTCTGAGATCTTAGCAGCAATAGATTATTTGAAAAATTATTCTGTAGCAGTAAATAGGCCTATGGTAATCTATATAGGAGTTGGAACTACAGAAGGAAGTCATGATGGAAATAATATAATATCAAGATATATCACTTCAATTGGCAGGATAAGAGGACTTATTCCTGTAAATGGGGTTGGAAACGAAGGCGCATCAGATGGCCATGCATCTGGAATTATTCAACAAGTAGGTGGAATATCAACTGTAGAATTAAGAATTCCTAGAGAGATTAAATATTTTTCTTTTGGTATATGGATAACGAAGCCTAATATTGTATCGCTAAATGTAATTTCACCTAACGGAGAAGCATCAAATTTTATTAAAGCTAAATCTAAACAGGTTGAAACAATTAATTTTGTTTTCTTTAGAACACAGATGGTGATTAAATATTATATGCCAGAACATTTTACTGGGCATGAGCTAATAGCGATTAATTTTAATAATATAAAAGCAGGTATATGGACATTTCAATTAAGAGGAGATTATATAACAGATGGAAGATATAATATATGGTTACCACCCCAAAAAACATTACCGGAAAATACACGATTTCTTCAATCCAATCCATATACAACGCTAACAGTACCTTCTACAGGAAGAAATGTTGCAACTGTAGCATATTATGGGAATAATAATGCTTTAATCGCTGCATCAGGAAAAGGACCTAATTTAAATGAATATATTATTAATCCTGATATTGCTACTTTAGGGGTAGACATTATAACAACTAAACCTTTAGGTGGAACTGTAACTGTATCCGGAAGTTCTGTAGCAGCAGCCATAATTGCTGGTGCTTGTGCCCTTCTTTTACAATGGGGGATTATTAATGGGAATGATAGAACAATGTTTTCGACTAAAGTAATAGCATATTTAATACTTGGAGCTGATAGGAGTAATACAATTTATAGGTATCCCAATAGAGAAATTGGATATGGTTTCTTTGATTTATTGGGCACATTTAATATAATTAGTAGAAGCTATAGAACGGATTTAGAATTTATTAACGGAAGAAGAGAGTTTAATGAATATTATGTTAATAAATTATTTGTTAGAATTCCAGATGGGATAACAAAAAGAATAATTAGAAGAAATAATCTTAATATAATAAAGCTAAATTAATATTAAAAAGATTTATTCAATTGATTAATGAATAAGTCTTTTTTTGTAGAATAAAACAATAAAGGCAATAAAGTATCAAATGTAATCGATTAATGTTATAATAAAATAAAAGGGTTTTAGGGGATGATGAAAATGAGTTTAATTTATTCAGGAAAATCTTTAGATGAATGTTTAGATAATGCTTCTAAAGAATTGAATCTTTTAAAAGAAGAAATAAAATATAAGATAATAAAAGAAAAACATTCATTGATTAGTAAAAAGTTCGAAATTCAAGTTGAAGAATTTCAGTTAGACTCATCAAATTTTAAGAGTTCCTTTAAAGGCGATATTAAAACTAATAATAAAGAACATAATAGCATTTTAGATAATCAATTAATTAGGAGTAGTGTGGAAAATGGTGCAAAAGTCGAAAGTGGAAAAATAATAGTTACAGATAATGATCTTGGAGAAATAACAATAAAATCTTGTGATAATATAAAGCTTTATATTAATGGAGAACTTTGCAATGAGAAGAGGGCATATAAAGTAACACAATTTGATAAAATTAGTTACAAGGGTGTAAAAACAGAAGCTTCAAAAAATGTAAAAATTACAATTTCAAAAGATAAGATGGAAGCATATATATGCATTGAATATATTCCTGAGTATATATATAAGCTTAAAGATAAACCAAACTTAATGAATTTAGCACTTAAAGCAATGAAAATTCAAGGTGAGTTACCTGTAAAATATACTGGTACAGAAATAAAAGAAATATTAAGACAAAATAAGGTTACTGAAGGAATAATATATAAAAGCCTTATTGAAGCTTGTGCAGCAGGCATAAATGAGAATGTTTTAATAGCAAAGGGAGTTCCTGCTATTGATGATATACCCAGCGAGATTAAAATTTTATTTGATCTTGGAGAAAAGAAAATTATTGATGAATCTTCAAATGAAAAAATAGATTATAGAAATTTATATTCAATCTCAAATATTGAGGAAGGTCAAGTGTTAGCCGAGATAATACCCGGTGAAACTGGAAAAGACGGAAAAAATGTTATAAGTGAAATTCTGAAAAGAAAAATAATAAAAAGTAAACCTATAAGAATAGGAGAAGGATGTAGAATTGAAGGAAATAATATAATTGCTACTAGAACAGGAAGGCCGTCTTCTAAAAATGGAGTATTAAGTGTAAATAATATTTATAAGATAAAAGATGTAGATATGAAGTCTGGAAATATTAATTTCATAGGAGATGTTAATATTATAGGAAACGTTAAAGAAAATATGACAGTTAAATCCGGTAATTCTCTTTATATCGAAAAGAGTGTTGATATATCAAAAATTATTGCAGGAGGAGAAATTAACATTAAGGGAAATGCAATTAATTCGACAATTTTAACAGGTCAGATTGATATGGAAAAAAAGATGTATTTAGAGCAATTGAATGAATATAAAGAAAATATAATCCAACTAATCAACGCTGTCGAGAAACTGAATGAATCGAGTAATAGCACTAAAAAGATATCCGAGCTAGTTAAAATACTAATAGAAAATAGATATAAAAATATACCAAAACTATCACTTGGTATTATAACCCATAGTATATGTAACGATAGTGAGAAAAGTGAATTAGTTGAGTTTATTAGAAGTAAAATCATGGGATTGAATATATCAAAAATAGAATCTATAAGGGATTTAAACAAATTTAAGGAATTGATAGAAAATGAAATTGACTTTTTAGAGGATGATATGATTATACATGCAGATATTTACGTTGGTTATTGCCAAGATTGCTTAGTTAAATCTACAGGAAATATTATTATTACTGGTAAAGGTCAATACGTATCTAATTTAATAGCATTAAAAGATATAGTGTTTATGCGAGAAGATTCTGTAGCTAGAGGAGGTGTCTTATCTGCGAGAGGAAACATTAAACTTGGACTAGTTGGTAGTCCTTCTGGAGTCGTGACTAAATTAGAAGTGTTACCTACTGGGATTATAACAGCCAAGGTTGCCTATAATAATACTGTTTTTTACTTTGGAAAAAAATCAAAAATATTAGATGTTTCAGGTAAAAATGTTAAGGCATACATGGATAGGGATGGGGAAATAATTATTGAAAAGTTTGTATTATAATAATATAGATTTAAATTACATCTAAATATTAAAGGATTTAGTGTAAAGAAATAATGAATTTTGAGGGGAACTAATCTCCTCTTTTTTTATAATTAAAAGGTTAATAGGAAATTAATTTATTACAAATTATTAATGTTAATTATTTTATTAGGTAAAAATTAAAGTGATTAAAATTAAATTTAAATTTTATATTAATATGCATTTTGAAATAGTAACAATTTTTATATATAATCATATTTTATTTAGGTAAATACTATTTGTTCGGTAGAGAGGGGGGATGTATGATGTATGACAAAATTGAACTACCATATTCATATAATGCTTTAGAACCTTACATTGACGAAGAAACTGTAAGAATACACTATACAAAGCATCTTCAAGGATATGTAAATAAACTAAATAATATTTTACAGGGCTACGAAAAATTCACTGCAGGTAAGTCCCTAGAAGAAATTTTATCAAATATAAATAGAATACCTAAACGGATTAGAGAAGATGTTATAAATCAAGGTGGTGGAGTATCAAATCATAATTTATATTTTTCAATTCTCTTTCCACATCCTAAAAAATGCCCGGAAGGAAAATTGCTAAATGAAATAAATAATACTTTTGGTACAGTAGAAAGCTTAAAGGAATTATTAAGTGAGGTAGCAGTAAATCAATTTGGTTCGGGTTATGGATGGTTAGTTAAGGATAAACGTGGGAAATTAAAAATTATGAGCACGCTAAATCAAGACAGTCCATTTAGTTTTGGTTATACTCCGATTCTTACAATTGATGTTTGGGAACATGCCTATTATTTAAAGTATAAAAACTTAAGGGCTGAATACGTTAAAAACATATGGAATATAATAAATTGGGGAAAAGTTGAAGAATATTATAGAAATACTTGTAAGTAATAATTAAATAGTGAATAATTTATACTTTTTAGATAAAATAATTATAGATATATAAATAATTGCTTTTAAGTTTAATTTTCTATTTAAAAAAGAAAGTTTTAACTTTGGGTTAAACTTTCTTTTTTATATTACTGAAGATTGTAAAAGGAGTTTACAGAATAATAGAAAAGTTGATGATCTTCTTAATCTATATAAATTATTACCAATAAATATGTCAAAAATAGTTTTTACACTAAATAAGTAATGTAGGATTTCAAGAAAAATTGGATAAAATGTAAGTAAAGGATTTTTAATAGTTAGCTATAATATTCTGTGGGATTAGATGATATTATCTTTTTAATTATTGAAAGATAATATCTTATGGAAAATGTGTCCTTGAAAAGCTGAATTATTTGATATAATAGTAATTAGTATATTCTATAGTTATAGATAATTATATTATTCAGAAGGGGGAGTACACATGATAGAATTAATTAAAATAGCAAAACCTAAATTTGATAAATTATTAAAGGAAAATAGTGATATAAATTATGAATTAACAACTGAAAGATATTTAGAAGGAGTTATAATTAACAATACTAGTTTAGATTATATAAATGAAGAAAAAGTTGAGGTAAGTAGGTGTAAGTTTGTAAATGTGACATTTAATGAATGTTGTTTTAAAAATATTGATTTATTAGATGTAATATTTGAAAATTGCGATTTATCCAACATAGACTTCTCTGATAGTAGTATACATAGAGTAGAATTTAAAAGTTGTAAACTTACTGGAGCGAATTTTAGTGAAAGTAATATTCAGGATGTCTTTTTTGATGAGGTTCTTGGGAATTACATGAATTTTGGATATTCAAAAATGAAAAATACAAGTTTTAATAATTCTAACATAAGAGGGACAATTTTTTTAGAATGCAATTTTAACAAAATTTCTTATACAAAATGCGACTTGAGTAACTCTGAATTTACCAATACTGCACTTAAAAATATTGACTTAAGAGATAATGATATATCAGAGATTTCATTAATAGGAAAAGAATTGAAAGATGCAATTGTATCTCCAATACAGGCCGTTGAACTTGCTCGGCTTTTAGGTGTTATAATTAAATAGAAAAAATTATTATTTAGTTTAATTGAGTAAATGTATTGCTACAATCTAAAGTTCTAATATTCAATTAGATTGATATTTTTGTAGGAAATTTAGAGATTGCTCACAAACGGTATAAATATTAACAAAAATTAAAATTAGGAGGAATTATTATGGAAAAAATTGCACTAATAACAGATAGCGCTTCAGATATAAGTATTGAAATACTAGAAGAAAATAACATAAAAATGTTGCCGTTTAAGATTTTGTACTCTGATGGAGAATTTGAAGATAGAATAGAAATATCTCCTGAAATGATGTATAAAAGACTAAAAACAGAAATTCCAAAGACATCCCTTCCAAGCATAGAGAAGATTAATAATGTCTTTAGGGGAATAGTTGAGGAAGGTTATACGCATGTAATTGTAATAACAATATCAGCGGCATTTTCTGGGACATATAATGCTGTAAGATTAGTGAGTGAGAATTTCCCAGAACTTGAAACGCATGTTTTTGATTCTAAAACACTAACAATGGCAGAGGGCGCAATGGTATTAGAAACAGCAGAATTAATTAAAGAAGGTAAATCATTTAACACCATTGTAAATATATTACCAACCCTTAGAGAAAAAATAGATTTATTTTTTACTATAGATACATTAGAATATCTTCAAAAAGGAGGAAGAATAGGAAAAGTTGCTGGTACTGTTGGTGAGCTTTTAAATTTAAAACCAATAATTACAGTAGCTAATGATGGCACATATAGAACAGCAGCAAAGGTAAGAGGTTCAAAACAATCTGTATCTAAGTTAACAGAAATATTCAAAAGTTACCTAGAAAAAGGAAAATATAAAGCTTGGATTTTAGATGGCCATGGTTTAGATAAAGTTGAGAGCTTATATGAATCAATAAAAGACCTTCCTAATGTAGTGGAATGTACAATAACTGGTACAATTGGTCCAGCGTTAGGGGTAAATACTGGGCCAGGTTTAGTTGGTCTTGCAATTGAGAAAGTCGATTAATAAATTAAATAATATTAATAGCTTCTGATAAGTTAGGGGAGAATTTAATAGGCTCTTTCACTTATCAGAAGCTTTATTATTATTAATAATATTTAATATATAGGAAAAACTATTTGTTAGAAAAAATAGTTTAACAAATAGGAGGGATTATTATGGATTTTCCAAAATCATTTCCAAAACAAAAGCAGAATGAGCAACCGGGGTTAGAACACGAGATGAACCCAGAACCAATATTTGATGATCCAGAGTATAATAAAAAGGGAGATAATTTAAAGGATAAAGTTGCTATTATTACAGGTGGAGATAGTGGAATAGGTAAAGCTGTTGCAATTGCTTATGCTAAGCAAGGAGCCAATATTGTAATAGTGTATTTTAATGAAAACAGTGATGCTGAGGAAACAAAAAAGATCATAGATGGAATAGGAACAAAATGTACACTTATAGATGGTGATATTGGAGATTCTAATTTTTGTGATAGCGTATTAGAAAAAACAATTCAAGAATTTGGTAAAGTCGATATATTGGTAAATAATGCAGCTGTCCAATTTGAATGTACAGATTTGAAACAATTAACAAACGAAAACTTTGATGAAACATTTAAGACAAACGTTTATGGAACATTCTATATGACAAGGGCTTCGCTAAAATATTTAAAAGCCGGAGGATGTATAATAAATACAGCTTCTGTTACAGCATATAAAGGAAATGAAACTCTAATTGACTATTCTATGACAAAAGGAGCGATAGTTGCATTTACGAGATCTTTATCAACAGCTTTGGCAAAAGGCAAAACTGGAATAAGAATAAATGCTGTGGCGCCAGGACCTATTTGGACACCACTTATTCCTGCAAGTTTTGATGAAAATAAGGTTTCTAAATTTGGATCAGATACCCCCCTTGGGAGAGCAGGTCAACCAGTTGAATGTGCAGGAGCATATGTGTTTTTAGCATCAAAATGTGCTTCTTATATTACTGGCCAAGTAATACATGTAAATGGTGGGGAAATAGTAAATTCTTGAATACCTCCCCTAAACCTTATCAATTCCGCTTAAACCCTGCCGATTCTACTAAACGTTGACGAAATCGATAATTGGGGTGGAATTGTACCAGATTTAAAAGCAGTCAAAAATCCGGAACAAAAGAGAAAATCTTTTGTTCCGGATTTTTGATTGATTTTAGATTCAAGGGGGAAACGGAGGTTAGGGTTAAGGGATAAGAAATAGACCTAAAGCAGATATATCAATGGTTTTAGCAGGATTTGAGTGTGGATTTTGAATGACCTCGGCTACGCCTTTGGCGAGGAGAAAACAGGTTTAAGGGTGAATTTTTATGATGAGTTTTTGAAAGAAAAATGGTTATCCCTTAATCCTGATATCGTCAAATTTTAGTGGTTTTCCGATTAAACTTTGATGAAAAAACGGTATTCAATACCATGGTTTTTGCGGAAAATTTTCTGCAAGGTTTATTTGATTTTACGAGGAAATGCGAGACAAGAATAGGGAGGGGCGGACAGCAGTGTTTATGGTTTTAGTACAATGCTTAGTTTTTCGGATAATCCACCTATTTAATAGTGGTTAGATCTAAATTGTTAGAAAATACATTGAGGAAAGTCGAAAAATGTGTTTGATTGAGGTGAATGAACTAAATATCTGTTATGAGCTGGGAAAATAAAACTTAAATTGACTAAATACGACAAAAATTGATATAATATTAAAAAGAAGTTTAAAAAAGGGAAGAGTGGTTTTATGTTAAAGCAAAAGAATAGGCTAATGCTAATACTATCGATGGTTGCTGTTATAATATCTATGATAATTCATTTTATTCATAGAATTCTGCATTTATTTGAAAAATCAATGGTACAAGCAAATGGTAGTATTGGACTAAACATTGTTCTTATTATTCCAATTATTACGGTATCTGTAGCATATATTTTATATAAGAAAGATGATGAACATTATCTAATTCCTTGGGTAATAATGATTACGTTAACATTTTCTAGTATGTCAATGATTTCAGGTGGAGGAGGCATGTTAGAGTATCATTTTTCAATATTCATGGTTATCGCGATATTAGCGTACTATGAAAAAGTCGACCTAATAATTACTATGACTATTTTATTTGCTATACACCATTTTTTTGGGGTTATAATCATGCCAGATTTTATATTTGGAAGTGATATATATCCTTTAGATATGGCTTTACACCATGCGTTATTTTTAATTCTAACAGCTGGAGCTACAATAATGCAAATAGTATATAAAAAAAAATATACAGAAAGTTTAGAGAGTGAAAAGCTGGAAAAAGATGATTTGATTAAGGCTATAATTGAAGAACTCAATAATACAACTAAAGATACATATTCAATTTCACAAGAATTATTAGAAAGCACACAAAAAACAAAAACAATAAGTAGCAATATAATAGAAAAAATTAATGATGTTAGTGAGGGTGCGGAAACACAGCTTGAGAGTGCAAATCAAACAGAGCAGTCAATGAATGATATGTCTGAGGGGATTGCTCAATTGGCAAATTCATCAACTAAAATTTCTAGTGATTCGATAGATGTTACTAATCAAGCTAAGAATGGATTTAATCAAATTAAAAATTCTATAGTGCAGATTAATCAGATTTATCAATCAGCAGAAATCTCGGCTAAGTTGATAAAAAAATTAAGTGAGCAATCAAGTAAAATAAATAATATAACAGAGTTGATAACTCAAATTGCTGAACAAACAAACTTACTTTCATTAAATGCATCAATAGAAGCTGCAAGAGCAGGCGAAGCAGGTAAAGGTTTTGCAGTAGTAGCAGATGAAGTAAGAAAGTTGGCTGAACAATCAACAAATTCAGCTAGAGAGATTTCTAAAGTTATTGCTGAAATTAAGTTGGATACTCAAACCGTAGTAAATTCAATTAATAGTCAAATAAGAGATGTTTCTATAGGTAAGCAATTGATTGAAGAAACAGGTATAACATTTAATAGTATACTTCAGGGTACTGATAGTTTAACTAATTTAATTCACGATTTAACAGCATTATCAGAAGAAATGTCAGCACAATCTGAGGAGGTAGCTCAATCTGTTGAGCAAATGAGAAATATATCAGACGAGACAAGCTGTCAGTCAAAATTAGTTGTAAGTTCAACAAAAGAACAATTAATTGGTGTCGAAAAGAATTTGGAATTGGTAAATACTCTAAATGGACTTGCAGATAAGTTAGAAGGTTTGATTAATAGATTGAATTTATAGTGCAAGTTTTAATTAGCTTTTAGAATTATATATTTATTAGTAAGAGGATTGGAATTAAAACTCCAATCCTCTTACTTTTTAGAGACAAATAGATAAATATGTATATGAATTAAAATTAGTGTATTTAAAGAATAAAAAATATTGACTACACATAGATGAATATCTATACTATATAATATAAATTCAATATGGATAATATTGAGAAAGGAGTATAATGTGAGTACAAACTACGAAAAAAATGCAAAGATACTCAAAGCTTTAAGTGATTTAAATAGGATTAAAATTATTGATTTACTTTCAGGAGGCGAAAAGTGTGCTTGTGAGATATTAGAAAGTTTTAAATTTACTCAACCTACGCTATCTCATCATATGAAAGTTCTAATAGATTGTGGTGTTGTTGAAGCTCGAAAAGATGGAATTTGGAATTTATATAAACTTAATATAAATAATTGTAATAGATTAGTTTTATTTATAATGAATTTAGTTACGGAAAAAGATGATTGTATATGTAGTGAGAAATACGATTATATTAATAACATTAAAAGAGAATCTACTGATTACAAAGAAACTACCGATTGTATTTAAAGAAATTTTGCACTTTTAATAATAAAATATACTCATACATAAATTATTCGTTAAATAATTTATAAACAACATTTACAAAGCAGGAATGAGGATGGAATGAAGAAAATAGACCTTACAGAAGGAAGATCTATAAAAGTTCTAGCTAACCTTTCAGTTCCAATAATGGGAAGCTCTTTGTTGCAGTTTACATATAATTTGGTTAATATGGTCTGGGTTGGAGCGCTAGGCAGCAATGCAGTGGCAAGTATAGGTTCAGCAAGCTTTTATTTGGGCTTAGGGTATTCAATTAATTCCTTGGTGGTTATTGGGACAGGAATAAAAGTAGCTCACGCTATTGGTCGTAGAGATGATATAGGGGTAAAGAGCTATATTAATTCTGGAATTTTAATAAATATTGTAATTGGTTTTATATTTGCTTTAATATTAATGGTAGGTGGAAAAAATCTTATAGATTTTTTGCAATTAAATAACCAGAATGTTGAAAAAGACGCATATTTGTATTTGGTTTTGAGCGGACCAACGATATTTTTAGTATTTTTTAATTTATTATATGCGAGAATTCTAGGAAGCTTTGGAAATAATAAATTAGCTTTTAAGATTAATACAATAGGGATAATTGTGAATATAATATTAGATCCATTATTTATTTATGTGTTTAGACTTGGTGTATTGGGGGCATCAATTGCAACTTTAATAGCTAATATTATAATGTTTATCCTATATTTATTTAAATCCTCAGAAATATTAAAATATAATCATAATATAAAATTTAGTTATGAAAAAGTTAAAGAAATAATAAAATTAGGGTTTCCTATGGCTATCCAAAGGATTTTATTTACTGTTATTAATATATTGCTAGCAAGAATTATAGCTTTGTTTGGTTCCAATGCTATTGCTGCACAAAAAATAGGTCTTCAAATTGAATCAATTACTTACATGGTTATCGGAGGACTTCACGGTGCAATTGCAGCTTTCACAGGGCAGAACTTCGGTGCTAAGAAATACAATAGAATTAAAGATGGCTATAGTGCTGCATTAAAAATTGGCATTATTTATTCATTGATTACTGCGCTTATCTTTATGTTTTTTAATTTACCACTTATTCGATTGTTTGTTCAAGATGATATGACAATAGAAATATCAAAAACGTACTTGCAAGTTGTAGCATTTTCACAGATATTTAGTACAATAGAAACAGTATCAAATGGATTGTTTACAGGTATTGGTAAACCAAAAATTTCATCAGTTATAAGTGTATTATTTACCGGGCTAAGGATTCCAATGGCCATGATTTTAATAAAACCATTTGGATTAGCTGGTGTTTGGATAAGTATTTCATTATCCAGTGTCTTAAAGGGGATAGTAGCATATTTACTTTATAGAATTGAAGTAAAAAAGAATTTTAGATAGTTATAAATTATTAATAAGGAGGCAATCAATGTTAGGCAAACTGAAAGAATTATTTTCTCCTCAAGAATTATTAAAAGGAAATTTTGGCATTGAAAGGGAGAGTTTAAGAGTTAACGATAAAGGAGAGTTATCACTAATTTCCCACCCAAGTGTATTTGGTGATAAGATTGAAAATGGATATATAACAACAGATTTTGCAGAAAGTCAAATTGAAGTTATAACACCTCCATTTAAAAATATTGAAGAAACTTATAATTTTACAAATGCTCTTTATGATATTGTTGCGATGGAAATAGGGGATGAATATCTTTGGCCACAATCAATGCCAGGGATAGTACCAGATGATGATAAGATTAGGATTGCAGAATATGGTGAAAATAATAAAGGAAAACAAGCAAGACTATATAGACAAAGTTTAATAGAAAAGTATGGTGGTAAAAAGCAGCTAATATGTGGAATACACTACAATTTTTCTTTTAGTGATGATATGATTACTAAATTGTTTAATAATAAAAAACATATTCACTTCTTAGGAGATTCAGGTTGCTGTAATCAGGATGTTGATTATAAAGAGTTTAAAAATAAAATATATTTAAGGGTAACAAGAAATTACTTAAGATATAGATGGCTTCTTATTTACCTATTAGGTGCAAGCGGTGTAGTAGATAAAAGCTACATTAAAACTTGTGTTAATTCATCAAAAGAAATTGCTCAAGATAGTTTCTCTAATGAGGGAGCTTTGTCTTATAGAAATAGCGAATGTGGATATAAAAATAAAATTGACTTATTTCCAAATTATAATTCAGTAGACGAGTATATTAATAGTTTAAAAGGTTTTATAAATGATAAACTCATTGACAGCTATAAAGAATTATATAGCTGTGTGAGGTTAAAACCTAAAAATGTTGATAAATTCTTTGATTCATTGAAGAATGACGGAATCCAGTATCTAGAATACAGAAGCATTGATATTAATCCTTTTGAAAAGGGAGGAATAAGCTTGAATGATTTATATTTTCTGCAATTATTTAACTTATTTTTGCTTATCAATGATGAGAGTGATTACGCTAAGTGGCAAGAAGAAGGAAATGAAAATCAAAACATAATTTCAAAGTTTGGCCAAAAGGAACTTATGCTAAAAAAAGATGGTCAATTAATTACTAAGGAAGCATTTGGATTAGAAATATTAAATAAGATTAAATGTATAAATGAAGAACTTAATCTTGATAAAGAAGAAATTATTAATAATATGATCGAAAAGATAAAAGATCATAAATTAACATACGCCTACAAGATTGAGAAAAAAGTCAAAGAAGAAGGATATATTAGAGCACATATAAATATCGCTAAAGTATATAAAAAGAGTTCTTATAGTAATAGATTTAAGTTGGAAGGTTTTGAAGATTTAGAATTATCAACTCAAATTTTATTGAAAGAATCGATAAAAAGAGGTATAACTGTCGAAGTTTTAGATAGAGTTGAGAATTTCATATCACTTACGAGGAATAATAAAGTTGAATATATTAAACAAGCCACAAAGACGTCTAAAGATAACTATGTAACTGTTTTGATTATGGAGAATAAGAGTGTTACAAAGAAAGTACTGGCGGATAATAATATTAACGTTCCAAAAGGTATAGAATCTAACTCAATTAATGAAGCTAAAAATGTAATAAAGAATTTTATCGGAGTTCCAATAGTAATTAAACCGAAATCAACTAATTTTGGTTTAGGCATAAGTATATTTAAAGAGGGAGCGGACTCGGAAAGCATCGAGAAGGCATTGGAGATTGCTTTTAATCATGATAACACAATTCTTATTGAAGAATTTATAAAAGGAAAGGAATACCGCTTCTTGGTTATAGATGATGAGGTTGTGGGAATACTTCATAGAGTACCTGCTAATGTAAAAGGTGACGGTGTAAGATCTATCACTGAGTTAGTTGAAATAAAGAACCAAGACCCTCTTAGAGGATATCATTATGTAACACCTTTAGAAAAAATTATATTGGATGAAAATGCCAAGTTATTTTTAAAACAGCAAAACAAAGATTTTAATTATATCCCTCAAAAAGATGAAGTAATTTATCTAAGAGAGAATTCTAATATAAGTACTGGTGGAGATAGCATAGACTACACGGATGATATTCCAGATAAGTTTAAAAAAATAGCAATCGAAGCAGCTAGAGCAGTAAATGCTAGAATTTGTGGTGTGGATATGATGTTAGAGGACTATTGTAATGAAAATTCAAATTATGCCATAATTGAGCTGAACTTTAATCCTGCTATTCATATTCACTGCTATCCTTATAAGGGTGTTGAAAGAAATATTGGTGTAGAAGTGTTAAAAGTTCTAGAATTAATTTAATAAACTAAGCTGTTTTGAACATAAGTAATAAATACTTTTTTAGTATAAAACTAATGTGTTTAAAATGGCTTATTTATTTAAATGATTATATATATGATAACTAAGGCAATTTATACAAAAATAAAAGGGAAGCTCTTGAAAAGAGCTCCCTAATATTATAATTATTCCTAATTATAAAGTTTCAACAGCTAAAGCTGATAATACTGCATTAGTTATTGTTAAACCAGCTGTTACAGAAATTAAGCTACTTGGTTCAAGTTGAACTGTATAAGTTGTATTATCATAAGCTGCATTGCAATCACAGAATTGGAAAGAAAATGACTCAGATTCTAATACTTCAACTGATTCAGCAAAAGTGAAAGTTCCACCTATTGGCTGAGGAGATCCGTTACCAACTGTTTTAATTAGTGTAAAGTTTAAATTTACTAAAATACCTACAGGTAAAGCAATTATACTAGTAAATGTCAAAAGAACTTTAGGATTGCACATTCTACCTGTATCTATAGAAACACTAGCTACAGGTATTGGTCTAGATAGTGGTGTTGAAATTACAGGAAGAGATCCAACCCCACCTGAACCAACGTTTAATAAAGCTCTACCAGGTTCAGGAGCACGGTTATAAGTCCTGCAAACAGGACGATTGTCACAAAATTCATAATCACGTTCGTCTTCACAAATATAACTCATAAATTACCTCCACATTATCATAAGTTTATCATATTTTTCTCTTAAAATTCGTTTTTGAGATTCTATTTATAGTATATAGTATGAAAATTGTGTAAAAATGTGCCGTATAGTAATTTTAATATTTATTTTTAGTATAACTAGGTATGTGCCTGACTTTCGATAAAGATTGATGTTTGGTATCATTTGTGGGAATATATATTATAGAACTTTTAAATATGAGGTGTAATTAAATGATAAAAAATGATTTTATGAAAGAATTAGAGAATACTCTGATGTTAACAACTGAAGAGGTTGAAAAAAGTATATCTACTGGTAATATAGACGAAGCAAAAGAAATAGTAAATAAAGGACTTAAATCTATAATTGGAATAGATATAGGAACAGTAGATATTTTTTCGTTTAATAGTTTAGAAAGATTTATTGCTAATGAAATGCACTACAATGCTGAAAAGTTTATTGCATTTGGCTGTTTTATGAAGCTGCAGGGTTTAATTAGTGGAAAAGAAAATAAGGAAAATTCTCAAATTGATTATTATGAAAAGGCTATAGAAAGTTTTTATAAAGCCTATAATGAAGATGATGAAATAAATCCGAAGTACTTAGATGATGCAGCTTATGTAGCAAAAGAATTAAGTAAATATGAAAGTTCTTTAGATATTGATAAGAAGATTCTAAGAATTTATGAATTAGCTAATAAACTTGATAAAGCAGAGGATACTTTATTTTATATGATTAGAAAAACTAATAATGATGGAAGTATTATTTTAGAAGGAATAAAATTTTACAATAGGCTTAAAGAAATGAATCACGATAAGTTAATGGAAGGTAATCTTCCTCTAGAAGAAGTAGAAGATGGACTTTTAGAACTTGAAAGAAGACTTGAGATGTAAATGTAACATTCCTGAAGAATGTAAAATATACTAAAGGGAAGTAATTATTTAAAAGAGGCATCTATGGAGTTTAAGGGATGGGGCAGTTTCGATGATTTAGTTAGAGCCTGCGGATACACTAACTGCAATGAAAATAGTGAAAATAGCAATTCAAATACAGGGAATATAAATAATGAATTTAATAATATAGGATGTAATGATATTCCAAATGGATTCCAAGGTTTAGATCCCCAGCTATTTATTTTAGTGGGAGAGATATTAGGAAATATAATATCTGGAAGGCTCCCTTTTAATATTCAAAATGCATTAGGAAATTGGCTGCAGTTAGTTGGTCAAGTAATTGAAACTTATAATGCGCAGCAGCAATATTTCCAAAGTGGTCCTGGAAGATACTTTCATCCTAAAAGCTACAATTCAGCTAATCAGTACTGTACTCAAAATCAAAGTAATACATCACAAAATTCCAATTCAAACATGGGTGATTCTAATAATTCAAGAAAAAATGACAGTAAGGAAAAAGGTTCAGATGAAAATAAAAACGATAAAATAAAACAATTGGAATTATGCATAATTGAGTTGAAGGAAGAAATACAGGAAATTAAGAGATTATTGGAAAAATAACTTAATTAAATTATTTTTCCAATAATTTTTCTTTAACTTTTTTAATATTTGTTACTTGTTTTGTTATGGTAGATACAAATATTACGCCTAATGCCAATGTTCCAGCGCTGGCTAATGTATTTACTCCGAGCTCTACAGCATTATTTATATTTCCGCTTATGGTTTCATACATAGTATAATACATGCCGGAGCCAGGGACTAGTGGGATAAGTGCGCAGACTACTATAGTTGTTACAGGGGTTTTTAAACGTCTTGCACAAATTTCAGAGTATATACTAAAGAATATTGAAGAGATAAATAGCGATAAAATATCACTTACATTATTCTCTTTTAAATATAAATAAGAATACCAGCTTAGGGCTCCCCCGATTGAAGCAAATATTAAATGTTTACCCTTTATATTGAAAATTATTCCAAAACCAAAAGATGCTAAAAATGCACTTGCAATTTGTGTAACCATGATACCTCCTAAATGTTGTGAATAAAGATATAACAAAGTTAAATTGTTCTTATTTTATGTAATAAACTAACTAAAATTATTTATATAAGCACTTAAAATTGCTCCAGTGCCAACAGCAATAGATACTGCAACTAAAAATGCTTCAGAAGCTTTTGTTATGCCGGACAAGAAATCACCGGCTATAGTATCCCTGATAGCATTAGTAATTGTAAGTCCAGGGACAAGAAGCATAATAGAACCTATAATAGTTTTATCTAAATTGTTAGCAAAGTTTAATTGCACGAGTATTATAGCTAAAAGCGCACATAAACCTCCGCTTAAAGAATTGATAAAGAACTCGTTTATATTTAATTTTTCACAGATTATAACAACTATTTTAATTGCTGCACCAATTAAACACGCAGAAAAGAAATCCTTAATATTTCCACCAAACATAATACTAAAGCATCCAGCTGCAATAGAAGACCATAATAGAGTAACTAAGCGAGAATATCTATTTTCCTTTAATATATTGATGATTTCATTTTTAAAATCATCAATATCAATAGATTCAGTTTGAATTTTTCTTGAAAGATCATTAATTAAATCAACTTTATGTAGGTCTACGCCTCTAGAAGTAATTCTTTGAACTAGTGTTGAAACCTCATCATAGTAGGTAACTGTAACTATAATTCCAGTTGGGATCACAAAGCTATCCACAGTGTGAGCACCAAAAGCAAGACATATCCTGCTAATAGTTTCTTCAACCCTATAAGTTTCAGCGCCACTTTCCAACATAATTTTTCCTGCAAGAGTAGAAACTTTAAGTAATTTATCTAAGTCCATAATTTTATTCTCCATTGAATTTTTATAATAACAGAATTATAACATATAATAAAAAAATCATATAGGGAGATAATATTATATGATGGTTGTGAAAAACATATTATTTAGTGAATAGTATAAACTGTGCAATAAAATTAACATAATTAATATCAAAATGATATAAATTGCAACAAATTTTACTAAAATTGATCTACTTGGTAAAAAAATAGTTGATAAATTTACTAAGAAATCTTATAATTTGAATATAAAAAAAATATTGGGGTGATTATTAGGATGAATTTTGAAAATATACAAAAAGAAGATAAAGAAATCTATGATCTAATTGAGAAAGAATTAGTTAGACAACAAAAAGGAATAGAATTAATAGCTTCAGAAAATATTGTAAGTGAAGCTGTTATGGAAGCCATGGGTTCTTATTTAACTAATAAATATGCTGAAGGATATCCAAATAAAAGATATTATGGCGGATGTCACGTTGTAGATGAAATAGAACAAATCGCAATCGACAGAGCTAAAGAATTATTTGGTGCAGAACATGCAAATGTTCAACCACATTCAGGTTCACAAGCAAACATGGCTGTATACTTTGCAGTATTAGAACCAGGAGACACTGTTTTAGGTATGGATTTAAGCCATGGTGGACATTTAACTCACGGTTCTCCAGTTAACTTTTCAGGAAAATTATTTAACTTTGTATCTTACGGAGTTGATAAGGAAACTGAAATGATTGACTATGAAAATGTAAGAAAGCTTGCAATTGAACATAAACCAAAGCTTATAGTAGCAGGTGCAAGCGCATACGCAAGAATATTAGATTTCCCAAAATTTAGAGAAATAGCTGATGAAGTTGGAGCATTATTAATGGTAGATATGGCTCATATCGCAGGACTTGTCGCTGCAGGTGTTCATCCATCACCAGTACCATATTCTGATTTTGTTACAACAACAACTCATAAAACTTTAAGAGGTCCAAGAGGTGGGCTAATACTTTGTAAAGAGCAGTATGCTCAAGCTTTAAATAAAAACATTTTCCCAGGAATCCAAGGTGGTCCGCTAGAGCATATTATTGCTGCTAAAGCAGTATGTTTTAAAGAAGCGTTAGATTCAAGCTTTAAAATATATGGTGAAAATGTTGTGGAAAACTGTAAAGAACTTGCAAATCAATTGATAGCTAAAGGATTTAAAATTGTATCAGGTGGAACAGATAACCATGTATTTTTAGTTGATTTAAATAATAAAGACATTACTGGAAAAGAAGCTGAAGCGTTATTAGATTCAGTAGGTATTACAGTTAATAAAAATACAGTGCCTAATGAGACAAGAAGTCCATTTGTTACTTCTGGAATAAGAATTGGTACTGCAGCTATAACAACTAGAGGCTTTGTAAAGGAAGATATGGCTGAAATTGCAGCAATTATAGGCGAAGCAATAGATAATAGAGCTGGAGATTTATCATCACTAAAAGTAAGAGTGGAAGCTCTTTGTGACAAACATCCATTATATAACTAATAAACAAAGAGGTTTCATTCTAAATTAATGAAACCTCTTTGTTATTAATTCTATTTATAATAAGAAGCAATTTTATTTTTAAATTAAAGTCTATTGGCATAATGTACATAGAATAAAAGTTGTATTTAGGTTTTAATTTCTAACAGAAAATATAGTGCACATTTAATTGAATTATGAATATGATGATATCAAGTAACAAGGAAATATAGGAGGCCTATATAAGTGAATCCTTATCAATTAATTATTATGGTTCAACAAAGAATGCAACAGGACCCGGAATTTGCCAATAAATTTAATAAAGTAGTATTAGAACTTAATAAAGTTCCAGGGCTTCAACAGAAAGTAATACAAATAGCTCAGATAGGAGATGAAAATCAAAGGCAGCAAGCCATGGACAAACTTCCTAAAGACGCTAAACATGCAGTAAAGAAAATATTAGGTTTACTTGAAGAATATAATATTAATTTTTAAAAATTTAGTATTATAAAGATATATGTTTTAAAGATACTTATTTGCAAATAGAAAATGAGTTTCTTATAAAAAGTTTTTATAAGAAACTCATTTTTTATTCAAAGCTAAAAATATATAATTTTAAGTAATGTTTTAGAAACCTCTTTTTTCAGCTTCTAATCCACTTTCGTTTATTCCAGGTCTTTTTATAGTGGTATTATAACTGCTTTTTCCATACTGTCCTTGTGTTTTATTCCCATTTCGCAAGTAATTACTTTTTGAGTAATCTTTATTATTGTTATTATCCATAGAATCATCTCCTTTTTTCTTGTGTACAAATATAGTATGTGCCATTAATCAAAATTAATAATAGTAAATTTAATATGTTTCTAATAATTTAAGAATAAATAAATAATTCAACTAACTAAAATCTAAGTAATCTATAGTATAGAAAGCAATATATATAAAATTTTCCAAAAAAACAAATGCATAGAAAATGTTATTACTGAGCAAATTATTATACGTTTTTTTACAGTTAAAGATGGTTCGATACTTGTCCTTATAAGAAAATAAAAACCAACTAAGGTGAAGAGAGCAGAACATATATTGCCATGAGAAAACATGAAGATTGTAGATACTATACATAAGAAAATATAATTCCAAATTGGTATATTCCTAACTTCAATGTATTTCTCTCCAGAATCTAAGTAATAACCATCAATAGAAATATCACAATCATTATCTATATTTACCAAAATAGCAGTTTTAGTACCTAAATCAAATGATGTTTCTCGAGTTACTCCAAAAGTTTTTGAAGGTTGAAGCCTAATACGTTTATCATTAACAAATAATTCTTTTTTTAAAAATGACGAAGTATATTTTATATTATAGGTAATGTTGTTTATTGTCGTTGTCCAACTTTTAATTCTCATGAAATACCTCCTTTAGTTGTATAATATTTATCCAATACGTAATTTAATCTCAAAATGCATATATTTAAATATATACGACAATTAAACTAAATAGAATGATATTTACAAATTGATATACTATGTAATTAATATAAAACGGTGTCAAAAGGATAATATATATTTTAACAGGTAGCACATTTATAGAGAAAATATATAAAATATGCTATAATAAGGTGCTTTGGGAGAAAATTTTATATCACAGATAAAAATATTAAGAGAAGGCTAGTATTTAAAAAAGAAGATGAAAGTGAGTTGAAGAAATACATTAATAATATTTAAGAAAAAAGGGAATTTAAATAGAATTTTTTTATAGAAAGTAGTGAGAAATTTGGATATATCAACGATTTTAATTATAGCATTTATTCTTATTATAGATATAGTTCTTATAGGAATCGACATAAAGAATAAACTTATTTTCAAAGGAATTAATAAATATAAAATAATAATGCCAATACTAGTAGTTGGCTTTGTAGTTGTTACATTCCTTTCAAATAATTATAGATTACAAGACATAATAGTTGGAATAGCGATATTACCTCTGGCTTTTATTGGTAATAAGCGTGGAATAACAGAAAACGGATTCTTGGTAAACTCATATGTAATGATTTGGGATAGAGTTGAGAGTTTTTCGTCAGAAGAAAAAGATAATAAATACATAATTAAATATAAAACTAATATTGGTCAAAAGAAAGTGACTTTTAAAGCAGAAAACAAGGAAGAAATTAAAAAATATTTACAAGTAACAAAGAGGATAAAATACATTATAAAATAAATGCTAAATTATAAGGAGTTACCGCTTAAAATTTTAAAGGTAACTCTTTGTATTTTTATATGATATAATGGGTAAATGTAATTAAAAATATTTTAAAAGTCATTGAGAGAGGAAGAAAATTGATGAGTAAAACTCTTGTATTAGCTGAAAAGCCGAGTGTAGGTAGAGATTTAGCGAAAGTATTAAAATGTTCACAAAATAAAGGTTCATATATAGAGGGAAGTAAATATATAGTTACTTGGGCTATGGGACATTTGGTAGGTCTTATGGATCCAGAAGGATATGATGTTAAATATAAAACATGGAACATGGAGACACTTCCGATGTTACCTAAACATATGAAACTAACTGTGCTTAAAAAGACTGGTAAACAATATAATGAAGTGAAAAAGCAAATGTTACGTGAAGATGTAAATGAAATAGTAATAGCGACTGATGCAGGAAGAGAAGGGGAATTAGTTGCAAGATGGATTATAGAAAAAGCTGGAGTAAAAAAACCGCTTAAGAGATTGTGGATATCATCCCAAACAGATAAGGCAATTTTAGATGGGTTCAGAAATCTTAAATTGGGAAAAGAATATGAAAATCTATATAAGGCTGCAGTTTGTAGAGCAGAAGCAGATTGGCTTATTGGACTAAATGTAACACGAGCATTAACTTGTAAATATAATGCTCAATTATCCGCAGGACGTGTGCAGTCTGCAACTTTAGCCATTATAGTTCAAAGAGAAGAAGATATTAAAAACTTTAAGCCGAGAACGTATTATACAATAGGAGCAAAAACAAAAGGATATAATCTTTCGTGGGTGAATAAAGATAATAATTCTAGAATTTTTGAAGAAGAATATGCTAATAAAATTGTCGCATCAGTTAAAGGGGAGGAAGGTGAAATTGTAAATGTCAGCGAAGTAAGTAAAAAGAAATTTTCACCAGCACTTTATGATTTAACAGAACTACAAAGAGATGCCAATAAGATATGGGGATATTCGGCTAAACAGACATTAGGGATAATGCAAAGATTATATGAAAATTATAAGATACTAACTTATCCAAGAACTGACTCAAGATATATTACAAAAGATATAGTTGCAACTATTCCAGAAAGATTAAAAGCTATTTCCATTGGAGAGTATAGAATTGCTGCAGAAGAATTATTAAGAGGAAAGATTAATGGACATAAAGGATTTGTGGATGATTCAAAGGTAAGTGATCACCATGCTATTATTCCAACAGAGCAAAAACCTAATTTAGCTGTTTTAAGCTCAGAAGAAAGAAAAATTTATGATTTAGTAGTTAAGAGATTTTTAAGTGTAATGCTTCCTCCTTTTGAATACATACAAACAACGATTGAGGGAAGAGTTAAAGAAGAAAAATTTATAGCTCAAGGTAAAGTGATTACATCTAAAGGTTGGAAGAAACTTTATGATAAGGTTGAAGATGAATCCTCAGAAGATGACATCAAGGAACAAGTATTACCTAAAGTTAATAAAGGCGATAAGTTTAAGATAGAAGATGTTAAATTAAACAAAGGTCAAACTAATCCACCTGCAAGATTTAATGAGGGAACATTATTATCTGCTATGGAAAATCCACATAAATATGTAAGTGTAGGTAAGGATGCAGCTAAGACATTAGATGAAACTGGAGGTCTTGGCACAGTTGCTACGAGAGCAGATATAATAGAAAAGCTATTTAACTCTTTTGTTATAGAAAAACAAGGCAAGGATATAGTTCCAACATCTAAAGGAAAACAATTAATTGAATTAGTTCCTAATGAACTGAAATCACCACTATTAACTGCAAAGTGGGAAAAGCGATTAGATGAAATTTCAAAAGGTAAATCAAGTGATCATGAATTTATCAGAGAAATGAGGAATTATGCAATTGCACTTGTGGAAGACGTAAAGGGTGGAAATACAAAATTCGTTCATGACAATAAAACAGGAAAAAAATGTCCTAATTGCGGAAAATATCTATTAGAAGTTAAAGGTAAGAATGGTGTAATGAATGTCTGTCAGGATAGAGAATGCGGGTATAGAGAAAGCGTAGCGAAAATCACAAACGCAAGATGTCCTGAATGTAAAAAGAAATTAGAGCTTCGCGGTCATGGAGAAGGTGCTATATATGTATGCACAGGAAGTACTTGCAATTTTAGAGAAAAGGCTGCGCAATTTAAGAAGAGGTTCGAAAATAATGGAAAAGTTGATAAAAGAGAAGTAAATAATTATATGAAAAAAATGAAAAAAGAAGCAGAAGATTTTAACGAGAATCCATTTGCTGCACTTTTAGGTGGCATGAAATTCGATAATAAATAAAATGTAAATGAGGCGGAATAATGGACGGAATTAATAGGTCAAATATTAAGATTGGGTCAAAGGTACTTGTAGTAAAAAAAGAGCACCAAAGAACAGGTGAGCTAACACAAGGAATAGTTAAAAGAATACTTACGAATTCTCAAATACATAATCGAGGCATAAAAGTTATGCTTGAAGATAATATTGTTGGAAGAGTTCAAAAAATATTAGAATAGAAGTTTGGAATATAAAATTAAATATGAGATAAATTTCTTGTCAAATCTTTGAGGAATTTTGGATTACTTGTTATATTATTTGTTCTTATGGTAACACTAATTCTGAAAGGAGGCAGTAAAATGAAAAATAAAATAAAAAGAATTTTATCTTTAACTTTGATATTTATTTTTACAATATTACTTTTGCCAATTAACTTAGCATATGCTGTAGAAGCAAATGAAAATGCTAAGGCTGAAGGAACTAAAATAGAAGCAAGATCAGCCTTACTAATGGAGCCTATGAGCGGAAAAATACTATATGAAAAAAATGCAGATGAAAAGTTTGCACCTGCATCTGTAACTAAAATTATGACAATGTTACTTACCATGGAGGCAGTTGATAGCGGAAAAATCAAGATTGATGATAAAGTAACTTGTAGTGAAAACGCTAAGAAAATGGGTGGAAGTACAATGCTTCTCGATACAGGGGAAATAAGAACTGTAGAAGAACTTTTAAAAGGAGTAGCTATTGCTTCAGGGAACGATGCTGCTGTTGCACTTGCTGAATATTTAGGTGGTACTGAGGCAGATTTTGTTAATATGATGAACAAAAAAGCACAAGAGCTAGGAATGAATAATACAACTTTTAAAAATTGCAATGGCTTACCTGCAGAAGGACATTTATCTACAGCAAAGGATATTGCGATAATGTCTAGGGAACTACTAAATCATCCGAATGTTTTAAAGTATACAGGAACTTATATGGAGACCATATCTGAGGGAAGAAAATCTCCAATAGAACTTGTAAATCATAATAAGTTGGTAAGGTTTTTTGAAGGATGCGACGGACTAAAAACAGGTTTTACAGATGAAGCCAAATATTGTATAAGTGCTACGGCAACAAGGAACGGAGTAAGAATGCTATCTGTAATTATGGGAGCACCAACTTATAAAATAAGGAATCGTGATGCAGGTTTGTTACTTAATCACGGATTTTCAAAATACGAAGGTAAAAAACTTGTGTCAAAGGATCAAGAAATAGATAAAGTTTATATGGATGAACAAACTGATAAATTCTTTATGGCAATGGCAAAAGATGACTTGGTTGTAATTTTACCTAAGGGAGAAAACAAAGAGTTAGAAAAGAAAATTGTTATTGAAGAATTACAAAAAGAGTATAAAGCCGGAGATATAGTTGGTAAATATGAAGTTTATTTAGGTGATGAAAAAGTTGGAGAGGTATCAATATATTGCGATAGAGATATAAAGAAAGGTAATATAATTGATAACATTAAGCATAATATTAAGAATTTATTTGAAAAGGGAGTTTAAATAAAATACTAATTTTCTAATAAATATAATAGAAAAACAGAATAAAACATAGCTTAATAATTTGAGGAAATCTTTATTATTAAGCTATGTTAATTTTATTTGATATATTTTGTTCATATAGCTTCTTCTAAAGTTTGATAATGAAAATAAGCAATATTTTAAAATTAAAATCGTATTAAACCTTTATATGAACGTTACTAAACATTCTTGTTTTGATAGATATATATTGGTATTATATATAGTGGAGCAACATAATTTAGTATAACTATAATATATGAATTAATAGTGGAGGTATAAAAACAACATATGGAACTTCCAAGAATAAAGATAAATGATTTTGAGGGACCGTTTGATTTGCTATTACACTTAATAAAGAAAAATCAAATGAGTATATATAATGTAAAAATATTCGAAATTACCAATCAATATCTGAATTATATTAATGAAATGAAGAAAATGGATTTAGATATTACATCAGAATTTATTGTGGTTGCGGCAACACTTATTGAAATAAAATCAAAACATTTGTTGCCTAAAATTAAAAAAGAGGATGAAAACGAAGAAGATGAAGAAAGAAATCTTTTAGAAAAACTTATTGTTTATAAAAAAATTAAAGGTGTTTCAGCCTTTTTTAAAGAAAGATATATAAGTGCTGGAGAAGTATATGGTAAAAAGCCTGAGGTAATAGAAGAGAAAAAGGAGGAAAATATTAAGCAAGACTTGTTTAAAGAAATAAGTCTTATAGGACTATATAATATATATAATAATTTACTAGAAATATATAATAATAAACAGAATAGAAATAATGTTATACAGAAGAAAATATATGTAGACAAATACAGAATAGAAGATAAGCTGGAATATATTATGAATAAACTTAAGTATGAAAATATAAACAGCTTTTATGAAATTATAGAAAATTGTGAATGTAAATTAGAGTGTGTTGTAACTTTTTTAGCTTTACTTGAAATGATAAAACAAAGAATGGTTAAAGTATATCAGAGTGATAATTTTAGAAATATATTGATAGAGAGGAGAACGGAAGATGCATAAAGATGAAGGGCTTCAAATTCCATTTATGGATGATATAAAAAAGAATTCTTTGAAATCGGCAATTGAAGCATTATTATTTGCAAGTGGTGAGCCGTTAAGTTTGCAGGAATTAGTAAATCATCTTGAAGAAAAGGACAAGTTTGTTGAAATACTTATTCAAGAGATGATAGAAGAATATGAAGTTTTGAGTAGAGGGATAAAAATAATATGTATTAAAGGGAATTATCAGCTAGTCACAAAAGCTGATAATTCTGATTACATACAAAAACTTTTAAAGAAAAATAAAAGGCAGTCACTCTCCCAAGCGTCAATAGAAAGTTTAGCAATAATAGCATACAAACAACCTATTACAAGAATAGATATAGATGAAATTCGAGGAGTTAAATCAGATAGCGCGATTCAACGATTAATAGAAAAGGAACTTATAAAAGAAGTTGGAAGATTGGAAGTGCCAGGAAGACCAATTCTTTATGGGACAACAGATGAATTTTTAAGACAATTTGAATTAAGTGATTTAAAGCAGCTACCTTCACTAGATTTATTTGGACAAGAAGATCTGCTTGAAGATAATTTAATTGAAAAGGAAGTAGAGATGGAATAGTTACACTTAAAGACTAATAGGAGAAATAGAAATTGTATAATAAACAAATTCTATTTCTCCTATGAATTTTATTAAAGTTTCTGATTAATTAATCAACACTATCATCCTCGCTTGCTAAATGTTCATCTGTAGTTGTAATGTTTGTTATATTAGTAGTACTATTTGTTTCATTTGTTTTATTTTTATTACACAAATCTTTTATCATACCTTTAACCATGTCGAGTACTTGTGGAACAGTATCAACAATTCTATCATAAGTAGTATCTTGATTAATTGGCAGCATTCTAACACCATCAGATTTTACAACTAAGAATGAAACTGGCTTAACTGAAACACCTGCACCGGAACCACCACCAAATGGAAAAGCTGAACTAGAAATGTCGGAATTCTCATATTGATATTCACTTCCGCCTGAAACAAAACCAAAACTTAATTTTGAGACAGGAACTATGTATGTGCCATCTTTCGTTTCAATTGCTTCTCCAATTACTTTGTTTACATCAATCATATCTTTAAGATTTTCCATTGTACTAGACATTAAATTTTCAACGTGTTTTTCGCTTGACATAATTACCCCCCTAAAATCAGGGGTCACCTCCCTTGTTTTAATAATATTTTTAGAAATATAATTGTTATATATATAATGTTTGCAAAGGACAAGAAAATTATACTTGAAGTTTCAATTTTTAGTAAAAACCTGTCTTCGAATATTGGGTTAATTTTAATATTATATCTATTTACGTGAAAAGGACGTTTTAGTGTAATATATATAATTGGGTTAAGTTGAGACAATATACCATAAAATATTGCAGTTCTTGCAGCATCATTTAATGAGTAGTCAAGTGATAATTTTATGCGCAATGACGGCTTGAATTTCAAATTTAGATGATATAGGGATTTTATTAAAGAGCTAAAATTAATTTTCTTATAAAATTTAGAGAAAAATTCACCTTCTTTTTTTACGACCGGTTTGCTATTTCGAGAATCAGTTTTGCTTTTACGCTTTTTTTTTGAGAAAATAGTAATTTTATATAATTTTATATAATAATCTACTGTAGAAAAGTACATACTAAGCTTAATAGGAATAGGAATAAAAAATATTAATAAAATTCCAAAAACAATAAAAAATAATTTCATAAAGTTCCTCCCCAATAGGTATACATCCTAATTATTGACTAATAGAAAAATTTTAAACCTAAAGTTTGATAAAACTAGGTTTAAAAAATTATTTTAAAGGGAAACTAGAACCAAATAGTAAGTTTAGAAGGTGATTAATTATGAGGAAGGGTACTACAAAGATTTCGATATTAATACTAGGCCTTATCTTGACTCAAATATTAAATATTAGTGTAAGTGCTAAAGGGAAGAATGATACAAACTTTAGAGTTAATGCAAGATGTGCGATTGCATTGGACAAAGAAACGGGGGCTGTTTTATTTGAGCAGAATGCTTATGAAATAGTTCCAATGGCAAGCACAACTAAAATACTTACTTCTCTTATTGCTATTGAACATGGCGAGTTAGATAAAAAAGTTACTATAAGTAAAAAAGCAGCAAGTATTAGAGGTTCTACAGTTGGTTATAAAGTAAATGAAGAAATAACTTTACGAGAATTAATCTTTGGACTGATGTTTAAATCAGGAAATGATGCAGCTATTGCAATCGCTGAAGAATTAGGTGGATCTATAGAAGGATTTTCTGAAATTATGAATCATTATGCACGGGGAATAGGAATATTAGATTCACATTTTGAATCACCACATGGACTTGACAGCAGTAATCATTATTCATCAGCTTATGATTTAGCTATACTTACGGCTAAAGGTATGGATTACGAGTTATTTAGGGAAGTTGTAGGAAGTAAATCAATTTCAAAAGATAAATATAATTTTACTAGAGATTATAATAATATCAATAAGATATTATGGAAAATTCCGGGAGCAAATGGCGTCAAAACAGGGTATACAGGCCAAGCCGGAAAGTGTTTAGTATCATCCGTAAATAATAATGGTAAAGATATAATAATTGTTGTTTTAAACTGTCCAGATAGATGGAATGTGACAGATAAAATATATAATCATGTACTAGAAAAAGTTGCTTTTGGAAACCATACGGTAAAAGAATTAGTATAACTATAAATTAAAGCTACCTAAACATTAGGTAGCTTTAATTTATATATGAATATAGGTTAGCAAATTTTTTGGTTAAATATATTATCTAAATTTACTTTTTGTATTCTTTTTCTTATTTCATCTATATCAGTTGTATATAAACCTAAATCTTTCATTCTATTAAAATATACAGATCCTGCAAACGTATATCTGTCCTTTCTTCCTTCTCTAGTCAAAGACTTTTCATTTGCATAAGTTATTATATCTCCAATTGCAATAGAAGATGGTAATATCAAAAGTGGCATTCCCATTGCAAGTTTTACTGCATTATGACCAGCTAAAGTACCTGTACAAATTGCTTCTGTATGGCCGACAAATAAACCGCTTTTCTCACCAGCACAGAATAAATTATCCACACCAGTGACTTTTAGGTCATTAGTTCGTGGTGCTACAGACAAGTATCGTATTGAGTTACCTTTACTTCCTGCATATGGGTCTACATATTTAGCATTTTCTAATCCTTTAATTTTTCTTAGCTTGTACAGTGGGTAGTAAGTAGTCATTAACTTTGCATGTCCTGTATCAAGCAAAATGATATTTTCGGCGAATTCTTTTAAAGCATATTGTTGACATACCTTTGTGCTTAATTTATCATAATTTATATCTTCTTGAGGTATTTTTAAAATAACAACACCTTTAGAGTCGAGCTCGTTTCTAATCTCATCAGATAAACTTTCTTTAGCTAACTTACAAGACCCAGAGAATGCCCCTAATATATCATCGCCTCTTTCTCCTTGAATATCTGGAACGCCACATCGTTCACTAATGCTTATTCTAGGTCCAAATGATGGACACCTTAAGACACACATTGAGCATCCATTCCCATAACGCAAACAATTGCCCATAGGGCCAGTTGTACCAGTGGTTTCTATAAATACATCTCCATCAATATAAGTTCCATCACTTAAATTAACTCCGTTTATTTTTTGTCCATCAAAGTTAATATCATTTACTCTACTTTCCATCATTAGATTTATGCCTAAAGATTTTAGATATTTACTAACTTCACCTTCAATCATATTTACATTATAAAGGGTGGCATGTTTGTGTCCAGGAAAATCTATATTTCTATGAGTCGATATTTTATCTGTTATTTCAATTAAATCGCCACAGCCTAAAGCGATAAGTTCTTCAGCTGCCGTAAATCGCCCATTATTACGCATTATCCCGCCAACATTACCAAGACCAAGTAATAAATCAGTCTTTTCAATTACAGTAACATCTGCACCAGCCTTCTTGCTTGAAATTGCTGCGGCGCAACCAGACCAACCTCCACCAATAATAATAACCTTCATATAAACCTTCTCCCTTCAAAAATATTTCTTGGGTCAGCCTGCTCCTTGCAGAATCTTTTTACTCTATGTCCAGAAAATCTAGATGTGCAAGCGCCACAAATACCTTCACCACAACACATTTTAAAGTTATTGCAGCAGGAAAGAGTAATGTCATTTCTATTTATTTCGTTTAGGTAATTAATTACAGAATAGGTCAAAATGTCAGCACCTGCGATATGGATGAATGTTACTCCATTTTCAAGATTATCTTTAATTATGACTTTTGCATGATCAGAAAGCTGGCCTTTTTCTAATAAAGAATTTTCAGAAGTTTTAATTTTATATTTATCTAAAAACTCAGTTGCAAAATTTATATTAAAGGGATCTTTATCCAAAACCGCATACAATTCATTATTTTGAGAAAGTAACTTACGAATAACAGGTATCATAGGAGCTAATCCAATACCTCTTGCAAGAATTAATGCTTTAGTATTATTTTGAGCTAATATATTTTTAATTCCAAATACACCATTCCAATAAGGACCTCTTATTACTATGTTTTCATTAGCTTTTGTGTTTAGCAGTTTAGCAGTTTTTATTCCTCTAATTTCAACAGCAATTGAAATTATATCATTTTCTATATCAGAATTCATAATTGAAATAGGAATATCAAAGTACTGATTTCCATCTGTCCTTATAAAAATATAGCTTCCAGGCTTAACTAAATCCAAAACTAACTTATGTGGCGCTTTGAATTTAATAACAATAAGATTATTATTATGATTAATTACCTCTTCTACATTGCAGTCAAAAGTTTTTCGTCCTTCCTTTGATTTATATCCATTATTATGAAGTTCTTGATAAATACAAACTCCCTTCCAATTTAAACAGTCGCAAAATACTTGACCTTGACATTGAGAACAAATTAAACATTGTCCATATTCTGCAAGTTTACAGGGGCAGTATTCAGTTCCAGCATCTATACAATCAATAGCTTCTTTTACCATTTTCTCTCCTAAGATAAAATTGCTTCTAATAATAGATTATTTCAAAAGACTTATTTTGCTACAAAAATAGCTTATTAAAATTAGTTAGAATATAATTTTATATTTTATTTATATTTTAATTGTAATATTTTGAGAGTTCCTTTGAAAAAATGAAATTAGAGCAAATTAGAATCTTGTTATGTTGCTTATAAAGAGAGCTTACTTATCTATATTTGCTATTAAAAAATTAATAGCAATAAGGTAGTAATTTAGATAAATGGTTTTCAAATTAAATCTTAAAGCTGAGTTGATTTAATAAATTGTCAAAAATATTAAAATTTTTATAAGTAAAAGATAAAATAAATAATTTGAAATGACGAAATATAGATAGTATTATATTTATGGCTTAGTATATGCTGATATGAATTTTTCAGATGCAAATTAAAATCATAATGAAGTAAATATATAGAAACAAAGCTAATTATTTATTTCATCAATAATTTTAATAATACAAGTAAATAATAAAAGTAGATTAAATTTTATTACACGAAATGAAAAAAATAAGGAGTTATAATAATGACTAAAAACGAAAAACAAAAGAAATTGACTTTAATTACATTAATACTAATGATTTTTACTTCTGTCTTTGGATTTGCAAATATGCCTAGATCCTTTTATCTTATGGGTTATGGAGCAATTCCATGGTTCATCCTAGGTGGAATAACATATTTCATTCCATTTGCATTCATGATGGCAGAATATGGATCAGCTTTTAAAAATGAAAAAGGTGGAATTTATTCTTGGATGGAGAAATCTGTAGGTCCTAAATTCGCATTTATGGGAGTTTTTATGTGGTATGCTTCATATGTAGTTTGGATGATAAATATATGTTCAGTTATTTGGATACCATTATCAAATACAATCTTCGGAGTAGATACTACATCAAAGTGGGGAATAGCTGGTTTGAATTCAACTCAAGTGCTAGGAATACTTGGGGTTATGTGGGTGTACGCAACATTTACAATATCAAAAAGAGGAATAAGTAAGATAACTAAAATAACATCAGTTGGTGGGATGGCAGTTGCGATCTTAAATATAGTTCTTATAATAGGGGCAATTATTGTATTTGCACTCAATAAGGGACAATTTAGAGAACCTATTACATCAGCTATGTCATTTGTTAATTCGCCAAATCCGGGCTATCAAACTATCAGTTCGATTTTATCATTTTTGGTTTTTGCTTTATTTGCATATGGTGGCATTGAAGCAGTTAGTGGACTTGTTGATCAAACAGAGAATCCGGAAAAGACATTTCCTAAAGGCATTCTTATAGCAGCAGCTATAATTTCAGTTGGATACTCTCTTGGGATTTTCTTGATAGGTATATTTACAAATTGGGCTGGAAAATTATCAGGTGAAAATGTAAATATGGGAAACATCGCTTATGTGGTTATGAACAACTTAGGGTATACAATTGGAGAATCACTTGGGCTAAGTGTTGATATAGCAACACAAATGGGGAATTGGCTTGCTAGGTTTGTTGGATTATCCATGTTTTTAGCATTAACGGGAGCATTTTTTACACTATCATATGCACCGCTAAAACAATTAATCGAAGGTACTCCTGCAAAACTGTGGCCTGGAAAGATGTCTGTTATTGATGAAAATGAAATGCCAATAAATGCGATGAAAATTCAGACTTTTATAGTAGCAGTTATGGTAATATTTGTTTCAATGGGGGGAAGCAGCGCGAAAGTATTTTTTAGATTATTAGTTGATATGACAAATGTTGCAATGACTTTACCATATTTATTTTTGTCTATTGCGTATATTTCGTTTAGAAAAAAAGATAACATAAAGAAACCTTTCTTAATGATAAAGAATAAAAAAAATGCAGTAGTTGTAGGAATGATAGTAACTGCTGTGGTTGGCTTTGCGAACATATTTACTATCATAGAACCAGCTTTAAATGGAAATTATAGCTCAGCAATAGCTATGATTGCAGGACCGATATTATTTATTATCCTGGCGTCTTTAATTTATGGAAGTAGTGAAAAGAGAAAATAAATAATGATTTATATAATAACTAGAGTGATTTTGACTCTAGTTATTTTTTATGGATTGATAAAAGATGTACGATCATTTGTTATATTAATTGGAGATATAAATATATTCAAAGTTTTTTAAGTAGTTTCCGTTAATTGGATTTTTAAGAAAATCTTAAGAAATAATAAAGAAGTTTTTAGTTGATTACCTATTTATTATTTAATATAATTTAAGTGTACTACTTGAAATAGTACACTTAATACAAATAGGAGGATGAAATATGAAAAAATCTACTGTTGTAGTGATAATTGGAGTATTTATTATACTCACAGCTTTTCTTGGAATGAGTGAAGAACTGATGTATAAGAAACAAAAATACTTTAATACTGCTAGTGAGCTGTTAGAACAAATGAAAGATAAACCACTTGTAGGAAGTAAAGATAATGGAGAAATAACGCAAACAAATGATTTGAAAGAATGTTTTTCAGAAAGGAAGAGACTAACAGATTTAAATTTTTATTACGGGAAAATTGATATTAAGAGAATTTATGATCTAAATGATAAGCAAAAGAAATCTATTTTAAATGAATATGAAATCCTTAGAAATAATTTTTCTAAACGACATCCAATCACAATTGAAGAGCCAATTAGATTAAATGTTGATGCATATCATTATATGTATACTGGTCAAGGAAAGTTGAAATATAACGACCCACAAAAAATTACCATTGATTTGGTACTTGTTGATGAAGGGGAAGGCTTAGTTATAGATTATATTAAGGAATATAACACTGATAGATTTGACGAAGAAGGCAACGCTGATGCTTAGAGTAGATCCGAGGAGTAGCACTCCTATTTATGAACAAATTGAATTTGGTATAAAGGAACTAATATTAAAAGGTGCATTAAAAGGTGGAGAAAAATTACCATCTGTCAGAGAATTATCATCAATTTTAACTATCAATCCAAATACGATAAGTAAAGCATATGGAGAACTTGAAAGAGAAGGGGTAATTGAAACTCTACGTGGAAAGGGGACTTTCATAACAAATAATTATAAAGGGAAAGTAGATGAGAAGAAAATGGAGTACATTTCAGGGGAATTAAAAAAGCTTATACTTGAAGCTAGTTATGGGGGAATTAGTAAGGAAGAATTTATGAAATTGACACTTCAGATATTTTCTGAATTAGGGGTGAGTGATAATGATAGAAGTAAATAATCTCTCTTTCGAAATTGAGGGGAAACAAATCCTAAAAAATATAAACTTGAAAATAAAGGAAGGGAAGATATTTGGTATAATAGGACCAAATGGAGTTGGTAAGACGACGTTACTAAGGTGCTTAACTGGAATATATTCTTCTCCGTCAGGATGCGTAATTTATGATGAACAAGAAGTTTACGATAATATTGAAGTTAAAAGTAAAATTGGGTATGTGGCAGATGAAAATATAATGCAAACTAATTTCAAAGTAAGCGACATATTAAAATATTATAGATATTCATATAAGGATTTTAATGAAGAAAAATTTAATGAGTTGAATAGAACATTTAATATCCCATTAAATAAATATATTTTTCAACTTTCTAAAGGAATGAAGATGAGGCTTTCAATAGTTCTTGCATTTTCAATTAATGCAAAATATTTAATATTAGATGAACCTACATCAGGCTTAGACGCAATACTAAAAAATAAGCTTCTTAAGATATTTATTGATGAGGTTATTGAGAATAATACAACAATTATAATAAGTTCACATCATTTAAATGAACTTGAGAGAATCTGTGATGATGTTGCTATTTTAGATGATGGTATAATTACCTATGAAAACTCGGTAGAGAATATGAAAAATAAAATACGAAAAATACAAGTAGCATTTAATGAGCCTGTTTATGAGGAAGACTTAGATTTAAAAGGAATCTTTAAAATAAATAAAGTTGGTAGAGTGTTTACTATAATAACAGATGAGTATGACCAAAATTTTATGAAAAGTTTAAGGAAATTTAATCCATTGTTTATTGAGGAAATTGATCTTAGCCTAGAGGATGTTTTTATATATAAAGTTGACAAGGAGGAGAACGATGAAAAAGTATTTAAATAAGGGATTATTATATGCATGGTTCAACTCTGCAAAAGCACCTATTGGAATTGGCATTTTTGTATGGGGTATTATTGCAAACATAATTATAAAAAGAAACTTATCCATGGTAAAAAATGAGATAGCAAATAATTTCGATAATTATTATCATGCTACTGGATTATATGAATATATAATGTTAGGGGTAATATTTATAGGCATTTATTCTATGGCAAAAGGGATTAATAAAAGGAATACTGAAATGTTCTTATCTAGTGGCCCTTATACAAAGAAACAAATTAAATACAACGAATTAATAAGTCTACTAGTTACATTAATATTTTTTGTTATAACCTATGCATATATTGCAACTATGTCTTATATAGGTAATCGAGAATTATTGTATATTGTTGAAGGTTATGAAACTATTATATTGATAGAAATTCTGAAAATAGTTTTGTTTGGTATAATTGGAATCATTTCTATGTTAATTATAGATTCAATGTTCTCAAATTCAGTAATAGGTTTTATGAGCATGATTTCTATAGTTCCTTTTTCTATTTTTATAACATTTATGAAAATAGTTAATATTTTAGGATACTTTGGAGTGGGGGATAACTATAGTTTATTAGATAAAATAGAATTGGTTAATCCTAATCAAGAATTTAGAAGATATTCAAAAATTTTAATTGATGAGATTACAGTAAAAGATATTACTTTTAATAATCTTTCAATTGAAATTGTAGTCACTGCAATAATAATTGTTTCATTGATGATAATATATAATATTGTTCAAAGAAAATTTAGATTAGAGAATTGCAACAAAATATTTTCATCTAAGATTAATGAGAAAATTATTGTCACAATAATATCAGTAGCTGTAGGTTCATTTGGTGCATTTCTTCTTTTGGAGAATTATATTAACAACATGCAGCATAAAAATGGGGGACCAGCTTTACTTGGAGAAAATTTTCTTAAAGCATTTGGAGCCGATATAGCATGTATTGCAATAGTAGCATTCGCTATATATAAAATTCTTAGAAAAATAATAAGAAATTTCGTATAAAGAATAATAAAAAGTCTCTTATATAATATTTATTTCAATCAAAAAAGAACAAAAAATATTAAGATTGAATAGTATATATTAACAAAAGAATAGGAGATGATAAACATGTCTAGACGTTCAAAAGATTGTTGCTGTTGTAAATGTACTCCATGTTGCCAATGCCAACCTAGCTGCTGTAATAGCTGTGGTTGTGGCTGTGGTGGATATGGTGGCGGTGGCTACGGTGGTGGTTTCGGAGGAGGCCTCGGTGGAGGTTTCGGAGGAGGCTGCGGTGGCTTTGGAGGCTGCGGAAGCTGGCTTTGGATCTTATTAATTTTATTCCTTGGTGGCGGAGCAGGTTGCGGAGGATTTTTCTGGTAATTTGATTAATCTTAAGGAATCAACTGTATAGTGGCCTTATAATTAGATGATAGAAACGCTGTAATCAGCGTTTCTATTATCTTTTATGCATAAATAATAATATTCTGAAAGTTGTATTATACTATTTAAAAAGATATAATTTAAATTACGGAAGAGGAATTATTTATATAAAGAACTAAAATTATGGAGTGATTAAAGTTATGGAAGAAAGATTACAGAAATATATGGCTAGTTGTGGTGTTGCATCTAGAAGGAAATGCGAAGAAATTATAGCCGAAGGAAAAGTTAAAGTCAATGGGGTTTTAGTAAATGAACCAGGAATTAAAATAGATCCATCAAAAGATATAGTTGAGGTTGATGGTGAAATTATAAAGAAAGAAGAAAATAAAGTATACATAATGCTTAATAAACCAGAAGGGTATATAAGCTCTGTTAAGGATGAAAAAGGCAGGACAACAATTCTAGATATTGTTAAAACAACTGAAAGGATATATCCAATAGGTAGATTGGACTATGATAGCTCAGGATTGATATTATTAACAAATGATGGAGAAATTTATAATAAGATTATTCATCCAAGAGTAGAGCTTATAAAAAAATATATAGCTGTGGTAAAAGGTGAAATCTTAGAGAGAGATATTCAAAAATTTGAAATTGGTATTGATATTGGCGGATATATAACAGCTCCAGCTACAATAAATGTTTTAAGCTATGATAGGAATGTTTCAACAGTAGAAATTGGAATACATGAAGGAAAGAACAGACAAATAAGAAAAATGTGCGCAGCTTTAAATCATGAAGTTTTATCATTAAAGAGAATAGCTGTTGGAGAAATAAAATTAGGTTACTTAAAAAGAGGGGAATATAGAAAGTTAAGTAAAGAAGAACTTGAATATATAAATAATTTATAGAAAATAACAGTAAGTAAATAAAAACTTGCAGATTTTTAATAATTTCTGTGAATAATCAGTTATTTATTGAACATTTGGAGATAAGATGATAGAATTAAATTAATATTATTCAAAGTGATAACAGGAAGGCAAAAGATGGACGAAATAAATAACGAAAATAGTAAAGATTTGATGAGATTAATTCAAGGGAAATTTATTAGGTTAAGTAAAGGGCAAAAACTAATAGCAGAGTACATATTAAAAAATTATGACAAAGCTGCATTTATGACAGCAGCAAAGCTTGGAATTTCAGTAGGAGTATCTGAATCAACAGTAGTTAGATTTGCAAACGAGCTGGGATTTTCAGGTTATCCTAAGTTACAAAAGGCATTGCAAGAACTTATAAAAAATAAGCTGACTACAGTTCAAAGGCTAGAACTTAGAAATGATTATTTTTCGGATGGAGACGCTTTAAAGGGTGTTCTTAAAGCAGATATGGAAAATATAAGAGCAACTTTAGAAAAAATAAATCAAAATACATTTGAAGACGTTGTAAGAAGCATATTTGATGCAAAAAGAATTTACATCATAGGCCTTAGAAGTTCAACAGCTATTGCTGAATTTTTAGGATTTTATCTTAATATAATACTTCAAAATGTCAAAATTGTAAGCTATGGGATATCCGATGTATTCGAGCAGATGATAAATGTAGGTGATGGGGATCTAGTAATTGGAATTGGTTTTCCTAGATATGCAGCCAAGACAATAGATGTTTTAGAATTTGCTCAAGATAGGGGTGCAAAAGTAGTAGCACTTACAGATAGTTTATTATCGCCACTAGCATCAAGATCTGATTATACATTAATAGCACAAAGTAATATGGCATCTTTTGTTGATTCATTAGTTGCACCATTATCAGTAATTAATGCATTGATAATAGCTGTTGGAATGAGAGAAAAAGAAAATATTTCAGACATATTCGGAAATTTAGAACAAATATGGCAAACATATAATGTTTATTCATACAATAATAGAAATGTATCTGATGATTAAACATATATAAAGATAATATAAGTGGTGAGCTGTTCTCGGAAAAATACGAGAACAGCTCACTTTTATAAAATAATCATGTATTATAGTGCTTATTTGTCAGTGGAAGATTATTATTGCTTTATACAATGGAACTCACTAAAGTAAGAATATAAAAAGTTGAAATTTTAAGGAGATAGATTTATGAGTATGTTAGTGAATATGCCTAGAAATGTTGAATATATTATTGACACATTAATCGAAAGTGGATCTGAAGCATTTATCGTGGGCGGTTGTGTTCGTGATATTATTTTAAATAAAGAGCCCAAAGATTGGGATATAACAACTAAAGCTAGACCTGAAGAAGTAATAAGATTATTTGATAAAGTTATTTTAACGGGGTTAAAGCATGGAACTGTAACGGTTGTCCTTGATAGAGAAAATTATGAGGTGACGACCTACAGAACTGACGGAGAATACGAGGATAACAGACATCCAAAGGAAGTAGAGTTTGTAGATTCATTGAAGGAAGATTTAGCAAGGAGAGATTTTACAATAAACGCTATGGCATACAACTATAAAGTGGGATTAATAGATTATTTTGAAGGGGCTAAAGATTTAAAGAATAAAATTATCAAAACAGTAGGTGAACCAGAAAAAAGGTTTAATGAAGATTCTTTAAGAATGCTAAGGGCAGTTAGATTTTCAGCCCAACTTGATTTTAACATTAGTGAAAATGTTCTGTGTTCAATAAAAAAGCTTAAAAATAATATAAAAAATATATCACGAGAAAGAATAAGAGATGAATTCAATAAAATATTACTTTATAACCCAAGAAAAATAGATATTTTAAGAGAATGTGAACTTTTAGAATTCATTATTCCTGAGTTCAAAGGAACTTATAATTTCAATCAAAATAATCCATATCATATACATGATCTTTATAGTCATACTCTATTGTCTATTGAGTCAATAGAGCCGAGTCTATATTTAAGATTAACTATGGCTTTACATGATTTGGGAAAGGTTATTTCTAAAAGCATTGATAAAAAAGGTATTTCACATTATTATGGTCATGGAAAAGAATCAGTGAGATTATCAAAAGAAATACTTAAATCATTAAAATATGATAATAATTCAATAGAAAAAATATTAACACTTATACAGTACCATGATTGTACTTTGAAGAGTAAATTATCAGTAAAAAGAATGTTAAATAAGATTGGTGAGGAACTTTTAAGAGATCTCATAAAAGTTCAAAGAGCAGATATATTAGCTCAAAATCCCGATTATAGATGGGAAAGGCTAGAGAATTTAGCTGAAGTTGAAGAAAAATTAAATCTAATAATAGCTCAAAAAGAATGTTTTAATCTAAAGGATTTGAAGATCAATGGGGGAGATTTAATAAGTTTAGGATTTGTTAAAGGCCAAGAAATAGGAGAGACATTGCAAAAATTATTAGAGATAGTTATAGAATATCCAGAATTAAATAATCAGCAAGATCTTTTTGAAATAGCAAAAAAGATTAAAGATGAATAATAGATAATAAATAGTAAGAACGGCCAAGTGGTATAGAATTTGTTTTTTTAGTGGATTATTATGTAAAATGAAGAAGGTACAATAATTGTTTGGTGATAAAAAACAAATTTACCTTCTTTATTCATTTTTTGTTTTTTTATTAAGCATATTAATATAATGTATAAAAAGTTAGTAGACTAGATTTCAACCTTTACATATTATGTAAAAGACAGTATAATCAATTGTGTAAATACATGGTAAAATAAAAAAATATACTATAATTTAAAAAAATGGATTATATATGAAAATATTACTGATTCAATACTTTTCATTTAAGTGAAAATGTTGTACAATAAGTATAATTGCGCCATCAGTAAATTATGTGGAAATTATTAAATGCAATGTTTAATAAGAGTATATTTACTGTAACAATAAAGGGAGAGAAAAGATAATGGATAATGTTATTAACTACATGGAAATATGGGTAAGGGAATATATGGAGGTTTTGATTGAAAAAATCGATGGTTGTCAATGTGATAAATGTAAAAGAGATATTTACACATTAGCTTTAAATAATCTTAAGCCATACTATGTTGCTACACCTTTAGGTAAAATAATGGCTAAGCTAGAAAGTACTAAACAACAAGTAGAAACGGATATTATAGTACAAGTTACTAAAGCGATTAATAAAGTTAGTATCAACCCTAATCATGATAGATAACAAACCCAAATAGGTATATTTAATTAAGATAGTAATTAGTCATATGAAGAAATTGTAAGTGTAATTTCTTCATAGGGAAATGATACAGTAAACTATCTTAATTAATAAAATCCCTTACCAATTACCACTTGAACCGCCGCCACCTGAAGAACCACCGCCGAACCCACCAAATCCACCTCCTCCAGACGAACCGCCTCTTGGACCATTACCTCTAAAAAAACTACTCCAAAACATAAAATGTAATAGTGAATAAGATATTCTTCCTTTATTAAAAATAATATCTAAAAGAAATAAACTAATTAATATGCCTCCAAAAATTTTCCACATTGTATTATTAACTACTGTAGTTGAATTTGGTAAAGATATATTTAACGACTTATCTAGAGTGACATTATATTCTTTAGCAATATAATCGCAAAAAGTACTATAAGAATTAAGAAGACCTTCTCCAAATTGATTTTTAACAAAGTATGGTTTGGCGAGTGATTCCATAACTCTATTACTGAGAACATCAGGTATTGCTCCCTCAAGTCCACGCCCCACTTCTACTCGCCATGCTTTATCATTTAATGATAAAAGAATAAGTAACCCGTTATCTTTACCTTTCTGCCCAATTCCCCAGTTTCTAAAAAGATTAAGAGAATAATCTTCAATGGGAATTTTATTTGTAGAATTTACTATTACTACAACAACTTGTGCTCCTGTTTTGTCTTCTAATTCTTTTCCGATAGAAATTATAGAATTCAACTCCGATTGACTAATTACTTTACAATAATCATTTACATATTTTAATGTTGTAGGAGAAGGAATGTTAGTTTCAGCTTTTACTTCATAACAAAAAAATGATGTTATTAAAAGAAGAAAACATATAAAACAATATATACGTTTATTTTTGAACGTCTCTATCATTTAGTGAAATCCACTGAAGGAACGTCTTTTGCACCTTCACTTGCTTTATAAAGTGGTTTTTCTTGAAACCCAAATATTGATGAAATTATATTAATAGGGAATTTTCTTCTTTTAGTATTGTAATTTGTTACAGCTGTATTATAATCTTGCCTCGCAATAGCAATTCTATTTTCTGTTCCCTCTAACTGAACTGATAAATCTCTAAAATTTTGATTTGACTTTAATTCGGGATAATTTTCAACTATAGCTAATAATCTTGAGAGAGAGCCAGAAAGTTGAGTATCAGCAGTAGCTTGCTCTTGTACATTTGTAGCGCCTGCAAGTTTACTTCTAGCATTTGCTATGTCTGTAAATATAGTTTTTTCTTGAGCAGCATAACCCTTAACAGTATTAACTAAATTGGGAATTAAATCAGATCTTCTTTGTAATTGTGTATCGATATTTGAAGCAGCAGAATTTGTTGTTTGCTCTAAAGATACTAATTGATTATATCCACTAACAGGAATACCAATAATAATTAAGATTCCAATTACAATAATTGCAATTTTCATACCTTTATTCATAAATAAACCTCCTTTTGATACTATTTTTATTATGTGCAAAAATAGATTTTATATTATTTTATTTAAACATAGTTTTTCAAAATAAATTTGTTTATAATATTATTTACATAGTAAATTAATAAGTTATAGAAGGAGTAATAATATGTATACAGCAGATTATTTTGTTAAAAACTTAAATATGACTGCTCATCCAGAAGGGGGTTATTACAAGGAGGTTTATGCATCTGATGAAAACATTCCTGTAAGAGGAACAACCTCTGAATCTACAGAAATTAGAAGGCTGTGGACGAGCATATATTTTTTATTAAGAGACGGTGAGGTTTCAAATTTTCATAGATTAAAATCAGATGAAATGTGGTATTACCATTCTGGTTCACCATTAACAATCTATATGATTAATCCAGAAGGGGAGCTCATTATAGAACAGCTTGGCTTAAATATTGAAAAAGGTGAGAAACCTCAAGTATTGGTGCCAAAAAACTATATATTTGGTTCCGCAATGAATAATAAAGGATATGCTTTAGTAGGATGTATGGTTTCGCCTGGATTTGAATTTAAAGATTTTGAATTGTTTGAAAAAATATACTTGTTGGAAAAATATCCCCAATATAAAGAATTAATTTTAAAGCTTACAAAATAATTATTGATTATTTTACATGCGTTGATTGAAAAAATAGTAAAATAGAAGAAAATTAAAAATAGGTGATTAATATGATATATACACTAAAAAATGATATACTCGTTGAAGAATCAATTGATAACATCAGCCAAAACGGTGAAAGGTATTTTATTTGTAAAATAACATTTGCTCAACTTTCACAATATGCAGAAAAATTATCTATAAATGAAAAAATACTTTTTGAATGTTTAAATGGCAAAACGTCAAAGTTTGAAAGTTATGAAGGCTTTGATTATATCTCAATAAAGATTCCAAATGTAAAAGATGTTTTAAAGCCATCTAAAAAAGTCTGTATTTTTTTTACAAAAAGTATTCTTGTATTTATAGGCGATAATTTTCACATTATTGATGATATCATCTCAAGGGCTAAAAGTGGGGAAGTGAAATTTACAAGTCTTAGTAAGATATTATATTACTTTTTCGATAAACTTACATTTGAGGATACAGCTTGGATTGAAAAGATTGAATATGAAATTGCAGAACTTGAGGAGGGATTAATAACTTCTAAAAAAGACAATTATTTAAACAAAATAATTATTCTAAGGAAGAAGCTTTTGAAATTAAAAAGATATTATGAGCGGCTCATAAATATTGCAGAATCAATTGAAGAAAATGATAACGGATTAATTGAAAAAAAGATAATAAAATATTTCAGAATGTTTACTAATAGAACGAATCGTCTATATCAAGGAGTAAATAATTTAAGGGATTATGTTACACAAGTTAGAGAAGCATATCAAGCTCAAGTGGATATAAATCAAAATAACTTAATGAAATTATTTACTGTTGTTACAACAATATTCTTACCACTTACTCTTATAGTAGGCTGGTATGGAATGAATTTTAATATGCCTGAATATAGTTGGAGCTATAGTTACCCAGTTGTTATATTCGTAAGTATTTGTATAGTTGTTTTATGTATTCTTTGGTTCAAAAAAAATAAATGGTTTTAATTCATTATATGAATTATCTAATTAAAATATAGATTTCAGATATTGATTACGAATGTGGTTTTCAAGTTGTATCAGAAGAAATTAGTAAATTGGCTGAAAAATCAGAAGTTACATAATTATTTGAAATAAGAATGTATATTTTAAACTGAAAAGGTACCTAAAAGTAAACTTTAATAGTTAGCTTTTAGGTACTTTTTCAATTTATAATATAAAAAATGATGCTGCAATTATTAAATATACAGCAAGGAGCTGCACTCCTTCCAGCCAATTGGATTCTCCATCATTAGATACTCTGTTAGCTATTAACACTGCGACTATCAATGCAATTAATTCAAATTCATTAAATATAATGCTCATTGGAGTAAAGAGTAAACTTAAAAATACTAAAACTGGGGCAACAAATAGTATAATTTGTAAACTTGATCCAATAGCTATCTCGATAGCAACATCCATCTTATTTTTCATTGCCATTACAACAGATGTACTATGTTCGGCAGCATTTCCTATGATTGGTATTAAGATTATACCCACAAAAAATTCACTAAGTCCAAAGCTTTCAGTAATAGATTCTATGCCGCTTACTAAAAACTCACTTTCTATTGCTATTAATACTGTTGCGGCAACTAATACTAATATAGCTTTTCTCAATGTCCATTTTGCCGTAGCACCTTCATCTTCGTGATCGACTGAATAGATATCTTTATGAGTAAAGAAAGAAAAGATTAAGCTTAATATGTATATTACAAACATTATTATAGCAACAATAATGCTTAATCCTTCATATTTTGTGTTTAGAAGTGAGGAATCAACAGTATGTGTAAATAATGCAGGCACACACAAGCCAACTACGGCAAATAAAAGCATGCTAGAAGAAACTTCCACAACTTTTTTGTTAAAAGTCTGGGTTTTATGTTTTAAGCCACCTGCAAGCATGCTTGCTCCAAGAACTAAAAGAATATTTCCTATCACTGAACCAGCTATGGAAGATTTAACAACTTCAAATAGGCCTTCCTTAAGAGCAAAAAAAGATATTATTAATTCTGTAGCATTTCCGAAAGTACCATTTAAAAAGCCTCCTATTTTAGGGCCAGAATAAAATGAAATTTCTTCTGTTGCCTCTCCCATGAGTCCTGCTAAAGGAATTATCGACAATGCTGCAAGTATAAACATAATTGATGGAGACACATGCATAAATTCTGCAATAATGCTTATTGGAATAAAAATAAGCATATACTTTAATGGTTTCATAAAATAATTATCCTCCTTAATTTACTGTGTACTTAATTCTATAACTTAATTATGAATTTTAAAAAAGTTGAAATCAAATATTAATATGCGCTTAACCAATAATTTGGCGATATATAATATTATAATTTATAAAACTTAATTATGCTATATTTTGCTAGTTATTTCAATAAATAATAACTGAATTATAATTTTTTTTCAAACTATTTTTAGAATTTAAATTATATGGTATATTATTAATAAGAAAATATTGTATAATAAAATAATAAATTGCTTATTATTTATTACGCTTAATTTAAAGATTAGGTTTGAACTGATTAGGAATTTTAAAATTAATAATAACTAAGGAGGTACTAGAATGGCAGTAAAAATGTTGCATACGTGTATAAGAGTTAAAAATTTAGAGGAATCTTTAAAATTCTATAGAGATGCTTTGGGACTTATAGAAACTAGAAGAAAAGATTTTCCTGAACATAAATTCACTCTTGTCTATTTATCAAATGAAATTGGTGGATATGAAATTGAGCTTACTTATAATTATGGAGTGGAGAAGTATGATATTGGAAATGGATTTAGTCATACTGCAATAGGTATTGAAAACTTAGAAGAAATGAGAGAAAAACATATTGAAATGGGATATGAAGTTACTCCACTAAAGGGCTTGCCAGGAGAAAAACCGGGATATTACTTTGTAACTGACCCAGATGGATATATGGTAGAAGTAATAAGAAAATAGTAAGTATTTTATTGAGTAAATAGTACTATATAATATAAGTTGAGTTTATAAGTTAGTTAAGAGTTAGAGAGATTGTTTTGTTTTAAAGCAATCTCTTTTGAAATTTACAGAATATGAGGCGGATGTATCGTTGTAGAAGTGCTTGTGATATAATTTATTCATAGATTAAAGTAAAGAGGTATAGTTATGGAGAAAAGGAAAAACACATATATATTTGTTGGGGTTGGCATAGTGGTTATTCCGTTTATTTTAAGCGTAATAGCATTTTTCATATATAATAACAAACATAAACCCGAAAATAGATTAATTGAATATGTCAACTTAATTAATGCTAAAGATTATGAAAAAATGTATGAATTAACAGATGCTGAGACCAAACAAAAGTTATCAAAAGACGACTTTGTTACAAGAAATAAAAACATTTATGAAGGGATTAAAGCAGGTAATTTAAAAGTAACAATTAAAAATATTGAGAAGAATGGAAGTCAGGCTACTGTTACTTATGATACAAGTATGGATACAATATGTGGTGAGTTTGAATTTATGAATAGTATAACTATGATAAAGGATCTTGGAAAAGATTATTTTATAAATTGGAATTCAAAAACGATTTTCCCGGATCTAACTGATAATGATAAGATTAGAGTAAAAACAATAAAAGCTAAAAGAGGGGATATTTTAGACCGAAATGGTGTAAAGCTTGCAACTGATTCTGTTGCATCTAATGTTGGGATTGTTCCAGGAAATTTAGGGTCTGATAAGGATAAGTCAATAAATGATATTGCTAAGTTGTTAGAAACATCAGTAGATTATATAAACAGCCAATTGAATGCATCTTATGTAAAGCCAGATATGTTTGTACCTATAAAGACTATACCAGCAGGTGATGCAAGAATTCCAAGTTTACTTAAGATTTCCGGTGTTAAAATTAATGATAAGGATGCAAGAATATACCCATTTGACGAACAAGCCGCACATTTGACGGGATATATCCAACAAATAAATGCTGATGATTTAGATAAGCATAAAGATGAAGAATATAATGAAAATTCTATGATTGGAAAGTCTGGCCTAGAAAAAACTTTTGAAGATACACTTAGAGGAATTGATGGGGTAGAAATATACATTCAAAATAAAGAAGGAGAAAAAAAGAAGTCCCTATTAACTAAGGAAGTTAAAGATGGTTCTGATTTAAAATTAACAATTGATAGTAATATGCAAAGTATATTATATAATGAACTTTCAAAGGAAAAAGGAGCATCAGTTGCTATGAATCCTAGCACAGGGGAAGTATTAGCATTGGTAAGTACTCCATCATATAATCCTAATGATTTTATTTTGGGTATATCTAACGATAAATGGAATAGCTTGAATAATGATCCTAATAAGCCTTTATATAATAGATTTCAAGCAATTTCGGTGCCGGGTTCATCATTTAAACCAATTACTGCTGCTATAGGAGTTGATACTAAGAAAATTGATCCAAATGCTAATAAAAATATTACAGGTCTTTCGTGGAAAAAGAATAGTAGCTGGGGAAATTATTCTGTTACAAGAGTAAGTGATTATGGAGGACCTTCAAATCTTTCAAATGCACTTGTTTATTCAGATAATATATATTTTGCACAAGCAGCATTAGACATAGGTAAAGATACATTTAAAGAGAAATTAAATAATTTTGGATTTTCTGATAAAATACCTTTTGAATATCCTTTATTTAATTCACAATTCTCAAGTGATGGGAATTTTAAGACAGAAATACAGCTTGCAGACAGCGGATACGGACAAGCTGAAGTTTTAATAAATCCAGTACACCTGGCATCAATATATACAATGTTTCAAAATAACGGTAATATTCTGACTCCATATCTTGTTTATAAGGATACTCCAGAAAGTGAAATATGGAAGGAAAGTGCTGTATCAAAAGATTCAGCAGATACTGTATTGCAAGATTTAGTTCAAGTTGTAGAAAATCCGAGGGGTACAGGGCATCAAGCATATACAGCAGGTTTAACTATAGCTGGTAAAACCGGTACTGCTGAAATAAAGACTTCACAAACTGATAAAAACGGAACTGAACTTGGTTGGTTTGTAGGTATGACAACAAATAAAGCACCTAATAATTTGTTAGTTGTAATGATGGTTGAAGATGTAAAGGATAAGGGAGGAAGTCATTATGTAGTCCCTAAAGTTAAGAAAGCATTAGAAACTGTAAAATAATATAATATTTATCTATGAAAATTTTGGGGAAATTAGTTCTAAAAATTATATAGATTATTATTAAGAGGTTGAATTCATTTTTTATCCTAATACTTTTAATAAGATAAAAAATGGATTAACCTCTTTTATATTTTTTAATGCATTTTTGAGATGAAATTACGTATAAAATTAAAATTCACGTTCGAAAATACTAACTTTCTCATGATTTTTAAAATCATCAACAGAGTGAATATCAAGTTTTTCAAGCACTTGGTCAAGTAATCTGCTATGAATAGGTACTTTTATTGCCGAGTTATAAGCAAAGTCATTAGCAGCTTCTCTTCCTTGTTCTGGTGGAATGAGTGCTTTTGGACCGCCAACACATCCGCCAACGCAGCCCATACCTTCTAAGAAATTCGCATCTATATTTCTTTTTAAAGCATTATCTAAGAGTTCCTTACATTCTTTAACGCCTGAAGCATATGCAGATTTAAAGTGTTGGGATTTTTCGGGGTAGAGCTCCTCAATAGTATCAGCAACTGCAGTTGAAACACCACCACTTCGAGCATACAATCTTCCACCTCTTGAAGCATATTCAATTGAAGGAACGCCTTCAAGTTTACTTGGTTCAATATCCAAAGCTCTTAATACATCATCAAGTTCTTGGAAAGTTAATACAAAATCTACAGCGTCATTTAAATCTTTTTCCTTAGCTTCTGCTTTTTTAGCAATACATGGACCTATAAAAACAACTTTAGCATTTTCATTTAGTCTTTTAATCATTCTTGCAGCAGCAACCATTGGTGAGACAGACGGAGATAACTCTGGAACGAGCTCTTTATATACCTTTTTTAACATTCCTATCCATATAGGGCAGCAACAAGAGGTGATAAAAAAATCGTCTGGTCCACTAACGTGTTTATCAAATTCTACTGCTTCTTTAATTGTTAAAGCATCAGCAGCAAAGGCAACTTCTACCATGTCAGTAAAACCAATTTTAATAAGTGCAGATCTTATTTGATCCATTGTCACCTCATCTCCAAATTGTCCTGTTATTGCAGGAGCCACAGCCGCAAAAACATGTTCATTATTTTTTATTAAATCTAAAACGGGTAGGAAATAAACCTTATCTAAAATTAACCCTTCTTTACAAGAGTCTACACATTTTCCACATTGTAAACAGCGATCATTATCTATGTAAGCATTCTTTACTTTTTTATCGTATATTATAGAATCAAAAGGACATGCTGCTTGACAACTGTATTTTCCATTTTCATCTTTAATACAAGATTCAGGGCATCCTTTAATTTTATCAAGCAATCTTGTCTCAACAGTATAATCAGTTATTGCTTTCTTTAAATTATATACATAATTATTATCAAACTCTAAATCAACTCCACATAAAGACTTAATGATGTTAAAGGTTTCTTGAGGTGATTTTTTATGACATACCATAATGCGTTTAAGAGTTTCGTCAAAATTGCCGTTATAGTATGATTTAACCAATTCATCAAATAAATCACTATATTTATTATTCATAAGATACCTCCATTGTATAAATTATAGTATTTATATATTATTATATATACAAAAGCAAATATAATACTCAAATTAAAAACTGCAAATAATAATTTCTTTGAGAGGTTGATAATAGAAATTTATAGAGTCTGCAAATCGAAATAAAATAGTTAATTAAACTATTAAATTAATTAGGAAACTTAATTATATTAACTTACATCATAGAGAAATAATAAATTAAATAAAAATAAATTAATATTATTAAAAATAATAAGGAAATCACTAATTTATGTAGAAATAAAACGAAAAATAGAATATAATTATGCAATAGATGTAAACGTATAGATTTATAAGTTTATTCCAATCAAGGAGATGATAAAATGTTTATATATATATTAAATTTATTAAACGATGGTTTGAAGAAAATAAAAGAAAGTAATTGTGAACGTTCAACTAGCGCAATTATAAATGATACAAAATATATTTCTCAATTAGCTTGTATAAAAAAAGGGTTAGATTTTGTAGAAGTAAATGCTAGGATTGCTGAGGTTATTCAAATTTTAAGTAAATATAATTTGACTGGTGGAGAGAAGTTAGATATTTTAGGTAAGCTTGTAAAAAATAAAAGTAATAATTGGATTTTTGAAAAACTAAATAGTAAAATGAGTTTAGAAGAAAATTCAGAATTTAATTTATATACATTAATTAATAATGTGACACCATTTGAAAATCGCGCTGATAATATTTTTAATATAGGAATAGAGGAGAATGCTGTTGATAATAATCGATGTTTACCTTCATATCTTAATGACTTTAGAGCTGGAGCTAACTTAAAGTTAATAAATAAAAAATATAACAATCCTAAAGAGAATAAGAATTCAACTGACATGTATTCTAGGATAGTAAGCTCTAATAGAGGACAAGAAAAACTATATGATTTAACTAAAAGAATCAGACAAGCCAGATATGAGAAAGATAAAGAAACTAGGATAATTAGTGATAGATATTATGAAGGTTTTATCACAGATTCTGAAGGGAGTTTAATCAAAATAACAATTTAAAAAGGAGCAACTAAAAATAGATGCTCCTTTTATATATAATGAAATTATGCTTGATTCACTGAACCGAATAATTCCATTTTTTCTTTAACTGTAGCTTTAATAGCTTCGAATCCAGGATTTAATAACTTTCTTGGATCAAATCCTTTTCCTTCTAAATCTTTTCCAGCTTCAATATATTTTCTTGTAGCTTCTTGGAATGATAATTGACATTCAGTGTTAACGTTGATTTTAGCTACTCCAAGAGATATAGCTTCCTTAATCATATCTTCAGGAATTCCAGTACCACCATGTAATACTAATGGCATAGAAGTTCCAACAGCTTCTTCTATTTTAGCTAATGCATCAAAATCTAATCCAGCCCAGTTTGCAGGGTATTTACCGTGAATGTTTCCAATTCCAGCAGCTAACATTGTAACTCCTAAATCAGCAATTTGCTTACATTCATTTGCATCAGCAACTTCACCTTTACCGATGATTCCGTCTTCTTCTCCACCGATTGAACCAACTTCTGCTTCTAAAGAAAGACCTTTTTCATTAGCTACAGCAACTAATTCTCTAGTCTTTTCAATATTTTCAGCTATTGGATAGTGAGATCCATCAAACATGATTGATGAGAATCCAGCTTCAATACATTTATAACATTCGTCATAAGTACCATGATCTAAGTGTAATGCTACTGGAACAGTAATTTTTAATTCTTCAATCATAGCATTAACCATAGCTGATACAGTCTTAAATCCAGTCATGTACTTTCCAGCACCTGCAGATACACCTAATATAACTGGTGAATTGTTTTCTTGTGCAGTTAATAATACAGCTTTAGTCCATTCTAAGTTGTTGATGTTGAATTGACCAACCGCGTATTTTCCTTCTCTAGCTTTGTTTAACATTTCTTTAGCTGATGTTAACATTTTACGACCTCCGTATACTTGTATATTTATTATAAAAACTATAATATCTCAAGAAAACCTATTATTACATTTTTCATACTAAGTTTCCTTTTTCAATTTAATTATACTCTAAAATTTACTATATGAAAACATAAAATTGAAAATTATGCTCTTATTGTGTAAATTAATAAGTATTGTTTACAATAACAATATGAAAATAATCAGCCATATGATTATAAGAATAGTATTCTCAATATTATTAATATTTATGACAATAAACAATTTAAATATATTTTTACGAAAATGAGCATTAATCTGGCTTGATATATGTTTTATAATTATAATTATTACGAATTTATTTATTTAAAGGATTAAGTTATCATTGCTACATAATAAATCTGTAAGATAAATTGAATCATTTAATTATTTGGTATATTACGGAGATTAAAAAACAATGATTACTTTGAAAAAAATCTAATATAAAAAATATTGACACTATAATATATTCGTGATAAAATAAAAATTTTACAAAAAGTAATTTGTATGTTATAATGTGTATTAGGGAAGTAATTAAGGAGGTCATTATTTGTTTAATATAGGAGATGTAATTGTCTATCCAAGTCAAGGGGTAGGAGTAATTGATATTATTGAAGAAAAAGAGTTTAAAGGTGAAAAACAAAACTATTATACAATACAATTGAATAATAGTTCTATGAAATTAACTTTGCCATTTTGCAGGATAGAATCATCAAACATGAGGTTAATTAGTGATTCTAAAACTTTAGATAGTAGCCTTAAGAATATTTATAAATATACAGTTGAACCAGGTTTGCTTTCAAAAGTTAATTTTAAAGAAAGAAAAATTATTAACGACTCGAAATTAAAATCTGGAACATTAGAAAATTATCTTGAAATCATATGTAATCTAACTCAACTAAAAATGGAACATAATTTGAATTCAAGTGAAAAACAGATGCTAGTTAATGCAAAAAAAATAGTAATAGAAGAGATATCTCAATCAAAGAAGGTAACTAATGATGAAGCAACTACTCTTTTGGATGTTTCAATGGGATTTTATAATTAGATTTAGAATAAAAAGAAAAGGCTTGTTATTTTCTTGAAATTTGTTATAATAAAATATGTAGTTAAAATTTAAGAAGGTTTTTTATAGATATGTAAACTTCTCCTTTTTGAGAATTATATGAATCAATATATTAATCTTTAATAAAAAGGAGGAACTTAATATGACAGAAAAAACTTTAGTGTGCAGAGATTGTGGAAATGAATTTGTTTTCACAGTTGGAGAACAAGAATTTTACCAAGAAAAAGGATTCACAAATGAACCTACAAGATGTATAGCTTGTAGAAGAATAAAAAAAGAACAAAACAACAGAAGATAGTATTGTTTGGATTTAATGAGTTATAAGATTTTCTTATAGCTCTTTTTATTTGTAATAGAAAGAATGTATTTGTAGAAAAAATTTACACATTTAGAATATTAATAATTATTTGAAATTTTTTGATAGTAAGTATATCATATGAAATATGTAGTTAAATTATGAAATAAAACTAATAAGAATTTAGGAGGAAGTTAGTTATGATTTGTGAGAACATAAATATTAACAGAAATTATTCAAGTATTAATAAGAATTTTGAGAAGGCTTTTGAGTATTTAAGAGGGCAAAATTTAAAGGAGCTAGCCGTAGGAAAATATGAAATAGAAGGAGAAAAAATATTTGCGATGATTCAAGAATATACTACGGAAAGGGAAGAACAGAAGAATTGGGAATCTCATGAAAAATATATTGATATTCAATTAATAGTTGATGGACAAGAAGTAATGGGTTTTGCACCTGTAAGTTGCCTTGAGATTAAAGAAGATTTTAGAATGGATAAAGATTTGATTTTTTACAATGAAACTACAAATGGCGCAAATATAAAATTTAAGAGTGGTGATTATGCTATCTTCTTTCCGGAAGATGGTCATAAGCCTGGATGTGCATTAAATGAATGCTCAAAAGTTAAAAAAGTAGTAGTTAAAGTTGCTTGCGAATAAGCTTTAACAAACAATTTTTATATATCTAAGATCGGGTGTTGTGTTCACGTGTGCGCTACACCCGATTTTAGATGCTTTTTAATTTTAAATTATAGTCTAAATATGCTTAATAATTTATATTTCATGACCTCATCATCGTTTAAAATATATGTCAAATTAATTTATTTGGAATTTATAATATCAGTATTATTATGAAAAGTTTACGTATCAAGAATACTAAATTATAAAGAAAAATTTATAAAATGTAATGTTTAATTAAAATTTAAATATACATTAAATAGGGGCAGTGTATTAAACTATAATGATTTTGATTTTATGAATAAATTTTATATAGGAAGTGATAAAATGATAAGGCCAAAACCATTAAAAAAAGGAGATAAAATAGGCTTACTAGCTCCCTCGGGACCTGTAAAACAAGAAAGAATTGAACGAGCAATTAAAGCTATGGAAGATTTAGGACTTAAAGTAGTTTTAGGAGAGAGCTGTAGAAGTTATCATGGATTTCTTGCTGGAGATGATGAGTTACGAGCAAATGATATAAATCTCATGTTTCATGACAAAAATATAAATGGTATCTTTGCTATAAGAGGTGGCTATGGTGCAGCGAGATTATTAGACCTGTTAGACTATGATATGATAAAGAAAAATCCTAAGGTATTTGCTGGATACAGTGATGTGACAGCACTGCACAATGTATTAAATGAGAAATGTAAATTAATAACTTTCCATACTCCAATGGCATCAACAGAATTTTATAAGGGGATAGATGACTACACACTAGATTACTTTAAGAAAAATATATTTTCAGATGAACCTTTAGGTGCGATTGATAATCCTAATGGACAAGAACTTAAAAGTTTGGTATGTGGTAAAGCAAAAGGAAAATTAATTGGAGGAAATCTTTCTTTAGTCGTTTCATCTATGGGAACGCCATATGAATTGGATATAAAAGGAAGAATATTATTTTTAGAAGAGGTTGATGAATCGCCGTATAAAATAGATCGAATGCTTCTGCAGTTGAAACAATGTGGAAAGTTTAAAGATGCAGAAGGAATTATTTTAGGAGCTTGGACAAATTGCGAAGCAAAGGAAGGAGAAAATAGCTTAGATTTAATAGAAGTATTCGAAGAGCTAATAAAACCGGAAAATAAGCCAACAATTTATAATTTAGCTTGTGGTCATTGTATGCCTACTCTAAGTCTTCCAATGGGATCAAAAGTGAAAATCAATGGGGATAAGTGTAAAATAACTGTACTTTAATACATTATACCGTAGGCCAAGTACTCTAGTGTTAAGACAATTAAAATAATATGAGGTGAGTAGATGATGAAATATGCAGTAGTCAATAAAACCATTGGAGTATTAAAAAGTGAACCAAAGGATAATTCTGAAAATGTTGATGAAGTATTATTTGGAATGAATGTTGAGATAATAAAAGAATCACTGAATAACTGGGTTTATATAAAAACACTCTATAAATATGAAGGTTACATTAATAAAGAAGCATTAATGATAAGTGATAAAATATCGAAACAATGGGAAAAAGAAAAGAATGTAGTAGTAATAAATTCCTTTGCAGATGTACTTAATAAACCAGAGGCATCTGGATACCAACTAGCAAATTTAACACGGGGAGCTAATTTAATTTCAACTAACCATATAAGTGAAAATCAAAAATTTGTAAAAGTGATATTACCTAATTCTAAAATAGGGTGGATAAGAAAAAATTTTATTTCGGATTTGAAAAAAACTTACACTATAGATGGGGAAGAGGTTTTAAGAGAAAATTTAGTTAAATCTGCGTTAAGCTATTTAGGAACTCAATATAGATGGGGAGGAAAAACCCCTTTAGGGATTGATTGTTCGGGCCTTTGTTCTATGGCATATATGTTAAATGGGATATTAATTTATAGAGATGCTAAGATTAAAGAAGGTTTTCCAATTAAAGAAATTACTTGTGAAAAATTAAAAAAAGGTGATTTGATATTTTTTCCTGGACATGTTGCTATGTATTTAGAAAAAGGAAATTTTGTTCATTCATCAACAAGTAATGATATAGTCAAAGTAAATAGTTTTAACAAATATTCTGATAATTATAGTGACGATTTAAAGAAAAGCCCTAAAATTTATGGAAGCATATTTTAATAATGTCTTTGTATAATCGAGATTTTTCATGAAATAATAGTTTCAAGTATGCTTGATTCAGCAAAAGAAGGTGTAGGTATGTATCTTAATGCTACATTAACAAGTGCACCTCAGAGTTAAGAGCAATATACTCATCCTCCTTAGGACAAATAGTTGAATGGCATGTGGCTTTAACGAATTGAATGTAAAAAAAGGATGAATAAGGCTTATAATACACCTAAGAACTTATTCTGAATCATAAAAAGTAATTGATGAAGGTATGTAAATGCTAATAGATATATAAGAAAGGAGTGTTTTGAATTTTGTAACACTCTTTTCTTATGTAGTCCTATATATGAATAATATATAATATGACTAAGTCACAAAAGGTTAGTGGTATTGGTTTAAAAATATTAATATGAGAAATAAAAAGTTAAAGTAAGGTTTTAGTATGAATTATGGGAGGTATAAAAAATATTTTACGTTCATATAAATGTAATTATTTCATGGAGGGTACACAATGAAAATCAGTGATATAAGAGATAATAATATAAAAACTTTATATGATAACTACTCAATACTAAAACGAATAAATGAAAAAAATAATAATGTAATAAGTAAAAATGCAATTTTTAAAACTATTTATGCAGATGAATATGTAAAGTCAGAAGAAGGGCTATGTACTGGAATTTTGTTCGTATTAAAAGGTTCTATTAAAATAGAAAAAATAAATCAAAATGGTGATGAAACAAACTTATATAACTTAAAACAAGGTGAATTTTGTCATGCCGCTCTATACTGCATATCAAATTTTGAGTCATTAAATATAATAGGAAAAGCAATTCAAGATTCAGAGATTTGCGTTATTCCAATAGATGTCATGAGATATTATGTTATAAAAGATGTTGAATTTTTATCATATATATATGAAGATTTATATAATAAATTTAAGAAAGTCATTGAAAATAAAGAGGAAATAGTTCATGAATCGTTGGAAACAAGACTTATAAAATTATTAAGTAACAAAAAAAATAATATAGTATATGCAACTCATAGTGAATTAGCTTTTGAAATTGACTCTGTAAGAGAAGTTGTAAGCAGGAAATTAAAACAAATTGAGAAAAAAGGATATATAAAATTAGAACGAGGTAAAATAATTATAATTAAGGATTTAAATGATCTTATTGAATAAGGATATTTAATATTTCTATTATAAACAGTTAGGAAGTTAAATAGCAACGATATTTATTGATAAAAATAAACAAGATATTAAAGAGAAATGAGCAAATAAATCTATGGAAAAAATAGGAAAATGAATTATAATATAATTATTATGTTTGTAAATATGAATTCATTAACCGAGGGGGAAGAATTTTGCTCGAAAATAGAATCCTTGAACTAATTGAGAATGAAGATAAAAGAAATCCATTGACAGATAGTGATATAGCTAGATTAGTAAATACAACTAGAGAATATATAACTCAATTTAGGACTGAAAAAAATATAAATAATTCTCGCCAAAGAAAAGAATCTATATTATACAGTGATATAAAAAAAATAGTAATTGAAGATAAAGATATTTCAGACAGGCAATTATGCAAAAAATTATCTCTTCTTGGATATGATATTTCTAGATATTCTGTGACTCAGATAAAAAAGAATATAATTGCAGAAATATTTCAACAGAATCTGGATGGAGTAGAGAGAGTGGCGGAGAATTTACCGGAAAGCTCAACTGAAGTTAAATGTTTGGTAAACGAAAACATACAAGAAATAAGTGATCAAGCAATTGTAGATACAATTAACCAAGAAAATAAAGAAAAGAATAATTGTTTAAGAAAAATTATAGGATATCATGGTTCATTAAAAAATGCTATTAGTCAAGCAGAAGCAGCGGTCTTATATCCACCTCATGGACTACACACTCTTTTACTTGGGCCATCAGGTGTTGGAAAAAGTTTTTTTGCAGAAGCCATGTTTAACTTTGCAATCAATTCTTCCAACTTTGAAAAAAATGCACCATTTATACTATTTAACTGTGCTGATTATGTAGATAATCCACAATTACTCCTTTCTCAACTATTTGGTTATAGTAAAGGTTCTTTCACTGGTGCTAATACAGACAAAGTTGGTTTAGTTGAGAAAGCAAATAATGGAATATTATTTTTGGATGAAGTGCATAGATTGCCAAGCGAAGGACAGGAAATATTATTCTATTTGCTGGATAAGGGAAAGTATAGAAGGCTTGGTGAAACTGAAAATAGCAGAACAGCTAATGTAATGATAATTGCAGCAACTACAGAAGATCCTAAATCATCCTTGTTATTAACATTTAGAAGAAGAATACCAATGATAATTGAGCTTCCTTCCATTAATAACAGGCCTATTAATGAAAAATATGTACTAGTCAAAAGCTTTTTTTCACAAGAATCAGCAAGAGTCGGAAAAGAAATTACCGTGCGCTATGAGGTTATTAGATCCTTATTATTATACAATTGTCCAGGAAACATAGGGCAATTAAGAAGTGATATACAAGTTGCGTGTGCAAGAGGTTTTTGTAATTCATTAAGCAATAATTCAAATGAAGTAGTTATTAATATAAAGAATTTACCTAAGCACGTTCCATTAGGGATATTAAGCGTTGAGGATAGAGAACTAGTGTCTGAAGAAATTTTTAATGAAGATTTAGTTGCGAGTCCTAATGATGTTGTTACTCAAAAATCAAAAGATGATAGATATATGTTACCTGATGGAATATATAGTAATATAGAGGAGAAGTATTATAAACTCGAAAAGCAAGGACTCAGTAAAGATGAAATTAACAAAATATTATGGAGTAAGGTGGAATCAAATTTAAGTAAATTTGCAAAAAATATAGAAGCAAATATATTTTTTCCTAAGGAAGAATTAAAAAATATAATAGATGAAAAGATATTAAATGTGGTTGAAAAAGTAACTAATATTGCAAAACAATATATAGAAAATATCCAGGAAAATTTTTATTATTGTGTAGCAATGCACTTAAATTCAACCTTTGATAGATTAAAACAGGGCAGGATAATAAAGAATCCTGAGTCTGACTATATTAAAAAGGAATATTATAACGAATATAGAATTGCAAAAATATTAACTAAAGAGATAAATAAAAGTTTAGATATTGAACTTCCAGAAGATGAAATAGGCTTTATTGCCATGTACTTAAAAACGTTTTCGGAGGTGGATAAAAATGTACGCAGAGTGGCAGTTATTGTATTAAGTCATGGACATGTTGCTTGTGGTATGGCCGATGTAGCAAATAAGCTGTTAGGTACAAATCTTGCCATAGGAATAGAAATGTCACTTGATGAAAGTCCTCAAATTTTGCTTGAAAGAACTATAGAGGCTGTAAAGAAAGTCCATGAAGGCAAAGGATGCTTATTATTAGTGGATATGGGGTCATTAGTTACCTTTGGAGAAATCATAACTAAAGAAACAGGAATTCCAACAATGGTTATTGGAAGGGTAGATACGGTAATGGTATTGGAAGCTGTTAGAAGATCTTTAATTGAAAATAGCAATCTGTATGAAATTTCTAAGGCACTTGATGGGGACAAGGCCTATGTTGGAAAAGTACAAGGTGTAAAGAACTATATTAAAACTATAATTACAGTATGTATAACTGGAGAAGGCACGGCTTTAAAAATAAAAAAATATCTTGAAGATGTATTGGGGAGTTTAAATAAAAATTTAAATATTATACCAATCGGAATCATGAATAGAAAGAATGCTCAGGATGAGATAATTAAAATTACTAGAGAAAATAATATAGCCGCAATTGTTGGAACCATTGATCCGGAATTAGATAATATTCCATTTATATCTTTTCAAGATATTCTAAAAGAGTCAGGTAAATCAAGACTAAAAGATTTACTTGGAATAGAAAAGAGTATCAATCCTTTAATTAATGTAATTGATGAAGAATTCATACAAATTAGGGATAATGTATCTGTAAAAAGTGATCTAATAGATGAAATGTGTAACATGCTCATTACAAAAGAAAGGGTTAAAGAAAATTTTACAATAAGTGTATATAAAAGAGAAATGATGGGTGGAACCTTGTTTGAAGGAACTTTCGGTATACCTCATGGTTTTTCAGAGTTTGTGGAGAAATCATCATTGGTTATTTTTAAACTTAATAATCCAATCTTATGGGATTATAATTGTAAAGTTGATGTTGTTATTATGCTTGCGCTAAAAGAGAGCGATGGAAAAATAGTAAAACAATTATTTGATACCTTATCAAGGAGTGAAGTAGCTGATAGAATAAGGCATGCAAATTCAGCTAAAGAAATTTCAGACATATTACTTAAAATGTAGCATTTATTTAAATAACAAGGTAGAAAATAAAAAAATCTACCTTGTTTTTTATATTTAAAATAACATATTACTTTTTCAACATAGTTTTGGCATGACAATTGCTTAATAAATATATGAGAATGTAATCATGGATGAAAACGTATAAAAGACTTATAAAAAAGGAGGAAGTTAAATGACTAGAAGTATTAGAGAATTTTTAAGAAGAGATTTAGTAGTAAGCAACCTTGAGGCTAAATCAGCAGAGGATGTCTTTAAGAAGATGTCTCCCATATTGTTTGAAGCAGGATTTGTAGAAAATTCCTTTTTTAATGGATTAGTAGATAGAGAAAATAAATTTCCAACAGGTTTATTACTTGGAAAATACAATGTTGCAATACCTCATACAGATGCTGTTCATGTTAAAAAGCCAGCTATAGCTATTGCAACACTAAAAGATCCTGTTGAATTTAATTGTATGGATGGAAATGGAAGTGTGGCTGTTAATATAGTATTTACCATGGCCTTAAATGAACCTCACAGCCAGATAGTAATGTTACAGCAATTAATGTTTTTAATCCAGAATGAAAGTATTCTAGAAAATATGCTTCAAGCAAAAAATAGTGACAAGGTATATGATATCGTTTCAAGCTTTAATTATAATTGCGAATAAGTAATGAGCAATTATTTAAATTATAGAATTATATTTTAAGGAGGTAAAAAAATGGACAAACAAAAACTAATATTAGTAGCTTGTGGGACAGGAATTGCAACTTCAACAGTTGTATGTAAAAAGGTGGAGGATCTAATTAAAACTAATGGCATTAATGCGAGAATTATACAATGTAAGATTTCAGAAGTATCTGGTTATGAAGATCAGGCAGATCTTTTAGTAACAACTACAATTTCATCACGAAATTATAAATTTCCTGTAATAAACGCTATGAACTATCTAACTAATATTAATCCAGGCAAAGTCGACCAAGGAATAATTGAAGCTTTAAAGTAAAAAAATAGGCCACTTTAAAGGTGGACCTATATAAAAAATTAAATTAATTGAACTACACACTATTATAACACATAAAAATATATATTTGAAGCTTAGGATAGCAACATGTTAATTAAGAATTTATTAAAATAAATAGAAATTGATAATATAGGGGGAAAAAAGAATGTTATTAGAGGTAGTACAATACATTTTGAACTTAGGACCAACCGTTATGCTTCCATTAACAATTACTATTATCGGTATAATATTTGGACAAGGATTTAAAAAGGCATTTAGATCAGGTATGACAATTGGTATAGGCTTTGTTGGTATAAATTTAGTTGTTGGACTTCTTACAACTAACCTTGGAGGAGCAGCACAACAAATGGTTACTAGATATGGATTACAGCTAAGTATAATAGACGTAGGCTGGCCAGCAGCGGCAGCAATTAGCTGGGCATCTCCTATAGCAGCGATTATGATTCCGATAGCTATGTTGGTAAACTTTGTAATGCTCGCTACAAAGACAACAAATGTAGTTGATATTGATATATGGAATTATTGGCACTTTACTGCAGCAGGTGCAAGCGTATATGTATTAACTAATGGCAACTGGTTACTTGCTATTTTAGCTGGTATTTTATACGAAATTGCTGTTATTAAAATTGCTGATAAAACAGCTCCAATGGTTCAAGAATTCTTTGGACTTGATGGTGTATCATTACCAACTGGTTCAACCGCAGCTTGTGGTCTTATAGGTATTCCTGTTGTTAATATTGTTAAAAAGATTCCAGGTATTAAAAATCTAAAGGCAGACCCAGAAACAATTCAAAAGAGATTTGGTGTTTTTGGAGAACCTATGATGATGGGACTTATTCTTGGTGTTGTACTTGGAATTCTTGCTGGATATGGTGTAGATAAAACTCTACAAATAGGTATTTCTATGGCTGGTGTTATGTTCTTAATGCCTAGAATGGTTAGAATACTTATGGAAGGTTTAATCCCTGTTTCGGAATCGGTTAGAGAATTTTTACAAAAGAAAGACTTTGGTAAAGATAGAAATCTTACAATTGGATTAGATGCTGCAGTAGCAGTTGGACATCCAGCAGTTATTGCAACAGCACTTGTATTAGTTCCTATCACACTATTTTTAGCAGTAATACTACCAGGAAATCAAGTTTTGCCTTTTGGAGATTTAGCTACTATATGTTTCTATGTTGCGTTTATAGTTGGTGCAGCAAAAGGCAATATAGTTCACTCAGTTATAGCAGGTACAATTGTTATGGGGTTAGGATTACTAATGGCAACAAATATTGCCGGATTCCATACTCAAATGGCACAAATGGCTCAGTTTACAATGCCAGCAGGAACATCAACTATTTCAAGCTTAGATATGGGTGGTAATTTCTTAAACTGGATTGTTATTAAGATATTCCAATTATTTACTGGTACTTTGTAATATTAAATAATTCAAATTGTTAAAGAGTACTGAATTGTACTCTTTAACATCGTTTGTTATTTACAAGGAAAGGGTGATGATTACAGTGGATGTAACAAATTTAAAAGTAGAAGAACTTCTTGAAATGGATTTTAGATGTGAATGTGGGAAAAGACATAGTGTAGAAATCAATTCTGTGAAAATAGGAAGCAACATAATGGAACAGCTCCCAGAATTTTTGAAGGAATTCAAAAACAAAAAGATATTGATTGTACAAGATATCCACACATATGCTGTAGCTGGAATAAGAGTAGAAGATATATTAAAGAATGATTTTTCATTAAAGAAATATGTGTTTCCACAGGAACACTTATTGCCTGATGTATATGCTCTTGGCAGGGTTCTTATAGAAATAGAAGATGATACTGCACTTATACTTGCTGTAGGTTCAGGTGTTATAAATGACATTTGCAGATATGTAGCTTACAGAGTACATGTACCTTATGCAATAGTTGGTACAGCACCATCCATGGATGGTTATGCATCAGTAGTGTCTCCTTTAATCACAGATGGTTTTAAAGAATCCCATAAAGCTATATATCCTTATGGAATATATTCAGATATTGTGATTATGAAGAATGCCCCAATGTATTTACTCTGTTCAGGACTTGGCGATGTATTAGGTAAATATACTGCTCTTGCAGATTGGTCAATTGCAAATCTATTAACAGGAGAATATTATTGTAAAACTATTGCAGATATGGTTCAAGCTGCAGTAGATAAGTGTGTTGCTGCTGCGCCAATGATTCCTGAAAGGAATGATGACGTTGTAAAAAATATAACAGATGCATTAGTTTTATCAGGAATAACTATAGGAATGGCAGGATGTTCAAGACCTGCTTCAGGTTCCGAGCACCATATTGCCCATGGGTGGGAGATCATGTTCCATGCAAGAAGAAGCGAGGAAAAATGGGTACATGGAAACTTTGTTGGAGTAGGCACAGTGGTTATGGCTATGTTATTTGAGGCATTAAAGGATATAGATATAGAAAGTGTAATGGCTAAGAGAAGCTTCAGATTCTATGATATGAATAAATGGAGACAAAATATTGAGAGTGTATTTGGTAAAGTGGCAGGCAATATAATTAATTATAAAAAGGATTCAATTGAATTGGACCCTGATAAGAGACAAGTAAATGCAGAAAAGATAGCATCAAATTGGAAGGAGATTCTTAATATTGGGCATACTATAGTACCAAGTTCTGAGAATGTAAAGAAAGTATTACAGGACGGGGGATGTGTATGGCATCCTGAAGAGCTTGGAATTGATAAGAATTTATTTATTAAGACCTTCATTGCTGCAAAGGACATAAGAACCAGATATGGCGTTGTGCATCTAATCGATGATCTTGGATTAACAGAGGAATTTGCTAATTTAATTGCTAATAAATTGTATAGATCCAACAACATATAAGATAATTATATGTTTTAATAGGGAGGTAAAAAATGAATGAGTTAAATGATATTAAATGTTTTCTATTAGATATGGATGGAACTTTTTACCTTGGAAATACACTTATTGACGGTGCATTAGACTTTCTAGATATTTTAAAAAGTCAGCAAAAGAAGTTCATATTCTTAACAAATAACTCTTCGAAAAATAAATCAACCTACAAGCAAAAGCTTTCAGCGCTTGGCTGCCATGTTGATGAAGAACAAGTTTATACATCTGGTGAAGCTACCATATGGTATATGAAGAAAAACTGCCCAGGTAATAAAATATATCTAATGGGTACAGAACCACTTATGAAAGAATTTGAAAAGGCAGGATTTATATTAGTTAATGACGAAAATGACAAGCCGGATTATGTAGTTCTTGGTTTTGATACTACACTAACCTATGAAAAAATATGGACAGCTTGTGATTATCTGAGAGATGGAATACCATTTTTAGCTACTCATCCAGATTTCAATTGTCCAATTGAAGACAGTAAATATATGCCGGATACTGGCTCTATGATAAGAATGTTTGAGGCATCCACAGGTGTTTCTCCTGTAGTTATAGGTAAGCCATATGGATATATAGTAGAGGCTATTATTGAAAAGTATGGCCTTAAAAAAGAAGATGTGGCAATTGTAGGAGACAGACTATACACTGATATTAAAACTGGAGTAAATGCAGGAATAACCAGTATTCTTGTATTAAGTGGTGAGACGTCAGAAGAAATGTATAAAAAGTCTGACATACCTGCAGATTATGTATTTTCATCAATCAAGTATATTGGTGAAGAACTTAAGCAGTTTCAGAAGAGCTTTATTTAATAGCTGTATGGTAGAAAAAATGGGAAAAATTTATTGAGTATGGCTGAAACCTCGTAAACTGAGATAAATTAAAAAATTAAATAAAGTCAAAATTATTTTAAAAGAACTAATTAATGTTAAAATTGGGAGGTAATATTATGAGTATTATAACAATTATTGGAGCAGGTCAAATGGCTTCTGCACTAACTTTTCCAGCAACAGAAAATAATAATAAGGTGCGACTTGTTGGTACACCATTAGATAGAGATATCATAAATATTGCGAAGGATACCGGTTTTCATACTACATTAAAGCGCCAATTACCCAAAGCAGGTATTGAATATTATCAAATTGAAGATGTAAATAAAGCAATAGACGGAGCTGAAGTTATTATTTGTGGAGTTAGCAGTTTTGGTGTTGATTGGTTTGCAGACAACATATTGCCTATTTTACCTGAAGAGATTCCTGTTCTCTCAATAACTAAGGGGATGATTACTGAAGAGGATGGCAAAATGATTAATTATCCACAGTACTTTTTAAGCAAACTTCCTGCTAATAAGAAACTTTCTATCAGTGCAGTAGGTGGCCCATGTACTAGCTATGAACTTGCCGACAAAGATAATTCCGAAGTTGTATTTTGTGGAGATGATATAAAAATACTTAGAATTTTCAAGAATTTATTTGAGACATCATACTATCATATTAGCTTATCTAAAGATATTGTGGGGGTTGAATGTGCAGTTGCATTGAAGAACGCTTACGCCCTGGGTGTATCACTCGCTATTGGATTAGCTATTGGAGCTGATGGCTCTGGAAAGGAACATTATAATTCTCAGGCTGCACTTTTTGGACAAAGCATAAAGGAAGCGAAACACCTTCTTGAAATAGTCGGAAGTGGTGAAGAAAATATTATATATTTTGGCGGAGACCTATATGTGACAGTTTTTGGCGGACGTACTCGTAGAATAGGAACCTTATTAGGACAAGGATTTTCATTTGAGGAAGCTATGGAACAATTAAAAGGAGTTACATTGGAATCTGTAGTTATTGCTACTCGTGCAGCAAAATATGTACGTTCTCTAGCTGAGAAAGGCATAGTCAAATTACAAGAGTTCCCAATGTTGATTCATATTGATGAGATAATAAACTCAGGAAATATAGTTGATATTCCGTGGAAATCTTTTGAATCAGAAAAAATATAATTATAAAATAAAAGTGATTTTAACGATATAGAGTTGATATAAAAATCCCCTTATTTCTTGGATCAAGAAATAAGGGGATTTTTATATATCTGGATTTGCTGCTAAAAATAAGCAATGACAAGGGTTTTAGAAGATTCCTTATCCAATAGATATAAATAATAGGGCTAGATAGGTAGTAAAGGAAAGATAAAAGAGATATAATAATTATTATGTAAAGTAAAGTTAACAAAAAACGTGATTTAGAGTGTAGCAATGAAAACAAAAATCATGAGTTATATATAATATGCTATAAAAAAGTAATAGCAAGAGGATTTAAAATGTAACTTATGATTGACATTGTTTAATTTAAAGTATAAAATTTAGACGAGTACTAGGGGAGCCATTAAGGCTGAGATGAATTTTTCAGACCCTTTGAACCTGCACTGGATAATGCCAGCGAAGGGAAGTTGTATGATAATTTAAATCTCGAAGTTATGATGATTTATAATTAATTTGATTATTAACTCTTTTCAATGGTATTTTTTGTACTGTTTGAAAGGAGTTTTTTTATGCAATTTTCACAAAGATTATTTATTAAAGAGAGTTGGGTTATATAAATGAAGGCATTAGAAATTCATAATTTATTCTTTAAATATACAGATTCAAATAAACTTATAATTGACGACCTATCATTTAGTATAGATAAAAATGAATTTGTTACAATTATTGCACCTAGTGGTACTGGTAAAAGTACACTTTTTAGATTAATTTTAGGTTTATTAAACCCCCAAAAGGGCAATATTAATATCTTAAAAGAAGGAGTTAAAAACATTATAGGGTATATGCCTCAAAAGGATTCTTTAATGCCTTGGAGAAATATACTTGATAATACAGCTGTCGGCCTTGAATTAAATGGTTATAGCAAGAAAGATGCAAGAAATAAAGCTGTAGAATATTTCGAAAGTTTTGGGCTGAAAGGTACTGAAAAATTCTATCCTCATGAACTATCAGGCGGTATGAGGCAGAGAGCATCATTTTTAAGAGCTATCGTAAATAATCCATCGATACTATTATTAGATGAACCTTTTTCTTCTTTAGATGCACTAACAAGAAGAAAGATGCAAACATGGTTATTGGACCTATGTCAAAAAGAGAAAAATACTGTATTTATGATAACCCATGATATTGATGAAGCGTTGCTATTATCTGATAGAATACTTATTTGCACAGAACTACCGTATAAAAATTTAAAATCTATTGAGGTTAATATCGATAGACCTAGAAACTATGAAACTACACTCTCAAGTGAGTTTATTGAGCTTAAAAGAGTCATTTTAAATATTCTTGATATGTTAGAAGATACTAAGGAGGAAGTTAAAAATGAAGAGATTTAATGATTTTATTTTTCCTTTTGTATTTCTAATATTAATACTATTAGCGTGGGAATTTTTAATACCATATTTTGAAGTTCCAAATTATATTGTACCTAAGTTTTCAGATGTGCTTAAAGCATTATGGTTACAAAAAGAATTGTTATACAAACATTCTGTAGTAACTTTAGGAGAAGCAATATTAGGGCTTTGTATATCTGTAATTATAGGCATATCGTGTGCACTTTCAATATATCTTTGGAGAAGTGTTGGAAAAACTTTATACCCAATTATAATATTTTCTCAGACAATCCCAACCATTGCGTTATCTCCAATTATGGTTATGTGGTTTGGATATAGTATATGGTCTAAGGTTGCAGTAGTAATATTATTTTGTTTCTTTCCTATAGTTATAAGTACATTAGATGGATTAAATGCGGTAGATAAAGATTTGGAAGATGTATTAAGAGCCTTAGGGGGAAGTAGACTTCAGATATTTTTTAAATTGCATATGAATTCTGTATTACCTAATTTTTTAAGCAGCTTTAAAATAGCAGCTACCTACAGCGTTTCAGGAGCTACAATAGGTGAGTGGTTGGGTGCAGAAGCGGGGCTTGGTATATATATAAAGAGAGCGGCAGGTATGCTGCAATCAGATTCAGTTTTTGCTGGAGTGTTAGTTCTATCATTTTTAGGATTGATCTTATTTTCAATAGGATTTTTACTAGAAAAGATTTTATTAAAATACAGAAGAAAATTAAAGGAGGATAATTATGAAATTAAAAAAGGTTAGTATATTATTAGTATTTGTTATGTTAGTTAGTTTGGTGTTTAGTGGGTGCGCTGGTAACGCAAATAAGAATGAGGATAAAAGTGCATCTAAAGAATTAAAAGAAATTAGTGTTCTTTTAGATTGGTATCCAAATGCAGTTCATACATTCTTATATGCAGCTGAAGAACAAGGATATTTTAAAGAAGCAGGACTAAAAGTTAATTTAATTACACCTGCTGGAACAGATGATGGAATTAAACTTGTTGCAGCAAAGAAAGCAGACATTGCTATAAGTTATCCAAAACAAATTATTTTAGCAAGAGGTGAAAGTATTCCTGTTAAATCAGTTGGAGCAATAGTTAGGAGTTCATTAAACCAACTTATGGTTCGTAAAGATTCAGGAGTTAAAACTCTAAAAGATTTAGAAGGAAAAAAGGTTGGATATCCATCTTTTGATATTGATAAGGAAACAGTAAAAACAATGGTTGCTCAAGCAGGTGGAGATCCATCAAAGGTTGAGTTTGTAGATGTTGGTTATGATTTAATGGCTGGAATAGAATCAAAAAAAGTTGATGCAATTATTGGTGGATACATCAATCATGAAAAGATACTATTAGAAAAGCAAGGTGTTCAATTAGATACTTTTGCTCCAGTAGATTTTGGAGTACCAAACAACTATGAATTAGCATTTATTGCAAATGATGATGCTATTAAGAATAATAACGATACAATACAAGCTTTCTTAGAAGCAGCTAAAAAAGGCTTTGAATACACTAAAAATAATCCTGATAAAGCTTTAGACTTAGTATTAAAAGCTCAAAATGAAAGTTTTCCACTAGATGCAGAAACAGAGAAAAAGAGTCTGCAAATATTATTGCCTCTTATGGAAAATGAAAGTGGTAAATTCCTAAGTCAAGATGAAGAGAACTGGAATAAGAATATTAAATGGTTGCAAGATAAAAATTTACTTCAAGGTAAAGTTGATAGTAAAGAATTATTTAAATAATTATCTTTAAATGTTGAAAAAAGTAAATACTATTAGAAAATTTGAAAACATAAATAAAAAAGATATTATACCGTAATGGATATAATATCTTTTTTATTTATGTTTATGAAATGGTACTGTAATCATAATAAATGAATAAAATGATAGGTAGTTATTAGTAAATATAAGAGGTGATAAATCCGATAGAATAATCTGTTGCTACATACCAAACTGTATCTATTTTTATTTGGAGGATATTAGATGAGAAAAAGACTAAGTAGTATTTTGTATAATTCCATATTTCGCAAATTTAATGATGATAATATTAACGTAAATGAAAATAAATTAAGGCAATTTCCTTATGAAATTGAAGTTGTCGCTGAAAATTTATATGTACCATGGGCTATAGCCATAGGAGATGATGGAACGATATTGGTTACTGAAAGGATTGGGAGAATAAGAATTATTAAAAATGATATACTTCAGCCACAGCCACTTATGATATTTTCTACACCTTTTGTAAGTCAAGGAGAAGGCGGTTTAATGGGAATTGCAATAGATCCAGATTATTCGCAGAATCATTATATTTATGTTATGCATTCATATGGAGATAGTAATTTAATTTATAACCGTGTTGTAAGATTACTTGAAAATAATAATAGTTTAATTATGGAGAGAATTATCATAGATAAGATCCCTGGAGGAAGAATTCACAATGGTGGAAGGCTTAAAATTGGTCCAGATCATAAATTATACATTACGACAGGAGATGCTGGAAATTCTTCTTTAGCTCAAGATCCTTTTAGTACAGCAGGAAAAATACTGAGAATAGAATTAGATGGAAGTATTCCAAAAGATAACCCGTTTCCAAATTCACCTATTTATAGCCTAGGTCATCGAAATCCACAAGGTTTAGCGTGGAATTCGAAAAATATCTTATATGAATCTGAGCATGGACAATCAGCACATGATGAAATAAACATAATTATACCAGGAGTAAATTATGGTTGGCCTCTTGTTCAAGGTGATGAGGAATCAGTAGAAGTTGTAACACAAAAGTCATTAATACACAGTGGAGAAGAAACATGGGCGCCTTCAGGAATTTCACTTGTAAAACAAGGACCATGGAAGGGAAAATTACTTGTTGCGGCTTTGCGTGGACAACAACTATTTGTCATATCATTAAATCGGGATGGAACAGAAGTTAACAATATAGAATCATTCTTAAAGAATGAATATGGCCGTTTACGTGAAGTAGTTGAAGGTAAAGATGGATCAGTTTATTTAACAACTAGCAATATGGATGGAAGGGGAAATCCTAATATTGGTGATGACAAAATTCTCAGGCTAATTCCTAGATAAGTAGCACTTAAAAGTAGACAAGTGCATGTAATACTACTAAATAAGTTGTCGAATTTTTGAGGTAAAATTACTAAATTTAATATCACCGTTATCCTTATATATGAATAACATGTTATATTGGAAGGAGTTGATTATTAAAATGGGATTTGAGAGAGATAGTTACTATAGTGATTTACATGATAAATGTAAAAAATGTATGTTCTATCATACTACATTAACAATGAAAGATGGAAGCACATTAGACGGAATTATTGAAAATGTGGATAATGATCGTATTATTGTACTCGTTGGTGAGGATGTAATGGAATCAGACGATGATAATGAAAATGACAACAATAGGCAATATGGAAGAAGACCTTATCAAAGACGAAGATTCAGGCGCTTTAGACGTCAAGCTTTTCCATTAGCTAATTTAGCTGCATTATCACTTTTACCTTATCCTTATGTTGCTCCACCGTATCCATATTTTAATCCATATTATCCTGGATATTAGTAAAAATGAAAATAGATATTGCTAATTCTTTAACTTCTATTATTTTATCCTTTATAATACCTACAATGTCTTAGTAATAATAAAGTTGTTAAAAAACACATCTAAATTATAGACAAGAACATAGAAAATTATCAGTTTTAAAATCTAAACTAAAAAGACATTAAATGCAGTATTATAGTTGTATTTAATGTCTTTTTGTCTATAAAATTAATAAAGCACTAAATAGTGGTAACAATATTTTTTGAGAAACTCGTTCTTACTTAGTATAATTTTTTAAATAATCTATTAATGTTTTTGATGCAATTGAGAGATTAGAAGCGTTTTTATAAATTACTCCAATATGTCTTTGTGGAATAGGAGTATCTAAAGTAATTTCTTTCAATTTTTTATTTTTTAAATCTTCAAGAATAAATTCTTTTATTACAGATGTTATTCCAAGACCAATTTTAGCGCACTCAATTAGGAAATCCATATTACTGGCCTCTATATCTGGAATAATATTTACATTCTGATTTGAAAAATAATTATCTATATGATTTCTTGTTACATTAGGATTCTCTAAGAGCATAAATGAACCCCTATTAAACAAATCTTCTAGAGACGTATAGGAGAGTTTTTTTAAGTAATCTGGACTTGCAACTAAAATATCATGGATCCTTGATAATTTTACAAACTGTAAGTTATCATCATTTTGTGGAGGACCTACAATAGCTAAATCTATTTTATCTTCCTGCACTAATTGGACAGTATCGATAGTTGGTCTATTTATAATATTAATTTTAAAATTAGGGTATATCTTTATAAAACTCTCAAGTTTTGGGACAAGATAATTTTTTCCTATGGCGGTGCTTACGCCAATGACAATATTCCCCATGTCCTTATTTTTAAGTTTTTCTATTAATCTTTCACCTAATAAAAATTCTTCAAAGCCATTTTCTATATGGTTATACAGTACCTCTCCCTCAGAAGTTAATGTAACTCCTTTTGAGCTTCGTAAAAAGAGTTTAACTCCTAAAGCATTCTCTAATGTCTTGATAGATTTACTTACAGCAGGCTGTGATACATAAAGAACTTCAGAAGCATGAGATATATTTTTGTATTTAGAAACTATGAAAAATACCCTATAAAGATTTAAATCTAAAAGCAAATAACTTACCCCCTTACTATAATTTTTATTATGCAAATTAAATTCATAATTATAAAAACATTGTACTTGATTTTTAAGTAAATATATAACTAATAGTTATGAATAATATAATAAGTATATAGTTTAACTATATCACTTGAAATAATAATATGACAATATGGGTACAAGAATTAAAAGATGAAATGCCCTCTTAGCGCAAATTTTTAAAACAAATTATTATTTTTATAAATGATAAATACTACAAATAAAATTGTAGTAAAAGGTAATATAAAAAAGATAATTTTATCTGTAAATATCGAATAAATATACTAGAAAAATTATTTAAAATAACACTAATAATATTGCTAAATTCAGACAATAATGATATTCTTAATTATATGATAAATAATTTCAATTAGGAGGTGTCGTTATAATGAGTATTTGCAGTTTAAACCCAGGAGAAAAAGGAATTATTTCATCTATTAACGGGGATACGAAATTAGTAAAAAGATTATTTGCTTTAGGATGTATTGAGGGGACAGAGGTAGAGCTAAGAAGAACAGCTCCACTAGGGGATCCAATAATTATAAATTTTAGAGGATTTGATTTAGCTATAAGAAAAAAAGATGCAAAAAATATATTATTAAAGAAATTATAGGCAGTATACTTGATATAGTATAGGCTTTAAATTCTAATATGATTATTAGCAAAATAGGGGAGAAGTAAAATCATGATAAACGTAGCTTTACTTGGTAATCCTAATGTTGGAAAAACCACGTTATATAACGCTCTTACTGGATCAAATCAATATGTCGGTAATTGGCCAGGTGTAACGGTTGATAAAAAGGAAGGCTATCTTTCTGGAGAAATTAAAATCGTAGATTTACCAGGAATATATGCTATGGATACCTTCTCTAATGAGGAAAAGGTATCAAAAAGTTTTTTGGAAGATGGGGATGTAGATTTAATTTTAAATATTGTAGATGCTTCTAATCTAAATAGAAATTTATATCTAACAACTCAGCTTAAACAATTTAATAAACCAATAATATTAGCTTTAAATATGATAGATGTATGTGAAAGCAAAGGAATAGTTATAGATTACGAGAAATTATCAAAAGAGTTAGAGGTAGAAGTAATTCCAATAATCGCGGGAAAAAATATTGGGATTGATAAAATAGAAGAAAGATTAAAGCAAGGAGATTTTATAAATAATCTAAATAAGACTAAATTTAACTTTTCTTCTGAGAAAGAAGCATACAAATTTATTGAAAGTGTAATGGATTCATGTGTGACCATAAAAGATAAAAATACAAAAACTATTACTGAAAAATTGGATAAATATGTATTACACCCAATTTTAGCATACCCGATTTTTTTACTCTTGATGGCTTTAATGTTTCAGCTAACATTTTCTTGGGTAGGACAACCTTTGTCTGATGTTTTGGATTCAGCCCTAAACGATAATCTTATACCATATGCACGATTGTTGCTTTCTAGTACATCACCTTGGTTTAGTTCATTGATCGTTGATGGAATAATTTCAGGTGTTGGAGGAATACTAGTACTATTACCAATAATTTTAGTTTTATTTATATGTATAACTATTTTAGAAGACAGTGGATATATGGCAAGAGTCGCTTTCATGATGGATAAGCTAATGAGAAAAATGGGGCTTTCTGGTAAAGCTTTTATTCCAATGATTATAGGTTTTGGGTGTACGGTTCCAGCAATAATGACAGCGAGAACACTTGAAAGTGAAAAGGATAGAAAATTAACGGCTTTACTTGTTCCGTTTATGTCTTGTAATGCTAGATTACCTGTTTACACAGTTTTTGCTTCAGTATTTTTCACATCCCATAGAGGGTTAGTTGTATCGTCATTATACCTCCTTGGAGTTGTTGTTGCATTTTTACTCGGTATTTTATTTAAAAATACATATTTTAAAAAGGATGAAGAGCCTTTTATAATCGAAATTCCTGAGTATAAAATGCCAAAGATATCATCAATTTACAAACAAACAGAAGATAAAGCCATGGGCTTTTTACAAAAAGCGTCAACTATTATTTTTGCAATGAGTGTTGTGGTATGGTTTTTGTCAAACTTTAATCTTCATGGTATGGTAGATGTTGTTGATGAGAGTATTTTAGCATCAATTGGCAGTGTGATAGCACCTGTATTTGCACCTTTGGGTTTTGGTAATTGGCAATCAGCTGTATCCCTTTTATCAGGACTACTTGCAAAAGAATCTGTTTTAGCGTCTATGCAAGTAATATTTGCAGGAGATTTGTCTGAAATACTTCCAACTCATTTTACAAGTATTTCTGCCTATGCTTTCTTAGTTTTTATATTATTATATACTCCATGTATATCTACAATAGGAACTATGTATAAAGAATACGGTACTAAAATGACTGTTTTCTCTGTAGTATTTCAATTAATAGTTGCTTGGATTGCTGCTTTCTTTGTATATAATTTAGGTGGTTCAATATTTAATGTGATTCATCTGTTTTTGAAAATGAATAATATGTTTGTTTAGCATCTAATTAAATTTACTGATTCTATAATATATTTAGACCTTGAAAAGCTGATATTAAGTGAGGTAGGTGGAGATAAAATGATAGAAATAATAGTGACAGCTTTAATAGTTTGTTTTGCTGGCTTTATAATATTTAAATCATTAAGAAACTCTTCAAAAGGAAAATGTAATTGTGGCTGTAATGGCTGCAAGGCAGAAAAGATTTGTTCTGATAAGAGTAACAGTAATGAGAAATGAAATTTATCAAGAGTAAATAAGTTTTGAATTTGATTTCTTTATATAATATATGTTAAAATAGGATTCCGCTAGAATAATTATTATTTTAGTGGAATTTTATTATTAAATAAAAAGTAATAATATCATTACTAAAGAAAAAATTAAGTATAATACGAAGGTAGGAATACATTAAATGAATTATAAAACACATATAAATGGTGGTATACTGACCGGACTATATTTTAGTTCTCAAATGACAAATAGTCCAATAATAACAAGCGCAGCATTTGTGGGTGGGGCGCTTATTGGAAGTATACTTCCAGACATCGATCATAGGAGCAGTTATATTGGTAGAAAGACTAAAGTCATCTCAAAAACCATAAACAAATTGGCTGGACACAGGAAATTATTTCATGCGCCTCTAATGTACTTACTTCTATATTCAGCTAGTAGTGGAATGATGATAAATAAGTTATTTCTATTAGGAATAAAGGGAGTATTTTTCGGTGTATTATCTCATTTAATTTTGGATAGTTTTACAATAGGGGGATTACCTTGGTTTTATCCATTAAGTAAAAAGAAATTTTCCTTAGGGAAAATTAAAACTAATAGTAAACTTGAAGACATTTTATGCGGGATTTTAGTATGCATTAATATAGTTATGTTTCTTGATATATTGCATATTACATCAATATTTACATTTATACCTAAATAGTAATGTTTATGTATTTAACAAAAATGAAATTGAGAATTCATTTTTGTAAAAAAATTATAAAATAAAAAACGTACAGAATAAATAATAATGTATTCATGTACGTTTTTATTATAAAGACTATTCTGTTTTTATTACATATAATTTAAATTAGACTTATCTATGTTTTTAATTTCTCTTATAGCTAATCCACAATAAAGTAAAGATATCATATAGAAAACAATATAGAATTCTGGCACATTTATACCTGCTATTTCAAGAAGTGCTTCAAGTAACAGCGGTAAAGTCATTGCATAAAAACTTAATGTGCAAGCCTTAGAATACTTTAATTTCACTCCCATTAGAGTACCAATTGATAAAGTAAATGGTGCTAATATAGCAAAAGCCGAAACTAAATTAGTTAAAAATGAAATTATAGGATTAAGTATAAATAGCATTATTGGAAATATAACTTGCATAATAGATAATATATTCTTAACATTTGCATTGGTAATAATCCATCCACTAAATTCTGCTAAATCTATATTCTGAACAGTTGTGTAGTTTTGTCTAGCAGTAAGTGCATTAGAATTTATATATATACCATCACAATAAGGATTTAAAGCTGAATTCGTAGTTTTTCCACTTGTATCTACAATAAGCATAAAATCGCCGTGTTTATAAAAAATTGGCTCACTATAATCCACGGATAATATGCCATTACTAAGTTCAAAATTTGGTGCGCTTTTATCAAAAGTATCTTCAATCTTTGATATTGCGGAATTGAATGCTGTTGCAATTTTTATATTAGTTATTGTTGAAAAGATTAATGTAACAATAAAAGTATAAAAAATAGCTTTTCCTAGTCCTTGTCCTATAAATTCCTTATAAGCTGAAAAATCATAAAAGCTATAAGCGAATTTATTCCTAAATCCCATTTTGGTTTTCAAAGATAAACCTCCTCAAATTTATTTAATAGTCAATTGTTACAGCTAATTATAACACATTAAACAAAAATGCAACAGAAAGTTTGCATATTAAAATGAAATATGTTATCATTACCATTGTAAATTAAATATGGACAGTTCGTTGTGACCATCCTGTCCCTAAACAAAACTAGGCATTTTAATTTTAAATTTTGAAATTTAAGGTTAATTTTGTTATGCTAGTTTTTTTGCTTAACAAAATTAACCTTTTTTATTTTTAATAAAATATTTATCAATATATATTATACCTAATAGGCTAAATTCTATTATAACTTAGAAGAAATAAAGAGAAATGTAAGGAGAAAATCATGTTTAAAATAAAAAGTGAAGCACAATTTGATATGGCACATTACTTAAGTGGCTATAAAGGGAAATGTTCCAATATTCATGGACATAGATATAGATTAATTGTTAAACTAAAGTCTGAAACTTTACACGCTGATGGTCAGCTTAGAGGGATGGTTGATGATTTCTCTAATTTTAAAAATTCTTTAAAAGAAATTGAAGAAATTTTTGATCACAAACTAATATTAGAAGATAATGAAGAAGGAAAAGCTTTGGCTAAAAAATTAGCAGATCTTCCAAACGATTTTGATATATATTTTGTGAATTATAGACCTACAGCTGAAGAAATGTCTAGAGATATTTTTAACAGATTAAAGGAAAAAGGACTATCTGTATGTGAAGTAGAATTATTTGAAACACCTAACAATAGTTGTATCTATACAGAAGATTAATTGGAGGATGAAGATGTTTAATGTAATAGAAAAGTTTTTATCTATTGACGGAGAAGGTCCTACGTCAGGAGAACTTGCAACCTTTGTGAGATTTCAAGGCTGCAATTTAAGATGTTCTTGGTGCGATACCACTTATTCATGGGATAAAGAGAATATTTATGAAAGATTAAATTCGAAAGATATTTATAATTATATAAAAGAAAATAAAGCGAAAAATGTTACTTTAACTGGTGGTGAACCACTTGTTCAAGATAATATAGATGAACTTCTTGAATTATTAAATTCAGATAACAATTTAAAGGTGCATATAGAAACTAACGGTTCAGTTGATATTGAACCTTTTAAGAAAAGATATATAGAAAATAATATAAGTTACATTGTTGATTTCAAATTGCCAAGTAGTCATATGACTGAAAAGATGAATCTAAATAATTTAGAAGTGGTTGGCCTAGATGATGTTTATAAGTTTGTTGTTGGAAGCAGGGAAGATTTACAAATGGCTTATGATATCATTAGAAGATATGATTTAACTTCAAAGTGTCTAGTTTATTTAAGTCCTGTTTCGGGAAACATAGATATGCAGGAAATTGTTGAATTTATGAAAGATAAAAATTTAAATAATGTGAAATTACAAATACAATTGCACAAAATTATTTGGGATAAAAATGCTAGGGGAGTTTAATCAGAAATTTTTGATATTGCTATTTTTAGAATAGCACTAAAGGGATATAAATATGAGGAGGCTTTGATATGCCAAAGAAGATAAATACAAATAAGATAGAGGAATGTATAAGAGAAATTATTATTGCATTAGGAGATGATCCAAATAGAGAAGGGTTACTTGATACACCAAAAAGAGTAGCTAAAATGTATGAAGAAGTCTTTCAAGGAATGACTCTTTCAAATGAAGAAATAGCAGAAATGTTTGGAACAACTTTTGAAAATGAAGAATTTATTAGTGATACTTATAATAACATGGTTGTTGTTAAGGATATACCAATTCATAGCTTTTGTGAGCATCACTTAGCTCTTATGTATAATATGAAGGTTACAGTAGTATATATACCTGGAGAAAAAATAATTGGATTAAGTAAGATCTCCAGAATAGCAGATATGGTAGGAAGGAGACTTCAGCTTCAAGAACGTATAGGAAGCGATATAGCTGAAATAGTTTCTATGGCTACTGGAAGCAACGATGTTGGTGTTCTAATAACGGGGGAACATAGTTGTATGACATCAAGAGGAATTAAAAAACCTGGAACTGCAACGACAACCACTACTTTTATAGGAAAATTCCAAGTAAATGATATGTTAAGGCAGGAAGCGTTACTAATCATGAAATAAACTACATAATAATGCTGATTATCTTTTAAGAAAGTAAGCTGAAATTTGATGATATATTTATATAATATTTTTGGAGGGGAAAATTATGAATAAAAAGGCTGTAGTTGTATTTAGTGGGGGGCAAGATTCTACCACATGTTTGTTTTGGGCACTTAAAGAATTTGATGAGGTTATAGCAGTAACTTTTAATTACAACCAAAAACATAAATTAGAAATAGAGTGTGCCGAAAACATAGCAAAAGAATTAGGAGTTGAACATCATATTCTAGATATGGCTTTACTTAACCAGTTAGCTCCTAATGCACTAACAAGAGATGATATTGAAATTAAAGCAGGTGAGAATGGCTCACTTCCTTCAACATTTGTAGAAGGACGTAACATGTTATTCTTAACTTTTGCTGGAGTACTAGCTAAAGTTAAAGGGGCAAAACATATTATAACAGGGGTATGCGAAACAGATTTTAGCGGCTATCCTGATTGTAGGGATGTATTTATAAAATCGCTTAATGTTACTTTAAACTTAGCTATGGATTATGATTTCGTAGTCCATACACCATTAATGTGGATTGACAAGGCTGAAACATGGAAGATGGCGGATAGTTTTGGAAAGTTAGATTATATAAGAGAGAAAACACTAACTTGTTACAATGGAGTAATCGGGGATGGATGTGGTGAATGTCCAGCCTGTGAATTAAGAAGAAAAGGATTAGAAAATTATTTATATAGCAAGAAAAATGATAATAAATAATATAATTACAGATGAAGGAGAAAAACAATGAGCGAAGGCGGAAGAAAATCAAGTGAATTAGAAGGCATAACACATCTTGGAAATCAGGGGACAAAATATGACTTTGGATATAATCCTGAAGTTTTAGAAGTTTTTGAAAATAAACATCCAGATAACGATTATTTTGTGAAATTTAACTGTCCTGAGTTTACAAGTCTATGTCCAATAACTGGTCAGCCAGACTTTGCAACAATATATATTAGTTACGTTCCTAATATTAAAATGGTTGAAAGTAAATCACTAAAATTATATTTATTTAGCTTTAGAAATCATGGAGATTTCCATGAGGATTGTATGAATATAATAATGAAAGATTTAATAAAACTTATGGACCCTAAGTATATAGAAGTATGGGGAAAATTCACTCCAAGAGGTGGCATTAGTATTGATCCATATTGTAATTATGGGATGAAGGGAACTAAGTTTGAAGAAATGGCAAACTATAGAATGATGAATCATGATATGTACCCAGAGAAGGTAGATAACAGATAAATTATAATTTAGTAATTGTTAATTAATTTTCAAATAACAAAGAACGTCTTTAAGCTGTTCTTTGTTAACTGTTACTATTAACTGAGTATATAAGAGGAGATGATTTTAAAAATTGAGTAAAGTTATTGTTATAGGGGCGGGACCAGCAGGTATGATGGCTGCTCTTCAGGCGGCAAAAAAGCATGAAGTAATATTACTAGATGGTAATGAGCGAATAGGAAAAAAACTATTTATAACAGGTAAAGGTAGATGTAATGTAACAAATGCAAAAGATATATCTGAATTTTTTGAATATATTCCAGGTAATCCTCATTTTTTGTATAGTTCATTATATAGTTTTACAAATGATGATACTATGAACTTTTTTGAAGGTGAAGGAATTAAGCTAAAGGTAGAGCGGGGAGATAGAGTTTTCCCAGAGTCGGACAAATCTTCTGATATTATTAGAGGTTTATCAAATGCTTTGAGTAGAACAAATGTAAAAATAAGATTAAATTCAAGAGTAACAAATATTAAATATAAAAATAGAATAATAACAGACATTGAAATAAATAACGAAGAATTTCTAAGTGGAGATTACTTTATTGTAGCAACAGGTGGTGCTTCATATCCTCTTACGGGTTCAAGAGGAGAAGGTCAAAAATTTGCTGAGAAGCTTGGTCACAATATTATCTCACTGACTCCGGCGCTTGTTCCAATAGAAATAAAAGATGGAAAAACAAAGGATCTTATGGGGTTATCACTAAAAAATGTTGAAGTTGCAATTAAAGAAAACAACAAAAAAGTAGTTTATAAAAATTTTGGAGAGATGCTGTTTACTCATTTTGGAGTTTCGGGTCCGCTTATATTAAGTGGGAGTAGATTTATTGAAAAAGGGAAAAACTATGGATTGCATATAGATTTAAAACCCGCTCTAAACATAGGTGAATTAGATAAAAGAATTCAAAAAGATTTTAGTAAAAACCTAAACAAAGATTTCAAAAATTCTTTAGATGAATTATTACCACAAAAATTAATTCCAATAATAATTGAGGCATCTGGAATATTAGAAAATAAAAAAGTTAATGAGATAACAAAAGAAGAAAGAAAAAACTTGGTAAAAGTTATAAAAGATCTATCTTATGACATTAAAGGATTAAGACCAATTGATGAGGCTATTGTGACAGCCGGCGGGGTTGACATAAAAGAAATCGATCCATCTACATTGAAATCGAGAATAATTGATAATCTTTCTTTTGCTGGAGAAGTAATGGATGTAGACGCTTTTACTGGAGGATATAACGTACAAATTGCATTTTCGACAGGATTTATAGCAGGAAGCAATATTTAACAACTTAAAAAATATTTTCTTGTTTGAATTGACAAAAAATTATATAATCTTATTGAAGGCGTAAAATTACGGTATATAGAAATGAGGAGAAAAGTTTGAAAATTTCAGTAGCAATAGATGGACCAGCAGGAGCAGGTAAAAGTACTATAGCAAAACTAGTTGGTAAGAAATATAATCTTATGTACATAAATACAGGAGCAATGTATAGGGCAGTTGGATTAAAAGCTAAAGAAAATAATTTATCACCAGAAAAAGTTGATGAAATATGCAGCATGATATCTAATATGGAGATGCATTTTGAGAATGATGATTTAATCTTAAATGGTGAAAATATTCAAGAGAGAATCACTACGCCTGAGATAAGTAGTATCGTATCTAATTATGCGAGTATTCCAGAGGTAAGAAGCAGGCTTGTTAAGCTTCAACAAGATATGTCAAATAAGTTTGATGTGGTTATGGATGGCAGAGATATTGGAACTGTTGTACTTAAAGATGCAAAGTTTAAGTTCTATGTAACAGCAAGTCCTGAAGAAAGAGCTAGTAGAAGATTCAAAGAATTACAAGAAAGAAATATAGAATGCTCATATGACCAAATATTAAAGGATATAATAGATAGAGACTATATTGATTCTAATAGAGCTACAGATCCTCTTAGAAAAGCTGATGATGCCATTGAAATTGATACTACTAACCTAAATATTGATGGAGTTGTAAATATAATTACAGAATACATAAGAAAAGGTTTATAGTAAGGAGATCATAATGAGTGAAGTAATTTTAGCTAAAAATTCAGGCTTCTGTTTTGGAGTGCAGAGAGCTGTAAAAGAAGCTCTAAGAATACAAAAAGAATATAACTCGAAAATTTACACTTTAGGACCATTAATACATAATAGTGATGTTGTGAATTTTTTAGAGGAAAATAGTATTTTTGCAATTGACCTTGAGGATATACATGAATTAAACACTGGTGATGTGGTTGTTATAAGATCACATGGTGTTTCAGAAGCGGTTTTTGATGAACTTGAGAAGAGACAATTAACAGTTATTAATGCTACTTGTCCATTTGTGACTAATATTCAAAATAAGGTTAAGAAATATTCAAAAGAAGGTTATCATATAGTAATATTAGGAGATAAAAACCATCCCGAAGTTATGGGTATTAATGGATGGTGCAATAATGAAGCTCTTATTACTAAGGATGGTAATTTTGATGTAAATATCCCACAAAAGGTATGTGTAGTAGCGCAAACAACTGAAAAAATGGCTAATTGGGAAAATACTTTAAAGAACTTAAACTCTGTAAAAGAAGTATTAGCTTTTAATACTATATGTGCAGCTACAGATGTTAGACAAAAAAGTACTAATAAAATTTCAAAAGAAACAGATGCTATGATAGTTATTGGTGGGAAGAATAGCTCAAACACTACAAAGTTATATCAAATTGCAAAAGAAAATTGCGAAAATACTATTCACATTGAAAATGCAAAAGAATTACCAATGAGTTTCATTGAAAAAAATAATATAAAAAAAATAGGAGTTACAGCTGGTGCTTCAACACCAGATTGGATTATTAGGGAGGTACTAGATATTATGAATACAGAAAATAATAATTTTGAAGATCAATTATCATTAATGAATGAACTAGATAAGAGGTTTGCTATAGGTGATGAAGTACAAGGTGAGATACTTTCGAAAACTAGAGATTCGATTTTAGTTTCACTTGTAGGTTACAAATCAGATGGAATTATACCTTTTACAGAATTATCAGCTAAGGAAGATCCAATAACATTTTCTGAAACACTTAATATTGGAGATAATATAAGTGCGAAGGTTATAAAATTACAAAATGGTGATGGATATGTAGTTTTATCAAGATTAGAATATGAAAGAGATGAAGCGTTTAAAGAACTTGAACAAAATTTCACAGAAGGTAATACTTTTGAAGTAACTGTTAAGGAAGCTAAAGAAAAAGGTTTAGTGGCAAATTATAAAGGTGTTAGAATATTTATACCTGCTTCTCAAATCGATGTTAAATTCACAGATAATAAAGAAGAATATGTGGGTAAGAATTTAGTAGTTAAATTAATAGATTTTTCATTAAAGAACCCTGTTAAAGTTGTAGCATCAAGAAGAATATTATTAGAAGATGTTAAGAATGTAGAAGATGCTAAGGCGTGGGAAAGCTTTAACATAGGTGATGTAGTTAAAGGTGAAGTTAAGAGATTCACAGACTTTGGTGCTTTTGTTGAAATTAACGGCATTGATGGATTATTACATTTATCACAAATATCATGGAATCATGTTAAAAAAGTTAGTGATGTATTAAAAGAAGGTCAAACTATAGAGGTAAAAATTATAGGTCTTGATAAAGAAGCCAAAAAATTATCCCTAAGTATGAAGGAACTTATCGCTAAGCCTTGGGATAATGCTAAAGAAAAATATCCTGAAGAATCAATTGTTCTAGGAAAAGTTGTAAGATTAAATGATTTTGGCGCATTTGTTGAATTGGAACCAGGAGTAGATGGGCTAGTTCATATTTCAAAAATATCACATAGTAGGATAGAACATCCTTCAGAAGTTTTAAAGGTTGGTCAAGAAATTAAAGCTAAGATCTTAGGTGTTGATGAAGAGAAGAAGAGAATAAGCCTAAGCATAAAAGATATTTAATCATTATAATTATAGAAGGAATAAAATATTCATTCTATCAAGCTGTCGACAAAGTCGACAGCTTTTTTTAATTTAAATTATATATGAAAAATGAACGGTGGACCGCATCGGTAGTACTTTTAGCAGTTTAATATGAAAGATATTTATAAAAAGATATTCGACAATAGATGCTCGGAATGTAAAAAGATTACTATGTTTCATGTATTTTTATAGAATAAAATTTAAAATAATTTAATAAAAACATAAAAAATATGATACAATGTTGTTGAAAACACTATTATACTTAAAAAGTTGAAGGGGATAAGATAGATGAAGAAGAAAAAATTATTATCAATTGCTATATTATGTTTTACTATAACGTTTGCATCTGTTGGGGTATTTGCCGCGGACAGCGCTTTAAGTGATGCGCAAAAGTCTATATTGAAGGGAATTATAAAAACTTATTATAATGGTGAGAAACCAATAAATGATTTAAATATTAATAAAGATACTAAGATAGGTGACATAATTAATAAAGATTCGGAATACTATAAAAAAATTGAGAGTGAATTAAATTCAACTGATCAAGGAAAAATAATTTCGAAATATATTACTGATGGAGCAAGTATTAGTGATATTTTAAGTACTTCTTTAATTTATGCTAGCTTAAATAAAGAAAACTTCAATTCTTATAAAACCATGACTACAGAGGTAACTAATGTATTACTAGATATTGCAAGTACTACTGATCCAGCAGAAAGAGCGTCTAAGGAAGAAAAAGCTGCTGAAATGATTAATCCGGAGTATGGTGCTTTGAAGTTTGGTAAAAATAGCGAAGGAAACACAACTCTATCGCTTGAAAAAGAAAATCAAATAATTCTTCAGATAAACAGCGCTTCAGCAAGTAAACTTGTTGGTATATTAAATTCATTTAACACCTATGATGAATTTTGCGCATATTTAACAGAATTAGGCATTAAGTAAAAAATATATATTCTTGAGAATCTTCAAGAGAACAGAAAGGATTAATATATCAATGAATAAAACAAAAAGATATGTTAGTTTAATTATTGAAATATTATTAATAATAAGTATTATTTTTGCAGTTTTATCTGTTTTTATTAAAGGAATTTTATTTAATAAGAATATATATCTAACTATATTTAATGAAAATGGTACATATCAATATATTAAAGAAACTATATATGAAAAGATGGATAAAGTAATAGGCGCTAAGAACGTAGATATAAGTATGAAAGAGTCTATAATAACTGACGAAGATATAAAGAAAGAGGCAGATAATGCAATTGAGGGAGTTATTCAGTATTTAAAAACAGGAGATAGAGATGAAGTAAAGCCTGTAGATACAACTATATATAAAGAAAGAGTTAAGGAGATTTTAAATACTATTTTAGATACTAGTAGTAATAAATCTTCAAATGAATTATCTTTTAATGACACCCTGGAAACCACAAATATTACATCTTCAGAAAATGAATTGAATTTAAGAAATATGGCTTTACGCAAAGATAATATTCAATACAATAATATGGTCTATACTAAAAGTAATTCAAAAAATGGACAAGATTCCATATTAATAGAGAAGCTGATGACGCCTAATGAAGCTAAATCAAAAGTCCAAAGTTTGTTAAAGGAAAAAGGATTAACAATCGAACAGGCTCGACAAAAAATGATAGAAAAGGGAATAACAGAAGCAGAAGCTATAAAAATACTTGAAGGATATGGAATATCAGTTGATGAAAATTCAATACCTCCAGGAAGTGGAACTATTGAAAATGAAAAAGATCAAACTTCTGGAGGTCTTAATGATAATGAGAATAAGAAAAATGAAGCATCGAATAATATAGAAAATAATTCCGCTGTAAATTCTAGCGAGTCAGCAAATGGAAGTAATATTGGGAAATCATTTTTAGGAGAATTACAACAAGAAATATTAAACGAGATTGCGAATAATGATGGCTCGAATCTACAAGAAAAAATCAGTAAGATAGAGGACAGAGCAATAGGTAAATTAGATATAATTATAGATAACGAAATGCAAAAGTTTAGTGTTGATAAATTAATGCAATCTAATACTTTCGAAGTGTTAGCTAAAATTACATCTCTATTTACAAAAATGTTCTGGGTATTTATGGTTTTACCTTTTATGCTAATTACCTTATTAGTTAAACTAAATAATCGAGGATTACAATCTTACCTTGTTTATACAGGAAGGTCGTTTATTATATCGGGATTAGTTATGTTAATTATTTTTCTTGGTGCCTATATTTCAAAGTTCTATGAAAACATTAATATTAGTATTGTATATTTTCAAGATATCTTTGTAGTAACAGCAAAATATTTCTTAAGTATTTTGTCAGCTTTAGGAGCAGTAACTCTTTTAATAGGTTTAGTAATGTTAATACCAGTAATTAAAAATATATTAGTAAATAAATTTAGAAATTAAAAGTGATAATTAATTCATGTATTTAATAATTTAAGAAAAAAACTTTGCACAAATAAAGTACACAATGATAATTGTAAGGAGTGTAGTAAACGAATGAAAAAAAATGGATTTAGAAAATTAGCTGCAGTAGTTGCAACTGTAATAACTATTGCGACCACGTCACAATTAGGAGTAACAGCTGCATGGAAGCAGGACTCTAAAGGATGGTGGAATACAGAGGGGAATGCATATTCTACTGGTTGGAAAAATATTAATGGAAATTGGTATAATTTTGGTTCGGATGGTTACATGAAAACAGGCTGGGCAAAAGATAATGGAACATGGTACTATTTACAGTCATCAGGAGCAATGAAAACAGGCTGGATGAAAGACAATGCAGCATGGTACTTTTTACAACCATCAGGAGCAATGAAAACAGGCTGGGCAAAAGATAATGGAACATGGTACTTTTTACAACCATCAGGAGCAATGAAAACAGGTTGGGCAAAAGATAACGGAGTATGGTACTATCTACAATCATCTGGAGAGATGAAAACAGGTTGGGCAAAAGATAACGGGATATGGTATTATCTACAATCATCAGGAGCAATGAAAACAGGCTGGATAAAAGATGGTGAATCATGGTACTATTTACAGTCATCAGGAGCAATGAAAACTGGTTGGGTTAATGATAACGGAACATGGTATTTTACAAATTCATCCGGAGTTATGCAATCTGGTGTGATTGAAGTTGATGGAAAAGTATATACATTATCATCAACAGGAGCAATGCAAACAGGAAATATTGTTATTGATGGGTTGACTTACACTTTTGAGAAAAGTGGGGCAGCTATAGGTGATAAAATTCCAACTCCAGTATTAAAATTTACAGCTTCAGGAGATTTGGTGAACAAAGAAACTTTCCAAGAGAGTATTGATACTCAATATAAAGCCGATACACAATTTACATTAAATGATTATAATACAGAAGGAAATATAAAACCTGTTCTTAACTTTACTCCAGGCACAGAAAATGTAATAATAGACGGACAAGATTGTATTGTAACTAAAGATTTATATGTATCGCTTAATGGAAAAGATGCTTATGTAGATGGTAATTTGGAAAGCGGTTATACAGTGACTGGAACTGGTACGGTTGAAGTCAATGTATCTATTTCTGTACTTAACACAGAAACAGGAAAATTATATTATGTAGCATCAACTCCAATTACATTTGAAAAATAGATAAATTAAATTTATATAACAATATTATTAATGGATATCTCAAAACATATGATGTATTTTGAGGTATCTTTTTCTTATTAGATTAAATAAGTATATTAATAGGACATAACACAAATAATTTATATATTAGCTAGGCTTATATATTTAGATAAGTTCTTGCTGCTGAAGTAATCATAAGAAAATTGAATTACAAAAACAAGATTGGGGAAAAATAGTCAAGTAGAAAACGAAGGAGGTAAATAAATGGAGGATAATATGAAGAATTGTTCGAAAGGTAAACAAAAGATTTCAAATAACTCTAATTCTTGTAATTCATGTGGTTCAAACATTAATGATAATGGAGAAAGTAATAATATGACACAAAATCAAGCCCAGAATGGATCTGGAAGTGTATTAAGCGAATTAAATAAAATGGCTGGCGGGAGTGGTAATGTTCAATTAAAACTTAGGGATCTGGTAATTAATGTATTTAAGAAACATACTTTAGAAGAAAGAGAGAATACTTTTATTTGTGGTACAATAAAAACGGCTCCAAAAGAGGGCGAAATATGTTCAAAGTGGCCGAAGCCATGGTTATTTTCAAGAGTATTTATTTTATTTGCAGCAACATTTATTGGACTTGTAGCCTTACTAAGAGTTTTTCGTAATATATTAGCATTTCCAGGAATTATATTTATAGGCGCATTAGCGATACCATTTTCGTTATTAATTTTTTTTTGGGAAGTAAATGCTCCAAGAAATATTAATATTTTTGACGTTGTTAAGATTTTTTTCTTTGGAGGGATCTCTTCTTTACTTATTACAATGATATTAAATCGCGCAGTTACTATAGGTGAAGTGGATTACTTTGGTGCAATAATGATAGGAATTATTGAGGAAGTCGCAAAATTTGTTGTGATAGCCTATTATCTAAGAGGTAGTAAGAGAAAATACATTTTGAATGGGCTTTTGTTAGGGGCAGCAGTTGGTTCAGGATTTGCAGTATTTGAAACAGCAGGATATGTTTTTGCCTATGGTTTTCAAATTCCAGTTATGATGAGAATAATTTATACTAGAGGAATTTTAGCCTTTGGGGGGCATATTGTTTGGGCGGCTATGTCAGGAGCTGCTTTAGCTATGGTAAAAAAAGATAATAGATTAGAAGTTAAACATCTATTAAATATAAAATTTCTTAAATATTTTATAATTGCAATAGGATTACATGCTATTTGGGATATGCCAATTAGTAATACTAGTGAACTTCCCTATGCCCAAGGAATACTTACCATTATAGCGTGGGTTGCTGTGTTGATATTGATAAGTGCAGGTTTAAAACAAATTTCAAGCTTAAATACATCGGCGCAATGTAGTTAAAATTTTAAGAAACAAATAAGCTTGTTTCTTAAAATTTTATTTATAAAGCGCAATAAAAACTAATAGCATTAAATATAAGATTGAAGTAATCTTGTATGATGCTAATATAAATTATTATATCAATTATAATAATTTATAAGGAAAATACTAGAAGCTCACCTGAGCTGATAACTATAGGTAAGTTTTTAGTATTTTGTTTATTTATTCCTTTATCAATACTTTTAGTATTTCTCCAATATAAATCGTATGATAATCTTTTGCAGGATAAATTTTTTCATCAAAAGATTTATTATCAAAGTTTTCAGGGATTATTTCGGCATGGTACATTTTCTTACAAACAATAACCATTTTAGCTTCATCGAAGTAGGTATTATTTCCATCAAAAATTGGAGAGAGATTTGCAGCCTCAACTTTATTTGTATTTCTTCCAGAAAGGCTTCCGCAGACATGTAGAGCCTTCTTATATTCTTCCTTGAAGAATGATAAAGTAAAGGTATCGTTTGAATCTATAAATTCTTTTGTATATCGTCCAGGTCTAACATATATTGTAGCAGCATTTTTGCCCCAAAATACACCTAGTCCGCCCCAACTAGCAGTCATAGTATTAAACTTACCCTCAGTACCAGCAGTAATTAATAGCCATTCATCACCAATCAGCGAAAATGGGTTAATGTTTAATTCTTTGATTTCAATTTCTTTAAATTCCATGTATTATCCTCCTTTTAAAACAGTTTATATTTATTTTAATATTATTACAGGTAAAGTGCAATTCTATAATGATTTACATGGTATATACTTCTTAATAAAATTATTATTCTCTAAAAATATTTTTATCATGACAATCAAATTAATTATTATGGTAAAAACTATATTAATAGAAATTTGTTAAGCGTTTATATAACTAGTAGTTATGATGTTTATAACTAATATATATTTTCTTTATGATATTAAAAAGTATAAAATATTAATTAATAAAGAGATACCAGTGCGGGTATAAAAATAAGAAAGGAAGATAAAATATGAAAATTGGAGTAATTGGGATAGGTGCTATTGGTGGATATATTAGTGCTATGCTTTGTAAGAGTAAAGAAGACGTTTATGTTATAACAAGTGGAAATACTTTAGAAGTAATAAAAAAGAATGGAATTGCTTTAATAAATGAAGCAGATGAAAAATTTATGGCATATCCGAAACTTATTACAAAGAATTCACCTGAAATTGGAATAATGGACATTGTATTTGTGTGTGTTAAGGGATATTCTTTAAAAGTTGCAGTGGAAGCAATTTCAAGAATGGTTGGAGAACATACATTAGTTGTTCCTATTATAGATGGAGTAGATATAGCAAATAAGGTATATTCATACTTAAAGAAAGGAATTGTTATTGAAACAGTAATGTACGGAAGTGTAAAGGTTGAAACAATTGGAGTGATTAAGTATAATAGTACGAAGACTAAAATTGTTATCTCTTCAAATAAGAGAAGACCTATCTTCAAAGGAAATCTAGAAATAATTCGAGGTGTTTTAAATAAATCATATATTTCATGTGAATTGAAAGAGGATACTGAAGTAGATGCATGGAAAAAGTATGTTTTCAATTGTGCCTTTAATGTGACAGATTCATATTACGATGTTAAAGTAAAAGGAATACTAGAAGATAGAATGAAGTTTGAGACTTTTTGCAATGTGGCAAAAGAATGTGAAGAAGTTGGAAGAACAAAGGGGATTAATCTTCCTGAAAATATTTTTGAAACGACTATTAATATTCTTAAAAAGGTTTCCAAGAAAAGTATAAGTTCAATGCATAGAGATGTAGTACTCGGAAAAAAATTTGAGCTTGAATTATTTTGTGGGGAACTTTGCCGCATGGGAAGAGATTTAGGGGTACCTACTCCTTATACTCAAAAAGCTTATGATAAACTTAAAATTTTACAACCTATGTAAATGTATATTAAAACTAAATATATGGAGGTGAACTTTTAGTGTGGGTTTGCCAGGTGTATTAGTAATGCACTCTCTCACTAAAAAAGATATGAATTTTAAAAATAAAGTTTGCATAATTACAGGAGGAGCACTCGGAATTGGGAGATGCTTAACAAGAGAGTTTGCATCTAGTGGTGCAAAGGTAATTTTTATTGATAATAATAAAGAAGCAGGAAAAGAGAATTTAGAATATATTAAAGCAAAAGGTGGAGATGCAACTTTTTATTTAGGAGATATCTCAGAAGAGACCACTTTATATAATTTTTCTGATAATGTGATAAAAAAATTCGGTAAAATAGATTATATTATCAATAATGCCTGTATAAGCAGAAAAGGGATTTTATCAAAATGTTCATATGAAGATTTTAACTATGTGCTTAAAGTTGGAGTCACTGCACCATATATGTTAGCACAGCTATTTATGAATAACTTTAATGATGAGGGATCTATTGTAAATATTTGTTCTACTAGAGCATATATGTCACAAGCTGATACCGAAAGTTATACTGCTGCTAAAGGCGGTATTTTAGCACTAACTCATGGGCTTTCAGTTAGCCTCTCAGGTAAAGTGAGGGTAAATTCAATAAGCCCTGGATGGATTGATACCGGTGCTTATTATGATGATAATTATGTTCCTAATTATAGCGAAAGTGATACTCTTCAGCATCCTTCCGGCAGGGTAGGGGATCCAAAAGATATTGCAAGGGTAGCAATGTTTTTGTGCCATGAAGATAATAGTTTTATTAATGGAGAAAATATTACTATTGATGGCGGAATGACTAAGCATATGATTTATAATGCTGATAATGGTTGGACGTATGATAGTAGTTGGAGAAATAATTAGAGAAGTGTAATAAAATAAAGAGAATCTTATGTATATTCTTTGTAAAACTTTGATATACGTAAGATTTCTTTTATTATCTTAAATTATCTTAGTGAATTATTTTGAAATCTTGAATTAAGTTACTTTATTTAAATATATATTTTAATAAATCACATATTATCAATTTCTCTGTATCGATTAATTGTAAGGTTATATATGATTTGATCAAAGAAATAATATTTTAATAGTGTTACATATTTCTCATTGGGTGCTGGAATAAACTTGCAATATAAAACATAGTATAAAGTAGAGTAACTATAACTAAAGGAGGAATAAGAGATGAATTTTTTACTTAGTAAACTAAATGCTACTTTTAGGGATAAAAAGGCATATTTTTTCATTGTACTAATAATGTTTTGTTTGGGAATATCCTTTGGGCTTTATACTGTTAAATACATGGGAGCATCGGATAGAAAGGATCTTATAAGCTATTTTTCAAGTTTTACTAATTCTATAGGCAGTCAACCCATCAATTATGGAACTTTGTTATTTGAAGTTATTAAGAAAAATATATTAATAATTATACCTATATTTGTATTAGGTTTAACTTTTTTTGGAGCTCCTGTTATATTGATTTTGGATTTGTTAAAAGGTTTTACTTTGGGGTATACTTTTTCTTTTATGGTAACTACTTTTGAAGGAAAAGGAGTTGGACTAGCCTTAGTATCTATTATCCCTCAAAATTTGATATATATTCCGTGTTTTATAGCCCTAAGTGTTATTAGTTTATCTATGTCTACAGAAAAACTTAAAGGGAAATTTTTCAAGCAAATAAAAAGTAAAGATCCTTTTTTGGATGGTGTGTTAAATAAGTTAATTGGAATTTTGGTGTTGTTTGCTATAGGAATAGTAATTGAAACTTATGTATCACCATCTCTAATAAAATTTGTGGCCCAAAAATTCTATTTATAATGAAAATAATATATACAAATGAAAATGTGAATTAAAAAAGGATAATTGACAATTTTGTCGAATACTAATCATAATCAATGGTATAGGAGATAGTAATGATAAATAGTATAAATAATTATAAGAATTATTTGTTAGAGAGTGGTAAAAGTGAAAATACTATATATGCATATGTAACTGATGTGAGTCTTTATCTTAAATTCTTAAATAAAAAAAAGATAGACTTATATAATAGTGATAAATTAACAATTATGTCATATATACAAAACCTCATTAACCTAGGAAAATCAGAAAGATCTATAAATAGAATAGTAATAAGCCTACGGAATTTCTATTCTTATTTAAAAAGTGAAACCTTAATTAAAGAAGTTCCTAAAATAGAATATAAGAGTTCAAAAAATAATAGAAAATTGCCACAAATTTTGACCATTGACGAAGTAGATAAAATAATTAGAGTAGTTGAAAAAGACTGTTCAAAAGGAATTCGTGATAATGCATTATTAGAACTTATGTATGCTACTGGAATGAAAGTTTCTGAGCTTATTTCATTAAATGTTGAAGATGTTAACCTTGATTTGAATTTTGTAAGGTGTACAGATAATAAGCATTATGAAAGGCTTATTCCAATAGGAAGGAGTGCCTGCAAAGCACTAACAGAATATTTAAGCATAAGATATAAGATTGCACAGTGCGGAGTATCTAATCTTTTTGTAAACTTAAATGGAAATAAACTTACAAGGCAAGGGATTTGGAGAATCGTTAAAGAGTATTCTAGAAAAGCTGGAATAGACAAAGATGTTAATTTAAACACTTTTAGGCATTCATTTGCAGTTCATTTACTTCAAAATGGTGCTAATGTTAGAGCAGTCCAAAAGTTACTCGGAAATCAAGTACTAACATATATGGATACTTATTATGAAATTATAAACAACGATAAAATCAATTATATATATATGCACACTCATCCAAGAGCATAGGTGACTTAAATTTGTTTGATTCTCTTTATGTATAGGATACAAAATGAATAGGTTTTTATGAAGTATAAAAAATTTCAAATATCGAAAATGTAACTTAATAAAAAAGATAGAGAGTCATATTCTCTATCTTTTTTATTTTATAATAAGTAGAACACTTAGAAATAGAATAAACTATCTTTTGGGAAAGTTAAAAATACTGTATCATAATTAGCAAAAACCATATTCTTTTTCTCTACCTTATATTCAATAAGATTTGCATTTAAATTAGTCTTATGTTTCATATACAGAGTAAATTCAAATGGATTCTCTACAATATTATCAATTTGATATGCAAAAGTATTTATGTTATTATCATTTTCAGATATTTCTATATCGTGAGCCCTAATACAAATGTACTGAATATTATCAGGGACCTCATTATTTACAATATATTCATGTCCCCAGTTTTCAGCATGGATAGTATACTTACCCGTCTTTTTAGCCTTAGAGATGTTTTTGCAGCCAGTCAAGGTTGCTTCCGCAAGAGTTTTAGGTCGTTTGAATAGAGCTTTCTTTTCTCTATTTTCTAGAGATACTCCATTCTCATATACAATAATATTATCGCAAACTCTATAGGCCTCAGCTATATCATGAGTAACAAAAATAACATTACCGTTATAATCTTTTAATATTGACATAAGCTCTTTTTCTAGATTATTTCTTAGATGTTGATCTAAAGCAGAGAAAGGTTCGTCTAAAAGTAAAATATCTGGGGAAGTAATTAAAGCTCTAGCCAAGGCAACTCTTTGCTGCTGACCGCCAGAAAGCTGCCAAGGATAATGTTTTTCAAGTCCTACGAGTCCTAGTCTCTCGATGTATTGTTTACTTAATGTTTTTTTTACTTGTTCACTTAAATTAGAAACGCCAATCTCAATATTATCAATAATATTCATGTTAGGAAATAAAGCATAATTCTGAAATAAATATCCAGCTTTTCTTTTTTGAGGACTTAAGTTGATTTTTTTTTCAGAATCAAAGAAAGTTTTATCGTTGATTATTATCTTTCCTTTTGAGGGTGTGACTAAACCTGAGATACATTTTAAGCTCATACTTTTTCCAGAGCCAGATGCACCCAAAAACCCTAGTACACCATCGTGGTGTTCAAAATTAACCTTGAGATTAAATGAAGAAAGATGATTTTCTATATCTATGTACATTGACATTATTTACTCCTCCTCCCCATTAACTTAAGCTGAATTTCTGACCAATAATTTAATATTATTATTAAGAATAAAGATAAAGCAACAATTATAATAACCCAAAGCATTGCTTTTTGCATATCACCGCCTTCAGCTGCAAAGAAAATAGCTAAAGGCATGGTTTGGGTTTTTCCAGGAATATTTCCTGCTATCATAAGTGTGGCACCGAATTCGCCAATAGCTCTTGCAAATGATAGAACAAGTCCACCTATAATACCTGGCATAGCAAGAGGAATGGCAATTTTATAGAATATTTTAAATTCACTTAGTCCAAGAGTCCTTGCAGCAGATAGAATATTAATATCAATTTGTTCAAAAGCAGATCTTGTAGTTCTATACATCATTGGAAAAGAAACAACAACAGCAGCAAGAACTGTGGCAAACCAACTGAAAATTAAGGAAGTATTAAAAAGTGCTAATAGCTTACCTATAGGGCCGTATTTTCCGCATATAAGTAATAGAAAGAAACCTACTACAGTAGGCGGAAGAATTAAAGGTAAGGTAAGTAATCCATCAATTATTCCTTTAGATTTTCCTTTGAAATTTGATACCCAGTATGAGAATATAATTCCGAAAAAGAATGTGATAATCGTTGCAAATAAAGCTGTTTTTATAGAAATCCATAAAGGTGAAAAATCAATATCCATATTAAGTCCTCCTTAAAAGTAAGTTTAGGTAATAATAATTTCGTATAGAAATTATTATTACCTAAAATAAATAAGTATTAAGCTATTCCATAACCATACTTTTCAAATATTTTTTTACAAGTATCAGTGAATAGGAAATCTTCAAAAGCTTTAGCAGCATCAGGATTTTTACTAGCTTTAATTACTCCAATTGGATAAGTTATAGGTGAATGCTTGTCATCAGATACAGTTTCGATAATTTTAGCATCTTTGCTACTTAAAGCATCACTTTTATAAACAAGTCCAACTTCAGCATTTCCAGAAGTTGACCAAGCAAGTACTTCCTTTACATCTTTTGCAAAAACAAGTTTTGAAGATATAGCATCTTTAACTCCAAGTTTAGTGAAAACTTCATCTGCATATTTTCCAGCTGGAACACTCTGAGGTTCTCCGACTGCGATTTTTTTTACTTTATCACTAGTTAAATCTGAAAGACCAGTAATTGTAGTTTCTTTAGGACCAACTAAAACTAAGTCATTTTTAACTAAATCTTTTTTAGTATTATCAAGAAGTAAAGATTTATCTGCAAGTGCTTTCATTTGGCTTTGTCCGGCTGATATAAATATATCGCAAGGAGCGCCTTGCTCGATTTGCTGTTGCAAAGACCCAGATGCACCAAAATTAACTGTTAGTGTCACATTTGGTTTAACTTTCTTAAATTCATCTTGAATATCTGTCATTGCTTCTTTCAAACTTGCAGCAGCAGAAATATTTAATTCAACTGCAGGTTCAGAATTAGTTTCCTTAGTAGTCTCTTTTGGTTGGGAAGACGATTGAGTTGTAGCGCTACAACCAATAATTAATGTAGTTAACATTAAAGTTACTAAAGCATAAAATCCAAATTTTTTTTTCATAAATAAAACCTCACCTTTATAATATTTATTTATAGTTATGTTTAGTTATGTTATGTTGTTTTTCGCTTATGGTTTTTATTATACTAGCATTAATTTGAAAAAAATGCAATATATCAATAAATAATTAAACAATTTGTCAAGAATATTGACAAAAATTATTAAATGTGATTATATAATAATATAGTAATGTAGTGTTATGTTATGTTTGATTGAGAATCTCAAAGAGGAGAATACAGAAATGTATGACCTTTTTGAGATTTTTTTGTTTATGGCGAAATCAATTATGGGGAGGAATGAGAAGTTGAGATTTATCACGTTTTCAGGACCACCGTCCTCAGGTAAAACTTCAGTAATTTTAAAAGTTATTGATTATTTGAAAGGCATGAATAATAGAATTGGTGTAGTAAAATTTGATTGTCTTGCAACATATGATGATGTGCTTTATAAAAGAGCTGGTGTTGAAGTTATGGTTGGATTATCTGGAAATCTATGCCCGGACCATTTTTATATTAGTAATATTGATGAATGTGTCAAATATGGAGTAGAGAAAAATTTAGACTTTTTAATAAGTGAGAGTGCTGGTTTATGTAATAGATGCTCTCCTCATATAAAAGATGTTTTAGCGGTATGTGTAATTGATAATCTTTCTGGTACAAATACTCCAAAAAAAATAGGGCCAATGCTTAAATTTGCTGATATAGTAGTTATAACCAAAGGAGATATAGTTTCACAGGCAGAGAGGGAAGTCTTTAATTTCATGGTAAAGGAGGCAAATCCAAAAGCCAAGACACTTTATGTTAATGGACTTACAGGACAAGGTGCATATGAATTAAGTTTGAATATAATGGAAGCGAAATCAATTGAAACACTTGAAGGTAAGAAACTTAGATTTACTATGCCATCTGCGTTGTGTTCGTATTGTCTAGGAGAGACGATAATTGGTGAGGATTACCAAACAGGTAATTTAAAAAGAATCAATTTTAATGAAGTGACAGGTAATCCAAAAGTTTTATCAAATAATACTGTTGGTATGAATAATATTTCAATTGAAACTAAAAATACAATTATTGAATCATTAATAATTATGGGTGGTCATGATAAAGATGGAAATATAGAGAAAATTAATCTTACAATAAGTCCTGGTGAAGTAATTTGTATAGTTGGACCAACAGGATCAGGAAAGAGTAGGTTACTAGAAGATATAGAATGTATAGCTAATGGTGATACACCTACAGGTAGAATTATAAAAATAAATGGAAAGAATTTAAATGATAATAAATTAGTTGCCCAGCTTTCTCAAAATATGAATTTTGTAATGGATGTGTCCGTTGAAGAATTCATAAAAATCCATGCTAAAAGTAGAGAGATTATTGAATTAGGAGAAACTATAGAAAAAATAATAAAATGTGCTAATGAACTTGCAGGAGAAAAATTTACAGCGAATGTTCCAATTACAGCGCTAAGCGGTGGACAATCTAGAGCGCTAATGATAGCGGATACAGCTTTTTTAAGTATATCACCAATAGTTCTCATTGATGAAATTGAAAATGCTGGAGTAGATAGAAGCAAGGCGTTAGAATTGCTGGTCAAGGAAGGAAAAATCGTCTTTGTATCTACTCATGATCCTATATTAGCATTACTTGGAGATAAGAGAGTAGTTATAAAAAATGGTGCTATATATAGAGTTATTATAACTAATGATATGGAAAGAAATAACCTTAGTATCATGAAAAAAATAGACAATAAAATGTTAGAGATTAGAGAGGCTTTAAGAGGTGGTAAAACTATAGATTGGGATATGGAAAAATATTTTGAGTAGTGGAATAAAATGAAAAGTATTTTTCATTTTATTCCATAAAAGAAAAAGATGTCAATTTTATGAATAAAATGGTTGTAACTTGAAATACGTTAAGTTATAATGAGGTTGTAAATATTAACTAAATTTAACTTTAGGAGGAATTATTATGAAATTAAGTGCTAGAAATCAATTAGTTGGAAAAGTTGTCGAAATTAAAGAAGGTGCTGTAAATGCAACAGTAAAAATAGAAATAGCTAAGGACCTTGTTATTGTTTCAACTATTTCATTAGATGCTGTAAAAGAATTAGGATTAACAGTAGGGTCAGAAGCTACTGCAGTAATTAAAGCAACATCAGTTATGGTAATGGCATAGTTATAACTACGAAAAATTTTTAAATGATTATTAATAATTTAAAGGAGGAACAAATATGAAATTAAGTGCTAGAAATCAATTAGCTGGAAAGATTGTTGAAATTAAAGAGGGTGCAGTAAATGCAACAGTAAAGATAGAAATATCTAAAGATCTTGTTATTGCTTCTACTATTTCATTAGATGCTGTAAAAGAATTAGGATTAACAGTAGGGTCAGAAGCTACTGCAGTAATTAAAGCAACATCAGTTATGGTAATGGCTTAATATACTATTACATATACTGCAAATAATTTAATATATTATAGAGAGTATCTTAAATATAATTTGAGATATTCTCTTTTTTTAGAATACTGATGGCAACTTTATATCGAGATTAATAGTACTATTAATTTATTTGTAACTCGAATTAAATATGATTGTTACGTTTTGTTATGTTTTGATATGTTTGTTTATATATTAACACTTATTTAATCTGATAACAATATTAATATCAAAATAAAGAGTAATTTTTTATTTATTATTAACTATATATTATCGAGAAAAGAATTCTAAGTTAAGTTTTGTTATGTTATGAAAAACAGGTAATATATTAATTTATTTGAGATTTATTTAAATTTAGTATAAATTTATTATAAAAAGAGGAGTGTTGGATATGAAAAATATTATAGACAAGTCTGAATATGATGTTCTTGGATTATTACCTTGTCCTATAAAAGTTCCGGTTGAAATTGGGTTTGATAATATGATTAATAATCTAGGAAATGGTTGCGATTTTAAATATCTTATAGAAGGGAATGCTAATTATGATGTTATGTGGATGGATGAATCTTCAGATATACCTCTTAAAGAAGAATTACCGAAAATTATAATAAGTTCTGGTGTTAATAGTTTTTATAGAAAAGATTTTAGAACTAAAGCCATAAATGATAAATATTTTAAAGAAATTAAGAATTCTAAAGATAATTTAATGTTAAATGATAAAGAAGGAAATTACTATATAATGGCATTAAATTATCTGGTTATGGTAGTAGATTTAACAAAATTAGATAATAGAAAAATACCTAAGTCTTGGGGAGAGCTCTTAGATAGTTCGTTTCAAAAAGAAGTTGCCATTAGAGGAAAAAGAGGTAAGTATTGTGAAACGACTCTTCTTGCAATATATAAGGATTATGGGATAGATGGAATTATGAAGCTAAAGGAACTTGTTGGTTATGGTGGTCACCCAGCAGAAGTAATAAAAAATGTAGGAAAAGGAATTAAGAATTCACCAACAATCAGCATCATACCATATTTCTATGCAAAGCTTCTTAAAAATAACAAAAATGTCGAAATTGTTTGGCCAGAAGAAGGAGCTATAGTAAGTCCGGTTACGTTATTGATTCAAGGCAACATATCTAACAATCTTGAGAATGTAGTTAATTACTTCATTAGTGATGAGGTGAGAAGAATATGTATGAATGCATCCCTACCACATCCACATGATTATATTAAATTTTTAAATGAAAATAATTATAAGTTAAACTGGATTGGATGGGATTTTATTAATAGTAATGATATAAACAAATTGCTATTGGAATTAAATTCCAGATTATAAAAATAAGAATTCATTTTAAAGAAACTTATATTTTAAGGTCGCTGAATTTAAAATAAATCGCTTAATTGCTAGAAATTCTCACTTCTAGATGTTAAAATTATATATTATATAGAAGGAGGGAAATTCTATGGATAATGAGAAATCCCTAACAGCAATAGAAGTTGCTGAATTATTAAAGATAACTAAAAATACTGTTTATGAATTGGTTAAAAGAGGAGAATTGCCAGGATATAAAGTTGGGAAAAAGCTTAGAATAGATAAAGATGATGTTGATAGTTATATAAATAGTCAAAAGATAACTAAGAACAATAGGAGTAGCATAAAAGTAGTAAGTAATGAATCATTAAAAGAAGAACACTTAAATAATATAAAGAAATTAGAAAATCCTAACGACATCATAATATCAGGGCAAGACGTAATTTTAGATGTTCTAGCAGAAAATATAAGAGAAAAATTTAGCGATATACGAGTACTTAGATCTAATGTTGGAAGTTATGCAAGCCTTTATGATTTATATAATGATAAAATTTCTATTTCAACAGCACATTTATGGGATGGAGATACAAATGAATATAACACAGCGTTTGTTAGAAAAATGCTACCTGGTATATCTTGTTTGATTATAAATCTAGCTTATAGAAATGTAGGGTTTTACGTATCAAAAGGAAATCCACATAAAATAAACACGTGGATGGATCTGTCAAAACAGAATATATCTATGATCAATAGAGAAAAAGGTTCTGGAATAAGAATATTATTAGATGAAAAATTAAGAGTAAATAATATAGACAGAGAACATATAAAAGGGTATGCTACTGAAAAACAGTCTCATTCTGCTGTAGCTAGAAGCATTGCTAGAGGTGAAGGGGATGTAGGAATAGGAAACGAAAAGGTCGCTAGTCAAGTAGATGGCATTGATTTTGTGCAGCTTCAAGAAGAAAGATATGACTTGGTTATTAGAGAATCAGATTTAAAATATCCTATATATAAATTAATAATCCAAACAATACAAAGTGAAGAATTTAAAAAAGAAATTGAGAGTTTAGGAGGGTATGACTTAAAAGATATTGGCAAAATACTTGCGAAAACATAAATAATGTTATAGTATAAATTTAATATAACAAATATTAGTGCAAAGACGCAGTAAGTTTACTGGGTCTTTTTTTGTTATAAAAAGTTAAATTAAAGGAGTGATATTATGAGTGAAATAGCTGTATTTCTTGAAGAAAAAGATATTATTAGTTCTTTTGAAGATGCAAAGTATATTAAAATATTTACAAAAGACAAATATGTTTGGAAAGTAAAAAAAGTTATCCTAATTAGCAGGATAAGTGGTGAGAAAGGAATAAGTCAAGTAAGGAAAGAATATCAGAATTTACTTCCTGAAATGGATAATTGTAAGATTATTGTTGTAAATAAGGCTTTTGGAATTCCTTATAGTGTATTTTATATGGAGGATTTTAGTGTTTGGGAATTACAGGGTAATCCTTTTGACTTTCTAGATGAAATAATTGCAAAAGAGATAGATGAAGAAGAAAATTCTGAGAAAGAAGTGGAAGTGGCGAAAAAAATTGGACAAGGGTATTATCTTGTTGATTTACAAGAATTAGAATTGATCAATCCAGAGATAACATCTAAAAAAGCAATAATTCCTTATTTAGAAAAAGAGGAAGTAAAAAAAATTGAAGTGATTTGTTGTCATGTACCGCCTTGGTTAGAAGATAGGAAGGATAAGTACAATATAACATTGGATATACATGAAATAAAAAGAAATGATTATAAGGTTATCATAGAAAAAATTAATAATTAGATTGGAGGATATCGTATGGAAATCATAAAAACTAAATATGGTGATTTAAATGATGCTAATATTGCTAGTTACTATCCAACAGGAGAACCGGAATCTTATAATATAGAAGAAGAAAGTGAATTAGATATTTCAGGGTACAAGCTTATACCTCTATATGGATTTGTTGATGAGAGGAGAAAAGAGTTTCCACCGATAAAAGTGTTTAAAAGTGGAAATATAAAAAGTGTAGCTTTAAATGAATTAGCTAGTATAAAAACTTCAATAGGAGTGTTTGAAGCGGAAAAAGTGACTTTTTATGAAGAAGGACAAATGAACCGATTATTTTTATTAGATGGTAGATTGTCTGGATACTGGTCAGAAGATGACGAATATAATTTGGCAAAAGTGTATAAGCTCGATTTTGAGTTTGCATCTATTGAAAATAAGCTTATGTCTCTTCATTTTTACAAAACTGGGGAATTGCAAAGTTTAACTTTATGGCCTAAGGAGAGAATCAGAATAAATGTTAATGAGTATAATTTTGTAGGGAGAATAGGTGTGTCATTATATAAAAGCGGCAAAATTAAGTCTTGCGAGCCTTTTAGGCCAACGACTATTAACACACCTTTAGGTGCAATAGAAGCTTATGATATTAATGCCATAGGAATTCATGGAGACACTAATTCATTAAACTTTAATGAAGATGGAAGTATTAAATCTCTTATTTCATCAACTAATACAATTGCAATTATTACTCCCGATGGAGACAAAATTTATCATTCGCCTAAAAAAATAAGATTGTATTCTAGCAGTGAAGTTATGGATACTATTACTTTAAAGATAGAGTTTATAGGAAATAAGGTTATAATAGATAATAAATATGAATATAGCATAGATATAAACCAATTTGAAATAAAAAGATTCGGAGAAAGGCAATTAACTTTGAGCGGAGATCTAAATAAGTGATTTTTGATTGATGAAGTAAAACACGAATATTATTAACAAATTATCAATAATGTATCGTTATCATTAAAAAAATCATAGAAAATCAGAAAATGGTTTGCAAAATCAATTTTCTGTGATATTATGATTTCAATAGCTGAAACAAGTTATTAGCAGCTCAAAATAATTTAGAAATTATAAAATGAAAAAAGTATTTACAAATTAAATCTTTCGTGATATTATAATTTCAATAACTAAACAACCTAAAAAAACAATTTATTACAAAATTATAAATATCAAAAAAGAGTTTACAAAATCAATCTTTCATGATATTATAATTAAAATAATTAAATAAAACTTAAAACCTGTCATTAAGGCAACGAAGTCTAAGTGTTTAACTCAATGGAGAAGTTAAATTATCTTAGATTTTTTTTATAAATGAAGGACAAAGGAGTCTACTTTATTTTAACTGAAAAGTTAAATAAATTAGATTCTTTTTTTTAATAAGTTTTATTGTAATATTAATACAAATCAGTTATAACGTCCCATGAGGACTTATATAAAATCATTTAAATAAGAGGAGGAAATTATTATGAGACAAGTAGCTATTTATGGAAAAGGTGGTATAGGAAAATCTACTACTACACAAAATTTAACTTCAGCTTTAGCTGAAATGGGTAAGAATATAATGATCGTAGGATGCGATCCTAAGGCAGATTCTACAAGATTAGTTCTTGGAGGATTAGCACAAAAAACAGTTCTAGATACTTTAAGAGAAGAAGGAGACGACATTGAATTAGATGCAATCTTAAAACCAGGATATGGCGGAATTAAATGTGTTGAATCAGGCGGTCCAGAACCAGGAGTTGGTTGTGCAGGTAGAGGTATCATTACTTCAATAGGAATGCTTGAACAATTAGGTGCTTACACACCAGATTTAGATTATGTATTCTATGATGTATTAGGAGACGTTGTATGTGGTGGATTCGCAATGCCAATCAGAGAAGGTAAAGCTCAAGAAATATACATCGTTGCATCTGGAGAAATGATGGCATTATATGCAGCTAACAACATTTCAAAAGGTATTCAAAAATATGCTAAAACTGGTGGAGTAAGATTAGGTGGAATCATCTGTAACAGTAGAAAAGTTGATAAAGAATTAGATTTATTAGAAGCTTTTGCAAAAGAACTTGGAAGCCAATTAATTCACTTTGTTCCAAGAGATAACATGGTTCAAAGAGCAGAAATACACAAACAAACAGTTATAGAATTTGATCCAAAGGCTGATCAAGCTGATGAATACAGAACTTTAGCTAGAAACATAGAAAATAACAAATTATTTGTTATTCCAACTCCAATGAAACAAGAAAGATTAGAAGAAATATTAATGGAATATGGTTTAATGGATATCTAAGATATAGAAACATATTTAAATGGTAAAAACGGGGATTTACAATGTGTTAGAAAATATCTAAACACAAAATATAACTAAAAGGAGATAGAGAGATATGTATATGATTCGTGCAATAATCAGACCAGAAAAGGTCAGCACTGTCCTTTCAGAACTATTAGATGCTGGATTTCCAGAAGTAACTAAAATGGCAGTTTACGGAAGAGGAAAACAAAAAGGAATAAAAGTTGGTGATATTCATTATGATGAATTGCCAAAAGAGATGTTATTAATCGCTGTAAAAGATGAAGATAAAGACGATGTAATTAAGGTTATAATGAGAAGTTCTAGAACAGGAGAAAAAGGTGCTTTCGGTGATGGTAAGATATTTGTTGCACCAGTTGAAGAAGTATACACTGTAAGTAGTGGAAAAGCAGGATTATAATTTAGGAGGAATAGCTTTATGAAAGAAGTTATGTGTATTATTCGTTTGAATAAGGTAAGTAAAACTAAAGAAGCTCTTGCAGAAGCCGGTTTTCCGTCAATTACTTGCAGAAAAGTTCTTGGAAGAGGGCAAAAGTCCATAGATAAAGCTTTACTTGAAGCATATATGGAAGCAGGTAACTTACCACCAACATCATTTGGTGAAAACTTATCTGAAAGAGGAAGATTAATTCCAAAGAGACTTATAACTCTAGTTGTTAAAGATGAAGCAGTTAAAGCAGTTGTAGATGCCGTATTAGAAGTAAATTCTACTGGAACACCAGGAGATGGAAAAATATTTGTATTACCAGTTGAGGAAGTTTATAGAGTTAGAGATGGACAAGCAGGTGAAACTGCAATATAAATTCGGAGGTGAAGTGTATGAGTAAAGTAGATAGCGTTTTAGACAAATATAGTGCTAAAGTCTACAAAAATAGAAAAAAACATATGTTAGAACTTGAGCAAGAAACTCAAGAAATAGATGCAAATAGAAGAACCATACCTGGAGTAATGACACACAGAGGATGTTGTTATGCTGGATGTAAAGGGGTTGTTCTTGGACCATTAAAAGATATAGTATTATTAACTCATGGACCAGTAGGATGTGGATACTACTCATGGGGAACTAGAAGAAATAAAGCAGCAGTACAAAAAGGTGATGGAAACTTTATTCAGTATTGTTTTACAACAAACTTAGGTGAAAGTGATATCGTATTTGGTGGAGAAAAGAAGTTAAAACAAGCAATTGCAGAAATTGTTGATATTTTCAACCCAAAAGCTGTATTTATATGTTCAACATGTCCAGTTGGATTAATTGGTGATGACCTTCCAGCTGTTGCAAATGAAGTTAAAGAAATGTATGGAATTGAATGTATATCATTCCCTTGTGAAGGATATAAAGGTGTATCACAATCAGCTGGTCACCATATTGCAAACAACAAATTAATAAAGTCTGTAATAGGAACTACAGACTATACACCTAAAACTCATTCAGTTAATATTCTTGGAGAATATAACATAGGTGGTGACGCTTGGGAAATCGAAAGAGTCCTTAAGAAAATAGGCTATGAAGTAGTATCTATCATGACTGGTGATTGTAGTATTGATGATCTACGTAAAGCCCACACTGCGGATTTAAATCTTGTCCAATGTCACCGTTCAATTAATTATATCGCAGAAATGATGAAAATACAATACGGTACAGCATGGATTAAGGTTGATTTTATAGGAGTTGACTGTACAGTTAGAACTTTAAGAGATATTGCAAAATTCTTTGGAGATCCAGAATTTACAAAGAGAACAGAAGAAGTTATAGCTGAAGAATTAGAAGATATTAATGATGATATGGAATACTATAGAAGTAAATTAACAGGTAAAACTGCAGGTTTATACGTTGGAGGTTCTAGATCTCACCATTATCAAATGCTTTTAAATGATTTAGGTGTAGAAACATTAATTGCTGGATTTGAATTTGCACACAGAGATGACTATGAAGGTAGAGAAGTAATACCAACTATAGTAGAAGATGCAGACTTAAAGAACATCGAAACATTAGTAGTAGAAAAAATAGTTGATAAATACAAAGAACTAAAAACAGATGAAGAATTGGAAGAATTAAAGAAAGAGATAATTAATCTTGAATACTACCCAGGAATGATGCGTGACATGAAAAAAGGTACAATTGTAGTTGACGATTTAAATCACTTTGAAACAGAAGAGTTCATTAAAGAGTTAAAGCTTGATATGTTCTTCTCAGGTATCAAAGATAAGTTCTCAATACAAAAAGGCGGAGTATTATCTAGACAATTACACTCTTATGATTATAGCGGACCTTATGCAGGATTTAAAGGTGCAGCAAACTTTGGTAGAGATCTAACTATGAGTTTATATACACCAGCTTGGAGCTACACTGTAGCACCATGGAAAAATGAGTCGATATTAGAAGGGACATTATTAGAAGCAACAAATGGAGGTGAAGTATAATGTTAGATTTAACACCTAAAGAAATTAAAGAAAGAAAAGCTATTACCATTAATCCAAGTAAAACTTGTCAACCAGTTGGAGCTATGTATGCAGCTCTTGGAGTTCACGGATGTATGCCGCACAGTCATGGTTCGCAAGGATGCTGTTCATATCACAGAACAGTTTTATCAAGACATTTTAAGGAACCGGCTATTGCAACTAGCTCATCATTCAGTGAAGGTGCTTGCGTATTCGGTGGTGGAAGTAACATAAAAACTGCTGTAAAGAACATCTTTGATATGTATGATCCAGAAATAATTGCTGTTCACACTACTTGTTTATCAGAAACTATAGGTGATGACTTAAATGCATTTATTGAAGATATAACTATTCCAGATGGAAAAAGAGTATTATATGCAAACACTCCAAGTTATGTTGGATCACATATTACTGGATTCTCTAATATGGTTGTAAGCTTTATCAATAAATTAGCTGAAACAACTGGAGTAAAAAACGGTAAAATGTGTGTAATCCCTGGATTCGTAAATCCTGGCGATATGCGTGAAGTAAAGAGATTATTAAAACTTATGGGAGTAGATTTCACAATGCTGCCAGATACAACTGGAGTATTAGATGCTCCAATGACTGGTAAATATGAAATGTATCCAAAGGGTGGTACAAAAATTCAAGATATTATTGAATTAGGTGACTGCGAGAAAACTTTAGCACTAGGAAGCTTTGCTTCTGAAGCAGGTGCATCTGCACTTGAAAAATTATATAAAGTTCCTTATACAGCTTTAAAAATGCCAATAGGTATTGGAGCTACAGATGAATTAATTATGGAATTAAGCAAATTTAGCAAACAAGAAGTTCCATATGAGATTGAAGAAGAAAGAGGACAATTAGTTGATATAATGATAGACTCTCATCAATATTATGATGGAAAGAAAGTCGCTTTATATGGAGATCCAGATGTGCTAGTTGCTTTATCTAAATTCTTACTAGAACTTGGAATGATTCCTAAATATGTAATTACAGGTACTCCTTCATCTGCATTTGATAAACAAATGAAGGCGTTATTTGAAGAATTTGGTGTAGAAGGATGCATTGCAAAACAAGATTCAGACCTTTTTGAATTACACCAATTAATAAAGAACGAACCTGTTGATTTACTAATGGGTGGAACTCATGGTAAATACATAGCAAGAGCTGAGGATATTCCACTAGTTAGAATAGGATTCCCTGTATTAGATAGATATGTTCACCCATATATGCCAACAGTTGGATATAGAGGTGCAATGAGATTGTTAGAATTAATGCTTGGTGCATTAATGGATAGACAAGATAGAGATGCTAAGGAAGAAGATTTTGAATTAGTAATGTAATTAAATTCGTGTGAAATAGTATAAACCCAATAAGATATGCTCATATAAAAAAGCAACTATGCTGCAACAAAGATCAAAAAAGATATAGCAGCTATGCTGCAATTAAGATCAAAATGATATGTATAAAATAACCATAATTTAATAAGTTCAATGATTGAGCAATTGGAAATGACTAAGTCATGACAATTGCTCAATTCATTAATAATTGAGAATTGAGAATGCAGAATGAAAATTTTTTTATCATCGGTTTGAAAAAAATATATTTTGGGAAATTTTGAAAGAAACTTAGATTTTCATCCTTTATTCTCAATTTCCAATTCAAAAGAAACAATAAAAAATAAAAAAAGGTGGTGTGGACCTTATGGAAAAGAAATTATCTAATTCACTTCTTGAGGAAAGAGAAGAGTTTGTATGCTTTAAGGAAGGCAAAAATAAAAAATCTATGAAATGTGATGGTGATAGTGTATCTGGATCAGTTAGCCAAAGAGCTTGCGTTTATTGTGGAGCGAGAGTGGTTTTAAATCCAATAACAGATGCTTATCATATTGTGCATGGTCCTATTGGATGTGCTAGTTACACTTGGGACATAAGGGGTAGTTTATCAAGTGGTGAAAATTTATATAGAAATAGTTTTTCAACTGATTTAAGTGAGCAGGATGTAATATTTGGTGGTGAAAAGAAATTAACTGCAGCTATTGAAGGAATAATGGAAAACCATAATCCAAAGTTAATTTTTGTTTATGCTACTTGTATAGTTGGAGTAATTGGTGATGATGTAAAAGCAGTTTGTAAAATGGCTGAGCAAAAATATAATGTACCAGTAATACCAGTTATGTCACCTGGATTTTCAGGAAATAAATCAAAAGGATATAAATTAGCTTGTAACGCTCTTATGAATTTATTTTCTAGGAATATACTACCAAAAACTAGAGGCATAAATATGCTAGGTGACTTTAATTTAGCAGGAGAATTATGGATTGTAAGAGATTATTTAAGGAAAATTGGTGTAAATGTAATTTCAACAATTACAGGTGATTCTAGTTATAAAAATTTAATTAAAGCAAGCAGCGCAAGTTTTAACGTAGTTCAATGTGCTGGCTCCATGACTTATCTAGCAAAAAGAATGGAAGCAGAAATGGATATTCCTTTTGTTAAAATAAGCTTTGTTGGACTTGAAGATACAAAAAATTCACTTCTTAGAATTGCAAGTTTATTTAATGATGAAGAAATGTTAGCTAAAGCAAAGGCTTTTGTAAAAGAGGAAGAAGAAAAGATAATGCCTATTTTAAATTCTTATAAAGAAAATCTAAAAGGGAAAAAGGCTGCTATATATGTTGGTGGAGGCTTTAAAGCTATTTCTTTAATTAAGCAATTTAATGAACTTGGTATAGATACAGTTATGGTTGGAACTCAAACAGGTAAGAAAGATGATTACGAAGTTATAGGTAGTCTAGTTAATGATGGAACTGTAATCTTAGATGATGCAAACCCTTCTGAATTAGAGAAGTTTATGCTAGAGCAAGATGTAGATATTTTAGTAGGCGGAGTTAAGGAAAGACCTCTCGCTTATAAATTAGGAGTTGCTTTCTGTGATCATAATCATGAAAGAAAACATCCTTTAGGAGGTTTTATAGGGGCAGTTAATTTTGCAAAAGAAATAAATTTATCAATTAATAGCCCAGTTTGGAAATATGTAAAGGAGAGTGAAGATAATGAAGACAGCTAAGGAAAGTTATGTAAATCTAACTGTTAACCCATGTAAAATGTGTATGCCGATGGGAGTATGCAATGCATTATATGGAATTAAGAACTGTATGACGATTCTGCATGGTTCTCAAGGATGCAGTACATATATTAGAAGACATATGGCAACTCATTACAATGAACCTGTAGATATCGCATCATCTTCACTAACTGAAGAAGGGACTGTTTATGGTGGTGAAAATAATTTAATTAAAGGCTTAGAAAACTTAATTAAATTATATAATCCAGAAGTTATTGGTATAGCAACTACATGTTTAGCTGAAACCATCGGTGAAGATGTGGCCAGGCTCTCTAAAATATTCTATGAAAAACATCCGGAAAGTACTGTTAAATTAATACCAATAAAGTCTCCTGGATACGGTGGAACTCAATATGGTGGATATTTTACAGCTTTAAGATCAGTTGTAGAAAATATAGAAATGGATGTTACTAAAAATGATAAAGTAAACATCGTTACGGGTCCAATAAGCAGTGCTGATACAAGGGAACTAAAAGAAATTTTAGAAGCTTTTAATATTGATTATATACTTCTTCCGGATTTATCTGAAAATTTAGATGGAGGGCATAGTAAAAAATATAACAGATTACCATGTAGTGGAACAAGTATTGAAGATGTTAAGTATATGGGGGGAGCTAAAGCTACAGTTGAGCTCACAACATTTGTTAAGGAAGAGTACTCTATTGGAAGTTATTTAAAAGAAACTTATGGTGTTAATAATTACAGAATTAATATTCCTAGAGGACTTAGGGATACAGATAAATTCTTAAAGGTTTTATCTGAGATTTCAGGTAATAAAGTTCCAGAAAAATATAAGAAACAAAGAGGAAGATATTTAGATGCCATGATAGATTCCCATAAATATAATGCAGAGGCAAGAATAGCAATCTTCGGAGAACCTGATTTTGTATATTCAACTGCAAGAATGGCAATCGAGAATGGTGTTGTTCCAATGATAATTGCAACTGGAGATGTTTGCAAGGGATTAGAACCAAGTTTAAGAAAAGAAGTAGATGAGCTTTCAGAACAATTATTTACTGAAAAATGTGCAATCATAGATGGTGCAGACTTCAAAACAATAGAGAAACTAGTATTAGATATGAATGTAAATGTAATGCTTGGAAGTTCTGATGGTAGAAGAATAGAAGAAAAGCATAAAATACCATTAGTTAGAGCGTCGTTCCCAATTCATGATAGAATTGGTGGTCAAAGAATTTTATCTATTGGATATGAAGGTTCTTTAAACTTAGGGGATCAAATTACAAATGTGATGTTAGCAAAAACTGAAATGACTTTTAGAGAAAATATATATAATGAATTTTATGATGAGGAAAAAATAGAAGAAACTGCAGTAAAAGATGAAGAAATATTAAGAAATGAAGACACAGTAATAAAGGAGGAAAAAAACATGGAATTAAAAGTTATAAGTAAAGAAGAAGTAGAGGAAAAAACAAAAACTCATCCTTGTTTTAGCTGTGATTCAGCTCATAAATATGCAAGAATGCATCTTCCTATAGCACCAAAATGTAATATAAGCTGTAATTATTGTTTAAGAAAATTTGATTGTGTTAATGAAAGCAGACCTGGGGTTACGACAGAAGTTTTATCTCCAGAAGAAGCTTTTGCAAAATATAAATATGTAAAATCTCAAATGGATAATTTAAAAGTAGTTGGAATAGCAGGTCCTGGAGATGCTTTAGCTAATTTTGATAACGTAAGGAAAACTCTTGAACTTATAAGAGAACATGATCCAGAGGTTACATTTTGTTTATCAACTAATGGTTTAATGCTCCCATTTTATGCTCAGGAATTAATAAATTTAGGAGTAAGCCATGTAACAATAACTATGAACGCTATAGATCCTAAAATAACTGCAAATGTATATAAATATGTAGATTATCTTGGAGTTACTTATACAGGTGAAGAAGGAGCTCAAATTCTTTTAAATAATCAATTATCAGGTCTTAAATATTTAGCTGATAGAGGAATTATGGTTAAAGTTAATATTGTAATGCTTAAGGGAATTAATGATCATCATATTGAAGATATAACAAAAAAAGTTAAAGAGCTTGGAGCTGGAATAACTAATATAATGCAAATGATACCAGTAAAAGGTAGTGTATTTGAAAATATGCCTCTTACAACTAATAAAGAAATAATGGATTTAAGAAAAAAATGTGAAATAAATATAAAACAAATGTATCATTGCAAACAATGCAGAGCAGATGCTATTGGATTACTTGGAGATGATCAATCTCAAAAATTTAGCAAACTTACTATAAATACTGATAAAAGTGAAGAAAAATCATTGAAATTCGCTGTGGCTTCAAAAAGTGGCATAGGTGTTGATATGCACTTTGGACATGCTTCGGAATTCTACATTTATGAATATAAAGATGGAGATGTAAGATATTTAGAGAAAAGAGATGTTGATAAATACTGTAATGGAAAAGAAGTATGTGAGGAAGAAGAAGATAAATTTGCTAAATTATCTAAAGTGGTTTCAGACTGCAATGGCGTGTTATGTCTTAGAATTGGTGATGAACCTAAAAAGAAATTTAAGAATATGGGTGTAGATGTATTTATGACCTGTGAGACAATTGAAACAGCAGTAGAGAAAGCAGCTGAAGCAATACTAAAAGGAACAGAAGTTAAAGAAATTCTAAGAGCTTAGAACTCTAATTAGAATGTAGAATCCATAATTAATGATGAAGAAGGAAATTCCAAAGTAAAAAGTGAGAGTCCCGATCTTGCATTCGGGAACTCTAACTTTCTCTGTGAGCTTCAACCTACATCATTAATTCTTAATTAGAAATGAAGGTGGTGATTGAGTAATGAAAGATGATAAAATTGAGATAATTGATAAGACGATTGTTGTTTTAAAAGAGCTATATGGTGATAAGTTAAAAAGTAAGAAACCACAATTAAGAGAATTGATAAAATTACTATATATAATAGGAAGTGAATATATAGAAATTACTCAAGAACTTTATGAAGAGTTATCGCCTTTACCTGAGAATGTTAAGTTTAAGATGTGCACTAATAAAATAATTGAAATGAAAAATAATTATGATTTATACGAGATTTTTAATAAAGAGAGCAACATGAATGCATATGGAAATCTAAGAATTGTTGGATTAGATGATATAATGTTTTATGATTATAAAAAAATATTTTCTAACATAAGAACAAACTTTGGAGAAAATATTGAAGTGTGTATTAAAAACACTTATGAATGTGCAACTGCTATGACGTTAGTGTGGATAAAACTTGGAGGAAAGAAAGTTATAACATCCTTTGCAGGGATTGGAGGATATGCTCCTCTTGAAGAAATTTTGGGGTCTATCTCTTTTTTAGAAAAAATAAATATCCGTGGGAATCATAAACTTTTTCCAAAAGTTCTTGAGCTTTTTGAAGAGATAATAGGAAGTAAGCTTAATGGAAATATGCCATTTATAGGAACTGACATCTTTAATGTTGAATCAGGAATTCATGTAAATGGTATAGCAAAAAATCCAAGTACTTATGAACCTTACGATCCAAGTGAAATAGGAAGAGAAAGAAATATTATAATAGGTAAACATTCAGGCATAAATGCTTTGGAATTAAAACTAAAAGAATTAAACATAAAATATAATCAGAACTATTTAAAAGTAATGTTGGAAAATGTAAGGAAGTTCAGTACGCAAAAACGTAGGGGATTAAATAATGAAGAGATAAAAGAAATATATGATAAATGTTGCATATAGCAATGGGAGGTGAGATATATTGGAATTGAAAGAAAAGGTTATTAATATTGTAGATACTACATTAAGAGACGGAGAACAATGTGCAGGAAAGGCTTTTTCAATCGATGAGAAGGTTGAAATTGCGAGATATTTGGATGAGAGTAACATCTATCAAATAGAAGCAGGAATACCGGCAATGGGTGATTTGGAAAAAGAATGCATAAGAAGAATCTTAAATATTAGGAGAAACTCTCTAATCTCAACATGGAATAGGATGAACAAAGAAGATATACTAAATTCAATAGATTGTAAGCCAGATTTAATTCATATTAGTGTGCCAACTTCTGATATACAAATATATTCAAACCTAGGTAAAGACAAGACTTGGATTGAAAAAAATCTTAGAGAATGCGTATTTTTAGCTAGAGATAATGGGTATGATGTTACTATAGGTTTCGAAGATGCTTCAAGGGCAGATATAAATTATCTAATTAATTTGTGCCATATAGTACAAAAGATGGGCGTAAAAAGAATAAGATATGCAGATACCGTTGGAATATTGATGCCTTCTACAGTTAAGGATGCAGTAAGAACTTTAATAAATAATACTGGAATCGAGATAGAAATACATGCTCACAATGACTTTGGCATGGCAATTCCTATTTCTCTTGAAGCTGTGAAAAGTGGAGCTAAGTATGTTGATTGTACCATAGATGGAATTGGTGAGAGAGCTGGTAATTGTAATTTACAAGAGTTTATTAGAATTTCAGATAAATTTTTAGAAAATGTACATCATAAAAAGAAGGCAAACTAATTTTAGTTAATGAAATGCTAGAACATATAATGTGAGTTTGGACTAAATTTAATAAATTAATATTCATGATTACTAGAGTCAAACACAACCCTATAGTAATGTTAATTATTTTATGATTAATATACATAGGATTGGAGTTTGGCTTATTGCGTTTTACAATAAATATATCTGATAGTATTAAATATACAATAAGTGAGATAAGAGGTTATGATTTATCTGCTTAGAGTAAAATAGAGATAGTTGGTGAAATATATAATTGTAGTTTAAAATATGTTTGATTTTATTATTTATATAATGGGCTGTACATCATATCATTCTTAACAAAACATAACAAAAACGAATAAGAACAAACAAAAATTATTGACAGTTACTATGTTATATTATATTATTATAACATAAAGGAACAAAAGAGGTTCAAAGAGGAACATTAGCTGTAAGCTAATGTTCCTTTTCGTTTTAAAAGGAGGATGATTAACTTTTTCTGTAGAGGATCTTCATTATATTATATAACTCAATGTTGAGCACTAAAAAAGATGCAAATTCTTTTTAGTGCTTTTTTCTTAAAAAATATTTTGTCAGATAATCGTTAGGAATACAGATAGCATAGTATTTTACATATAATTCTGTTTAAGCTCATTATTAATATTATAGAAAGTGGTGATAAAATGGAGAAAAATTTAAGAGAATTTTATAAAAACAGTTATCTGTACAACAGACTCCCATATATCCATGAATTTACACCAAGCGGGAAAGTTTCTGGAGCCATATTTGCAATCTCAACTATAAAAAATTCAATCCCTATATTACACGGTTCCAGTGGATGTGGATTTCATAATAAATATGTTTGTAGAAGGAGCTGGGAGCCAGCATACAATCTAAAATGCACAGGTCTAAAGGAAAAAGATATTATAATGGGCGGTAGTGAAAAACTAAAGAAAACAATTCTTGAAACAGTGAAAAAATACAATCCATCCTTAATTGGAATTATTCCAGCGTCTTCAGTTGATCTTACTAATGATGATATAGAAGGAGTCATTAATGAAATACAGCCTCAAATTAGCTGTAAGCTGATATTTGTTAAATCAAAAAAAATTTCCCATGCAGATAAGAGAAGTAATGCAAGAAAAAGCTTTTGTGAAAATAATAAAAAAATAGATGACGGTAATTTAAAAAGCTGTGGATTTTCAGAAGCAATGGAAGCAATAGTACAAAAGGTAATGAAACCTCAAAAGGTAGATAATAATCTAATAAATATATGCGGTTTTTATTGGGGAATAAATGAAAATCCTATTGTAAATGGCATGAAAAAAGAATTCGAGAAGATGGGAATCAAAATAAACGCATTTATACCAAACTGTTCTGTTGAAGAACTAGAAAGAGCTCCTAGTGCAGCACTTAATATAATAACTAGTCGTGTTAAATGGGTAATGAAAATGAAAGAATTATATGGAACTGAATATATGATAGTAAGAAATGAGGATTATGGCTATAGTGGTTTAGATGGAATTGAAGAATTTTATCTTGATGTATCTAAGAAAATTGGATCATATGAGAAATTAAGTAAGTACTTAAATAAGAGAAAAATTGATATTGAAGAGAAACTAAAAGAGCAATTGCTTCAATTAAGTAGATATACTTGTGTTATATATTGTGAGGATTTTAGAAACATAGGTAAATTAATAAACTTTTATGGTTATGTATTGAAACTGAAAATAAAATATATAGCTGTTACAGTGAAACAAAATAGGTATATGAGTTTGTTTTCTGAAAATCAATTATTTGAAATGGCAAAAGAGAATATAATAGATGGTTTAAGCAAATTAGATTATGAGGTCCCTTGGAAAATTAATTTCAATAATGATGAAATGATTATATTAGAAGAGGATCCAGATATATGCATTGGAGATATGTGTGCTAAAAGCTCCAAACATATTAATCCACCAGCATTTATACCATTGGATTTTGATAATTATGAAAAATTTATACTTCATTATATGGATATGATTAATAGAACTATATTAAATGAAAATAAGAGCCTTCCTTTAGAAAATTATAGCAAAGAAAATGTCAATGAGGAGGTAAGCAGAAAAATGTGGGATATCCTCTGGTTACAGAGAGGAGGAAGAAAATATGAATTGTGATAATGAATGTAGATTATTTGGAGCATACAGGGTTGTTATAAGCATTAAAGATTCTGCAATTTTAATTCATTCAACTGTTGGCTGTAATTGGGGGACCTTAGCATTTCATATGACATCAAAAATAAATGATATAAGACAAACCTCTACAGTTATATATGAAGAGGAAATAGTAAATGGAGGAGAGAAAATTTTAGAAGAAGCGTTAGAAAATACAGTTAAACTTTATGAAGCAAATATTATTTACGTAATAACTGGCTGTATACCTGAAATCATAAATGATGATTCTAGAGAAGTTATTAATAAATTTAAGCAAAAGAATAATTTAGATAATATTTTTTTGTTAAATGAACCGGGATTTAATGATGCAGCTATAAGAGGCATGGAAAGTGCTTTTACGTTATTAATAAATGAAATGACGCCAAGAGAAATAATTAAAAATTCAATTAACTTAATTGGCTTTTTTTCTGATGATTATAAAATTGATTCTGATTTAATTAATATAGAAAATATGCTGAAAGATTCAGTATGTATAAATTCTATTTTTCCTTATGATAGCTATCAGAATATTATGAAGGTACCGTCAGCAATGTTAAATGTTGTATTAGATGGATTTGAGTTTGTCGGAGAAATGTTAAAAGAAAAATTTGGGACTCCATATATAACTGTTAGTTATCCATATGGAATTTTAGGAAGCAGAAATCTTATTAATAAAATATTATCAGAATTATCAATTGAAATTCCTAAAAGTTTTCATGAAAAGGAAATTCTATCATTAGAAATAATCAATAAACTCCATCCATTCATAGATGCTCTTAGGGGGATGCCGGTAGATATTTTGGGAGATAAGGCAAGAATATATGGTTTGAAAAAGTTTTTAGAAATTGAACTAGGAATGGTTGTAGAGGCCTTGGTTGATACCGAACAAAAGAAAGACAGAGAGGTAATACGTGATGAAATTGTAGGATCGAATTCAGTAATGATTTTTGGATCATCTTTTGAGAGAGGTTTATCCGATGAGTTAGATATTCCTTTCCTGCAGTATACCTATCCGGTATTTGACAAGATTAGTGTAAGTAAAAGTGGTTATGCAGGGGTTGATGGAGTGATATTTTTGCTTGAAGATATATTGAATCTGACCAACTTTTATATGCTTAATTCTAAATGTTGATAGAAATTAGTTTGGAGGGAAGAATCTATGGATATAAATTTAAATTCTAGAGAGCTCATAGCTGAAAAGTCTCAAAATTATAAGTTGGTTATTTTTCGAAAGGTAATAGCTTTGGCAGCTTTAGCACTACTTGTATTAAGCAGCTTTGTAATTGATTTATCAACTGGACCAGCTATGTTAAATATTTTTGATGTGATTACTTCGCTAACAAATCCTGAGTCCTTAAGTAAAAAGGTAAATATAATTGTTAGGGTAATGAGATTGCCAATAGCAACAATGGCAATACTCGCTGGTGCAGGCTTAGCAGTTGCAGGTATGGAAATGCAGACTATACTTAATAATAATCTTGCCAGTCCGTATACCTTAGGAATATCAGCAGCAGCATCTTTTGGGGCATCTTTATCTTTAATTTTTGGATATGCATTTCTACCAAAATCCATGAGTAATTATGCTACTCCTATATTTGCTTTTGCTTTCTCGTTAATATGCTCCTTTTTTATTTATTCTGTGGGAAAAGCAAAAAAGGATAGAGGAACGATAATTTTAGCTGGGATTGCCATAAGCTTTATGTTCACAGCATTAAATTCCATTCTTACGTATTTTGTACCAGATGAAATTTTAAGAGGCATAACTAATTGGGCACAGGGCTCTATTTTAGGGGCAACATGGGAGCAAGACATGATAGTTTTTGTAGTACTTGTAATTGTGACACCAATTCTGTTTGGAGAATCCTGGAAACTTACATCACTATGTATGGGAGAAAACACTGCAACTGCATTAGGAATTGACGTAGAAAAGTTAAGAACAAAAGTTTTGATATTATCTTCAGTAATAACTTCAATCTCCGTTTGCTTTGTTGGAACTATAGGTTTTATTGGATTAGTTTCACCTTATATCGCTAAGTCTTTAGTAGGAGAAGAACAAAGATTTTTTATTCCAGCCTCAATGCTTACTGGAGCATTTATGTTATCTGTTTCTTCGGTACTAAGTAAGGTGGCTATAGCTGGAGTGCAGATTCCATTAGGAATAATTACTTCAATTATCGGTATTCCCTTTTTATTAGTACTTATTTTAAAACAAGGAAGGTGAAAAGAGTATGAGTCTTAAAATACAAGATATTAATTATAAGCATTCCTCTAAATTTTCTCTAAAAAATATTAGTTTAACTTTAGACAATAATGTTACTGCAATAATAGGTCCAAATGGTTCGGGAAAATCTACCCTTATTAAATGTATTGTAAATATGTATAAATGTGATGGCGAAATATATTATCAAGGTGAGAACATTAAAAAACATAAAAAAGAGTTTATTAAAGAAAAGGTAGGTTATTTGCCACAAACATCACAAAATGATGCTTCAATTACTGTTTTTGAAGCTGTGCTTTTAGGGCTTATGAACACACTAACCCTTAGAATTAATAAAAAGCAGGAGCAGAAAGTTAATGATATTTTAGATGCTTTTGAATTGCAACACTTAGCAAGAAATAGAATCAATGAATTAAGTGGTGGCCAGCTCCAAATGGTGTTATTGGCACAATCAATAATCAAAGAACCGGAAATTTTAATACTAGATGAACCTTTGAATAATTTAGATATACATCGTCAATTCTCATTGCTTAATATAATATCAAACTTGGCATATGAGAAAAAAATGATTGTCATAATTGTAATGCATGATATTAATCTCGCATCTAGATATGCTGATAATATTGTTGTCATGAAGGAAGGTAAGGTCTACACTCATGGAATACCTAAGAAAGTTTTAACAAAAGAAATGATAAGAGAAATTTATAAAATTGATAGTGAAATCTATGTTAATAAACAAGGTAAGCAAGTCATTGAATTCGTAGATATTGCTGCCGAAACTGAAAAATATAAATTGGTATCTCAAATTTAAATAATTATATACGAGGGGGAATAATCAATGGAACAAATATATATTAAAAGAAAAATTTTAAGTGTAATATTTATTTTAGTTATGCTCATATCAATAGCTGGATGTGGTACAGCAGGAAAAAGCGATAAAGCCGCATCGGCTCCTTCTACTGCCGTATTTAGAGATATGCTGGGCAGGGAAGTGACATTATCTACCAATATTAAACGTGTTGCACTAGTTAGAACAATGGATATCTATATGCTTTCCTCAATTTTAGGGAAAGAACTAGATGCAAAACTAGTGGCTATTGCGCAAAGTTTCAAAGAGGGCGATATTGATGGATATAATATGTTTTCAAAAGTATATAAAAATCTTGATACTATGAAAGAACTTGGAAGTGTTTATGATGATGCAATAAATGTAGAATCTGTTGTAGATCTAAATCCAGATATTATCATTGTTGATAAACAATTTTTTAATAAAAATTGTATACAAAAAATGGTTTCAGCAGGATTGCCAGTTGTTTTTATGGATAATAATTCTGATCCTTTTTATGGACCTTTAAAGAGTATGCAGATGGTAGGAAAAATGCTGGGAAAAGAAGCAAAAGCTGATGAAATGGTAAGTTATGCTAAAGGAAAAACAGATGCTGTATTAGAAAGGGTTCAAAAGGTCACTTCAAGTGGGACTAAAAAGCCAGTATTGTATTGGGAATGTGGTAATGTATCTCCAGATAAGGTTGGTCAGACAGATGGTGATGTGAAAACCAGCTGGGGTTACGTATGGGACAAGCTTGGTGCAGATAGCATCAGTATTGGGGTTACTGGTCAGCCGTTAAATGCAGAAAAGGTACTTGCTTCAAATCCTGATATTATTATCATAGGCGGAGCTAACTGGAATCCAACTGATAATATTATGCGTCTTGGATTTTTCGCAACACAGGAAAGTGCTAGTGAACATTTAAGTCTTTATACACAAAGAGCTGGATGGTCTGATTTAAACGCTATTAAAAATGGAAGGCTTCATGCACTTCATTACAATCTTTATGGTCGTCCTTACGGCTTTGCAGGTGTTGAAGAAATGGCAAAGATGTTATATCCTAAAGAATTTAGCGATTTAGACCCTGAGAAAGATATTCAGGAATTTTTTAGCAAATATATGGAGATGCCATATTCGGGTATACAATGGGCAAAGTGGCATAAGTAATTAAGGGAATATTTAAATAAATTCATACTAGATAGTGTAAAGTAAACTATGAAAAAATAGAAGTAAAAATCAATCTACACTATTAAGTAAAAATGTTTAATTTTACAATTTATCATTTGATTTTGTGTATGACAAAAGACCTCCGTCGCCGAAGGCAAAAACTGTAAAATGTATTAAGTTTATCTTTATTTTAGGAGAGTTGATTTTCTTGCATATGAAGTATAGTTTGCTGACCAAGACTAATAAGTATTTGCCATTTAGCAGGCATGTTATCAGCTTGTTTTAATTGATCAATCTCATTTAGAGGCCGCCAATAATTATAAGGATGTGGGCGCAGAAAGTTGTAATATGCAACCCAAAGAGAGACTCCGTAAAGGGCACCGTCTTCACTCCCATAACCACAAGTAACACGGTATGATGATTTGAAAGTACGATTTAAGCGTTCAACTACTTGTTTAATCCAACGGTATTCTTTAGAAACCGAATCATCATTTGTAAGTCCTATTACTTGAGTAAGATCAAAAATTTTATTTTCTTCTAGCTCAAACTGTTGCTTAGCAAGTGGATAAGCGCTATAACCATCAGCAATAAACTTTAACATTTTACCAGGAAAGCTTTGAAATTTATCAAAAGCCATCCGCATCGCAAGTATGCATGGACCAACAGCTCTTGTGTCAGATACCTGATAGCCAAGAATGGACTTTTTACAAGCATCCATAACAATCCAAACATAATGCCTGATACCTTTTACTCTTATATAAGTTTCATCAGCAGAAAGGATATTAGAAGGTTTGTAATCAAAAGTATCTACAAATGGTTTAATTACAGTAGCTGCAGTTAATGCATAGTTAGCAACCATAGTATGTGATATTTTTATACTATGTATCTCCGCTAAAGCGTGAGCGGTTTGTCTAGTTGAAAGCTTAAGATTAACATGGTAGGTCAGACATAAACCCATAATGTGAGGATTAAACTTTTTAAAACTGAAGTTGATAGCACGCTTAGAAAGTGTATGTAAATTCATCTTAAAGAAATCAAAAGTAAATTCTCTATAAATATAGTGAAGCTTATATTTATATTTCTCAGAAGATTTTATATCACTATGAAGTCTTTTAAGACCAGCTAAGCAATATGAACACTTAGGATTTATACATTTATGAATGCGAAAATGCTTACGGTTTTTCTTTTGAGTAAGAGTATGGCCACAATGAGGGCACACAAGTACTATAGGCTTAGTAACATAATTGCTTTCGTTGAAATTTTGACCACAAACCTTGCATTGGAACTGACCTCGATTGCCGTTATTATCGTAGATATAATGGTGAGGTGCACCACACTTTGGGCAAATAGTTTCACTAGGAATAGACTTGCCGTTCCGTCGTTGGACGGGTTTCACTACCTTGTTATATTTGTGCTTGTAATAAGCTAAAAGAAATTGATAGTCAACTTTTTCAAAACGAATAATTTTAGGAAGTTTGTCTACTTTAAATTTTTGATATTCTGGGCTGTTAGAATCGTCGAATGCCCATTGATTTAATGGTATATTCTTTGAAATAAACAAAACAAGTTTATAAATAGTTTTAACTAAATATTGATTATATAAAAGTAAATAAGTTATAATTGAATCCATGACAATGACCTTTCTTTTGATGTTGTTTTGGTGTTGCGGAACTCGATTATAACATGAAATTAGGGGGGCATTGTTTTTTTGTACAAAAAAACGCTCGAACCCTTGATATATAAAGAAAAAATTTAAAAGAGTAGTGTAAATACTTTACACTAACTCATACTAAGAGGGGGAACTCAAATGAAAAAAATTAGTCGAAAATTAATCTGTCTATTAATCTCAATAATAACGGTTTTTTGTCTTGTAGGCTGTGGTGGAGTAGCAGCAAAAAAAGAGGACGTTGCAAAGGATGCGCCTAAAACAAAAACATATACAGATATGGCAGGTAGACAAGTAACCTTATCAACAGATATTAAGAAAATTGTTACTTTACGTTATATGGATACAAATATTTTAGCGGCAATACTCGGAACAGATATTGATAAGAAGGTAATATCTGTAGGACAGGATTTAAAAGCTAACGATATGGATATGTATAATAAATATTCACAAACCTTTGATATGAGTAAGATTGTAGAATGTGGAAGTGTGTATGATGATTCAGTGAGTAGTGAAAAACTATTAGAGCTTGATCCAGATATTATTATTGTTGATTATGCTTTTATAGAAAAAGGCAGCGTTAAAAAATTGATGGAGGCTGGATTACCTGTAGTTGTTATTGACGGAGATGGTTCTAATTCTAAAAACGATCCATTGTACAGCATGCTTAATAGTATGGCTATGTTAGGAGAAATGTTGGGTTATAAACAAAAGACAGATGAAATGGTCTCATATGCAAGGGGTAAAATTGATAATTTATTAAAAATTACCAGCGACGCAGCAAAGCAAAATGCAAAGAAACCATCTGTTTATTTTGAATTAGGAAATGTAACACCTGGAGAAATTGGTACAACCAGAGGGGATACTACTAGTGGTCTTGGAGCATTGCTTAAGAGGTTAGGTGCTGAAAACATAGGAGAGGGTCATGGCATGGATGCGTTAAATCCTGAAATAGTTTTAACTTCAGATCCTGATATGATTATGATAGGTGGGGCAAATTGGAACCCAACGTCAAATATTATGAGATTTGGGTATTTTATGAATGAGGAAGATTCCAAAAAGCATTTAGAAGAATATACAAAACGAGCAGGCTGGAGTGATCTTTCAGCGATTAAAAATGGCAGACTATATGGATTCCACTTTAACTATGCTAAGTATCCTTATGGTTTTGCAATGATTGAATATATTTCTAAGAAATTATGGCCAGAACAATTTAAAAATGTTGATCCAAATGCAGATTTGAAGGAATTCTTTTCTAAATATATGCCTATTGAGTATTCAGGAGTATTTTTCGAAGATTGGAAATAAAAGTTATTTGTATTTTGAAAAGTGATAATTAATGTAAGTAAGTTGATGTAAAATGATTTTAAAATTATTTTACATCAACTTTCTATTTACTAAATAATAGGCATAGATATCAAAAGAATATATAAATTATGAATAAAGAAAAGGTGCTAATATTAATAGTATAAAATATAGTAAATTTATATATTTAATGTTAAAATATAATAAATTCAATTTGAGTAAATAAATAAGACAGACATAGGAAAAAGAATGGAGGTTAATCTAGATGCCAAATGAAACATTAACGCCTCAAGAGGTTGCAGATCTGTTAAAGATATCTAAGTGTACAGTGTACGAATTGATAAAAAGAAAAGAACTAAATGGATATAAAGTAGGTAATAAACTTAGAATAGATATTGGTGATGTAGAAGAATATAAGCTTAAAAATAGAAAGCTTCGTGAGGAAAAAGTAAATAAAAAAAATAAAAATGATACAGTTTCTGAATCTAATTCACAGCAATATAATGCATATAATGAAATTGAAAATAATAATAGTAATTTGAACAATTTCATTATTTGTGGCCAAGATAACATTTTAGATATTTTGTCCAGGTATTTGAGATACCATTCAAAAGGAAATAATGTATTGAGAGCTTATGAAGGCAGTTATAATGGATTGTGCGCATTATATAGAAATCAAGTTCAAGCAGTTGCGGCACATATTTGGGATAGAGAAACTGGAGAATATAATACTCCATTTGTTAAAGGAATGTTACCTGGTATAGCAACAGTTATTATAAACTTATGTTATAGAGTTCAAGGTTTTTATGTGGCTAAAAATAATCCAAAGAAAATTAAAGGCTGGGAAGATTTGAAGAGAGAAGATATTACTGTTATTAATAGAGAGCCAGGTAGTGGAAGCAGAGTATTGTTAGATCAATATTTGAGATTAAATGGGATTAACACTAGTGATGTTAAAGGATATGAAAAAGAAACTTTCTCTCCAATGGCAATTGTAAGCGCGGTTGCAAGGGGAAGTGCTGACTTAGGCGTAGGTACGGAACGTACTTTTTTACATTCTAAAGAAATTGATTTTATCCCAATGCAAAAGGAAAGGTATGATCTGATTATAAGAAAAGATACAGTTTCTAAATATCAAATTGAAGCTATTATGGAAATACTTTCATCTGAGAGCTTTAAAGATGAACTTACTGAACTTAGAGGATATGATTTTTCAGATTCGGGTAAAATAGTGGGCGAAACTTAATAAAACTAAATAAAAAATAAGTATTATATATATTTGTAAATTAAATATATATAATACTTATTTTTTATTTACCAATTATGAATCGTTGCATATTGTATTTAAATTTATAAAAAATAAATACAAATACTTGACAATAAAATGGAAAGATAGTAATATAAATACAAACAAACGAAAACTAATATAAACTAATATAAACCAACAAAACATAAAAGTATTTCATAATAAAACTCGTAGTTGAGCGCTAAATAAAAAAGAATTAATTCTTTTTGTTAGTGCTTTTTTTATATCACATGATCATAAGGAGAAATTTTTTAATAATTAATAAGTTCAATGATGAGCACAACATTCAATGAGGGTAATTTCTTGATTGAATAGAGTGCTTTTTTTATTATATTTAATCATGTGTTTGGAGTTTATAAATACTAAAGGAGGGTGATAAAATGATAAAAAGATTACTTTGGGGAGTATTAAGTTTGGTGGTAGGTGTTGGCTTAATTGTAAGTTGTGAAAAAGCTACTGATACTAAAACAATAGAAGCTGGTGTTGTACATAAAGCAGAAAAAGTAACAATTACTGATTCGAGTGGATCTAATGTTGAGATTCCTGTGAATATTAGTAATATTGCAGATGCTTGGGGGGCTCACAATGCTATTGTGGCAATGTTGGGAGCAGGTGATAAAATATCGGCTACTACTCTCACTGAAAAAACTAAGCCATGGCTGTTTAAGGTTACACCAGCAATAAGTAAAGCAGAACTTGCTTTTAATGTAGATGCAACAGATATAAACATGGAAGAACTTGTTAAAAATAAACCAGATATTTTATTTATGTCTCAAGGAAATAAAAATGTAAGTAAGATAACAGATGTAGGTATTCCGGTTGTACAAGTTAGTTTTAAAGATTTTAATAGTTTAAAGGAATGTGTAAATTTAACAGGACAAATACTTGGTAAAGAAGGTGAAGCAAGAGCTGAAAAATATAACTCTTATTTAGATGAAAAATTAAAGATGGTAACTGATGAGACGTCAAAAATTCCACAGGATAAAAAACTTAAAATACTTCATTTAGCAGATTTTTCACCAATTAAAGTTGATGGGAAGGATACAATAATTGATGCTTGGATACAAGCCGCAGGTGGTGTAAATGCCGCAGATTTTAGCGGTACTAAAGGGGTGACGATCGAGCAGATAATAAATTGGAATCCTGATGTTATTATTTTAAGTAGTACTGTAGGAAGTTCAGACAGGAAAAAAAGTGCTGTTGAAATGTTGAATGATGATACATGGAAAGAATTAAGTGCTGTTAAAAATGGAAAGGTATATATTAATCCTGATGGAGCCTTTTCGTGGGATAGATATAGCGCAGAAGAAGCTCTACAGATTCAATGGGCAGCAAAAACTATGTATCCTGATAAATTTAAAGATATAGATGTTCTGAATGAAACTAAATGGTTTTACAAAACGTTTTTCAATTATGAGCTCTCGGATGATGAGACTCAAAGAATTTTAAAAGCAGAACCGCCACAATAATATAGTAGAAAATATATTTATTGAGTATTAACTTTTTAATAATAAAAATAAGAAATGGAGTTGAATTTTATGAAAATTAGAACTGATTTTGTAACGAATAGCAGTTCAGTAAGTTATATTATTACAATGAATTTGGAGTTTATTGAATTTATGAAAAAAAAGAAACCAGAATTTTATACAGGTGATGTAAAAAGAAGCAGAATTTATAATGCAGTACGAGAAGATTTAATTGATAATGGAGAGAAATTGAAATTGCTAGATAGGGAAGTGTATTCAAAAAGATATGCACTTGTTAAAAAAAGAGATTGTAAGTATGATGATTCTTTTGATAAATCTATAGAAGAAATAGATTTTAGTGCTTTAAGCGAAGAAGAATTATGGTCATATATATATGGTGAATATTTTGTAAATGGAAGGCTTTCCAATGAGTTTAAAGGTTTTGGTTCTGTTCAGGTTATAAAAGATGCTGAGACATCATTGGGAAACAATTGCGAAGGTGAAGCATGTAATTTTTGTGAAAGAAAAGGAACGGAGAAATGTCACAAATTTAAAGCTTAACTACACTTATGAATATACTATTGGAGGTGTGAATATGAAGATTAGAAGACATAGTAAAGATTATAACTTTTTTGGTGACACAGAAACAGGATTAACAATGAGGTGGGGAGATTCAATTAATGCTAATCCAGAGTTTGCACCTTGGCCAGAACTTGCGGATATATCAATCAGCAATCACTGTACTAAAGGATGCGAATTTTGTTATAAAGGAAGTACTAATAATAACTCTTTCATGACGATTGAACAATATGAGCACGTTTTATCTTCTATGCAAAGTGAGAAGTGGGGGAATGTATTTCAAGTTGCGTTGGGTGGGGGTGAGCCATTAGAACATCCGAATTTTATAGATATAATTAATATAACAAATGAAAAAGGAATTGTAGCAAATTTCACAACTAATGGAATACATTTGAATCAAGATATAGTTAATAATATAAAAAATAAAATTGGAGCTGTTGCAATATCTGTTAATAGAATAGAAGAATTAAATATCGATAAAATAAAACTTCTTATGGATGCAGGTATAAAGACAAATATTCATTTTGTTTTAGACAATAAATCTATATATGAAGGGATTGATATTCTTTCAGGAAAATATAATGATATGCTGAAAGGTGTGAATGGAGTAATTTTTCTTACATATAAGCCTAAAGGCAGAGCGGGCTTAGATAAATGCTTAGATATGGATGATGTGCTTAATAAATTTATAAGTTTAATTGATAGTAATATGGCAAGTGTAAGAATAGGCTTTGATGCCTGTTTTGTACCATTATTAATGAAGGATACAAAAGTTAATGTTGATTATATTGATTCTTGTGAATGTGGATTTTTTTCTGTATATATTGACGAAGAAATGAATGTTCAGCCATGTTCTTTTGCTAATGATGATAGATTTTCATATAATCTTAGAAATTACGACTTTAATGACATTTGGACAAATAAATATAGTTCTTACAGAAAAGATATAATGCAAAACAACTGCAAAAATAAATGTACAAACAAAGTAAATTGCAGAGGAAAATGTGTTTATTATGATTCAATAGCGTTTTGTTATAAATAAAATGGATTGCAAAGGAGGAAGGCGATAATGTTGAAAAGAGCAATTATGATAATTTTTACCGTTATATTTTCTGTAGCTATGATGGGGGGATGCGCTGCTAAGCAAGAAACTACTAGCACTGCTGATAAAACATCACAAACGGAAAATACTAAGAAAGATAGTGAAAGATTAATTACAGATGCATTTGGACATAATATTAAGTTACCTGAAAAAGTTGATAAAGTTTCAACAACTGGTGCATTAAATCAGATAGTATTATTGTTAGGTGGTGGAGAAAAAATAGTGGCAACACAAGATTCGTTGAAGAATAGTTTTTTTGCTACTGTATATCCAAGGATAAAAGAAGTAACATCAGCTTATTCTGGAGCAGGTTCAGGAACAATTAATGTAGAGACTGTCTTGGCACAAAAACCTCAAGTTGTATTTTCATCTATTGATGAGAATAAGAGAGATCAGATTGAATCGGCTGGGGTAGCAATGGTTGGAGTCAAATTAGTAACTACAGATGACATGAAAAACACAGTGAAACTTGTTGGACAAGTTCTTGGGGATGGCGCTGAGAAAAAAGCAGAAGAATTTGTAAAATATTATACTGATAATATGAATTATGTGCAAGAAAGAACTAAATCAGCAAATAAAGTTAAGGTTTTTGTAGCAAGTGGAAATGGTTCGAAGGGTTCAATAAGTACTATTCCAGATAAAGATATAAATACAGAGTACATAAATGCAGCAGGGGGGATGAATATAGTATCAAAATACATATCTACAGGTCCAACATCTGGAACAGTATCAGAAGATTTTGAGTTTCTGATGAAAGAACAGCCTGATGTCATAATAGCTAATACTAAGGATGCTTATGATTATATAATGGATAAATCAAATGGAAGTCAATGGCAGGATGTTAGTGCTGTGAAAAATAATAAAGTTTATTTGAATCCAAAAGGAACTTATCTTTGGTCAGTAAGGAGTGCTGAAGGTGCACTGCAGCCTTTGTGGTTGGGTAAAATATTACATCCGGATTTGTTTGAAGATTTAGATATGAAGCAAAAAGTTAAAGAGTTCTATAAAACATATTATAATTATGACCTAAGTGAAAAGGAAATAAATGATATTATGAATCCTAAGTCATAATCTATAACAATCTCAATGGTGAGTACTATTTAAAAGAAAGTTTCTTTTAAATAGTACTTTTTTATTAAATAAAAATAGTTTGTGTTAAGGAGTGACAATATTAATGGTTAATGAATTAAGTACAAATAAAAGTGAAAAAAGACAAATTACTGTAGATATATTCAGAAATGTTAAAGGTAAGAGTTCCATTTTGTTAGTTTTATTAGCGGTTCTAATATCAGCTATTCTCTTTTCTTTTACAATTGGCAGATATTCAGTTACATTAAATCAACTCTTTGAAATCATCAGATATAAAACTTTTGGAGGTGCTGTAAGTTGGCCTGAATCTGTGTCAACTGTATTGTTTAAGATAAGAATCCCCAGGGTTTTCATAGCCGTTATAATAGGTGCTGCTTTGGCTATTGCGGGAGTAGCATATCAAGGTTTGTTTAAAAATCCTATGGTATCTCCAGATATATTGGGAGCATCATCTGGTGCAGGATATGGTGCCGCAATAGCAATTTTATTATCTTTTGGTTCATCAGGAATTCAAATATCAGCATTTCTTTTTGGATTAGCTGCAGTATTAATTACAATTATAATAAGCAAATGTGTCGCTAGATCAAATAATAACATTTTGGCATTGGTATTAACTGGAATGGTAGTTAATACATTATTTTCTTCATTTATATCTATTACAAAATATTTAGCAGATACAGATGACAAACTTCCAGCTATAACATTTTGGCTGATGGGGGGGCTTTCATCAGTAAGTTTAAAAGATTTATTGATTATGATATTTCCTTTCCTAGTTGGGATTATCCCACTCCTTTTAATAAGATGGAAATTAAATGTACTTTCTTTTGGTGAAGAAGAAGCTCAAGGAATGGGTGTAGATACCAGAAAAATAAGAGCATTAACAATATTTTGCTCAACTCTTCTTACTGCATCAGCTGTATCTATAGGAGGAATGATAGGTTGGATTGGACTAATAATACCTCATATTGCAAGACTTATTGTTGGACCCAATTATAAAGTTTTATTACCAGCATCCGCACTTATCGGTGGTATATTCTTGCTTATAGTTGATGATGTAGCGCGTTGTTTATTAAGTATAGAAATTCCAATTGGTATTTTAACTTCAATAATAGGTGCTCCATTTTTCTTGTACTTATTATTTAAAGAGAGGAGACAAAAAGAATGATAATGGAAATAAAAGATATTATATGTGGTTATGGAAATAGAAAAGTAGTTAATGGAATTTCAATAACTGTTGAATCTGGAGAGGTATTATGTTTACTTGGACCAAATGGAGTTGGAAAAACCACTTTATTTAAAAGCTTATTGGGATTTTTAAAGGTCAAAGGCGGAAATGTGATGATTGATGGGGAAGATATAAGCAAATGGCCTAGAAAAAAAATAGCCCAAGCTGTTGGATATGTTCCGCAAGCTCATAACTCGTCTTTTGAATTCAAAGTATTAGATGTTGTTGTTATGGGGCGTGCAGCATATATAGGAGCAATGTCCTCGCCTTCTAAAAAGGACGTAGAGATAGCTGAGGAATCTTTACGAGCATTAGGTATATATTTTTTAAAGGATAGGATATATACAGAGATTAGCGGTGGAGAAAGGCAAATGGTATTGTTAGCTCGTGCTCTAACACAACAGCCAAAGATATTAATTATGGATGAACCAACTTCTAACTTAGATTATGGCAATCAAGTAAGATTGTTGCAGCAAGTTAATGAGTTGGCAAAAAAGGGGTTAGCTATTATAATGACGACCCATTCTCCAGATCATGCGTTTCTTTGTTCATCAAAGGTGGCACTTTTAGAAAGAAATAATAAATTTAAAGTTGGTTCTGTTAATGATATTGTAACAGAAAGAAATCTAAGAGAGGCTTATGGCGTAAAGGTAAGCATAGTCAAGACTATAGGAAGTAATGGAGAAGAAATAAGTACATGTGTGCCGTTGTTAAATTAAATAGTAATATAAGAAAATGAATTATGTTAGCTAAATACAGAAAAAGTTTAATTTTATGAATTATCTAGTGCTTTTTTACAAAAAGAGAAAAATGAAAACAGATTTTAAAGGAGGAGATGAAGATGGGGATTAAAAATTCAATAAGTTTTTATTTTATATATTTATTTCGAGTGGTATCAAATTATATTATTGGTCTTTAACAATACAAAAATAGTGCTATAAATCAGAAGTATTTAAAAATCTTTATATTAAAGAAGAATGTTAAGTGATTTTATAGTAATAATAAAAATTAAATAAAAGATAGTAAAGGAAGTGTATATTTATGAAAAATAATATTAGTATCAACTATAAAAGTTTTGTTATTAAAATAATATGTGCAATTACATGTGTATTTCTATTTGTAGGATGTAGTAAAACATCACAAGAAAAAACAACTGAAAATAAGGAAGCTTTAACTAAAGAAGTAACTGATATGTCAGGAAGAAAAGTTACAATCCCAACAAAAGTCAATAAGGTGGTTTCTCTTAGTAACAATACTACTGTTGATTTGTATACTTTAAATCCTGATAAGTTAGTGGGATTAAGTTTCACACCAAAGCCGGAGGCTAAAAAATATCTAGGAGAAAAATTTATTAATTTGCCTGTACTTGGGACAACCTCTGATAAAAAGCTAGACTATGAAAGTGTATTAAAATTAAAGCCTGATTTAATTGTTTGTTCAGATGAAGATGAGGTTTATCCAGCGGATGATATCCAAGAACAGTTGAAAATTCCAGTTGTAAAAGTATCAACAGACTTAGAATCTACTGATAAAGTATATGAATTTTTAGGTGAATGCCTTGGTGAGCAGCAACGTGGAAAAGAGCTCGCAGATTATTCGAGGAAAACTATTGATAATATAAAATCTCTTGTGAAAAAAATACCTGAGGATAAAAAGGTAAAGGTATATTATGCTGAAGGTGGAGAAGGACTTCAAACTGATATTTCAGGTAATGTGCATACTGAAGTTTTAGATTTAGTACAAGGCAAAAACGTTGCAGATATTGCTGAAGAAAAGGTTGGATCTATGGCAAGTGTATCCATGGAGCAAGTTTTATCTTGGAATCCAGATGTTATTTTAGAAGGTGCCACAGCAGTTAAAGGAAATTTCTTTAAGAATGTGTATAGTGATCAAAAGTGGGCAAATATAAAGGCAGTAAAGGATAGAAAAGTATATAAAATCCCGGCTTTGCCATTTAATTTCTTTGATAGACCACCGTCAGCTGTAAGAATAATTGGAGTACAATGGCTAGCAAATTTATTATATCCTGACTACGTAAAGTTAGATATAAATACAGAAATAAAGAATTTCTATAAAACTTTTTATAAATATAATTTAACCGATGATGAAGTTAAAGAGTTATTGAATAATGCTGCATTGAATAAGTAAAAGTTAAATCTTTATTTGAAAAATTTGTTATTAAAGGAGTGATTAATATAGAACCAGTAGGCAGACTTAGATTGGGGAAAGGATTATTTAGAAATCATCTATCTAGTGAACAGAATAATAATCTTAAAGATAATATTATTATTTATAGTCTTGTAATTTTGCTAATTATATTATTTCTATTATCATTTTCTATAGGAAATTATGCTGTTTCACTACCTGAATTGATTAAGATTTTTATAGGAAAATTATTAAACTTACAAGTTACCTGGGATGTTACTATGGAAACAGCTCTATTTAATATACGTATTCCTAGAATTTTTGCGGCTATTTTAATAGGCGCTGCCTTAGCTACGTCAGGAGCTGCATATCAAGGTATGTTTAAAAATCCAATGGTTTCACCTGATATTTTGGGAGTTTCTGCTGGTTCGGGATTTGGAGCAGCCATTGCAATTTTATTATCTTGGAATATAGTAGGTATACAATTATCGTCACTTCTAGTTGGACTAACAGCAGTATCTTTAACATATTTTATTAGTAAATTTCTTAGTAAAGGAAATAACACAGTCTTGATTTTAATATTAACAGGTATGGTAATTTCAACAATTTTCTCATCGTTTATATCGATTGCTAAATATGTAGCTGATCCTGAAACTAAATTGCCAGCAATTACATTTTGGTTAATGGGGAGTCTGTCTTCTATAAGAAACAAAGATTTAATTATATTAATATTTCCATTCATTTTAGGAATTGTTCCGTTATTTTTGATAAGGTGGAGACTAAATATCCTATCATTTGGGGAAGAAGAAGCACAAGCCATGGGAATTGATACTAATAAAACAAGAATAGTAATAATTATATGCTCGACTTTATTAACTGCATCATCTATGTCAATATGTGGAGAAATAGGCTGGATCGGTCTTATAATACCGCATATTGCACGTTTTATAGTAGGTTCCAATTATAAAAAGTTATTACCTGTTTCCATGTTAATTGGAAGTATATTTTTACTTTTAGTTGATGATATTGCTAGAGGTATTTTAATTAAAGAAGTTCCGCTTAGTATTTTGACATCGTTAATTGGAGCACCATTATTTTTCTACTTACTACTTAAATCAAATAGAGATAATTTCATTTAATAGAATAGAAAATATAAATATTTATATCAACGACAATAGTTGACTTGAAATATTTCTAATGTCAACTAATAAAAAGTACAATAAAACAAGTTGTCCTAAATTATAATAAAGGACAACTTGTTTTGATTTAATAATGATTTTTAAATTATCACATAGGTACAAGTTACATGTTATTTATCTATTAAGAGTTTAAATGAATAATATTTATTTTAATTATATTTTTCGAGTTCATCAATGAGTTCGTCTTCAACTAATTCCATATTTGTTTTTCCGATATACCCGAACTTCATATCATGGGGGCGTATAAAATTCATTGCCCTATAATAAGTGGCATGATCCATATATCCTGTATAGAAAAAAACAAAATCATAATTTATTAAAATATTAGGATCAAAACTTCCATTAAATCCATTTAGAGTGCGTAAAGTAGGATATTTTTCTCTGAATTTTCTTCGCCATTCTTTAGTGCCTCCAATAATAATTATATTATATAGTGCAATAAAATAATCTAATGTCTTCTTAGGAAGTTTCGGTACATAAGAATTATTTGATTTAAATAAATATTCTCTTATTTCATTTAATTCATTTCTATATTTTTTTTCTGATAATAATTGATTTTCAAGTTCTTCAATTCTGTTTTTTAGAGTTGATATTTCAAAATTATGTTTTTTATTTAAATCATTTGTTATATTATTCAAAAGTGTATTTTGTGATTCATTTTCTTTTTCTAGAGAGTTAATGTTTATTATTAGATTAGTATTTTCTTCTTCTGATTTTTCTAGTTTTTTTTCTAAAGAATTTATTTCTAATAAAGATGTATCAGTATTATTATTAAAGTATATATTTCTAGAATTCGTATATTCATTAATTAATGATTTTATAAAAATACCGCTAATTAAAGTTTGAAACAATAAATCCATATCTATCGGTCCGGTTTTTCTTTTTATATAGGATAATATTATTTCATCAATATTTAGAAAATCTGAATTAGAAAAAAGATGATTGATATCATATTTATTTATGATAAAGATATTTTCTAATATTTCACCAAATTCATTAATGGTTTCTTGATCATTTCTTAAAATATCTTTATAATTATTTATTTTTCCAAATTCTTTTTTTAATAAACTTTTGATTTCCTGTATTTCTTTTTTATGAAGTTCAATTTCTTTATCAATTATTCTTGTTATTGGATCATAAAATTCAAAATATTTCATATCTTCAATTATTGAAAGAACGAAACCTTGATCAACTACTTCTTTTGAGCGATATAGGCAAAAATAGAAATACATCGATGCATCTAGTCTTGCTTCGATTTTTCTCGTGATTTCATCCATTTTAAGATATCTTTTTGCTAAATCTCTTTTATCGTGCTTTTTAGCAGCGTTAAAAAGCACAGGATAAAACTTTCTTAATAAGTTAATTATAGTGTCTCTTAAAACGTAGTCTGTTTCAGCTATTAACAGAATTCCTAATGCTTTCCTTCCGTGAATTTCCTGTTCAAGAGTACCTTGAGTCATGATAACGTGTTTAATACAAGTTGAGTTTATAGCAGCATTATTATATTTAATCATATCCGATTGATATATTTTATTGATGTTTTTAATAAGTTCCTTATTTTTGGCTATAGATACGCTTAAATTAGCTAAAATATAATCTTTAAAAATTGATGAAGATATATTCCATTCTTCTCCAAGCATTTTTGAAAAGCTTTCAATATTTAGATTATCTGAATATGCTGTTTTTCTTATGGATTCCATTTGCAAAACACCCCCTTGAAGAAATGGAAAACATATGACATTAATAACTCATATGCTTTGTTTAAAATAATTCATTACATAACGATACAAGATTGTATAAAACACTACGAAATGGTATTAAAAATATTATAAAGTGTATACTTTAGTATTGCAATAGCTTTGTTTAAAATTTGTAAATAAGAAAGTGTTAATTTGTTAGATAATATATGAAAAGTTTCATAATTAAGACAGAATGCTTGAAAAACATATAAATCTATCAGATAATAAGTATATTACTAGATGATTGAAAGGTGGATGTTTAAAGTGAAATCAAGTGCAGGTCTATCTACTCAAGAAGTTGCTGAAATACTAAATATTTCGAAAAATACGGTTTATGAATTGATTAAAAGAGGAGAGCTTCCTTCATATAGAGTTGGACGAAAAGTTCGTATTGATGAAAATGATATTGAAGAATATAAAAATAAAAGCAGAACTAATCTAAAGCAAAATATTCAAGTGAAAACAAATCAGAATGAGGAATTGTTTGGTATTAATTATAATTCGAAGCAATTTCTACCGGTTACAAATTTTAAAAAAGATTTTATAATTTGTGGTCAGGATATCTTACTTGATGTATTAACAAGGCATTTAGAACGTCATCCTAAAGGGGTTCAAGCACTCAGGTGTTACATAGGTAGTTATAATGGTTTGGTTGAATTATATAGGGGGAATGTAACTGTTGCAACATCTCATTTGTGGGATGGAAATATTGATGAGTACAATCTTTCTTACATACCAAGGTTACTTCCGGGTATTCCTTGTGCTATTGTCCATTTGGTTTGCAGAATGCAAGGGTTTTATGTAGCAAAAGGCAATCCTAAAAATATAAATACTTGGTCGGATTTAACTCGTGCAGATGTTTTGATGATAAATCGAGAAAAGGGTTGTGGTGTTCGAGTTTTAATTGATGAAAAGCTTAAGAAACTAGGAATATCTCCTAAGCTAATTAGTGGTTACGGAAATGAAGAATTATCGCATTTAGCTGTAGCAAGTACTGTTGCAAGAGGTGATGCAGATGTAGGAGTAGGAAATGAAAAAGCTTCGCTTCAGGTTAGTAATGTTGACTTCATACCACTACAAAAAGAAAGGTATGATTTAATAATGAAGAAAGAAGATTTGGATACTCCGCCAATTCAAGCTGTATTGGAAATTCTTAATTCAAAAGAATTTCAATTAGAGCTGCTTGGAATAGGTGGATACGACATCAGTGAGACGGGAAAGATTATTTTGCAGGATTAAAAGCATAAATATATTATTTAATCCTAAAATAAAACTTTATAGATATCTATAAAGTTTTATTTTAATATAATATTCATGCAAAATAGTTTCGGGTTATTTATACAAGTGAAATGCCACCAGGTGAACAAGCAGCTCCGCAAGTTGAGCAATCGCTTGTACATTTAGGAGTATCATCTAATTGAAGCTCCTCAACTATAAAGGTGCATTCTTCAATTTCAAACTTAACGCCATCATCAAATGAAACTGAAGTGTCGAAGAAATTTATTTTTAACGGATAAATATAAAAATCACCATTACCAAGATCGTCATAAGATTTGGGTTCGAATTCATAGACTTTTTCAAGAGAATCAATAACTGTGACCTTATTCTTTGATGAAAGAAGAGATTCAATATAGCCATCTTCGGAAAAATTAACTGATTTTATTTCTTTAAAGAATGTGTAATTATTTGCATCAAATGCTGAAATGTTTCCTATTGGAGTTGGAATGGAAATTGGAGCGCTTGGTTCGAAAGCTTTTATATTTCCGTTTTCATAAAGTGAAAAACCAAGTCGAACTGATTGTATGCCGAGAGGTGTATTAATTTCTAATCTTTCTTTTGGCCATAGGGATAGGCCCTTCACATTACCATTTTCGTAAAAATATATTCCGGTTGTTCTTAAATTATAATTTCCAAAAGGGAGGGTTAAGTTTATTTCTTTACTCAAGCTATATTCTTGTTCCTCGTCCCAATAAGCAGAAAGTTGTCCGTTTAAAGGAAAAATCCTATTGATATTTTCATTAGGGTAAAATGTGATTAATTCAGAGTTTATAATTCCTATAGACGTTTCGATTGGTGTTTGGTTGTTTAATGAAATACGTTGAATCACTCCGTCTGGATAAAACGAAATTGATTTAATATATTTACGCCTAATATCAATATAGTCGTATTGAGGAATCAAATTTCCATATTTTGTTTTTAAAATATTAGGTTTATTAGTAGTACAATCTTTTAAGTTGCCATTCTCGTATAGGTTATAACTAGATATTCCTGAAATTGATCCATAATTAGTTACTGAAGTTTCCATTGTTATTCCTCCTCTATATTTACAATAAAATCACTAGTTTAAACTGGTTTTTGTATCATTCTTATTAAGTTATTTATTTTGAGTTGCGCTTAGGGAAAATTGATACGCTGATATTACCGTCTTTACGAGTAATGGTGTGAAAGTTGTAGCCCATATGAGCTAATTCTCTGTCAAACCATTTAGGAACATGATCACAAACGACTTCTAAACTTTCGAATTCTTCGTCTTTTAAAAATGGAATTAAAATTTGTTTAGATGAAACTGTTCCATCCTCTTGTAAAAGTTTTTTTAGATCAATAGTGTAATTTCCGTAATTATCTATTTTTTCGGGGAAAAATTTGTTTGAGGCTTGAGATGCTAAGAGTTTTTCTTCTTTCTGAAGTTTGGTTTCAGATATAAGGACGGATTCTAAGAAGTTACTTGGTGTTCCACTGAGTTCATAGACATTGAAAAAATATGATTCTAAAATACTAAATAGCTGCCCTGAAACCTCTTTTGCGACTAATACTTTGCAATCATCAAGTTTTTCTACTAAGTCAGATAAGTTTTTTCTTATATTAATGATGTTGCTATTTGTTGAGATTGAATATGGCAGACTTTTAGATTCTATCCATTCTTGATTTTCTCTTTTATAAAGTTTAATTTCTCCATCATCCAGCCAAGAGCATGTCTCACCATTACCATTTAATAAAACTGCAATTGAATTCATATAAATCACTCTCCTAAAAAATAATATATTCGAATACAATCAACTCAGACGAATTGTGTGAAATTGGTCTAAACATGATGTATTGTTATAATTATAGAGGTGATGATATATAAAATCAACTAATTTTTGTTAGAAGAAATTAATTTTTACAGAAAGTTTATTGTTAATTATGGGAAAAATAACATAAAAACATGTTGACAATAGCTAAAAAAGTGCGTAAAATGACAACAAGACAAGAATGAAAAGTGCTAATTTGTATTAAACAACACAAGACATAACAAATCGGAAAAAATAACCCAAAAACTATTGACAAATAATTAAAATGAACGTAGAATAACTACAAGATCAAAAAATAGTAGTACAACAACTATTAATTCTTAAATTAAATAATACAAAACGTGATTAAATGGAATATAGAAAAAATTGAAGGTATTCATGTTTTATTTCAGTAATTCCAATTAAACATTCTTATACAAAGGCGTATAATTATAGTCCTAGATAGTTATAACGCAATATCTTATAATTCTAAAGCTTCTATTATACAAAGACGTATAGTTAAGTTACTTAAAGTAGTTATAACATACAGTATTTGTTCTTAATCAAATCTAAAAATTTTCCTTATACAAAGATGTATATTTAAATTTTATGTAATTAAGATACAAAAATATTTGAATTTACAATTAAACTTCATACAAGTGCAATGGCGCATATTCTTTATATATAATTATTAGATTTTACATCATTAAAAAATAAGATTTATATTATTGAAAAAAGATATTATCAATAAATAATATTGCTTCTTATTTATAATGATTAAAATATATAAAAAAATATTTAAACATGAAGGGAGTTTTTATTATGAAAAAAATCGCATTTTATGGAAAAGGTGGAATAGGGAAATCTACTACACAACAAAACACTGCAGCTGCAATGGCTAAATTCTACAATCAAAAGGTATTTATTCACGGGTGTGACCCAAAAGCAGATTCAACTCGTATGATCCTAGGAGGTAAACCACAAGATACTCTAATGGACATGCTTAGAGAAGAAGGTGAAGATGCAATAACAGTAGAAAAAGTTGTTAAAGATGGTTACTTAGGAATTAAAGGTGTTGAATCTGGAGGTCCAGAACCAGGAGTTGGATGTGCAGGTAGAGGAGTTATAACAGCAATTAATTTAATGGAAGATTTAGGAGCATATACTTCAGATCTTGATTATGTATTCTATGATGTATTAGGTGACGTTGTATGTGGAGGATTTGCAATGCCAATCAGAGATGGTAAAGCACAAGAAGTTTACATTGTAACTTCAGGTGAAATGATGGCAGTATATGCAGCAAACAATATTTGCCGCGGATTACTTAAATATGCAAATCAAAGTGGAGTTAGATTAGGTGGATTAATCTGTAACAGCCGTAATGTTGATAGAGAAAAAGAACTTATGGGAGAATTTGCAGATGCACTTGGAACTCAAATGATACATTTTGTACCTAGAGACAATGTAGTTCAAGTAGCAGAATTCAATAAGAAAACAGTAATGGAATATGATTCAGAATGTAATCAAGCTAAAGAATATGGCGAACTTGCAAGAAAGATCATAAATAATAAAAATTTTGTAATTCCAACTCCATTAAGTATGGATGAATTAGAAGCTATGGTTGTTAAATACGGAATAGCTGAATAAAAAATAGTAGGAGGTGTAGCAAATGCCATTAACGTTGTTTAAAAGTGACGAGCTTATACCAGAACGTAAAAAACATGTTTATATAAAAGCTCCAGGAGAAGATATAACAGAGTTTTTACCACTTTCAAATGAGGAAACTATTCCTGGTACATTATCAGAAAGAGGATGCGCATTCTGTGGAGCTAAGCTGGTTATAGGTGGAGTTTTAAAAGATACAATTCAAATGATACATGGACCAATTGGATGCGCTTATGATACTTGGCATACAAAAAGATATCCAAGTGATAACGACAACTTCCAATTGAAATATGTTTGGTCAACAAATATGAAAGAAAGTAATGTTGTATTTGGTGGAGAAAAACAATTAAAAGCGAGTATGATTGAAGCTTTTAAAGAAATGCCAAATATAAAGAGAATGTTTGTTTATACAACATGTGCTACTGCATTAATAGGGGATGACCCTAAGGCTGTTGCAAAACAGGTAGAAAAAGAATTAGGGGATGTAGATATATTCGTTGTTGAATGTCCAGGATTTGCAGGTGTAAGTCAATCTAAGGGTCACCATGTTCTTAATATTGGTTGGATAAATGAAAAAGTTGGAACTGTTGAGCCAGAAATAACTAGTGAATATACAGTTAATCTAATTGGTGATTATAATATTCAAGGTGATGCATATGTATTACATGGTTATATGGAAAAGTTAGGAATTCAAATAGTTGCTGACTTTACTGGAAATGCAACTTATGATGAGTGTCGTTCAATGCATAGAGCACAAGTAAGTGTTGTAAACTGCGCGAGATCAGCAGGATATTTAGCAAATGAACTTAATAAGAGATACGGGATTCCAAGACTTGATGTAGATACTTGGGGATTTAGTTACACTGCTGAAGCACTTAGAAAAGTAGGCGTATTCTTTGGTATTGAAGATAGAGTTGAAGCTCTTATTGAAGAAGAAATGGAAAAATACAAAGCTAAAATGGATTGGTATAAGGAACGTTTAAGTGGTAAAAAAGTTGCTATTTGGACAGGAGGACCAAGATTGTGGCACTGGACTAAAGCATTAGAAGATGATTTAGGAATGACAGTTGTTGCGATGTCTTCAAAGTTCGGTCATCAAGAAGATTTTGAAAAAGTTATTTCAAGAGGTCATGAAGGTGCTATATATATTGATGATGCTAATGAACTAGAATTCTTTGATGTGTTAGAAATGGTACATCCAGATGTAGTTTTCACAGGACCTAGAGTTGGAGAGCTTATTAAGAAAGTTCATTTACCATATGTTAATGGACATGCTTATCACAATGGTCCATATATGGGATTTGAAGGTGCAGTAAATATGGCAAGAGATATATATAATGCTGTAAACAGCCCAATGATGAAATTAGCTGCTGATGATATTGTGGCACAATCAAAAGCAATAATAAGTGGATCGTTTTAATACTTATTTAGAGAGGTGAAGATTGTGGAAAGTAATGTAAATGAATTATATAAATATATTCAACAAAAATATTTATGGCAATTCTATTCAAGAAATTGGGATAGAGAAAATAACATTAACGGCATTTTGGATGCAGCAAAAGAATTGCTAATAACCGGAAAATGTTCTTTAGGCGATGGCTTAACAGATAGACATTATTATAGTGAAGCTAAAATTGTTGTAAGTGATATTAAAAGAGATTTGAAATTTGTAGAAGGTTTAAATGAAAAGGGTATTGCAGAGTTAATAGACAGAGTTAAGGCAAAATTAATTGATGTTACGGTAACAAATTCATTAAATGGCGAACTTAATGTTGGATATTATTAAAGGCGATATTTTTAAAACACAAAAGCATTAATTTAGGAGAAGAGGTGAAAGTATGTCTTGTTCTTTACAGGAAAAAGAAAGAAAAGGAATAATAAATCCTATATTCACTTGTCAACCTGCGGGTGCTCAATTTGTAGGTATAGGAATTAAAGATTGTATACCATTAGTTCATGGTGGTCAAGGATGTTGTATGTTCGTAAGACTTTTATTCGCACAACATTTTAATGAGAACTTTGATATTGCTTCATCATCAGTTCATGAGAGTACTGCTGTTTTTGGTGGGTTATCTCAAGCTGAGGAGGCTGTAATAACAATGATAGGCAGATATCCGCATTTAAGAATTCTTCCTATTATAACAACATGTTCAACTGAAACAATAGGTGATGATGTAGATGGGTTAGTACTAAAATTAGAAAAGAGAATTAAGAAGGAATTCCCTGATCGTGAAGTAATCTTAGTACCAGTCCACACACCAAGCTATACCGGTAGTCAAATAAGTGGTTACGATAACGCTATTAATGACATTGTAACAAAGGTAGCTAAAAAAGGCAAGAAAAATAACAAAATTAATGTGTTTACTGGTTGGGTAAATCCAGGAGATGTAAAAGAAGTTAAACATATATTCGAGGAAATGCAAATAGAAGGTAATTTCTTGATGGATACTGAGAGTTTTGATGCTCCAACTATGCCAGGTAAAGATTCTTTTGCCCATGGAAGCACTACTGTTGAAGATTTAGAAGATAGTGCTAATGCAAAAGCATCAGTAGTTCTATGTAAATATGAAGGTGGTAAAGCAGCTAAAACTTTAGAAACTAAGTTTAAGGTACCAGCAGTAATTGATAGTATGCCAATAGGAATAAAAAATACAGATAAATTCTTAATGAACCTTACTAAATTAACTGATAGAAAAGTACCAGAGTCTTTGGCAATAGAACGTGGTAAAGCAATTGATGCAATAGCTGACCTTGCACATATGTTCTTTGCTGATAAGAAAGTTGCTATCTATGGTGATCCTGATTTAGTTTTAGCATTAGCAGAATTCTGCATAGAATGTGAAATGAAACCTGTATTATTATTATTAGGCGATGATAATAAAGGATATGCCAAAGATACAAGAATTGAGGAATTAAAAAACAAAGTTGATTTCGATATGGAAATTATTACTAATGCGGATTTATGGGATTTAGAAAGCAGAATAAAAAATAAAGAAGTTGAGTTAGATTTAATTATGGGACATTCAAAAGGCAGATATGTTGCTATTGACAATGAAATTCCTATGGTTAGAGTTGGATTCCCAACTTTTGATAGAGCAGGATTATATAGAAATCCAGTAATTGGTTACAATGGAGCTATATATTTGGCTGAAACTATTGCAAATGCATTATTCTCACATATGGAGTATAAGCATGAAAGAGAATGGGTATTAAATGTTTGGTAAAAACCTATACCTATAATAAAAACTGATAAAATCTCACCATTTTATAATATTGTGAATATGTCCTAATATAGGTATTAGGACATATTCCTTATTAATAATTCAATTAAAAATTTATATTAAAAGGAGGGCGATTGTTATGAATAAAAAGTTAGATAATGATAGTAGTGTAGTTTTTCAAGGAAGATTAAGCGAACTGTATAAGTTAGCAAAGGAAGGAAAAATTCCAACAAGTCTTCAAGGTAGTCATACACGTCCTTGTAAATTTTGGACAGCAACCAAAATATTAAGTGGAATAAATAATTCTGTTATTATTACACATGGTCCAAGCGGGTGTGCTTATGGAGTTAAAAAGACCTATAAGTTAACAAATTCTCGTAATAGTGGATCAATATATGAACCCGTTATAAGTACTAACATGGATGAAAAGAAAGTAGTTTATGGAGGGGATAAAGAATTAGATGGGGCAATCTCAGAAGTATATGAAAAATATCATCCTGACGTGATTTTTGTAGCGTCGAGTTGTGCTACAGGCATTATAGGAGATAATATAGATGCAATTGTTGAAAAAAAGAGTAAAGAAATAGATGCGGAAATTATGGCAATACATTGTGAAGGGTTTGCAGGAGAATATAGAAGTGGATTTGATTTGGTTTTTGAACAGATAGTAAAGCTTATGGATCCGCCAAATGAAGATTTAAAAGAAGAACTAAAATATTCAGTAAATATTGTTGGTGGTAAAATGGGTGCTGAGAGAACGGAAGTTCAAACAGATGTTAAAGAATTAATAAGACTTGTAACAGATATGGGAGCTAAAGTTAATTCTGTTATAGCAGGTAATTGTACATTAGAAGAATTAAGGAAAGCACCAAGCGTAGCAGTTAATTGTGCTTTATGTTTAGATATAGGCTATGCTATAGGAAATACTATGCTAAAAGAATTTAATACGCCATTAAATTCAACAATATTACCATATGGTATAGAAGCAACAAAAAAGTGGCTTATGGGTGCAGCAAAATATTTACATATGGAAGCTGAGGCTGAAGCCTTAATAAAGAAAGAATTTAAAGAAATAGAAGAAGAATTTGAAGAAGCTAAAGCTAAGTTAAAAGGAAAAACGGCAATAATAGAAGGGCATGATGCTGTAAAATGTTTATCTATAGCACATATGTTAGAAAGAGATTTTGAAATGGATCCTATAATATATAATTTTCATCCTTGGAGCACAGATGCAAGACAAACTAGCATAGACTATTTATTAGAGACAGGTATGGATCCTAAAATCTTAATTACAAAAGGAACATTAGCTTTCGGAAAATATGAATCTATGAAACAGACAGAGGAAGAACTAATGAATTTCATTGGAGATTTAAAGCCGGAAACTACAGTTTATTTTGGTTCTTCGTTGAGTTTTCCTAAGATTCCTGTTGTTGATTTAAATGCAATCTTAAATAGACCTAGATTTGGATTTAAAGGTGCATTGAAGGTTGCTAAATGTATTAACACCGCCCTTCAATATTCATTTAGAGAACGTAGTGCAATGTTTAAGAAAATAGTATTTCCAGAAGAAAATGTAGGATTAACTTCAAATTCGCTTACGTCTAAGCTTGGAAATGACCTTCCTGATTGTACTATGTATGGAGAAAGGAGAAGGGGAAAATGTATGATGAGTTAAAGTTTAGTAATTGTAATCATAGCAAAGATCCTTTAATAGGATGTGCTCTTGAGGGAGTTGCAAGTGTAATAGCTGGAATAAAAGATGTAAGTATAGTAATACATTCTCCTCAAGGATGTTCATCTACAGTTGCATCAGCTTTTGATAGTCATGAAGTTGATTTTACTAAGAGAAAAGTAGGCTGTACAAGATTATTTGAATCAGATATCATCCTAGGTGCAGCAGAAAAACTTGAAAATCTTATAAAGGAAGCTGATAATACTTTTAATACAAAAGTAATGTTTGTAGTAGGAACTTGTGCTGCAGATATTATTGGTGAAGATATTAAAGGATTATGTGATTCTCTTCAAAGTGAAGTTAAATCTAAATTAATACCAGTATTTGCAGGTGGGTTTAGAGGAAATACTTATGACGGTATAGATATAGGTCTTAAGGAATTATTGAATTTTATTGAAAAAAGTGAAGATAAAATCGCCAATACTGTAAATATAATAGCTCCTCAAGGCAGCATAAATCCAACGTGGTGGGCAGACTTAAATTGGTTAAAGAGTTCATTGGACTTTTTGGGAATAAGAGTTCAAACTGTAATACCATATGACATTTCTTTAGAAGATTTAAAAGATGCAAGTAAAGCATCTGCGAATATTTTACTCAGTCAAGATGTCGGATATAAGTTTTGTAAGAAGATGGAGGAAGAATTTAATATTCCATTAATACTTAATGATATTCCGCTTCCAATTGGTTTGGAAAATACAGCAAGATGGTTAAGGGAATTAGGCAAATATTTCAAAGTTGAAAAAAGAGTAGAAAAGTTAATTAAACAAGGAGAAGATTCTGTAATTAGCATTCTTAGAAGAAGAGCACTTATGATTATTCCGAGATATCGTAACTGTAAGATAGCAATATCAGCCGATGCCACAATGGGAATAGGCCTTATTAGAATGTTATTTAAGGAATTAGAAATGATTCCTGAACTAATACTTTTAAGATCAAGTAACAGTGAAATGAGTAAAATTTTAGATAAGGAATTAAAAGAATTATGTATTAATCCGAAAGTTGCTTTTGGCGTTGATGGCTATCAGATAAAAGAAGCTTTAAAATCTGTTTATGTGGATTCTATAATAGGTTCTTCATGGGAGAAATATATAGGAGAAGAAATTGGAATTAAACTTTCTTTTGATAATTTTTCTCCTACAAACCGAGATGTGTATGTTGATAGAGCTTATATGGGATATGATGGAATGCTTAATATATTAGAGATAATAGGGAATGATTGGGAAAGATCTTATCGATCAAAGGAGATTGATTGGGCGGAAAATTTTAAATAGATATCATATTTTTATAAAAATGTTAAGGAATTTAAAGCAGCATGACGGAGGAATTAGAAATTGGGACCTTTTACAGGTTATTGAAATGACATAAGTTTATTGCTATAGTAAAAGTATTGTATTACATTAAGAAAGAAGGATGTATGTTATGGAGAATAATACCCCACTGACCCCTCAAGAAGTTGCTGACATGTTAAAGATATCTAAAAGTACTGTCTATGAATTGATTAAGAAAAATTCTATAAACTCATATAAGGTCGGAAAAAAATTACGCATAGATTTAAAAGACGTAGAAAAATATAAAAATAAAACAAAGACAGTAGTAAATTCTGAGGAAGGTAGCTTTAAAGAAACGCATACAACTCCGTTAATTGGAAGTCTCAATAACTCATTTATTACAAATTATAATGTGTCATCCCAATTTATTATTTGTGGTCAAGATATAATTTTAGATATATTATCTCGTTATTTAGAAATGCGTGTTAGTGGTATCCATAATTTAAGATATTATCAGGGTAGCTATAATAGCTTATATTCACTCTATAAAGGCAAGGCAACTATGGCAACAACTCACATGTGGGATAGTAAAACCGGAATTTATAATATTCCTTTTGTTGAGAAAATGCTTCCAGGTACCCCTTGTATTTTGATAAATCTAGCGTATATAAACGTAGGATACTATGTGGCAAAAGGAAATCCAAAAAACATTTTAACTTGGGATGATTTAAAGAGAAGCGATATTACAATGATAAATAGAGAAAAAGGTAGTGGAACTAGGGTTTTATTAGATGAACGAATACAGGAAATGAAGATTCCATCTAATAAAATTATAGGTTATGAACGCGAGTGTCTTGCACATATAGCGGTTGCTAGTGCTATTGCCAGAGGAGAAGCAGATTTTGGATTAGGTTCAGAAAAAGCATCTTATCAAGTTAGGGATGTAGAATTTGTACCACTTCAAAAAGAACAATATGATATAGTCATTAGGAAAGAGGATCTAAATATTCCAGGAGTAAATGCTGTTTTGGATATTATTAGATCTGAAGGATTTAAGGCAGAAGTATCTAGTTTGGGAGGATATGATGTTTCACGAATAGGTGAAATAGTCGGTGAAACCTAAAATATATAAAACAATAGTGACAAAGAAGTCTAATTCATGTAATGGATTAGACTTCTTTTTTTTAAGAAACATTAATTTTGGTACCAAAGCAGATGTCATAATTAATAATAATGAAATCTTGCTTTAGTAATATATTAAAAGATAGGAGTGGTTAAATTATGTACATGATTCGATCAATTATCAGACCAGAAAAGGTAAATGGGGTTTTGGCAGCATTATTAGAAGCCGGATTTCCTCAGATTACTAAGATGGATGTATTTGGGAGAGGTAAACAAAAGGGGATAAGAGTTGGGAGTGTTGAATACGATGAGCTTCCTAAAGAAATGCTTATGATAACAGTAAATGATGATGATAAGGATGAAGTAATAAAGATTATCATGGATAATTCAAGAACAGGAGATAAAGGAACCTTTGGAGATGGAAAGATTTTTGTAACAGAAGTTGAAGAGGTATATACAGTTAGTAGTGGAAAGCAAGGCTTGTAAAAAAGCGAGGAGGAGAAGTAATTATGAAAGAGATAATGTGTATTATCCGACTAAATAAGGTTAGTCAAACTAAAGAAGCTCTTTATGAAGCTGGTTTTCCTGCAGTTACGTTTACTAAAGTATTTGGTAGAGGAAAAAAATCAATAGATCAAGCAATAGCAGAGACTTATATACATGCGGGAAAAAAAGTGCCAGCATCTTACGATGAAAGTGTATCTGAAAAGGGTAGATTAATTCCTAAGAGATTAATTACTTTAATGGTAAGTGATGATAAAGTAAAGACAGTTATAGATACAGTATTAGCAATTAATTCAACAGGATCTCCTGGAGATGGAAAAATATTTGTTTTACCAGTAAAGGAAGCTTATAGAGTAAGAGACGGAAAATTAGGAATGGAAATATTATAATAGTGTGTAAAAATTAAATGAAATGTAACTTATAAATTAAGTATAGTGTGTGAAATTAAGTATAAACTAAAAGATATGTTAAATGGGTGCAAGTTCTGTAGATTAGAAAAAGCAAGATATATCTACGGGACATGCATTCCTGCTTAATAGAAATTTGATTAATAATTATTTTATAAGGAGGCGAATTATTGTGGAAAAAATTAATATAAAAGCTATACAAGAAAAAACAGAAACCCATCCTTGTTTTAGCTGCTCATCAGCCCATAAGTATGCAAGAATGCATCTTCCTATAGCTCCAAAGTGTAATATTAGTTGTAATTATTGCTTGAGAAAATTTGATTGTGTTAATGAAAGCAGGCCGGGAGTTACAACTGAGGTATTATCTCCAAAAGAAGCGTTTGCAAAATACAAACTGGTAAAATCTAAGATGGATAACTTAAAGGTTGTTGGAATAGCAGGCCCAGGAGATGCACTAGCTAATTTTGATGCAGTAAGAGAAACTCTTAAGCTAATAAAGGAAGATGATAATGATATAACATTCTGTCTTTCAACAAATGGATTAATGCTTCCGTTCTATGCACAAGAGCTAATTAATTTAGGAGTAAGTCATGTAACAATTACGATGAATTCTATAGATCCTAAGATAACTGCTAATGTATATAAATATGTAGATTATTTAGGAGTTACTTACACTGGTGAAGAGGCAGCGCAAATATTATTAATTAATCAACTATCAGGTCTTAAGTATTTAACAGATAGAGGAATTGTGTGTAAGATTAATATTGTGATGCTTAAGGGGATAAATGATCATCATATAGAAGATATAACTAAAAAAGTCAAAGAATTAGGTGCAACAATAACAAATATAATGCAAATGATACCTGTTAAAGGCAGTGTATTTGAAAATATGCCACTTACAAGTAATAAGGAAATAATGGATTTAAGAAAAAAATATGAAGGAAATATAAAACAAATGTATCACTGTAAACAATGTAGAGCTGATGCTGTTGGATTGCTTGGAGATGATCAATCTCAAAAATTCAACAATCATATCAATACAGAAAAAACATTAAGGTTTGCAGTAGCATCAAAAACAGGAAATATAGTTGATTTACATTTTGGACATGCTACGGAATTTTACATATATGATTATAAAAAAGGCAGTGTGACATTTATAGAAAAAAGAAATGTTGAACAGTATTGTAATGGTAAAGATGTTTGTGATGATGAAATAGATAAATTTGAAAAATTAATAAATGTAGTAGAAGATTGTAATGGAGTAATTGCATTAAGAATAGGAAGTAGTCCTACAAATAAGCTTAAAGGTAGAGATATAGATGTGTTTATGAGTTGCGATGAGGTAAAGAGTGCAGTAGAAAAGGCTGCTGAATCTATTTTAAAAGATGAGGATATTAAAGATATTTTAAGAGTTTAGATAAATAGAAGACTTGATAGAGCGGTTAATTCCTGGATTGTTTTTTTAGCGGCAAAGGAGCCTATTTAGTGTAATGTTAATAACATTACACTAAATAAGCTCTTTTTATATCAAGTGAAACTTGATTCGGATGGGGAGTGTTACAGTGGCTAGACATCAGATAAAGATTACTACAGTTTAATTAGTATTTATCCCAACAAATATTTTTGAAAAGGAGTGGAATTATGAATAACAGAAAACTAGAAATTACTGATAAGACATTAGTTGTGCTTGATTCAATATATGGAGAAAAGATTAGAAAAAAAATTCCACAGCTGCGGGAATTAGTAAAATTAATTTATGCAATAGGAAGCGATTATATAGAAATTACTGAAGAATTATATGAAGAACTAGGTCCGTTTTCAGAAGACATAAAATTTAAGTTAAGTAATAATTTGATAGAAATTATGGGGAAACATGATGTTTTTGAAAATATTTCTAAAGAGTCATTAGATATAAATAACAATGAAAATATTAGATTCGTTGGATTAGATGATCTTATATTTTATGATTATGAAGAGATATTTTCTGATATAAAAAAGTCATTTGGTTGTGATATTGATATGTGCATTAAAAATGAATATGGATCATCTATAGCTATGAGTTTAGAGTGGATTAGAGCTGGAGGTAAAAAAATAGTAACAACTTTTACAGGTATCGGAGGATATGCACCTCTAGAAAGTATTTTAGGGTCTATTGGATTTTTGGAAAGGTTGGAAATAAGAGGGGATTATGTTCTCTTCCCAGAAGTTCTTCAGTTATTTGAAGAAATAACTGAAAGTGAAATTAAATCAAATATGCCATTTATAGGAAAAGACATTTTCAATGTTGAATCAGGAATACATGTAAATGGAATTGTGAAAAATCCAAGTACCTATGAACCTTATGATCCTAGCAAAATTGGAAGAAAGAGAAAAATAATAATAGGAAAACATTCAGGAATTAGTGCTTTGAAAATTAAGTTAAAAGAATTGGACATAGAATATAAATATTGTAATTTAGTTAGCATGTTAGAAGAAGTAAGAAATATAAGTACTGAAAAAAGGAGAGGACTAATGGATCAGGAAATAAAAGAAATTTATATGAAATGCAGTAACTTATATTGAGATATTATTTTATATAGTCAAATAAGAAAACACAGAATTTTATATAATTTTAAACTATAAAAGTAGAATGAGGTGATAAGACAATGAATTCACAAGGAAAATTCAATAAAGATATATATATTGTAGATACTACCTTAAGAGACGGAGAACAATGTGCAGGAAAAGCTTTTTCAATTGATGAAAAGATAGAAATAGCAAAATATATGGACGAAAATAATATTTATCAAATAGAAGCTGGAATACCTGCGATGGGAGACTTAGAGAAGGAGTGTATTAAGAGAATATTAGTTGCTAGAAAGAAGTCTCTAATTTCTACTTGGAATAGAATGAATAAGAATGATATATTAAATTCAATAGATTGTAAACCAGATATAATTCATATAAGTGTACCTACTTCTGATATACAAATATATTCAAATTTGGGAAAAGATAAAATATGGGTTGAAGAAAATTTAAGAGAATGTGTATATCTCGCAAAGAATAATGGTTATGAGGTTACAATTGGATTTGAAGATGCTTCAAGAGCAGATATAAATTATCTTATTAATTTATGTAAAATTGTTAAAAAATTTGATGTTAAAAGAGTAAGATATGCAGATACAATAGGAATACTGATGCCTTCTATAGTTGGTGGTGCAGTTAAAACTATAATTGATAATACAAGTATTGAAATTGAAATACATGCCCATAATGATTTTGGAATGGCAATTCCTATTTCACTTGAAGCTGTAAAAAATGGTGCAAAGTATGTCGATTGTACATTAGATGGTATTGGAGAAAGAACAGGAAATTGCAACCTACAAGAATTTATTAGAATATCAGATGTCTTTTTAGAAAGAAATAAAAAATTAGTGAAAAATAATTTTTAAATTATTTTGGTTTGTCTTTAAATTTTGTGAAACATGAGTAATAGATAATTTAAAATGTTCAAAGAAGGACACTAGTTTCATACTAGTGTCCTTTTGGCGTATACGTATTAAAAGTATAATTATACGAAATAAAGCTCATGATGGGCACTAATGTAAAGAAAGTTTTCTTTGTTATTTGGTGCTTTTTATTCTATAAAATGCTTCCAGGTGAATCACTAAGCTAAATAAAAAATATAGTAAAAAATAATGAGGTGAATAAATATGAAAAAAAATAAATTTATATTTAATTTAAAGAATTTTAGTATAGTAGTTGTTTATATACTGATTTTAAGTATGTTCATAGGTGGATGCAGTAAGACAAAAAATACTGAAGATAAAAGTAGTACCGAGGAGACTACTCGTGTGGTAACAGATATGGCTGGTAGAAAAGTTACTCTTCCAAAGGAAATAAATAGAGTTTGCTCTAATGGTGCAGCACAAAATCAGTTAATGTTATTTTTAGGAGCGGAGTCAAAAATTGTAACAACATTACCAGCACTAAAATCAAATGAATGGGTAACAAAGATATTCCCTAAGATTAGTAACTTGCCAGAACCTTTTTCTAAAGAAGGAATAAATGTTGAAGAACTTTTAAAGGCCAAGCCCGATGTAGTTACTTTATGGAGTGGTACGGAAGAAATACAAAAGAAATTAGATGAAGTTGGAATTCCTTATGTGATTTTATTTTATTCTACTAATGAAGAATTTAAAAAGGGAATTACTTTGATGGGAGAAATTCTTGGAGAAAAAGAAAGCAAAATAGCTAAAGAGTTTACAGAATATTATGAGTCAAATATAAATAAAATTACTTCAAAAACTGATAAGTTAACTAATGAACAAAAAAAGAGAGTATATTACGTCACAGATAATCCTCTTAGCACAGAAGGAAAAGAATCTATTGTTACATCATGGATAAATATTGCAGGTGGTGCTAACGTGGCAGCAGAAGGCGGAGTAGAAAAAATAAGTGCTACAGTGTCTATGGAGGAAGTCATCAAGTGGGATCCAGAAATAATAATTGTTAGAGATTATAAGAATAAAGATGCTATTTTAAATGATGATAAGTGGAAAGATATAACAGCTGTTAAAGAAAAACAAGTATATGTAAATCCTAAAGGGGTAAATGTATGGTCTGCTAGAAGTGCAGATGGAGCTCTACAACCTTTATGGGCTGCTAAAATATTTCATCCAGAATTATTTGAAGATATAAATATCGAAAATGAAGTGAAAAATTTTTATAAGACTTATTATAAGTATGAAATTAATGATGAAGAATTAAAAGATATAATGCATCCACATAAATAAATCACATTATGTATGAAGGAGTAACTAATATGATTGATTATGGTAACAAAGAAAAGATCAACTTTATAGGAAATGTAGCAATGACATTAAATCCTTCGTTAAATGAATTGATGTTAGAAAGTGCTTATAAAATTAAGAAGAATAAAGGGAAAAGTGTTAATTTCAAAGTTGTTTTGCCTTCTAATGCAAAGTATATGAGAAAAAAACTTATTGAAGTAAATAATGAAGAATATTTACCAGATATTATTACTAGTGTAGGATTCGAACAAATATTTGATGATGAATTTATTGAAAACTTTATAAAAAAGGGTGTATTTTATTCTAAAAACAATGGGCAAATCAATGAAATATTTGATAAGTCTGGCTGTATTGATCCTGAAGGTATTTATGAAATTTTCGCGGCAACACCATATGTTTTTTTAATAGATAAAAATAAACTTGGAAATAGACCTATACCAACAAAGTTAGGGGATCTTTTAAAGGATTGTTATCGGAATCAAATAATAGTTAATGGAGAAAAAGGAAAGATATCTTTTGTACTCTTACTTTATATATTTAAAGAATTTGGGATGAAAGGAATTTCAAAAATAAAATTAAATGTGAAGGATACCTGGCATGGCTCTAAAATGGCTTGGATTGCAGGAAATGCTAGTGAGGATGGAGCAGCAATATATATAATACCTTGGATTTTTGCTAAGGCTTGCCCAAAAGTTAAATCAATAATGGTTATTTGGCCAGAGGATGGAGCAATAATTAGTCCTATGTTTTTGATTTCGAAGAAATCACTAAATGAGACATCAAGAGAAATATATAATGTTATTTCTAAAGAAAAGTTTGGAAATATTATCGCTAAATCCTTTTATTTATCAGCTTCTTCTTTAGTTAAAAATAATATACCAAGAACTTCTAAAATTAAATGGCTGGGTTGGAAATTCATAAGGGAAAATAATATTTATTCATTAAAAAAATTGTTAAGATGAATTTTGTGTTAATAGAATGTAAGAATTAATCATTTTCCAATAGGATGTACTGAATCCTTTGTAGATTTTAACCGTAAAAAAAATCAATTGAAGTTTAATTATTTAAACTATGATATAATTACTTACAGAAATAATTAAACTATATATTAATTGTAAGGTGAGCAAAATGCAGTTAAAAGATAAAAAGAAATTAATTATGAATAAATTAAAAAGTGAAGAAGTGGCGAATTTTCTAAGTAAATATATTATTTTAAGCATGCTCACTTTTGGAAGTTTACTTTAAGAATTTTCTTGGCAAAGAAGTATTTAACTGTACAACATAAATAGGAGAAAATATGCTAGAAGGATTAAATAGTATTTTAGACAATGTGATATATTTAGATATTGAGACAACTGGACTTGATGAAAATAGTTCGGAAATTATAGAAATTGGTGCAATTAAAATTAAAGATGGCATTATAACTACTTATGAAACTTTAATAAGACCAAGAGGGCGGGTACCTATTAGTATTTATAATCTTTGCTATGGCTTAAATGAAAAAGATTTGTTAAGTGCTAAGAGTTTAAATGCTATTAGATCAGAGGTTGCAGAATTTCTAGAAGATTTACCTTTGATATGTCATAATGCAAATTTTGAAAGAAAGTTTCTTGGGTTTCATATTCCGGAAATAAAAAATGAGATAATTGACTCTATGGAATTTGCGGCGATTTTGGAGCCTTGGAGAAAAGAATATAATTTAGATGCTTTAATTAGAGAAATAACAAATTTAAGAAAAAATGAGTTACATAGAGGATTATCAGACTCAATTGATACATTAAAAGTGGTAAATTCTCTTCTTTTAAGGCAATGGGATAGAGAAGAACGAAGTACAAAGAGAAATAAATCATTGTATAATATGATAATAAAAGAATATATGTATTTGAAAAAGTGGCCATGGACTAAATATTTATTAAAACCTCCATTCCTTACTCTTGATAATTATGAATATGTAAACTATGAAGAAAATAAAATGATTGAAAATGAATTAAAGAAAATTACCATAGATTATTCACAGTTTGAAAATCTGCTTGAAAATGAAGAAATCTGGAATAATGGTGGAGATTTTGGTTACCAGTATAGGAAAGATCAAAAAGAATTCTCCAAGAGAATTAGAGAAAATTTTGAAAAATCCGAAAGAATATTTATCGAAGCACCAACTGGCAGTGGTAAAACTTTTGCTTATGTAATAATAGCAGCTATTGAAACTTATTTAAATAAGAAGAAAAATAGGAAAGATGATGCAGCTTTTATTATATCTACAAATACAAAAGAACTGCAGAATCAACTAATTGAAAGAGATATACCAACCATACTTAAAAAGCTCATGCTAAATGATAAGTTGAATTATGGAGCTATGAAAGGGAAGGGTAATTATCTTTGTATAGAAAGAATTAACAAATGTGAAAGTCTAACTATAGGAGAAAAGGAAAATTTATTACTGCTTTTTCTAAGAAGGCTCAGTGAGAATGGTAATTACGGGGATATAGAAAGTATAAATTATTCTGCTCAGAAGCATTTTGAATTAGATAAATACATCAATGAAATTAATTGTGATAGTGAGCAATGTAATCTTGAAAAGTGTATACGACCTTGCTTCTTAAGGAAAAGATATAACGAACTTCCAGAAGAAAATATAACAGTAATAAATCATTCCCTTTTAGCATGCTGGCCATATTCAGAAAAAAAGAAGATAAATCATATTATAATAGATGAAGGTCATAACTTGATGGAAAAGTGTTATGATTTTTTTGCGGAGGAATTCTCTTCATCAAGTTTGAGTGAATTATTGGATATGATTGAGAAAGGGCATCCAAGCATTTTAGCTATGCTCTTAAATCTAAATGCTAGCTATGGATATAGGGAAACCATAGAAAAAGATAAACTTACATATTTAGTTAATGAAATCAATATTAATATTAATATTTTATTAAATGATTTTAGAAGTATGAGACTGGTTAGTGGGGAATATAATTTTACTACTGAATTTTTTATTCCCAGAGATGATTTAAAAGGAATGACAAAAGCACTAGGTCCGGAAATATCTATGTTAAAAGAAAGTATCTATCCTTTATATAAAATTTTAAATGATTATGTTTCAAATATCACATTAGATGATGAAGTTAATGGCGATAATGATCATAGAAATTTATCAGATTATATAGCAAAACTTAAGTCTAATTTCGACATTTTGGATAAATTTTTAGAAAGCTCTGTATTTTATGCAAAGGTATTAGAAGTAAATGCTGAGTATAAAGAGTTTTATTTTAGAAATATTCCATTAAATGTTGGGGAATTAGTTAATGAGCATATGCTTAAAGATGTTAAGAGCACAACCTTTTTATCAGCGACATTTAAAATTGAAAACTCTTTTAATAAAATAAAAAAACACTTAGGTCAGGAAAAAGCAAAGGAATTTTTAATACCTCCAACCTTCGATCTAAAGCGAAGAACGAAAATTTTTGCATTAAATGATGTTGGAAGATATGATGAACCATCATATATTAAAAATGTTGCAAGATTTATATTTAATATATCTCAAAAAATTAATGGGCATATTCTTGTTCTATTTAATAACAATGCCAGAAGAACGGCTGTAAATGAAGAACTAGAAGTGCTTATTAGAGGAACCAAAATAGAGGTTCATACTAGTAAAAAATCTATTGCTGTATTAAATGATAAAAATAGGCAGGTTATTATCCTAGGTAGTAAGGGATTCTTTGAAGGAATAGATGTACCAGGTGATGCACTAAGCTGTGTAATGTTAGATAAAATTCCTAACTACAGCCCTGAATTTCCTATTTTAAGAGCAATAACAACATATCAGAAAAAAGGGTATCAGGATGTTAATTATCCTCAGGTTTGTATTAAAATGAAGCAAATATATGGAAGGCTAATTAGAAGCACTTTTGATTATGGGTATTTTATAATCTTAGATCCAGGCCAAAACACATATACCATAAGAAATTTAGAAAGAGATTTAAATGGTCCTAGTATTAAAGTTGTACCAACAATTAAAATACTTGATGAAATGGAGTTTGACTATAATAATTGGAAGAGAACTAATATTAATACGATTATAAATAGTATCAAGAAAAACAATAGAGATTTGAAAGAAGAATTCAATAATGAAGCTAAAAAACATAAGTTGTTTTGGGAGTTAAGTAAAGTTGATAATGGAGAATATTATTTTGAAAATATTAATTTTAAGTTAAATGGCAAGATCTAAATGTTTTAAATTACTTTCAAGTTAGGCACTATATCACAGTATGAGTTTAATTATCTATGAGGAATCCTGTTTTAAATATTAATTAAATAATATAAAAGTGTTAAAAAATAAGCAATATATGGTATAATATAGATAAATAGTTATATACATTTATATGTAGTTAAAAACTTAAGTATAATTTTAGTTAAGGAGGTAATAATAGAAAAGATTCGATTTTAGAAATATATATAAATTGCATAGTGCAAGACATAAAGAGAGGAAAGTGTAGGGTATGGTCGAGAATGTAACACAATTATTACAAGAATATAGAAGTACTAAGGAATGCTTAGAAAGCGGACTAAAATGGTTGCCCAAAAATGAATATGCTAAATCAAAAATAGAAGTAATAAATATGGTTATAAGAGATTTAGAACAATTAGAGAAGCAACTTAGCTAAGGTCAAGCAAAAAACTGAAAAAACTGACAATATGAATTAGAATGAATCCTTTGAAATATAATTTCAAAGAAAAAATATATAAGAACTGCCCTAAAATTTATTGATTTTAGGGCAGTCTTTTATTATATAATTTGGTTATATAATAAATAGTATTTATTTTTTTATGCACACAACATCTTGAACATGCTCTAAGCATTCACCGAATCTTTGGTAATGAACTACTTCTCTTTCTCTTAAGAATTTTAAAATTTCTTTGATTTGTGGTTCATCAGTTAAATTAATTAACCATTCATAAGTTGCTCTAGCTTTTTGTTCAGCTGCTAAATCTTCATGTAAATCTGCAATCACATCGCCTTTTGCTTGTATATAAGCTGCTGTCCATGGATTTGCTTGTGCCAGTAAATGACGATAAATGTACATTAGAATGATTTATTTTCATTTCTCCATTTCCGTGGAGACATAGCATAGACCTCTTTAAAAGCTCTGGAAAAATAAAATTGGTTTGGATATCCTGTGAGTTCAGCAATTTCTTTAATTGATGCATTATTGCATTTAAGCATTTCACAGGCTTTGGACAGTCTATATTTTATTAAAAATTCTTGAGGTGTAGTCTTCATAGAACTTTTGAATATTTTTCCAAAGTAACTTCTGTCCAAGTTGCACCATTTTGCAATATCTTCAACAGAAATGTTATTGTCATAGTTTTTTTCAATATAATTTATAGCTTCTCTAACATAGAATTCTTGAAGGGTAGCAGCTTTATTCATATTGTTAGAAGCAGAATTTTCTAAGAGGGCATAAAAAAGCAGATAAGTATGTCCAAGTATAGCTGAATCTGGTGCACTTGGATTATCTAGCAAAAATCTAAAATTATCTATAATAGAGTTCTCGGAATTATATTCTTTTGGTATATATACGGGATTTTTTCCTGATATTCCTATTTCGGTTAAGTATCGTTCAGCTTTTAAGCCTTCAAATTCTATCCATATATAGTTCCATGGGTCATCTTTATCTGCCTCGTAGGTATTTATTATGTTAGGAGTTAATAAAAAACCTTCGCCTGCCTTTATGGTATAGGTGGAGGTTTTATTAGTTCGATCATTAATTGAGTAAAGTTTCCCTTTTCCAGATAAAACATAATGAAAAAGATAATGATTTTTAACAGTTGGTCCAAAAGAATGTAGAGAATCACAGCGTTCTGAACCAAATTGGTAAAGAATAATATCAACATAATTAATATTGTTAAATATATAGCTTTTAAAATCAGACATAAGTTTTATACCACCTTTCGGCAAAATTTATAGAGAATATATTTTCTTAATATAAGGTAGAATATATACTTTTGCGTCCATTATTGAACAATGATTGAATAATATAGCAAAAGTGTATATTTTAAACTTTTATATTCTATGTATTTGTTTTCATTTAAATGTTAGAATTTAATCATGGAAAGGAAGGAAATGGTTATATATGAACATTAAGGTCAATAAACATAATAAGCTTGAAAAGCAAAGCTTAAAAAATTCAATAATAAAAATAATATACTAATTCTATATTAATAGTTTTTGGCTATTTTGTAAAGCATTACAAAATTGTTGTTAATTAAAAGATATAGTGACATTAGGTGAAATGAAAAACGTAAAATTAGATTTTTAATATTAGTGTAATAAGCTATATATTAAATATAAAGTCATGCTTTCAAATTTGATTTTATACAAATAGGAGGGAATTATTAATGAAAAAGAGAATTATTTCTTTATTATTAACTAGTATGATGGCTGTTACAGGTTTAGTTGGATGCGGCAACTCAAATACAGCAGCAACTAGTGGACAAGATGCATCTAAAGCATCTAGTGGGGGAGATGTACACATTACTTATGCTCTTTGGGATTCAAATCAAGAAAAGGGTATTAGAAAAATGGCAGATGAATTTGAATCAAAAAACTCTGGTATAAAAATTGATTTACAAGTTGTAGGGTGGGCTGATTATTGGACAATGCTTGAAGCGGCAGCAACAGGAGGATCTCTTCCAGATACTTTCTGGATGCATTCAAATGAAATTTATAAATATGCATCTAACAACATGCTTATGGATTTGACTGATAAGATTAATAAGAGTAATGAAGTAAAATTATCAAATTATCCAGAAGGATTAGTAAAAATATACAATCAAAATAATAAACAATATGCAGTTCCGAAAGATTACGATACAATAGGCCTTTGGTATAATAAAACAATGTTTGATAAAGCAGGAATTTCATATCCAGATGAAACATGGAATTGGGACAAACTATATGAAGCAGCTAAAAAATTAACAACTGGTGATGGTAAGCAGTATGGTTTCTTAGCACCACTTCATAATCAAGAAGGATATTATAATTTTGTATATCAAAATGGTGGAACAATCATAACTGATAAAAAAGAATCAGGATATGATAATCCTAAAACAATAGAAGCAATGAAATACTATGTTAAATTTGTTAACGATGGTTTATCACCTAAGATTTTTGATGATGCAGCACGTGGACAAGCAATGCAAAATGGATTATGTGCAATGGGATTATTTGGTTCGTGGAATTTAAGTGGATTTGCATCAAATGATTATATGTCTAAAAATTGCAATGTTGCAGTATTACCTTCAGCAAATGATGGAAAGAGAGCTAGTATATTTAATGGACTTGGAAATGCAATTTCAGCTAATACAAAACATCCAGATGAGGCTTGGAAATGGGTTGAATATTTAAGTTCAAAAGAAGGGCAAACAAAACAAGCTGAGCTTGGAGTTGCAATTTCAGCATACAATGGAACTGCAGATGCATGGGTAAATTCTAATAAAACATTTAATATTAAATGCTTTATTGATATGGTTAAATATGCACAGATAAGACCATATTCTAATACTACTGCAAAATGGGAAGATAAAGCTTATGAATTATTAAAAGGTTCATTTACTGGAGAGAAGACAGTAGAAGATGCATGTAAAGAGACAGCCAAAATGATGAATGATTGCTTAAAAGAAGAAAAATAAGAGTTAATTACGGCGACAAATACATGTTGCCGTAATTTTTAAAATATCTTTATAGGAGATGAATTTATGGTAAAAGAAATAACAGCACAAAATACAAAAATAAATACGAAAAAGCCATCTAAACAAACCGTAAATGAATGGAAATGGGGATATGCTTTAGTTGCTCCTACCATTATTGGACTTATAATCTTAAATATTATTCCAATTATTGAAACATTGTATCTAAGTTTCTTTAAGAGTGGTGATTTTGGGAAAGGAAATATATTTGTTGGTTTAAGTAACTATAAAAAGATGTTTGGAGATGCTCAAGTATGGCATTCAGTAGGCAATACTTTGACATACACAGTTATAGTTGTTCCAATGACAGTAATTATTGCAATGATTTTAGCTGTATTATTAAATTCTAAAATTAAAGGAAAAGGTATGTATAGAACAATATATTTTATTCCAATGGTTGCAGCTCCAGCGGCAGTAACTATGGTTTGGAAATGGTTATATAACGATCAATTCGGACTTATTAATTATATGTTATCTAAAATTGGAATTGGTCCTGTAAATTGGATTGATGATCCTAACATAGCTCTCTATTCTATAGCAATTATAGGAATATGGAGTACAGTTGGTTACAGTATGGTATTACTTATTGCAGGACTTCAAGAAATACCTAGGGATTATTATGAAGCTTCTAGTATTGATGGTGCTAAACCAGTGAGACAATTTTTTAATATTACATTACCACTAGTATCGCCGACGCTATTTTTCGTTGTTGTCACAAGCATAATTCAAGCAATGCAGGTATTCGATGTGATTTATATGATGATAGATGTAACCAGCCCTGCATATGATAAAACAGTTTCATTAGTTTACTTATTCTATAACAGTTCATTTAAATATGCAGATAAAGGCTATGGCTCAGCTATTGTAATGTTACTTCTTGTTATTATTATGATGATTACAGTGTTCCAAATGAAAGTTCAAAAGAAATGGGTTAATTACATGTAGAAAGGAGGATCATTATGACTAGTATAAAAAATAAAAAAAATTCTTCAAAGTTATTTATACATTTATTTTTAATTCTTGGAGTAGTATTTATGATATTACCATTTGCTTGGATGCTGCTTACATCCTTTAAAACTGTTTCAGAATCTACTTCAATGAATCCATTTATATTTTTTCCAGCAGAGTGGAAGATTGAGAATTACTTAGAGGCAATAAGACAAAATAGTTTCATTACATTATATTTTAATACATTTGCAATGATGATTTTAAGAATAGTTTGTTCTGTATCATTTAGTGCTATGGCGGCTTATGCTTTTGCAAGATTGAAATTTCCAGGAAAAGACTTTTTATTTGGAATAGTATTATTTCAAATGATGGTTCCAGTTCAACTTTTCATAATTCCACAATATTTAATGGTAGATAAAATTGGAATGAGAAATACAGTATTTGCACTTCTTTTCCCTGGACTTGTAAGTGCATTTGGTACATTTTTATTAAGGCAATTTTTTATGGGACTTCCAAAGGAATTAGAAGAATCAGCAAGATTAGATGGATGCAATATAGGACAAACTTTTTTGAAAGTAATGTTACCTCTAACAAAATCAGGTTTGGTGGCACTTGGGATATTTACAGCATTATTTGCATTTAAAGATTTAATGTGGCCTCTAATTGTTAATTCAAGTGCTGATTCAGCGACTTTATCATCAGCACTTGCAAAAATTCAAAGTGCATATTCAGTTAATTATCCACAGCTTATGGCAGCTTCAGTGCTCGCTATTTGGCCAATGCTTGCAATATATATTGTATTCCAAAAGCAATTCATCGAAGGTATTGCAACTTCCGGAGGAAAACTTTAGTTTAATAATAATTAATAGAAATGCATAGGAGGAAGTAATATGGCAATAAAATTTAATAAAAAATCTAGAGAATTTCATTTATATAATAGCAGCATCAGCTATATCATAAAAATATTGGACAATAATCAATTGGGAAATCTATATTATGGGAAAAGAATTCATCACAAAGAATCTTTTTCATATCTTTTTGAAGGAGGCATGCGCCCCTTAGCAGCATATGTATTTGAAGGTGATACGAACTTTTCGCTGCAACATACAAGACAAGAATATCCCTCTTATGGAACAACAGATTTTAGATACCCTGCCTTTGAAATAAAGCAGAAAAATGGAAGCAGGATAACTAATTTTGAATTTGAGGCTTATAACATCTTTAAAGGTAAAAAGAAACTAGAAAAACTTCCTGCAACCTATGTAGAAAATGAAATTGAAGCACAAACCTTAGAAATAATATTGTACGATAAGATCATAAAAACAAGATTATTGCTAAGCTATACTATTTATGAGGCGCTGCCTATTATAACAAGAAACGCAAAATTTCTGCATGAGGGGAAAGAAGAAATTATTTTAACAAAAGCAATGAGCTGCAGTTTAGATTTGCCAGACTATGATTATGAAATGGTACATTTAGCAGGTGCTTGGAGTAGAGAAAGGCATGTGAAAAATAAAAAGCTAGAACAAGGAATCCAATCAATTTATAGCTTAAGAGGCACAAGCAGTGCAGAACACAATCCCTTTATAGCATTAAAACGGCCAAATACAACTGAATTTCAAGGTGAAGTTTATGGTTTTAGCTTAGTTTATAGTGGTAATTTTTTAGGTGAAGTACTTGTAGATACTCATAACACATCGAGAATTATGTTAGGAATCCATCCAAATATGTTTGAATGGATATTACATGAAAATGAAAGCTTTCAAACTCCAGAAGTTGTAATGGCTTATTCTGATGAGGGATTAAATGGAATGAGCAAAGCTTATCATAAATTATATAGAACTAGATTAGCTAGGGGATATTGGAGAGATAAATCACGTCCAATATTAATAAATAACTGGGAAGCTACAACCTTTGATTTTAATGAAGAAATAATACTTAATATTGCTAAAACTGCAAAAGATCTTGGAATAGAATTATTTGTATTAGATGACGGTTGGTTTGGAAAACGTAATAATGATAAGGCAGGTCTTGGAGATTGGTACGTAAATACTAAGAAACTTCCAGATGGAATAGTTGGACTTTCTAAGAAAATAGAAGAAATGGGAATGAAATTTGGGCTTTGGTTTGAGCCTGAGATGGTTAATAAAGATAGTAATTTATATAGAAATCATCCTGATTGGATTATTCATACACCAAACAGATCAGCATCTCATTGTAGAAATCAATATATATTAGATTTTTCTAGAAAAGAAGTAGTTGATTATATATATGAAGCTATGTCAAAAGTATTACGCGAAGCTTCAATATCCTATGTAAAATGGGATATGAATAGATATATGACTGAATGCTACAGCGTAGCTAAAACGGCAGAAAATCAAGGGAAGGTAATGCACGAATATATTTTGAGTGTATATTCATTATATGAAAAATTAACATCTGAATTCCCATATATTTTATTTGAATCATGTTCAAGTGGTGGTGCAAGATTCGATCCAGGAATACTTTATTATGCTCCACAAGGATGGACAAGTGATAATACAGATGCAGTTGAAAGAATGAAAATACAATATGGAACATCATTTGTATATCCTATAAGCAGCATGGGAGCCCATGTATCAGAAGTGCCAAATCAACAGGTGATTAGAACAACTCCTCTTGAAACTAGAGCAAATGTAGCATACTTTGGAGCTTTTGGATATGAACTAGATTTAAATAATTTATCCAAAAAAGAAAGAGCATTGGTAAAAAAACAAGTTGAATTTATGAAAGAAAAAAGAGAATTAATACAAAAAGGGACTTTTTATAGACTAGTAAGCCCTTTTGAAAATAATATAAATTCTTGGATGGTTGTATCAGAAGATAAATGCGAGGCCTTGGTTGGATATTATAAAATATTAAATACGGCAAATGACGGTTTTAAGAGAATTAAATTGCACGGGTTAGATTCAAATAAGAAATACAATATTAATGATAATAAACAGAATGTATTTTTTGGTGACGAATTAATGTATGCTGGAATTCCAGTAAAACAAGAAGATTTTTGCAGCAAGGATGGAGACTTTACATCAGTTTTATATTATTTAAAAGAAGCATAGATCTCCTTTGAAATCAAAGGAGATACAGTATGATTTCAAAATTAAGTAAATCTTACAATTTAGAAAAAATTAAAGAAATTCAGGAGGTTATGTATATGAAAAAAGTTTTAGTAACAGCATTATGTTTAAGTATGATGCTAGCAATGGCTCCAGCTTCAAAAATATCAGCAGCGACAGGCAACTCTATGACTGTAGATTGTACAAATGTACTCAGAGATGCAACACATTGTGCAAGTGGTTCACTTTATGGAATCACTGAAACTAAACCGGCGGATGTTAATGGTCTCGTAGCTCCACTTAAACCATATGTAATGAGAAATCCGTCCCGAGGTGGATCTGGAAACCAGCATAGCTTTGGTGCTGCTATACCTGTTTCGGAAAAACTTGCCTCAGTTCAAAGTGCTAAGGTGTCAATTGATCTGGCAGATATGCTTCCAGGCTGGCCATACCAATGGCCAGGTATGACAAGCTGGCTTAATCAGGTGAATTCATTTATCGCTGATAAGAAAGCATCCGGTCGTAACAATTATTATGGTTATGAAATCTGGAATGAACCTGATGGTACTTGGAATACTGCTAACGGAGATTTCAATGATATGTGGAAGCAGACTTACAATGCTATTCGTGCAAATGATCCAGGGGCTAAAATCATAGGCCCTTGCTACAGCTATTATAATCGCACTAGATTGAGCAGCTTCTTAAGTTTCTGTAAAACAAACAATTGTCTTCCTGATATAATTAGCTGGCATGAGCTTAGTGGAATAGCAGGAGTATCACCGAATTTAAGAGATTATAGACAATTGGAAAATTCCTTGGGGATAAGCGCGTTACCAATTAGTATAAACGAATATTGTGATGCTGATCATAACCTTGAAGGGCAGCCAGGATCATCAGCACGTTTTATAGGGAAATTTGAGCGTTATAAGGTTGAAAGTGCATGTATAACTTGGTGGTTTGTTCCGACTCCAGGTAGATTAGGAAGTCTTCTTGCTACTGACACGCAAAAGGGTGCAGGCTGGTATTTCTATAAATGGTACGGAGATATGTCTGGAAAAATGGTTAATGTAACACCTCCAAATGATGACAGTAATCTTGTAGATGGAGCTGCATGTGTTGATTCCAATAGCAAGTTCATAAGTTTTATTTTTGGAGGACCAAATGACGGTACTATAAGTACAACATTTAAAAACATTCCATCCTTTATCGGATCCACAGCATCAGTTAAGGTAGAGAAAATTGATTGGGTAAGCAAGGATACTGTATCCTCTGGGCCATCAACAATCTCAACATCTAATTATCCAGTTGTGAATGGACAAATTACAGTACCATTAACAGGTTGCAACAATAGTTCAGGATATCGTATCTATGTTACTCCAGCAACTTCTGGTATTGTGTCTGGAGGAACATATAAGTTGATCAACCGTGAAAGTGGAAAGGCTTTAGATGTTTACAATAGTTCAACAGCAGATGGTGCAGATGTTATACAGTGGAGCACTGGCAGCGGCAATAATCAAAAATGGGTTATTACAAACATGGGCAATGGGTATAAACTTATAAATGTTAATAGTAAAAAGGCGTTGGATGTTTACAATACTTCAACAGAAAACGGAGCTGACGTCATACAGTGGACTGATAATGGACAGAAAAATCAGTTATGGAATATTGTAGATTTAGGAAATGGATATTACAATCTAGTAAATGTAAACAGCGGCAAACTATTGGATGTAGATAACAAGTCAACAGCAGACGGTGCTAATGTTTTGCAGTGGATCAGTACAGGTGGTTACAACCAACAGTGGCAGATTGTAACTTCGTAATTCAGAAATAAATATTTAAGTGCACCTCCAAATGTTACAATAAAATATAACATTTGGAGGTGTTTTATATTAAAACATACGCCTATTGTTTAAACAGTTAAAGTAATTTGTATATTTTCATAGTGTCTACAATGGGTAGCGATACAATCAAAGCCATAAAAATCTAAAAGTTGTGATTTAGATTTTTGTGGTTTATTGAAATATTAATATGATATTATATAAGTATATAAAGATGATATAAATTAATAGAAAAAATGCGGTGCATTATGAAATAAATGGATCAAGCTGAAAATCGAATTAATAAAGTTCATAGTTTATATAATGTAGAGGCAATAGTCCAATGGAAGGAAGTATTATATGTTCAGTTATAGTCAAATCAAAAGTCTTAATGATTTAGAAATTTCTGTTTATAATTTTATTATGGATAATAAAGATAAGGTCCGATATATGAAAATAAGGGAATTAGCAGTTGAATCTCATGTATCAACTACAACCATATTAAATTTCTGCAAAAAAATGGGTTGTAGTGGTTATTCAGAGTTTAAATTAAAATTTAAATTATTTATAGAAGAAAAAGAAATTAAAAAAGTTAGTGAAGATAATACAGAAATAATTGATTTTTTTAAGAAAACAAATACTGAGGAATATGATGAAAAGATAGAGGATATAGTGAAAGCTATATTAAAAGCAAAAAGAACAATTTTTATAGGAAGCAGCATGTCAGGAATTGTAGCAAGATATGGAGCACGATATCTATCAAGTGTTGGACAATTTAGTTTATGCATTGATGATCCGTATTACCCGACTACAGGTAAATTTTATGAAAATTCAGTTGTGATAGTATGTTCTGTGTCTGGAGAATCAAAAGATATTATAGGCCATATAAATCGATTTAAAAAAGATAATTGCTGTATTGTTAGTATTACTAACACTGAAAATTGCACTATAGCGAAAATGTCTGATTATAATATCCCATATTATGTACCATATGTTAGAGTAGGAATATATGATATTACCACTCAAATTCCAATAATCAGTATAATAGAAAGAATTGGAAGGAAATTGCAAAATTGTCGAGAAGAATCTATACAAGATGAGTAAATAGCTATACATAAAAATAAAAGTATTTTACATAGAGCTTTATTAATTTGAAGTTTTTAACTCAAGTTGATAAAGCTTATTTTAATTATTTCTTTGATTTCTAAAAAAACATTTTGTTTTTTTGCAATAACAAATTATTAAAAAACAGACATGTTTTTTATAATGGTTTACATAGTGACAAAATTCGCGTTTTCAATTAACATTAAGATAAATTCAATAGCTATTCGAAAATAATAAATATAAGTGAGGTAATAAAATGGCAAAGGATTATGCGTTAATTGCGAAAACGATTGTAAAAAATTTAGGCGATATCTCAAATATTGAGAGTGTAACTCATTGTATGACTCGTTTAAGAGTTTGTTTAAAGGATGACTCAAAAGTAAATGTAGATGAGATTAAAAAAATTAATGGAGTAATGGGATATGTCAACCAAGGTGGACAACATCAAGTTATTATTGGAAATAATGTATCTTATGTTTATAAGGAAGTTTTAAAATTAGGAAACTTTGGAGATCAAAGTGACATTGCAAAAGGGATAAAAAAAGAAAAGCTAACTATCAAAAAAGTTGGAACTAATATATTGGATGCATTAGTAAGTACAATGTCACCATTGATACCAGCAATTATTGGTGGTTCAATGGTAAAGTTAGTAGTAATGATTTTATCTATGTTAAAAGTACTACCAGCAGACAGTACTACATATACATTACTAAATGCTATGGGAGATGCAGCATTTTATTTCCTTCCAATTATGGTGGCAGTATCAGCATCGAAGAAATTTAAAACTAATACTTATTTAGCTATTGCAATAGCAGGACTTATGGTACATCCAGATTTTATGAAACTAATGGTAAGCGCATCAGAAGGTAAGGCTGTAACTTTAGCATTTATTCCTATTGCATCCGTTAAGTATACGTATACGGTAATACCAGCACTTTGTATGACTTGGATATTATCATATATTGAAAGATTTGTAGATAAGATAACACCAGAAGTAACTAAAAATTTCTTAAAACCAGCGATTATAGTATTGATTGCAGCTCCAATAGCAATTGGATTGATAGGACCTTTAGGTATATGGATTGGTACAGCAATATCAGGTTTAGTTTATTTTGTTCACAGCAAATTAGGATGGGTATCTGTAGCAATAATGGGAGCTTTATGGCCACTACTTGTTATGACTGGTATGCATAGAGTATTTACTCCAACTATATTAACAACTATAGCAGAAACAGGAATGGAAGGAATGGTAATGCCTTCAGAAATAGGTGCGAACCTTTCATTAGGAGGAGCAGCCTTAGCTGTTGCTTTTAAAACTAAGAATAAAGAATTGAGACAAACTGCAATTGCAGCTGCTTCTTCTGCAATCATTGCGGGAATCTCAGAACCATCGCTGTATGGGATTGCATTAAGATTTAAAAGACCTATGATAGCATCATTAATATCAGGTGGTGTATGTGGTGCCGTAGCAGGGATAGCAGGACTTGCAAGTAGATCTATGGCTGCACCAGGTTTGTTCACAAGTGTTCAGTTTTTTGATCCACAAAATCCATCAAGCCTTATTTGGATAATTGGAATAATGATACTGGCAGTCGTATTATCTTTCGTATTAACTCTAATATTTGGATTTGAAGATATTCCAGCAGAAGATAATATGGAAATAATGGGGGCAGATAATGAGTAAATACAGTTTTCCAGAAGAATTTCTATGGGGTGGAGCTATTGCAGCAAATCAGGCTGAAGGTGCTTATAGAGAAGATGGAAAAGGTTTAAGCACTGTAGATGTTATACCACATGGAATAAACAGAATGAAAGTGAAATTAGGGTTAGAAGAAGATTTGACTTTGAAAGATGATGAATTTTATCCAAGTCATGAATCAATTGATTTTTATCATCATTACAAAGAAGATATTGCTTTGCTAGCTGAAATGGGATTCAAAGTTTTTAGAACTTCAATCGCATGGACAAGAATATTCCCTAATGGAGATGATAGCACACCTAATGCAGCAGGGATTAAATTTTATAAAGATTTATTTTTAGAATGTAAAAAATATAATATAGAGCCATTAGTAACACTATGTCACTTTGATGTTCCAATGGAACTGGTTAATAAATACGGATCATGGAAGAGCAGAGAAATGATAGGCTTTTTTGAAAAGTATGCAAGATGCTGCTTTGAGGAATTTGATGGTTTAGTTAAATACTGGCTGACATTTAATGAAATAAATATATTAATACATAGTCCTTTTTCGGGAGCAGGTTTATATTTCAAGGAAGGTGAAAACAAAGATCAGGTTAAGTACCAGGCAGCGCATCATATGTTAGTAGCAAGTGCCTTAGTAACTAAAATAGCTCATGAACAAAATCCAGAAAATAAAGTTGGATGTATGCTGGCAGGAGGAGATTTTTATCCGTATTCATGTGATCCAAGGGATGTATGGATGGCTCATGCAAAGGATAGAGAAAATTTATTTTTCATAGACGTACAGGCTAGAGGTAAGTATCCATCATATTCAAAGAGGGTATTTGCAGAAAAAGAAGTTAATATTGTAATGGAAGAAAATGATCTGGATATATTAAAAAATACAGTAGACTTTATATCTTTTAGTTATTATGCTTCTAGATGTGCATCTAAGGATATGGAAAATCAAACTGAAGCTAATGTTGTTAAATCTATAAAAAACCCTCATTTAGAAGTTAGTGAATGGGGATGGGCTATTGATCCGTTAGGACTTAGAATAACTATGAATACTCTATATGATAGGTACGAAAAACCTTTATTTATAGTAGAAAATGGACTAGGTGCTAAAGATACAATAGAAGAAGATGGCTCAATAAACGATGATTATAGAATTGATTATCTTAGACAGCATATCGTGGAAATGAAAGAAGCCATGGAAGATGGCGTTGAACTATTAGGATATACATCTTGGGGATGTATTGATTTAGTTGCAGCATCCACTGGAGAGATGAGTAAAAGATATGGATTTATATATGTAGATAAACAAGATGATGGAACTGGAACTTTAGAGAGGAAAAGAAAAAAATCTTTTTATTGGTATAAAAAAGTAATAGAAACAAACGGTGAATGTTTAATTTAAAAAAGTAATGATTGTTATGTATGAATAGTCAAGAAATTAGAAAAATGCAGCTGATCCAATGCTAGGCAGGTATATGAAATAATTAAGTTATACGTTATGTAAGTATTTTTACAAAGGGGAATCTGAAAATTAATATATTATTTTAGATTCCCTTTTTAGATAAGAAATTTAAGTAGAGGAATTAGTTGATTAAAAAATAAGAGTAAAATACAAGGAGTGATATAATGAATATATTTCAAAAATTTATAAATAAAAAGCAAGAAGAAACAATTATAGAAAAAACGGAAAATGGTTTTATTTATGCACCAATGGAAGGCAAAGTAATTCCTTTAAAAGAAATTAATGATGGTGTATTTTCAGAAGAAATGCTTGGAAAAGGATGTGCAATGAAGCCGATCGATGGAAAATTATATGCACCTTTTGATGGAGAAATTCTTTTGATTACAGAAACAAAACATGCAATTGCATTGAAAAGCTGTGATGGAATAGAACTACTAATTCATATAGGAATGGATACAGTTAAAATGAATGGAAAAGGCTTTAATCCATTAGTGAAAGTTGGAGATAAAATAAAATGTGGGCAATCACTGATGACATTTTCTATATCTGATATTGAAAAAGCAGGATATGTGACTACTACAGCAATAATTATAACAAACTCCGATCAATATAAAGATATAGAAGTACTTGCACAAGGTCATACAAAAAAATCAGAAAAGCTTATCAAAATTTTATAATTAAAGTTGTTAATATGTAGTATATTTTGTATTAAAATAAAATAAGATTTTTTTGGTGGATTTCAAAGGAACGCTTCGTCTCCACCATGAAGCCCACGACCATTTGTATGTAGCTTAAATAGCTGCTTTCAGGTGGTCGTGGGTTTTTATTATTACGGGTAGCTCCACTAATCATAGGGTATATCAGCTGGTGTTATAAAATAAGTTTACTGAAATTCATATGTTTGTGTCAGAAAATGATATATAAAAGCGAATATTATATTGAGTGAATAAGAACTAAATATTTATATATAGGGGGAATAACAAATGAAGAAAAAAATTGCTTTAATAGTATTAGTAGCTGTATTAACTGGGATGTCTCATAATGCATATGCAAATCCAGAGGATGCCACAAATACAAGTCAGGTAACAAGTGAAACAACATCTGAGCCTATAGTAGAAGAAAACGGGACTGTAACAGAGACTACAACAGAAGAAAATGAGGTTTCATCTGAAAATGTGTCTGGCACCACAGTGGAAAATGAAAACGAAGCTACAAATGAATCGACAACAAATACTCAAAGTGAAATCACACAAGAAGAGGTCAATGATTCTGCAGGTATATTGCCTAATTCACCTTTTTACAGGATAGAACGTGGGATAGAGCAGCTTCAGATTTCAATAACAAAAAGTGATGAAGAACTAGCAGCACTTAAGGCAAAGTTTGCTGCAGAGAGAGCATCAGAAGCAGTTGTTATGACAAATCAAGGGCAAGATGAACTTGCAAGTAAAGCAATAGACAATTATGTAGAGTTACTGTCTTCTGCTACGGAGCATATAAATAAGGCAATTGAGACTAAGGATGAAGCTGTACAAAAATTTGAAGAGCTTAAGGAAGCATACAAAAAAAGTGAGGAGATATTAAAAACTATACTTGAAAAGGCTCCAGAAGACTCTAAGCTAGCTATTGAAAATGCATTAAATAAGCAGGATAAAGACATTACCGATGTTAAAGGATTTTATGCAGCTAAAGAGGCTTTCTTCTTAGCAAGACATCAACTTGAACAAGCAAAGAAAGAACTTGAAGAAGCAAATAAAAGCGGTGATGTAGCTTTAATTTCAAGCGCTGAAGAAAAGGTAAAAGAAGCTGAGGATTTAAAGGATGCTGCAAATTCTTCAAAGGAAGAAATAAAGAAGCTTTCTAAGCAAACTGAAAAAGAAATTAAAGCTGGTATGAAGCAAATTAAAAAGGCAAATGATAATATTGAAAAAGTAGAGGAAAAAGCTATAGAAGGACCTAAACAAACAGAAGAAAAGCTAAATAAAGAAGAAAAAAAGGCTGAGGAAAAAGCTAAAAAAGAAGAAGAAAAATCAAGGGAAGCAAAGAAGAAGTCAGAAGAGAAAGCTAGAGAAGAGGATAAGAAATCACAAGAAAAGGTAAAAGAGGAAGCAAAGAAGACTGAGGAAAAAGTTAAAAAAGAAGGAGAAAAATTAAGGGAAGAAGCGAAAAAGGCTGAAGAACAAAAAGATCATTAGTATAAATGTAAAGTTTGTTTTAAAGACAAAGTTGTTAATATATAATATGTTGGAAATTAAAATAAGATGAGATTTGCTAGTGAATTTTAAAGATCACGCTTCGTTTCCACCATAAAATCCACGAAAATCTAAAATTTGGATTTTCGTGGGTTATTTTATTATAATACAATCATTGTGTATATAAGTATTAAATATAAAATCATGAACTTGATTTCAAAATACCAAAGTATGTATAATGTATGTAAAGTATCAGAACATTAGGAGTATAAGTAATGAAGCATTTTATAGTTTTCTTTCATATCTTATCATTTTTAGTAGGTTTTACTGGGATTATTTTATCAGTTCTGACCTATATAAAGTATAAGATTAGTATTATAAAGAGTTATAATATTTTTATAATAGCACTTACAACAATATTATTAGGGCAGACTATAACTTCCTATAACATAATAAATACAGTACAGTCTACAAGTTTAACCGCAATATTAAATATAGCATCATATACTGCTGTTGGATTTATTATATATTTTTTACCGTTATTTGTTCATGAAGTTATCGAAAGAGAATGGACAAGTAAAAAGAAAGTTTTTTTCAAAGGAGCAACGCTATTTCCAATTTTGAGTTTAATAATGTATTATACAACCTCATATAAAAATCTTATGAATATATTATCAAGCAGTATTTTATTTTTAGTTATATTTTATGCTTTGGCTTTTATATGTTTAAATTATAAATATTTAAAAAATGATTATAAAAAGAGAGTTTTAAAGTCTTTCTTAACAATTACAATATTATTTTTCCCATATATGTATTTAGATACAAGGTCAGAGCAAATACTAATTTTAAGCAGGATATTTCCTTATGGGCTTTTATCACTTCCGCTATTTTACATGTTGTGGAATTTATTGAGCATATATTTTATTGCAAAATATTACAAAGATACTATCGGTGAATCATATAATCTAAATAGTCAGAAAGATATAAATGAATCTCATTATTTGAATGGCCAAAAAGATATAGTAGAAGTTCAGAATAAACAGAATGAATTCTTTGAAAAGTTTAATATTACTAATAGGGAAAAGGAAATAATATTACTTTTAGCTAAGGGGAATAGTTATAATCAATTAGCTGAGGAACTTTCAATTTCTTTAACTACAGTAAAAACACATGTGCATAATATATATAGAAAAGCAGAAGTGAAAAATAAAATTCAATTGATTAATCTCATAAATGGCGATGAACCTAGGCAAAATCAAGATGTCGTACAAAAGTTGTAGGGCAATTTTTATAAAATCATACTATTTCTCGATAGTTTTTATAAGCCTCTCTGTGTATTATTAACTTCAGTAAAACAAAGTTAATAGTGCAATGGGAGGTTTTTATAATTGTTAAAGAAAAATAGATTAATAAAAAAATATATTACTATTCTTTTAATATTACTATTTATTTTAATGCCTAGTATAGAAGTGAAGGCAAATGAAAAAACAACATCGATTAATATGAAAGATGTAGAGAAATTCACAGATGAATTTTTTGCAGAAAATATGGATAAATATCATGTGCCGGGTGCTGCAATTGCTTTTATAAAAGATGGACAGGTTTCCTTTATGAAGGGTTATGGATATTCAGATGTTGAAAATAAAATAAGTGTAGATCCAGAAAAAACAGTGTTTGGAATAGCATCTGTAAGTAAGCTTTTAACAGCAACAGCTGTAATGCAGCAATATGAAGAAGGTAATATTGACTTAAATAAAAATGTTAATGAATATCTTCAAGATTTTATAATTAATGATACCTTTAAAGAGCCTATTACTATGAAGAGCTTGTTAACTCATTCGTCAGGTTTTATTCAATCAAGTATAGGCATTGGAGCTAGAGATCCAAGGGAAGTAAAAGAATTAGGGGATTATCTAAAAACAGCAATACCTAAAAGGGAATATGAACCAAATACTTTTTTTTCATATTCCAATCAAGGAATGTCTTTAGCTGGGTATATTGTAGAAAATACATCAGGAACGAAATTTGAGAATTATATTCAGGAAAGAATATTTAAGCCTCTTAATATGGATAATAGTAGTTTCAAACAGCCAGTGCCAGAAAGTATGGAGCATAATAAAGCTGTAAGTTATGGCTATTGGAGTCAAAAACAAAGCTTCTTTAGAACAGAGCCAATGTATGATTATTTAGTACCTTCAGATGGGTGTTATACAACTGTCAGCGATATGTCTAAATTTATAATTGCAAATCTTAACGGTGGAAAATATGATGGAAATCAGATTTTAAAAGAAACTACAATGGAAGAGATGCATAAGCAGCAGTTTACTAATAATGAGAAAATGCCTGGTCAAGCTTATGGATTTTGGGAAAGTTTTGAAAATAATAAAATGGCATTATTTCACACTGGAACTTCAGATGGATATGCAAACATGCTTTATATGATTCCAGAAGAAAATATAGGTTTTATGCTTTGTTATAATCTAGCATCAGAAAAACTTCGCTCAGAATTTTTAACAAGTTTCTTAGATGAATTTTATCCAGTGGCAGATTCTGAAACAGTGACTCCTTTAAAGGATTATGAGGAAAGAGTTAATAAATATAACGGTCTATATTGGAATGTAGAAAAACCAAGGGATACTTTGGATAAGCTGGAAGTCTTAATGTCAGATGGGTTGGTAAAAGCAAAAGCAAATAAAGATGGTACTTTAAAACTTACAGGTTATTATGGTGAAGATATGGGAGACTATATTGAGATAGAACCAGAAGTATTTCAAAAAGTAAATGGCGAAGACATAATAACTTTTAATGAAAGTAATTCTAAGGAGAATAGGGGGTATTTGTATATTAGAAATAATGCTTTTGAAAAGGTAAAATGGTATGAAAACCCTATGATTTCAATTATTTTTGCACTGTTTTCACTATTTGTTGTTATAGCTAGTACTTTTGTATGGATAAAAACCTTTATCAGAAAAAAAGCTAAAAGTGCAGAAAGAAGTAGTTTAGAAAAGTATGCAGGATATATAGGATTGTTTTCATCAGTTTTAATACTTATATTTTGTACTAGTACTGCTATTGTTACTTTGAAATTAGGGAAATATGCTTTTATGTTTGGTATACCTATTAGTTTAAAAGTTATTTTAATAATTCCAATATTGCTTTGTGGTGTTTTAGTATGCTTATTAGCAATTAGTATATTAGCATGGAAAAATAGTTGTTGGACAAGAATAGAACGATATATTTTCACCATATATACAATAGCAGTGTTGATGTTTTTGATGTGTTTAAAATTTTGGAATATGATATGAATTAATTCAGTCTAAATTTCAAAATATTTTTAGAGCATGTTATAAGCAAGGTGAATTATATCAATATTTTAGCAAACAAATTGTGTTCACAATTTGTTCACTTCCCCAGAGGTCCAGAAAATGGATTGAGATAGCAAATCATTTTCTGGCTAATAATAGGGGTTTATCTAATATAAAGAGTCTTATAAATGCGACAGTTGCTCATGAAGCATATTATGCAGTGACAAGTGATTATAAATATATAAAAGTTTTTGAAGATATAAAGGAAATGAATAAGCCAATATATGATTATTATCAAATGGTACAATATTATTTGATAGTGAAATATCATGAATATCCTAAGTGGATAAATAATGAGGACGGAATTATTGAAATTGGAAAAGAGCTGTTGCGTATATTTGAGTTTTATGGTATTAAATATTTTGATAATGATATAAATGAAAATATAAATAATGCAAAGTTATGCAAGTTGTAATTTAGAAAGTAATTAATTTTATATGTTATCTAATACTCTTCACGTGGAGACGGTCGTGAAGCTATTACGTAAATAGGTTGATATCAAAGGCTTTGAAGGGTTTTAAGTAAATATTGAAGTGTGTTTTATGTTCCTTCAGACTGATATTATTGTTACCTTGCTAGGGGCGCAGAGATTGAATGTGAAATAAAATAAAGGATATTATTATAGCCAGTTAAAGTGAGTTGGTTTCACTTTGATTGGCCTTTTTATTATATGATGGTTTTCTCATATGTATCATAATATATTAATATAGATACTTTACAAATAACAAATTTGGAGTAATCTATATAGAAGACTTGCCTCATATTTAGAATGTCATAAGTGCAGTATGAAACGACATACTGGTTTACTTAATAAAACAGTCCTTTTTTCAATATTAGATTATCATGGAGGAAATTATGAATATAATAAAAAACTTATTTTTTCATCTTCACTATTGCAATTGCAGGCAGCCTGGTGGGGTATTGAAATATTCAAGTAAAATTAATAGAACATTGCAGCATCACGAATTTATTTTAGTTACCAAGGGTAAGGGACATATTAGAGAGTCACATAAAAACTATCAGCTTAAGGAAGGTACTTTGTTATATCTTTGCCCAAATGTTCAATACTCTATAGATATAGATTCTGTGGAACCTATTTGCTTTTTTTCAGTACATTTCAGTTATGCAATTGTAGGCTTTGATAATGATAAATGGGATATTACAGATGAAGTTGATACTTTACCATTAGATTTTGTGCAAAGCTTAAAGGACTATTATTTAGTTAATAATGTATTTAAAAAGCTAGTGGAAAATTGGATGGCAAAACTACCGAATTATGAGTTCACAGCGAAAATTTTATTTCAGGAATTATTATTTGAGATTTTTCAAAATATAAAAAATAATAACAATAACTATTCAACATCCTTAAAGGTTGATAAAGTAATTGAGTATATGCTCCAAAATATAGCTAATAAAATTACTTTGACGGAATTATCTGAACTGGTGTGCTTGTCTCCTGCATATTTATCCAGAGTTTTTAAAGAAACTACCGGATATTCTGTGATAGAGTTTTTTAATAAGATAAAAGTTGATAAAGCCAAAGAGCTAATTATAGATGGTGATAAAAAAATAAAAGAAGTAGCTAAAATGCTTGGCTTCACTGATGAATTTTACTTTAGCAGGATCTTTAAAAAAATTGAGGGCATAAGTCCCTTAGAGTTTTATCACAAAAATGTCCATGGATATTAAAATTTTGCATGGAATAAAGGCATTTTCGTGATTATAATTAGAACATAATTATATATCATGGAGGGGAAATGTACGAATGAAGATATGGAAAAAAAATTTAATTGTATGTTGGTTTGGAATGTTTGTATCGAGCATTGGAATGAGCCAGATTGCTCCTGTATTACCGCTTTATATAAAACATCTTGGAATTACTAACTCAGCTACAATTGCACAGTTATCAGGATTAGCTTTTGGGATTACATATATAATTTCAGCTGTTTTCTCACCAATTTGGGGTCATGTTGCTGATAAAATTGGGAGAAAACCAATGCTCTTAAGATCAAGTCTAGGTATGGCAATAATTATAGGCTGTATGGGGTTTGCGACCAATGCGTATGTATTGGTTGGATTAAGATTATTGGAAGGAGTTATAACAGGTTTCAGCACTGCATGTACTACACTTATTGCAACTCAGACTGAAAAGGAACATGCTGGTGAGGCTTTAGGCACACTTTCAACTGCAAGTATAGCAGGTTCTTTGCTGGGGCCAGTAATAGGTGGGTATATATCAGAGTATTTTGGACTCAAAAATGTATTTTTTATAACTGGCGGATTGTTGTTTGTAGCATTTATTACTGTGGCTTTATTTGTAAAGGAATCTTTTACTCCTTCAAATAAAAAGACGATTAGCCTAAAAGGGGTATGGGAGTCTGTTCCTGAAAAGACTTTGACAATCACCATGCTTGTTACCTTTTTTATATTAACAGCAGCATTATATTCTGCTGAACCAATTATAACAGTATATATTAGTCAGTTATCGGGAAACAGTAGTCATATTGCACTTTTGGCGGGCTTGGCATTTTCAGCTTCTGGACTCGCAAATATAATTGCTGCGCCGAGACTTGGGAAACTATCAGATAAAATTGGAGTACATAAAGTTATATTGGTATCGCTTATTGTGGCAGGACTAGATTTTATACCACAAGCTTTTGTAACAAATTCTTGGCAGTTAATGGGACTTCGATTTATATTAGGATTAGCCAGCGCGGGACTGATACCTTCTGTAAATATACTGATTAAGAAAATTACTCCAAGTGAAATTACAGGCAGGGTTTTTGGAATTAATATGTCAGCAGGATATTTAGGCATATTTGGAGGCTGTGTTTTAGGTGGACAAGTAGCAGCCTGGTTTGGCATCAGATACGTATTTTTTACTACAGGTGCTTTATTATTGATAAATGCCATGCTAGTTTATTTTAAAGTTTATAAAAGAATGAATACTTTAGTAAATTGAAGAAAATCAAATATTTAAGGAGGATAATTTAAATGGAGATTAAATGGTACGGTCAATCCTGTTTTATGATAATATCTAAAAATGGAACTAAAATATTAACAGATCCCTATAAAAAAATGTTGGGGTATAAATTGCCTGAAATTGAAGCAAATATAGTATCTACAAGTCATAATCACGGTGATCATAATAATATAACGGCAGTCAAAGGTGATTTTATTCATATAAATGAATTAGGTGGCTTTTCAAAAGATGGCATTGAGATAAAGGGCGTACAGACTTTTCATGATAAAGCTTCAGGAGCTAAGAGAGGTAAAAATACCATATATAACTTTAAAGTTGACGGAATAAATGTTTGTCATTGTGGAGATCTTGGACATACTCTGGATCCTAATCTCGTGAAGGAAATAGGTAATGTAGACATACTGCTACTTCCTGTTGGAGGGGGGGCTACAATAGATGCTATTGATGCAGTTAATGTAATGAAGCAGTTAAACCCTAAAGTGGTTATACCTATGCACTACAGAACGAAAGCATTAGGGATATTTGGATTCTTGTTTGCCAATGTTGATAAATTTATATCAGCTTCAGGGCTGAAAGTAAAGAAGTATGATGTACTGGAATTAAGCCAAGCGAATGTTGATGATTATTCTGGGATAGTTGTTCTTAAATATGATTAATATTTGGTGCATCTTATTAAAAGGCATGTTAGAGCAATATAGTTTTTACATCTAGGCTAATTAATGTTTATTAATTAATTTGTACTCGATTGCAGGATGTTTCATTTACTCTGATAAGGTTGAAATAGAGGCAACAATTTTATATGAGACGAAATAAAATGGGGGTAAAAAACGCCCCCTATAGGATAAAATATTTATTAATAGATAGATAAGGAAAAGAAGAGTCACGATGGCAAGAGAACAAAATCAATGTACAGAAGAATTTAAAAATACTATTGTAGAGTTCTATAACTTTTCTAGAGTTTGGCAGATCTAAGCAGAGAAAACTTTTTATACAGGGATTTCTCAACTGCAAACAAACATAAATCAAAATTGGTCTCAATTTTACACGAAATCGGATGCACTCCCACTAAAAAAATTAGAAATGCGGATTAATCTACATTTCTAATTTTTTTATTATTATTTAATGGGGATTATTTTTCTTTTTTTAAAATAAAATAGTCTGATTCCAAATGACATCTTAAGGTGCTCGACCAACTAATGTTTCTTGATTTAAATATAGTCTAAATCCTACATCAATGAAAGCCTTTCGCACTTGGTGATTAATATATTGATCAGCTAAAATATTTTTTTAGAATTATCCATATCTGATATTTCTACTGTGGTTTTATAGTTATCTCCATCCCATAAAATTTTACGCGCAACAGATTGTATTAAGAGCCTTTTTTTCGATATATCATCTACTATATCCATATTTTCGTTAAAATGTTTAAGAGAGTTTATTATAAGTTCTAAATTTACAGTTTGATTTATAATATCATTTTTATCGGATTCTATATTATTTAAATTATATTCTAATTCTTTAATTTCATCATTAAGAGAAGATATTTCATTCATGATAATACCTGCAACATCATTATTTGGAGCTAGTGAAAGTTGTTTTACTAAATTGGAGGATGCTAATCTTTTTGCTTTAATTTGTGTGTTAAGTTCCTTAATTTGTCCATTTTCAAGAGTCGTATCACTACTTATTAAAGATTTTGTAAGCTCGTCAATTAATAGGTCCTTGTTATAAGCTTTAATTTCAGCAATAACTATTGGATCTAATTTATCTACTCCTATATTTGGATTATCACATCTATCTACATATTTATTTTGCTTATTACTGCATACATAATAATCAAATTTTTTATAGCCATTAACTTTAGAAGGGTGTCCATGTTTTACTATCATATTACATCCACATTTAGCACATTTTAAGATTCCAGATAGACATGCATTATTACTATTGCCAGTTCCAAGTCTTATAGATTGTTTAGCTTTGTTTTTATCTAATGAACATTGTACTTTCAGCCATTCTTCAGAGTTTATTATTCCTTTATGATTGCTAATAGCAACAATCCAATCTTCAATATTTCTTCCAATGGTAGTTTGTCTTTTTTTATTGTAAGTCAAATATCCATTTCCATTATATTCACCGTATACGTTTGTTCCAATGTCATTTAAATATTTATGTGTACTTTCATCAGATTTAACGTAAAGTGGATTTCTAAGAATTCTTCTAACCTGTGTAGTATCAAAATTTCCACCATTTTTGCCCTTAACACATTTAATATTTAATTGTCTTGTAACTTCATTTATTGAACGTTCTTCTAAATAAGCTTTAAAGATAAATCTTATAATATTTAATTCTTCTTCATCGGGTGTAAGTTTCATTAAAGTTCTTTCTTTCATTTCTTCATCTATATAGATCATTTTCTCTGGAGTAAATCCAAGAGGGGACTGACCTCCAAGCCATCTGCCAGATTTAGATAACTGAAGCATATTATCCCTAACACGTTCTGCTAACTGTTCACGTTCAAGCTGCGCAAATGTACTAGCAATGTTTATCATAGCTCTGCCCATAGGGGTTGTGGTATCAAATTGCTGCTCTGTGATACTTGTAAATGAGCAATTATATTTATCTAGCATTTCAAACATATTGGAAAGCTGGGCTACACTTCTGCCAATTCTATCAAGTTTGTAGCAGACTATTCTATCTATTTTTTTATTTTTAATATCTTTCATAAGCCTCTGGAATTCTGGTCTATTAGTATTTTTACCAGTAAAACCTTCATCTTCGTATATTGAAATTTCAACATCTTTTCCGAGTTTAGAATATATATATTCCTGGCACATTGAAATTTGATTTTCTATAGAGTCACCTTTACCAGTAAATATTGATTTACGACTGTAAATAGCTATTTTCATTTGCTGTAACCTCATTATTTAGTTCAAAACATTTATATTCATGTTATGTTTCAAAAATTCTAATTGTTCGTGCATTAATACTGATATTTTAGATTAGGTAGGTCAACTATTACTTTTGGTAATAGTTAATTTTTGTGCTCAAAAATTGAAAACACCTCAACATAATTAAAAGTTGAATATTTTGAGCAACATAAAAATACTGGACGATATAGAAAAATATTTAAACTTCTAATTATTCATACAATAAAAGCTAGAAAACCATTTATCAAATTTAAAATATTTCTGTTTATGAAAAGTGTATTGTGGGAAGTAATAGCATAATAGCTACTGATGCTTAGTTGTGTTTTTATGTGTAAACAAAACTAAATATGGTAGAAAATGAAAATATCATTCATAATAGATTGGCCATTATATATAATTATATATAAAGAAAATTGATTTATTATAATTATACATGAAGGTGATAATGTGGATGATAAAAAGATTGATGATATGTTCTTTAAATTATATGGTTATGATTTGTTACCTAATGAATATAAAGAAATAGCAAGAGAAACATCAGCATATGCAGGATTTAGATTATATATAAAGATGCAAGAGATATTTAAAAATAAGATACGATGGATATTAGGGGCACTTACTAAATAGTAGGTGCTTATTTTTTTATCACACAATTTCACATAATTCTATGATAATTCTTACATAAAGATTGATTAAAATGAAAACAAGCTTAAAGAAATGAATTTTCTTAGTGAAATTAATATATCTAATTATTTTATTCGATTAGGAGGAGAGGAAATGAAAATTACTGAATTAGCAGTAAAAAAGCCTTTAAGCATAATTATAGTGGTTGCTTTGATTATGGGACTAGGAATATTCGGATATGCAAATTTAGGAGCAGATTTATTTCCAGCAATTGATGCTCCTGTTATAACCATAACAACTACATATAGTGGAGCAGGTACCAAAGAGATAGAAGAAAATGTTACAAAACCAATAGAAGATGCGGTATCTGGCATAAGCGGTATTGATACCTTAAAGTCTGGATCAGTGGAAGGTTATGGTTATACCATAATTAAATTTACCATGGATACAGATATGAACTCGGCATTTATGGATGTTCAACAGGCATTAGGGGATGTTTCAAATAAACTTCCAGAAGGCGCTTCAAAACCTGTTATAAAAAAGGCAGATAAAAATTCAGCTCCGGTTATGATGATTTCAGTTTCAAGTTCATTACCTTATGGCGAACTTTATAACGCAGCAGATGATATTCAAAAATCTTTAGAAAAGATCAGTGGAGTTGGTGAGGTGACTTTAGAAGGAGCCGTTCAAAAGGAATTAATGATTGATGTTGATAAAACTTCTATGGAGCAATATGGCATAAGCATTAATACTATTGTAAGCAAGCTGAAAAGTGAAAATGTAAATATTCCAGCAGGTCAGCTTAAGCAGGAAAATTCTAAAGAGACTATGAGGGTTCTTGGTGAGTTTAAAAATATAGAAGATATAGAAAATATTCAAATACCTATGACAAATGGGGGAACTATAAGACTTAAGGATATAGCAGATATTAAGCTGGATTATCCAGACGGAAGTGAACTAGTAAGGTTAAATGGAGGAAGCTCCATAGGTATATTCGTTAAAAAACAGAGTGATGCCAATATAGTTGAAACGACAAAGACTGTTAAAGAAAAGCTGAAAAGTATAGAAAAGACTTTGCCAAGTGGAATTAATGTTACTATAGCAGACGATTCTTCTACATTTATTAATGAATCTTTATCGGAAGTTAAAATAAGTCTTATTGAAGGTATAATCACAACAAGTATTATAATGTTTCTATTTCTAAAACGTATAAAATCTTCATTAATAGTTCTTGTTGCAATACCTACATCCCTTGTTGCTACATTTTTTATGATGTATGTTTTTAATTTTACGCTTAATATTTTGTCACTTTTAGCTTTATCTTTATCAATAGGAATATTGGTAGATGACTCTATAGTTGTACTTGAAAATATTCAAAGGCATCTGAGCCAGGGGAAGGGACTTATAAGAGCAGCTATAGATGGGCGTGATGAAATAGGAATGGCAGCTATATCAATAACCTTATGTGACATAGTAGTCTTTGGGCCAGTTGCTTTTATGTCTGGAATGATTGGACAATTTTTCAGACAGTTTGGACTTACAGTAATATTTGCAACAATATTTTCACTTATTGTTTCTTTCACTCTAACTCCAATGTTAGCTTCGAGATTACTTAAGGAAGAAAAAGATGATGATTATAAAGTTGAAGCTAAAAAAGGATTTATGACAAAGTTATTTAATAAAGCAAGTGAAGAATATAAAAGGTTTTTGCTTTGGTCACTAGATCATAGATGGAAAATTGTAAGTATTGTCATGGCAATGTTCATACTTAGTATATTACTTATTCCGTTTAAAGCTATTAAGACAGAATTTTTGCCAATAACAGATCAAGGGAAATTTATAATTAATGTTAATTTAAGTCCTGGTTCGGATATAACGAATACAGATGAAAAAGTAAAAGAATTAGAAGAACATTTAAAAAATGTACCAGAAGTAAGTGAATACTTTACTGTAATTGGGAGTGACAATGAATCTTCAGCAACGATTAATATTAATTTAATAGAGAAGAGTAAACGAAAGAATAGTCAAAGTGAAGTTGCTCAAAAGCTGCGGGAATGGAGCAAGAGTTTAACTGGTGTTAATATTTCTGTAAATGAAAGTAATGGACTTTCACAAGGTAATGGAGATGGAGCAAAGCCTATTGCTATAAATATAATTGGGCCTAATGTAGAAGTTTTAAAAGATCTAAGTGATAAAACAGAGAGCATGGTAAAAGCTATTCCTGGAACAACAGATGTTAGTAATAGCATGAAAGCTAACGAAAATGAAATTGATGTTGAAGTTGATAGAACAGCAGCTACACAATTTGGAATTAAGCCATCTGATATTGCAAGTGCTCTTAAGGCAGCATCTAATCAAGGCACAGATGCTGGCGTATATAGAAAAGATGGTGATGAATATGATATGGTTGTTAAATTTGAAGATGGACAAGTTAAAACTAAAGATCAGATGTCTTCAATAATGATAGCTAATTCATCTGGAATACAAGTACCATTAGATCAAGTTGCAAATGTGTCTTTAGGTGATAGTCCACAGGAACAATTAAGAATGAATAGAGATGAAATGGTGACTATATATGCAAATGTACAAGGCAGAACAGTAGGAAGTGTAAATACAGATATTAAAAAAGCTATTGAAAATGAGAATATGCCTACAGGCTATGAAGTGACTTATGGAGGGGATCAGCAAAATATGGCTACTTCCTTTAAATCTCTAATTGAAGCTTTGGCTGTATCTATAATACTTGTATATATGATATTGGTTGTTCTATATGAATCTTGGCTTACACCTTTTTTAAGGATGTTATCACTTCCATGTGGAATAATCGGAGCATTAATAGCTTTGGTCATTACTAGAAATACTTTAAATATCGTGACAATGATTGGGCTGATAATGCTTGATGGACTTGCTTCTAAAAACGGAACTTTGCTTATCGATTATACTAATACATTAATGAAGAAAGGAATGTCCTTAAGAGAAGCTCTTATAGAATCTGGAAATACAAGACTTAGACCAATCATGATGACTACAATTACTATGATTGTTGGTATGATTCCAACGGCATTGGCTATGGGGCAAGGAAGTGAATATAGATCAGGAATGTCTATAGCACTTATTGGGGGCATGATTACCTCTACAATATTATCTCCAGTGCTTATTCCAGTTGTGTATACATTGATTGATGATATGAAAAAGAAAATTTTAGAGAGAAGAAATAGTAAAAAGGGTGCAGCAAATGAATTATAGAGGTATAACTCAGCTAGGATAAAATACCTGCAGCGTGTGATATTTAAAGTGAAAGGAGACAAATTATGAAAAGTATTAAACTTAGAAAATATACAATATTAGCAAGTATTATCTTAACATCGTCAATGGTTCTTGCAGGATGTGGTAAAAGTGCTAGTAATACAAATGATATTAAGAATGTTAAAACGGTTGCTGTTAGTACAGCTTCTATTGAAAATTACACAGAGTATGGAAGTACATTAAAAGCAAATAGTGAGGTAATAGTTGCTCCAAAAATATCTGGTAGAATTGCAACTATGAATGTTGAAGTAGGACAACAAGTTAAAAAAGGTGATGTATTATTTACATTAGATTCAGCTGAATTACAGGCACAATATAAGCAGGCACAGGGTGCCTTAAGTTCAGCACAAGCTAATTTAACACTCATAAGTGATTCGGAGTTTAAGCAGCAATTAATTCAGGCTAAGACAAATCAAAGCTTAGCACAAAATACATATAATGATGCTAAAAGTGCATTTGATAAGGTAAAAATACTATATGAGGCAGAAGCTTCTACAAAGCAGGATTTAGATAATGCACAATCTAAACTTAATTCAGCTGAGACGCAGCTTAACTCTGCTAATGATAACTTAAATCTTTTAAATAATAAAATTGGAAGTCAGACGGCAGCTGTAGCTGAGTCTCAGGTGGAACAGGCACAGGGTGCAGTAGATTTGGTACAGGCTCAATTAGACAATGCTGTAGTTAAATCACCTATTGATGGAGTTGTTTCTGAAAGAGATGCTGATGCAGGAGAAATAGTATCAAGTTCAAAAAGTGTAATTACTATAGCAGATAACAGCAGTTTTATTGGTGAAATAAATATAAGGGATAAGGATTTATCTGGTATAGCAGTAGGAGAGAAAGTGGAAGTAAAAGTTAATTCTTTTGAAGGTAAGAATTTTGAAGGAGTTATAGATAATATAAGTCCAACAGCTGATTCTAAAACTCAATTATATAATGTAAAAATGAAGCTTGCGAAGGATGACTCTTATTTAAAATCAGGAATGGTAGTGAAAATATTGCTTACAAATGATAAAAAAGATAATATACCTGCACTTCCGAGTAATGCAATTGTAGATTATCATATAACTTGTCTAAAATGAATTACTAAAAGAAACACCCGGGAAATGCCGATATTACAAAAGGTTTCCGGGGTTATGGTGGGAAAAGTAGTTTCATTTATTTTGGCGAAAGAATTCACATTTTTTTTATTTTTTGCAGCTTTTCTCAGAAATTTTAATTTTGAGCGTTATTCGTTATGACGCGTTATTAAAGTTCGTTAAACTTTGAATTTAAGCCAAATAAGAGGGTTATTCACATTATTAACATGCTGTGAATAACCCTCTTTTTAGGCTTGTACCTAAAAGCACCCTAAGAGCATAGATGAAAATTGCCTGAAACCTTTGAAAAATCACGGTTATAATAAATATATGCTTACAGACCCTAAGAGCATAAATAAAAGTAGTTTTCAGAATAAATTATGCTTTGAATGTATCCTATTATTTTCTAGATCATAAGTTATGATTTTACGATTTTGAGGTTCATAAGTACAATTTAGAGTTTTTGCTATACAGTACCTACCATCGAGTGATAGTTCTATAGATTCGAAATTTGCATAGAAATTTTTACTAGAAAGTTTTCCTTTTTCAGAGAAAAAATGTAGTATACTATTAAATTTTGAATGCATTTCATAAATGTTATCATCAATTACGAAGTTTCCATTGTCTGAAATTACAGCATTGCATGGATTAAACATAGTTTCATTGAGTAATAATTGATTATTTTTTATTAGGATAAAGTTACCTTTTTCAAATTTTTTGTTGTAAAGATATCCAGAATTAATCCCTAAAATATATATGCCAGATGGTGATTGAAAATATTTTCCCCAAAAGTCAAGCTTTTTGACTTTTAGCAGACCATCATCTATTGAATAGTCTATATATCTTTCAGATTCTTCTTTCAATTTTTGCTTTTTTTCCAAATAATCTTTTAAAGTAGACATTCATTATACTTCCTTTCTTAAAATGATACGAAAACACGTCAAAAAAACAAAAAATTAAGCAAGATTCTCTTTAGTAGCAGCTTCATCGCCACTTAGATAAGTAGATGACATTCCTTTTTTGTTAGTTTGGGCCTCAGCAATTTTAAGCTCAAGCATTCCCTCTATTTTATTTTTCTCCTTTTCATCTACTTGTCTAAGTAGATCAATAAAATGTATTTCTTCATCTGAAAGGTCTCCCAAAATATGTTTAACTTTGGAATCTTCGTTTGAAAATTCTTGTTTAGCTTCTTCTCCAACAACAAGAAAGTCAATTGACACGTTAAAATATTTTGAAAGTGCAATAATTATATCTATACCTGGTGTCCTTTCATCTGCTTCAAACCTTCCTAAATTGTTTATATTAAGTTCTTTCATAAGTTGAGCTTTTGTAATTCCTAGATTTTCTCTTAACATTTTTATTCTTTTTCCTAAAGTATCAATCATAATATATCCTCCTTATAAATAGTCATTTGACATAAAAATAATGTCAAATGACAAATAATATATTGACAACGTGTCAATTGACACGTATAATTTGATTATGATAAGAATTTACATCATTAGTTTATCACAATTAATGGAAAAAAAATATATATCATAAAAACCAATGTATCGCTGCAAGGAGGAATTTAACAATGCTGACTGATAGACAACAAAATCAAATCAATGAATTAATTGGTAAAAAAGTAAAAATAGTTATTAGTTTTAAAAGCCATGTTAAAGTACTTAGACAAGATGAAAATGGTCTTTATATAAGATTTAAAAATCAAAGAGTTCCTTGTAAGCCAGATACAAATACTTTAAACATTTTATTTTTTACAGCTTTAGATCCTAAATATAGAAAACTTATTTAGTAAAGACTTTGGAGCTAAAGCGGCTATGTGTTTGGCAGCTTAAAATAAGCATAAAAATATAAAACTGCACCGGGTTTTATGGGTTTCCCAAGTGTCAAAAAATAGTTCTTTGAAAATTTAATATAGTTATTATTGACAGAATTAATGAATTTTATTTACAGGGAGCGAGAGTGAGCGAAGATCCTTTTTAGGAGAGCCACACCATAATACATGATATGGTCATTGCGAAGAACTGTACTTAATTATGAGAGCTGCATCAGCAGCTTTGATAATTGAGTTTATCTCAATAAAATATTGGAACTTATAGCTTATATGTGGGTAGCAACCATAAAAAATTATTGTAGATTATAACCTATTACTGGGTGGTAACCAGAATTAATTATATTACACAATAAAGGAGGCCTGATAATTTGAAACATGGCAAAAGACCAACCAGGAATCAAAAAATTTTCATTAAAAGCAAGAAGTTTAAGCCAGAAAACTGGCTTGTTGTTAAAGATAACAGTAAAGAATTTGTAATGGTTCATAAAGAATCAGGAAATATAAAGAACTTTAAAAAGGCATAGGAAGGAGCTGACATTTATGAGGAGGAATAAAACTATACCTATTTTTGGAGTGAAGGTTAAAAAAAGACTTATAGAGCTTAACATGACACAAAGGCAGCTTGCTAGTGAAATTGGAGTTAATGAAAATTATTTGACAGATATTTTACAAGGCAGACGCTCTGGTACAAAGTACAAGGATGCAATTACTCGAAAATTAAATCTTGATGAAGAAGAAAAACAACTCAGACAAATAAAGGAGGTGATATAAGATGACCATTGATAATGTAGTTGTTAGAAGTATAGAGACTATTGTAAAAAATGCCGCTTCAAGCATTGAAATTGATGTTGAAAAAATGGATAAGGAAAGCAAAATCCAATTTTACAAGAATAGGTTAGATTTTTTAAATAATGAAACAGTAGCAGTAGAAAATCGTAAAAAAGCTTTACTAAGCGAAATAGAAAAAGAAACTGCTGCATTTAAGAAAAAGATTATAGCATTAAGCTGTGATGTGGCTTCAGTAGAACAATTATGGATGGTACTTACAAAAGACACAGGTGCTGCGGAGATTAAGCTTAAGGAATTACAGGATGCAGAAACTGAAAGTGATGTTGAAAAAATTAGATAATGGAGGCTGGCTATGAATAAAGCACTTAAATTAATAGTTGCTGAGGTTCTTGTATACTCCAAAGAAAGAAGAATACTGAAAAAGAAAGACCAGTTCAAACTAACTATAGAAAGCTGCAATAAAAAAGGAATCCGAGTTCCTTCATACTCAACCTTTGCACGGGTTAGATCTTCAATACTTGAAGAATCTTTCAAGAGTAATGTGAAACTCGAATCCTTATTAGAAATTTTGAAAGAAGCCAAAGGCTCTTCTAAAAATTCAACTTCATAATAACATATTATGGAGAATTTTTCAAGAGCTTAAAAGAAAGGAGGATCACCAAGAATGATTGAGAGCTACATTGATGTAAAAGTTGCAGCTGAACTTACAGGAGAACACGTTTCAACTATTAGAAGAAAAGCTACAGAAAGCAAATATATATCAAAAAGCATACAGGATGCAGGGGCAGGTAGAGGAGGATTAAAACTTCAAATTCTTGTATCTTCCCTTCCGATGGATGCACAACTTAAATTTCTTGAAAAGTGCAAAAATTTTCAGAATGATGAAATTTCCGCTACATCAATGGAAGAAGAAATAACTATTGATATTGATATGGCAGCATATAAGGAAAAGTTTGGTGATGAAGGAATGAAAGAATTTATTGATAAGTATGAACTGGTTCAGAGAGCATTGGAGATAGAACTTACAGCAAAGGGAAATAAAACATATTTATGGGGAGAACTTGCTAAAAACAATGGAGTTTCAAAACGTAATCTTGACAGATGGGTTAAAGGCTTTAAAGAGTTTGGAGCTAAAGCACTAATGAAAAAAATTGATAGAAGTAATAAGGGAAAGACCTCAAGTACATGTCAAGCTGCCAAAATAATGCTTTTTCAAATGAGGCTTGATAAATCAATTAAAAGAAGAGAAACTGTATGTTTTAAAAGAGTACTTGAATATGCTGAGAGCATTGAGGGACAGAAAGCGTGTGATAATTGCATATTTAGAGAGGGTTCAGAAGCAAGGAAACATGCACAGGAAGACGGCTTGGAATTTGCTGAATGTGATATGAAAAATAAAAATGGACTTAAGATATCACGGAGTATTGCAACTTTAAGCAGGATTTTCAAAAATGAGATTCCTGAAGAAGTCCTGCATTATGTTTTTAAAGGAAGGAAAGCTTGGGAAGCTAAGTATATGCATAAAGCCACCAGGGAAAAACCACATATTATTAATGAGGTCTGGTTTGGTGATCATCACGTATTAGATGTATTTATAAAAGATAAAGATGGCAAGATAGTTAAGCCGTGGCTTACAGCTTGGTATGATGCAGCATCTGGCTGCATGGTTGGATGGTGTTTAAATACTAATCCAAACAGTCAGACAATTGCGGAGGCTTTCTCCTACGGGGTATGTGAGAAGAAAGATTTTCCTTTCTACGGTTTGCCAGCTATGGTTTACACAGATAACGGAAAAGATTACAGGTCACACGCTTTTGAAGGTGGAAATATAGTTGAAAAATCTTATGGAAAAGGAATGCCTTTTAATATTGAAACTGATGGAATATTAAAAGAACTTGGTATAGAAAATACTCATGCACAGGCATATCATGGATGGGCCAAACCAATAGAAAGATGGTTCGGTACTTTTGCAGGAAATTATGTCAGGGAGCTTCCCGGATGGTGTGGAAATAATCCAAAAGAAAGACCAGAAGGATATGACAAGGAACTTAAAAAACTTGTAAAAGAAGATAAAATTTTAACGATGGAAGAGCTTAGGGATTGGTTTATAAAGGTTTTAAATGAATATCATAATATACCTCATAGTGGATATGGGGGCAGAAAACCTATTGATATTTATACAGAAGGTGAAAAAGCAAGGTATGATAAGCCAAGCTGGGCAGTTCTTAGCATTCTTAAAATGGAATTTACAGAAAGGACTATTACCACTCAAGGCATTACCTTTGATAATAAACTTTACTGGAATAAAGAACTTGCAGACCGTCATCTTATAAATAAAAAGGTAAAAATTAGATATAATCGTGAAAATAAAGATACAATCATTGTTATTCATGAAGGTAAGTTCATATGTGCCGCTAATGTAAAAGAAAATTTAAAAATGGTAAGAGAAGATGAAGACAAGGTTGCTGAACATATAGCTGGTCAAAGAAGACAGGAAAGAGAAGTTAAGGCAAAAATAGCACAACTTACAGGAAAGCCAGCTCCTAAAGAGCTTAAAAAATCAAAATCCAATATTCTTACTGGAGATATTTCTGAAAAGGATAAAGGTAATGTAACAAGTATTGAGCATGAAAAGGCTATGAAAGCCTATGAGGAAGCTATTGAAGGCAATAAGAAAAAAGCTGCAGATGAAGCTGGAATTGTAGATCAAAAATTCCTTAGAACTGGAGAAGAGATTTTAAAGAAAGTAATGAACAAATAGGAGGTTTTTAGATGGAAGCAGTAGCAAGAAAACTTAATGAAAATAAGAATTTTAACAGTATGACTATTGAAGAAATTGGCGAGGAACTTAAAAAACTTAGGGAAAATGAAGGAATAACATTTGAAGAGATTTCAAAGCAGCTAAATGTAAGCAGGTCTTATGTATCAACACTTGTAAATCAACATAGAGCTAATTCAGATGTTATAGCAGCAATCAAAAAATTCTTATATAAGTATTATGAAATACCTGAAGATGATGATGCTAGAGAGTTTAAAAGAGATATAGAAATATTCCCTACAATTGAATTTAAAAAGGCTTTAGGATTTATTGAGGATATAAGAAATAGAAGAAAAATGGGATGTATGATAGGCTATCCCGGAAGTGGTAAAACAACAATTATAAGAGAATATGCAGGAAGTATTGAGAATGTAGTTTATATCGAAGCTTTTCAAGGAATGAGGGAAAAGGATTTGATGGAAATTATAGCTGAAAATTTGGGAATTGCACTGAAAAGAGGATCAGCCTACAAATTGGTTAAACAAATAATTGATGAATATGATGGAAGAGAAATAATGTTCATAATTGATGAATCAGAATACTTAAAGAAATGGGATGTATCAAAGTTTGATACCTTGAGAAAAATATGGGATAACACCAAAATACCGATTTTATTTGTAGGAACTGAGGTGTTAGAAGATTATTTAACACATGGTGGCAATTTTAAGGAAAACTTATCACAGCTCTATAGAAGAATTTATAAGATTAGGCTTGAAGGTATAAAGGAAAAGGAAGTTCGAGAGATATTAAGCCAGTACAACATTAATAAAGAAGCTGAAAACTTGCTTGTAGCACTTGCAATTGACTATAAGCATGGAGGTATGGGAAACTTTACAGAAATATTGGAACTTTGCTTACAAGAAACAAAAGGCGAAGTTATTACCGGAAGTATCGTAAGAAATGCAAAAAATTATAAAATGCTTTATTAGAAAATTTCATATATTATGGCAAAAACAAAGGGAGGGATATTTTCCCTCCAATATGAAAAGGAGACACAGTGTATGAATGAAGAGAAGGTTAGAAACGAATTATATGAATGTATCGATAAATATGGTCTTCAGGATGATAAAACCATTAGAAAATCACAGGAGCTTGATAAAATTATTGCAAAGATTATGCCTTCAAAATGTGGACAAGTAAGTATGAAAAATAATCTAAGGAGCGTTAGATATGGAAGTTGTTATTGAGAAACTTTGTACTGCTGATGAATTTAGCTTTGCAGTGAAGGAAGAGCTAAGAATTGGCACTATGAAGGTAGACTTTAATGATGGATACCTAGCAAATAAATGGGATACATCTAGTTTAATAAAAATATTTCTAAATAAATTTCATATGAAAGCTATAATTGAGGTTCAAAAAGTAGTAAATGATATTGAATTTAGGCTTTTAAATACATTTGATAAAGTTGTAAAAGTTTGTGGAGCTGAAGGATATGAACATGAAACAGACAGGTTTGTATCATACGGTAATTGTAATTATTGGATTAGGCTCATGCCAGTAATGGGTGAGTACAATTACTATATAAAGGTTTATGTTAAGGAAGAATTGATGTAATTGATTGAGAGGTGGGATGTATATGGAAATGCGTAAGCTCACTGGAAAAGACAAAGAATTTTTTAGTAATTTGCCAATTTCAGAAATTATAACTTTACATGATGAATTTGGAATTTGCTTTCAATGCAATGATGGCACAGCTGAATATAGCTATACTGAAAAGATAGCTTAAAATATATTCTCTAAGAATATCTCGTGTAGCACCTGCTGCACGAGATATAAAAGAAAGTGAGGTAAATATTAATGGGTAAGTTTAAGAAAATAGGAAAATCAGGTGGAATTACTATTCCAGCAGAATTGAGGAGAGATTTAGGAATTGATTCAGGATCTGCGGTGGATCTAGTTGTGGACAGAGGAAATATTATTGTAAAACCTTATGTACCAAAATGTTTATTTTGTGAAAGTGATAAGGAGGTTGTTGTATATAAAAACAAGAGAATTTGCAGCAAATGTATAAAGGAGATTGGAGGATTAATCCATGAGTAATATAGGTGAAATAGTTGATAAATACGCTGAATGGGATAAGTTAGTTGACGATGGTAAGAAAGAGATTAATAAATATAAAGCAGATATACAGAAAGAAGCTGTATCTAAATTAGAAAACTCAAAGACAAAGCAAGTTAAATTTTGGGGAAATGATAGTAATTGTGCTATAGCCACAAGTACTGAATCAGTTAAATTAATAAGTATACAGTATTTAAAACAAATGGTTCCTGAAAATGTGCTTGCTGATTTTATAAAAGAAGAAAAAGACTACAAAATGACAGATGCATTTAAAAAGATGCTGGCTCCTATTTGTTTAGGTGATTATGTTGAGCAGAAAGTAGCTGATGTTATTGATCAGATTCCTACAAGTGATGATAATAAAAAACTTGCAAGGAAAAAACTAAAAGGGGTATGGGAAAAAGACAAAGCATTTTTAATAAGCATTGGATTAAGCTCAGAGGATGCAGAGCATTGGGCTTATTTTATAAGCGAAGCAAATGCCTGGGAAAAAGTAAGTCATTTTCTAAAGGTTTCAGGATATCAAGAAGGAACTGAAGAGTTCATGGAAGCTTTGGATAACTTAAAAAAGGCTGTTATTGTAGATGAAGGTATTAAAATAGGAATTGAATATAAGGTAGATGATGAAAATGAATAAGCTTAGTAGTGGTCAAATAAAAAAAATATATGCTAGTGCAAAGGAGCTTCAATTGGACAATGATCTCCTCCATACGTTTATATTTAACATAGTAGGACGTGAACATATCTCAGAGCTTACATCTTATGAAGCAAATCAAGTAATTGATGAACTTGAATATAAAAAAACTGGTGTTAGAAAGCAACCATATAGAAGTAATATGGCTACAGATGACCAAATTTATAAAATACATGCTTTAGAACGTGAACTGGGATGGAGTGATAATCCAAAGCGGCTTAAAGGCTTTATGAGAAAATACTGCAAGACTGATAATGAAAAATGGCTAACTTTTGATAAAGCTTCAAATCTTATAGAAGCACTTAAGAAGGTTATTGCTAGAGAAGAAAGAAAAGTAGCAGCTCAAAACTAAAAAATAATATTACCTGGCAGCATTGATATAAAGGTTGCCGGGATTTTTTTTAAAAGGAGTTAATTAAAATGCTTAGTAAAGCTGAATTTGTTTCACTTTGTATAGAATATCAGAATAAGAAAAAACAAGCCAAAAAGGAAAAGCAAAAAAAGAATTACAATGATGTTATGGGACACATAATTGAAAATCATTATAAGATTGAAAGAAGATGCAGGTGGTTAAAAAATGTATGATATATCAAACAATTTTAAATGGAATGTTTATGATGCAGCAGTTGCAAAAAAGCTTTTAGAGCTTGAAGGAACACCAGAAGCTATTAAGTATTTTGCTGAAAAGTCTGAAGGATTAACTAACTATGGATATTGGTTCTTTCTATCAACTTTATGGGTAAGTTATTCCGGATATTCAGATTTAAACTTATGGAAGTCATTGTTTGGATCAGATAGACCAGGTAAAAAGAAATCATTAATGAAACCTTCAGAGGTTAAAGCATATGACCAATTAGGATGGTTTGTGACTGCTTATAGAGCACATAGAAAAAATGAAAGTGATTGGATTTCTTATACTTTAAATAAGGAAACTGCCTTCAGATTTGCGAAAGAAAGAGGTGCTGATTCAATTAAAGAATATAAAATCAAAAAAAGAGATATTACAGCACTATTTTTGAGACGCAGCGAAGATGAAATAATTGTGTTAGATAAAGGAAATGTTCAATTTATACGTGAGCATATAGCAGTTAGTGAGGCAATAAGTATAAGTCCTTGGAATCAAGATAACGGATATATTTGCCTTCCCTTGAAAAGTAATATTCCTGATCCAGAGCATAAAGATTGGAAGCTTGTATATTGTCCATCATGCGGAAAAGAGTGCTGGGAATCTGAACTTGCGAGAAAAATATTAAAAAATCCTAATATGAAATCGGCATGTACTATGTGTTCATTAAGAAAAGGAATAAAAGTAAGGGGTGAGAACTATGACACCTAAACAAGAAAAAGAATGGGCCAAAGGAATACTTGATAGAGTTAATGAATTTGGATATGCTACATGTCTCCAAGCTTATGCAGAATTTAAAGGAGAATTAAGTGGTTTAGCTGAAGGAAAGAAATATATTAATAAGCCTTTTGCAAGGAAAGTTACAAGTTTATTTGAAAGTATGATATGGTATGACGACTATAGTAAAGGTGATATTACCAAAGAGGAGTTTTTTAAAAAACTAGAGGAAAAAGCAAAAGCTGAAGTAGATAAAAAATATGATGCTATGATGAAAAGATTAGAAAATAAGTTTAATCCTAAGCCTAAGCGTAGAAAGAAAAAAAGTGGGAGGACAAATAAATGTGGTATAAAATAGGAATTTGTAATAATGATCTGGTTTCTAGTGAGGAAATAATTGTAGCACCAAAAGAAATGAAAAAAATAGGTGAATTTCTTGCTTGGACAAGTAAAAATCCAAGTATTAATTTCGGAGATGGGATAGTTTATCAGAGAAAAGATATTAAGAAAATAGATATAGAAATTATGTCAGATAGTGAATATAAAAAATACAAAGAGAAGAAAAAGGATGATAACAATGTTTAAAGTATTAAAAATAAGTAAAGAGGATTTAGAAGAAGCGATACCAGGATTAGAAAGTTTAAAGCCTATTTTGCAGAAACAAGCTAGAATCGGAAATGGAAAAGATAGAAAACAAGGTGAAATTGATGCAGCAGAGTTAGGAAAACATTTTGATACAGCAATAAATTCAATGGTAACAATATTGGCTTGGATGGAAGTGAATGTAGATAATGCAAAGTAAAATAGAAAACTTATTGAATGTTTTAGGAGCTATAGAAAAAGTTGATTATATCAAAGCAAAGCAATATCTAACTAACGGAGAACCACAGGAATTAGTTAAAGAAGCTGTAAGATTGGCAGATGAAGTTCTTATAACTTCAGAGGGCAAACCAAACTATGAGAGTATAAGCTATTTAAAAGAACATGGATTTAATGTATTTGCAGGAGAAAAAGATTCTTTTGGATGGCTAACAGGCTGCATAAGAACATCTAAAGGAATTATAGTATTTGGTTAATGCAGAAAAAAGGAGGAATATTAATGGGAGTTACAATAGAATCTAATAATTTTAGTGCAGATATGGGATATGGAGGGTTTAACAGATTTAGAACTAAGGTTGCTCAACTTTCTCATGTAGAGTTTGGAAAACATTATGCTAAATTAGAAAATACAATGTTTCTTTTTGGAACTGAAATAGAAGAATATTTCAAGAAATATGATGCAAAAACTAATGAATTAATCAAAGAAAATATAGTAACTGTTGAAATTGCAAACTTTTGTTATCAATCAGATTGCGAAGGTTCTATTGACCAAGACCAAGCAAAACAGATTTATGAAAAGATAAAGGATTATGATGATAATATCTGCTATGGATATGCAGGGAGGTCAGATTGTGCAATGTTTTCTGATTTAAAAAATATTTTTAAAGATTGTGTAGAAAATGGAGATACAATTGAATGGAGTTAATGCATAACACTAATGTTATTACGTAATATGTGTGAGTGGAGGATATTGATGAATAGATATGTAGAAATTAAATTGATAGAAAACAGAAAGGGATTCACAGTTAAATTTAGTAAATTTGGTTTCATGTTTGCAGTATTAAACAGACCTAGATTAAAAATTTTAAAAAATCAAATTAATCATACAAAGGCATATTTTATTGCTATACATAAGTTAATGTTTGGCATAGTTTTTTAATAAAACTAAGGAGTGTAAAAATGATAGAAAAAGGACGTCTAGTCTATAAATGCAGGAGATGTGGAAAGTTAAATAAAAATACACAGGTACCGGATGGATTATACGCTTTAAATTCTATACTCAATAAAATTCCGTTACCAGAGGAATGGGGAGGATTTATTTTAACTGAGACTGATATATGCAGTTGCGATGATGGAAACTTAGGAGTATCAGATCTAATAGGATTTGAAAAAGATTAAAATTAATATTAAAATCAGAAAGGAGCATCAGAATGAGTGAAGAAAAGAAAATATTAAAGAATGTAAACAAATTATTAGCACAGCAAGAATTTAAAGAAGGAATGGAGGATCTTAGGAGTCAAGTTACAGAGTTTGCTGGTTATCATCAAACAGTATTTCTAGCAATGAAAGAAAAGGGATATTCAAGTGAACAGGCTTTTAAATTTGCTTCAGCTGCTACACTGAAACTTATGTTTTATAATCCAAAATCTACTACGAAAGAGGATGATGAAGATTAAAACTTTATCACATAAAGTTTCATGTTTAATGGCAAAATAGGTGCAATATAAATTTTACCATTTAATTTTTTGTTAAAATAGATTAGAATAGAGGGTGGTACTTTGGATAATTTAAATAAAGATTCTATGACTCCAGATATGCTTCCTGAGCCATATGGATATTATGCTAAAATAATAGGCATGGATAACTTTTGCAAAATGGCTGAAAAACTTGGTGGTACAACAATATATATACCAAAGTACGACAGCATATTTAGAAATCTAAGAAATGAAAAGATAAAGAAAGAATTCAACGGATATAATTATCAGGATCTAGCCATCAAGTATAATGTATGTGAGAGAACCGTTAGAAACATATGTGATGGAGTTACACCAGTTATAGATGGACAAATTAATTTGTTTGATAACATATGAATCTCTTGGAAGTTTGCAAATTTCTAAGTTTTATGAAAAGGCTTAAAATACCAGTATAGAGGGAAACCTCCTTACTGGTATTTTTTTATTGATTTTTTTATGAAAGTGGGGTGGCAAATGTGGAAGGTTCAGTTCAATGGATATATCAGTTAGTCCTTACAGTGGTATTAGCTATTATTGCTTATTTTCTTAAAGATGTTAAAAAAGGATTTGAAGATAAGTATTTACAAAATAAATGTGAAATTACCAAGGTACAAGAAGATCTAGAGGATTTTAAAGAAAAGGTTGCTGATAAATATGTTATGAAAGAAGATTTTGTAAGGTCTATAACTACAGTAGATAAACGCTTTGACATTTTAGATGAAAAGCTTGATAAAATTTATTACACCATGTGCAAGAAAGGAAGTGAAGGCTAATTGGATGGAAGAATTACACCTGTACAGGTTATGAAAAATAAAAGACTTCGTGGTCAGGTACTTAGAACACTTTCCCTTTTTTATCCTACAGCGGTTGATGTAGGCACTATAAAAAGTGCATTACTTACAAGAGGAATAACAGTTTCAGCCGAGACTGCTACAGTACTGCATTATTTAGCTGATAAGGAATATATAAGGATTACAGAAGCCAAAATAACCGAAATTGAAGATGGCGATTTGGTAGAACTTACTGCCAAAGGTGTTGATCTTATTGAAGGTACGGTTAATGATGCTGGAGTTGATATGTAATGAGTAAAAAAAGCAGAGTTAAGTCAAGGGTTAACGAACTTCCAGAAGAAATTAAAAAGGCTTTGGATGAAATGCTTCTTGATATTAATTTTACGTATACAGAAATTGCTGAAGAAATAACTAAAAAAGGATATCCAATAAGTAAGTCGAGTATAGGACGATATGCATTAAGACAGAATAAAGCTACACAAAGGCTGAAAGAAGCTTGTGAAACTACAAAACTTTTAGTTGAAACTGTAAAAGAAAACAGAGACTTAGATGCATCAGAAGCAGCAACAACAATATTGATTGATGCACTTATGAAAAGACTAGCTACTGCTGAAGAAGAATTTGAAAATATGCCACTTGATAAAGCTGGCAGACTTATTGTTCAACTTCAAAGAAGTGCTGTATATAAAGAAAAATTTAAACTTGAATATAAGCGTGGAGTTGGAGATGCATTAAGTAAATTAAAAGAAGAATTAAAAATAGAACTTAGACAGCAGCCAGAGCTCTTTAAAAAAATGTGTGAGCTTGCAGATTCGGTATCAAGAAAAATGGAGAGTGATGGAAATGGATAAATGGTATGTGCTCCATGTAAATACCGGATGTGAGGATGATGTTGAAAAAGTTTTAAAAAGAGATATACCAGAAATCGAAGTCAGAGTATTTAAAAGAGAAATGATGGAAAGAAAAAAGAATGCAGATTTCAGTAAATGGCAGAGAGTTTTAAGACTTTTATATCCAGGCTATGTGTTTATATATGGAGAGCTTAATACAGATGTTTATTATGGTATAAAAAATACTCCTAATGTAATTAGAATTCTTGGCAAAAATGATGTAGGTGGTGTTCCCTATCCTGTTCCAGATTATGAAATGGAAAGAATACTTCAATTTGCAGGAAATAATGATACTATAGAGATTTCAAAAGCTGTAATGAAAAATAACAAAATTAAAATTATATCAGGTGCATTGTGTGGTATGGAAAGATTTATCACAAAGGTGGACAAACGTAAAGGAAGAGTTAAAGTTAAATTTTATCTTTATGATAAACCAAAAGAAATTGAATTTTGTGTTGATCTAAAAGAACCTTAAGTTTTGCAAACCTGTTTCGGCGGTGGCAAAAACTTCTGGGGACATAGAACTTTTAGCTGCAGTTTAATTAAAAAACTGTGGATGGCGAAGCACGCCATTTTGAAGGAGGTAATTAAGACATGATAAATTTAAGTAAATTAGAAAATTGTTTTAAGGTGGCAAAAGAAACTAATCAAAAATTTATAGGTGTATTAATTCAAATGAAAGGTTTTAAAAAATCAGAATTAATCATAAATGAAAGAGAAAATTTTGATAATAAATTAGTATATTACAAAAGAGCATATAATGAGGATTTAACCTTAAAAACTTTTAATGAAATAAAAATAATAGGCTATGCCTTTGGAGAAAATATACAAGATATATATGAGTATTTAAAAAATAATGATAACTAAGATTTTATTATGGAGGTGGATACATTGGGACTGGTAGGTGAACTTGTTGAAAATGACGGTAGCAGTATTTATAAAGTACCTGAAGATCCACTTAAGTTCCTGAATGATAATTGGTCTGTTAAAGGTAAAATTGATAGGATGCAATATTCATTAGATGGACACTGGTATCAAGAAGGAATCCTTAAAGATACTGCAAATGAAATAGTTGTTATGAAATCAGGTCAAATGGGGATTTCTGAAATAATGCTTGGACTTGCTACTCATTTTGCTATTACAAAAGGAAATGTTGTATACCTATTCCCTACATCTACTCATATTGGTGAGTTTGTTCAGGGAAGATTTAATCCAGTAATTGATTATTCTGACTTTCTTGATTCTATTGTTGGTAAAGGTGAAATTAGTTCCGATATGAGAAAAGGAAGAAAGAAGGATGCAGCTGATAAGGTATCTATTAAAAAGATTGGAAATCATTTTATGTATTTAAGAGGTTCACAAAATGCAAGGCAGCTTAAATCTGTGGATGGAGACCTTATTGTACTTGATGAATATGATGAGATGGTTCAAGATAATATTCCCCTTGCAAAGTCACGTATCGACCACTCACCATATAAATGGATTAGATCACTTTCTACTCCTACATATCCTGAGTATGGAATACATTCAGCATTTTTAGCTGGTGATCAAAGATACTATTTTATAAAATGTGAACATTGTGGAGAGTGGCAGGCTTTAACATGGGAAGATAACATTAATCCAGATATATCTATTGAACATAGGCTATGCAGAAAATGCAGAAAACCTATTGATCATACACAAAGGGGTGAATGGGTTCCGACTTTTAGAGATAGGGATGTACACAGTTACCATATATCACAATTATATTCTTCAGCGATATCTGTAAAGTTTCTCATAGATTTTCAGAAAAATCCAAAGAATGAAGAGGAGTTTTATAAATCAAAACTAGGGTTGCCTTATACTCCAAAAGGTGGAAGTCTTAATCGTGATGAAGTTTTTGCGTGCATGGGCGATTATTCTACATTATACTCTCCTGATGAAGGAGGTTGTACTATGGGTGTGGATATTGGAAGAAAGATTAACTATCAAATATCAAGATTCTTTGGAAATAAAAAGAAAGTTTTGAGAGCTGATACAGTAGATGAATTTGGAGAACTAGACACTTTAATGAAGAAATATGACATTTCTGTAGCTGTGGTTGATGCGAATCCTGAATATAAGAGTGCAAGAGATTTTGCACTTAGATTTAAGGGAAGGGTATATCTAGCTTATTATCCTAATATGAAAGATTCTGATTATTATGTTATTGGAGAAGGAAAGCATTCAGAGCTTACTGTTAATATTAATAGAACATTATCTCTTGATTATACTTTTGATAGATTTAGAAGCAGAGAAATAATTCTTCCAAGAGATATAAGAGATGATGGCAGGGATGGATATATTGAACAGGTAATGGCTCCATGTAAGGTTAAACAATTTGATAAAAAAGGTAATCAGTTTTACACATATCTTGAAGGAGCTAAGGCTGATCACTTTGCTCATGCTGCTAACTATGATGAAGTTGCATCTGCAATTCTTGGAAGTAAGGAATATAAAAAATATTATTTTGATGAGAATTTTAAAGGTGGCAAGGTTATGAGCAAACTTAAAGAAATATTTGATAGGTTTTAGGAGGGATTGTCGTTGGATGATATTAGAATTATGGGACAGATAGGTTCTCAACTTAATACTACTTTTAAAATTTTTGATAATGCTATTGTTAATCCAGATGCTCTTAAAATTATAGATTATGAAAAAATGCTTGATAGTGATGAAACTGTATCCCAAGGATTAGAATTTTTAACTTTGGGAGTACTTATTAAACTTGGAGAATATGATCATGAAAATCCTGAGATAAAAGATTTTATAAATAATCAATTTGAAAGGATGAAGGGAAGTATTTATCTTGCTTGTGAGGAGATACTTTCTGCAATATGGGCAGGCTTTTCTATTACTGAAATTAATTATGCTATGGAAAGCGGAAAAACTGTATTAGACAGCTTAAGTACATATCATCCCTTTGGTCTTTATTTTAATGTTGATGATAAAGGAAGACTTCTTGATATGGGAGTTAAGCAGTATTTAATTACAGGGTCTCATGTTGATATACCAACAAATAAGTGCATAATTTATACTTATAACTCAAGGTTTGGGAATTTGTATGGTAAAAGTGCATTTAGAAGAGTATATAAAAATTGGCTTCTTAAAGACCCAATTCTTAAGATGATGGCAAGAGCTCTTGATAAGTTTGGAACTCCACTTGTAGTTGCAATGGTACCTGAAGGGCAAATAAATGATCCTGATAAACCAGGTGAAAAGGTTCAGCAGCTTGATTATGTGCTTAGAATTTTGGCAGATTTACAAAGCCAAGAAGCTATTGCAATGACTAATTCTGGAGAAAACAAAGCTGATGTTAAAACACTTACTAATGGGGGGACAGGAGTTGGAGAAGCTTTTATTTCTGCACTTACTTATATAAATAAAATGATTTATAGAGGACTTCTGATTCCGTCACTTATTTCTGATGAAGGTTCATCAGGGTCTTATTCATTAGGAGAAAAACACTTTCAAACATTTGATACGATTCTGGATAGTATTTATCAGGATCTAACAGAGGTTTTGATTGAACAGCTTATACGAAGGCTTATTGAATTTAATTTTGGGCCACAGGACAACTATGGAAAGTTTCCTCAGAAAAAAATATCTGATGATAATAAAGAAACATTAATGAAGATATTTAAGGATGCAGTGGATATCGGAACGCTAGATGCAGAGGATCAGGCTGATCTTGATTATATGAGATCGTCTCTTGATATGCCACCAAAAGAAATAAAGAAAGATACTGCAGCAGATATTGAAGCCATGAACAATGCACTTAATGATTACAAAAGGTATAAAGGTAATATAGGTGATACAAATGAATGAGTTGGATAGTAAATTCAAAAAAGAATTAGACAATGAAGATATACGATTTCTCAAAGAATATGGCAAAAATATAAATAAGCTTATGAAGTTTGCATCAAAGTATAAGCCTTTAAGTGTTGCAGCTATGGAAGATGAATTTAATAAAATTAAAAAAAGCTATGCTAAAACTTTCGCTAGAATATTTGAACAGCATGGCTTTAATTGTTTCAATATGGGAAGGCTTCATGCAAAATATGAAGTTATAGCGGCTGGTAGACCTGTTAAAGATTTTAAAAAGCTTGAGCCACTAAAACTAGCTGAACCACTTCCAGGTGAAATGAGTATAAATTTTTGGCTATATCCTGAAAAAGCTATCGAAGCTATAAAAAGAAGACAACTAGTGCTTTCAGGTAATGTAACAGATGATGTTATTGAAGCTGTTAAAAATATTATGAGAGAAAAGATTAAGGGTGCAGGTGAACTTGAAGTTGAAAAGCAAATAGCAAGTACAATTGAATCTTCAATGGATAGAGCTGAACTTATTAGTATTACAGAAAGTACCTATTATTATAATAAGGGAAGAATTACTTCGTTTTATGATGATGGAGTGGAATATATACAGTTTTCAGCTGTAATGGATGGAAGAACAAGCGAACAATGCAGATCAAGGCATGGACTTATTATGAGAACTGATTCAGCAGAACTTGCAATGAATACTCCTCCACTACATGGAAGATGTAGAAGTATTTTAAAACCTTACTTCGAAAAGCCTTCTGAGAAGCAAATGGATTGGTCTATGGCTGCTCCATTACCACCTGGTTGGAGAGTTGCATAATTAATTTTTAAAAGTAATCGCATAAGAGCCTTTTTAAGGATTTTTTGTATTAACTCGAAGAAATATACCTAATTAAATATATTTTTGCTTAAAAGTGCGTTATGACGCGTTATAACGGTATAAAAATGCTTGTCCATACGCTAAGTAATTTTAAAATCATAATTTGATGAAAAAATTGCTTATTATATAAATTATTATATGGTAAAGGAGGTGAAGGGTAAATGGGACTTTTAAAGATTCCTTTTTTTAGACTTGGGGAATGGAAACATCCAAAGTATGGAACTATAAAAGGTACTCCAAGTAAACTTAAACAGTTTGCAGATAACTTTAAAGGGAATGTGCTTGGTAGACCTCCTTTTATAAGGATTGGTCATGATAAAAGTGCAGCTACTACTTTTGGAGATGCTGAAGCTAAAGCATGGATAAAGGATATAGTTCAGGAAGGAAATGTACTTTATGCTTTATGTGAACCTTGTGATGAAAATGTAGAGAATTTAATAAAATCTAAAAAATACAGATTTGCTTCGGCAGAGTATGATGACAACTATCATGAAAAAACAACAGGAAAAAATGTTGGGACTGTGCTTTCTGCTATAGCCTTAACGAATGAACCTTTTTTAACACACCTTCCTGAAAATGTAGTGTTATCAGATATAAACAATAATGAATTTTATCTTGATTTTGAAGAAAGAGAGGAAAATAAAATGGATGAATTTTTAAAAAAGTTATCAGAGTTTTTTACTGCAATGACTACTAAAATGAAACTTTCAGATGAGCCACATACTGAACCTAATAAGGAGGGAGAACCTCCAAAGAATGAAGATGTAAATGCTAAGTTTTTAGCAGAATTTGAAACTATGAAGCAGAAACTTGCTGATATTGAAAAAACAAACACCAATTTGTTAAGTGACAATGAAGTAATAAAAAAGAATAATGAAGAAAAAGAAGTAGAAATGAAGCTATCAGAGCTTAAGATTAAGGGTATACCTCCAGTTTTATGTGATAAAGCTAAGGAAATACTTCTTGCAATGCCAACTTCAAACACTATAAAACTTGCAGATAACACTGAAAAGAAACTTTCTGATATGGTGTATGAAATGCTTTCAAGTCTTCCAGAAGCTTCAAGAGTTAAGTATGATCAGTTTGGTTCTCAACATTCACAAAAATCTGGTGAAGAAGATGATTATAAAAAACTTGCAGATGAAGATATAAAAGCTCTTGGCGGTAAAATAACTGAAGATGGAAAATATATTCTTTAATTTGAAGGAGGAGAACTAAATGAGCGAAGTTATTTATGTTGACAACGACCCTCGCTATATTGCAAGGGAATGCGTTAAGATTCCACTAACTTTTCAAAATTGTGGTGACATTGAGTGTGGAGCTATTGTAGGAATAAAAAGTGATGGGTATGGAGAAAGAGTAAGAAGAGCTGCTTTAACAGCAGATGCAGCAGCTAGTGCTACACAACTCGTACTTGATAGCATACCAGTAAATAAAGGTGATTCCGTTTATATCATGAAAGTTGATGGTTCAGCCCTTGAAAACCTTGGAGCTGTAACTGATATAAATACCGCTACAAAAACTGTTACAGTAACTACAGGGCTTACTGCTGCACATGCAACAGGGTCTTTTTTATTTGTTAAAGATGGATCTGAAAAGGCTGTTGGAGTTTTAGCAGAACCTATTAGTGATGATGGTAGTGAGATTCAAGCAAATGTCTATATTGAAGGAATTTTTGATACAGATATTGTTACTGGAATTGATAGTTTATCTATAAAAGATTTAAATGCAAGAGTCGTAAATAATATATTGATTGTATAAAGAAAGGATGATGAATTATGCCTATGATGTTTCCTAGTACTAAGGAAATTACACATGTTGTTAGAAATAGAGCTATCGACCCTACAAGATTTATAGGGAGGAGCTTTTGTCCTATAAGAGAGGTTTACTCAGCAGAAATTGAGTTTGATGTTATCGAAGCTTCAGCAGGTATGACTCCTGCTCATAATCTTGGTGCAGATCCAAAACTTACAAAGCTTTCTGGGATGAAAACTAAGAAAGTTGGAACTGGTTATTGGAAAGAAACCAAGAGAGTTGATGAAAAAGAACTTTTATATGCAAGAGCAGCTGGAAGTTACAATGAAAGAGCTGGAAGAATGTTAGTTATTGAAAAATCAATGCAGCTTGATGATAGGCTTGAGACAAGAATTGAATGGCTTACATGGCAGCCACTTGTTAATGGTAAGGTTGAAATTAACGAAAATGGTGTTAAATATACTGCGGCATATGATATACCAAATAAAAATATGCCAGTACCAACGAAAAAGTGGAGTGATCCAACTGCAGATATTCTTCAGGATTTAAATGATTATATTTTACTATTTAGAGGTACAGGAGCAAAAGCAACTAAAGCCTATTTTAATTATAAAGTGGCTGGATACTTAGCAGCTAATGAAGGAATAAAAGAACTTTTAAAAAACACAAATTATTCATCATTTTTATCAGCAACTAATATTTCACAAGCTATGAAACTTTTCTATCCTGAAATTGACTTTGTTATTTATGATGAAGGGTATGTAGATGTGAAAGGAGAATTTAACTCATTTATACCTGACAAGAAATTCTTACTTGTAGGGCAAGGACAATCAGGCGAAGATATGATGGATTTTGGTACTACAATAAGCCTTCACAATGGTGGACTTGACAAACCACAACCAGGAAAGTTTTCTATTGTTGATGATAAGTCAGAACAATCAAAGAATCCTTTTGTAGATATTACAGTTGGTATATATGGACTTCCAAGACTTTATCATCCTAACTGGGTAGTATCTGCAAATGTTGGCTAAGGGTGATGAATATGTATATTACGGAGGATGATGTAAGAAGTCTTTGTAATAAAATTGGGACAAACCAAATAAGCCCAGAAGAAGTTCAAAAGTTTATTGTTAAGGCAGAGGCAAGAATTGATGCAGTGCTAGCTACAAGATATATCTTGCCGCTGCCATCCCCTACTCCACCGCTTATTATAAGCGTTGCTTCTGACTTTGCAGCTTCTTTTATTATTGATAAATATTATGCAGACTTAGCAAGAAGCAAAGAACAAACGCCCCTTGCTGATGTGTATTTTAAAAGAGCTGAGTCAGATCTTAAAAACATTGTCATGAATGGCTTACTTGATAGATATCAAGGAGTTATTACAATTAACAGACCTGAAAACATTCAAACACCGTGCATGAAAAAAACAAGAAAAAGAAGTGACATGGAGGAGGCTCTCACAAAATGGTAAAACAAATTGAAGTTAAGATTGAAACTAAAGGGCTAAATCCAGTAATTAATGTGCTAAGTAATATGGCTTCAAGGGGGCAAAACTTAAGACCTGTTTTTAGACAAATAGGTCAGATAATGGTTGGCGGTGTAACTGAAAACTTTGAGGTGGAAGGTAGGCCAGACAAATGGCAGCAAAGAAAAGATTTTACAAATGAAGCCTACGGTAATAGAGCCTATGATAATTTCACAAGTACAAAAAGAGGAAAGCAGCTTATGTATAACTCGTTATTTGGAGAAAATAAACGAAGTTCCAAGGCTCTAGGGAAAAATAAAACTTCTATATTTGATAACGCTTCATCAAATAAAATTCTTCAAAATTCGGGTAGATTAAAACAGAGTATCACTTTTGTAGCAAATAATGATTCTGTTGCAGTAGGTTCTAGCCTTATTTATGCTAGGATTCATCAATTCGGTGGAGTAATAAAGCCTAAGAATGGTGGTTGCTTATGTATACCAGTTGGTGGTGGTAAAGTGATAAAAGTAAAAAGTGTTACTATGCCAGCAAGACCTTATCTTGTAATCACGGATAAAGAAAATAGGCAGATTGTCTCCGCTGTAAAAGATTATTATAAGGAGAGTTTAGAGAATGGTAGTAAGTGATGTTCTTGATAAAATAATTGATACTTTTAAATCAGATACAAGATTAAGCGAAGTGTGCAATTATAGAAAAATAAATGGTATTCTACCGGATATTGGAACAAATATAAGTGTTGGCTGCCAAAAGGTGAAATATGAAGTTTATGATAATAAAACTGATGAGGCGGAGGCATTTATAGTAATTTATGTCTATACTCAGGAAGCAGATCCTGAAGAAGGCGAAAAGAAAATAAGGGAACTATCAGACCTTATGAGAAATATACTCAATAAGGATGTCACTCTTTCAGGTGCGATTTCTTCAGGAGAAATCAAAGAAGTTGAGTTTATTTATGCTGATAGTTCTGATACTTTAATTTGGCATGCTGCTATGATAGAATATCGAGTTACATTCTATTCTGAAAGAGAAGAGAATGCAGATGATATAAACTTTAATTGTGATGAAATTGAAATAGATTTAGAAGGGATGTGATTTTATTGTCAGTTGATTATATTGAACCACGTATTGAGGTAATCGAAGATGAGAGTACCCCATCAGTAACGCTTGTAACTTCTGATGTTATTGGTGTGGTTGGTACTTTTGAAAAAGGCCCATTAAATGAAAAGAAAACTATAACTTCACTTGATAGTCTTGTAAAAACATTTGGTAATGATAAAGCAGGACTAACTGGCTGTAAATCAATATTACCAGCTATGGCTCAAGGTGCTAAGAATTTTGTAGTTATAAGAATTGGAGGCTCTACTGTTAAGGCTGCATCAATTACTTTAAAAGATAGCAGCGACAAAGATTCTATTATAGTTACAGCAGCAAATGAAGGAACCTGGGGAAATGATATTCTTGTTGCAGTTGCAAATGGAACTGCAAATAATACATTTAAACTTATTGTAATATACGGAGGAAAGACAGAAACCTTTGATAATCTTACTTTAAGTAATATAGGAACTGTAAGTTCAGATTACGTAATTATTTCATTAGTTTCAGGAGCTGCTGCGATTCCTAAAAATATTTCAGCAGTACCTTTAACATCTGGAAATGATGGTGCCAGCACTACCGATGCAGATTATATTGGTTCAATTGTAAACGGAAAAAGAACAGGTCTCAAATTAATGGAGACAGTAAATGCAAACATAATTTTATGTGCTCAACAATCTTCAGATATTATAAGAAATGCTTTAGTTACGCACTGCATGAATGCAATAGTTAGAGATGGATTAAGAATATCCGTATTAAACCCAACTAAAGGACTTGATGTAGATAAAGTTTGTGAGCTTACAGCTAATTTGGATACAGCAAGAGGGATTTTAACTTACCCTTGGAATGAATTTACGGATATACCTGGACAATTCATTGCACCAGATGGTTTTTATGCTGGAGTCCTTGCAACTGGAGGAGCTCATGAATCACCATCAAATAAAGTTGTAAATGGGATAGTATCTCAAGAAATAGAATTAAGTGGCGGTGATGTGAAGACCTTAACAAAAGCTAGAATATCTCCAATTCTTCCGGATTCAGGTTTTAGAATTATGAATGGTGTTACTCTTTCTTCTGATTCAAGTTCAAATCAAACAAACATAAGGCGAGAATTTGATGAAATTGAAATGGAGATATATCAATCTACAAGGTGGGTTAAGTCTAAAAATATAACTAAAAAAATAATGCAGGCAGTTGCAGAACAAATTGATGCAGCTCTTCAAATAAGAAAAGATGATGAGAAAATCTATGACTTTAAGGCAACTGTTTGTGATGATACTATAAATACTCCAGAAACAATGGCTGCTAGAATGCTTAAAACTAAAATTAAGGTTAGACCAGTATTTGCAGCTGATTATGTAGATCATCATATTGAAAGATATTTAGGTGATTAGAGGTGAAAATATATGTTTGTAGTTAAAGATAATTGTCCAAACTGTGGTGCATGCAAGAACGTATGCCCTACCAATGCTATTAAATTTGATAAAAAAGCAGTAATAAATAAGGATGAATGTATCCAATGCGGAGTTTGTGCTAAGGCTTGCCCTATTGGAATTATTATCAATGAACAAGATACAACAGAAAAGGTAGAAAATAAACAGCATAAAAAGGAGGAATAGTTAATGGCGGATAGACCTATTCAAGGATTTAATGTTTCAACACTTGTAACTGGTTCATCGGGGCCAGAACTTGCTGGAGAATTTCAAGAATTGGAATTCTCTATTAAAAATGGTACTGAAGAATATTTGGAGCTTGGTGAAAGAATTGCAGCTATACTTGATGGAGAAATAAAAATTGAAGGAAAGCTTAAACGAGGAATGATAAACCTTGGTATTGTAAAATCTTGCTTTGGTACGGCTACATTAAAACGTGGTGGAAGCATTCCAGCAAGTCCAAGATTTACGATTACAGCCAATATAAACGCTCCTAATCTAGGACTTGTTGGTAAGTATAAATTATTAAATGTTGTTATTCCAGAACTTTCAGTCAGTATGTCAAAAGGTAAAGATGTTGTAAAAAATGATTTTAGTTTTAAAGCGGAAGGATTAGAGGAGGTTTAATATTATGGAAAATCAAATTTATGGGCCATTAGAATTGCCATCAGGAAAGAAAATTAAATTTAGAGCACCAATCGGAAGTGACAGGATGAATATTATCCAAATGATGAAAATAGATGAGGAGTCTATTGTGTCAAGTGCACTTATAATTGACAGTTATGTAAAAGCTAAATGCATAACAGAAATTGATGGAAACTCTACTGATGGAAATTATAAAGAGTTATTTAATAATTGGCTTGATACTGATGTTAATTTTTATACACTTATTTGTAATAAACTCTTTGGAAATAGTAAGGAGATGGAAAAGAAAGCAGATGATGCAGTAGCTTTTTTGCTAAACAATGTGACTTGCTCAGATGGGTGCAATGTGCAGAATTTACAGGCATCGCTTACAGCGAATGGCTAAAAATGACTGACTTAGAAAGGAATGCAGTATTTTATTCGGTTCAATGGTGGGTAGATAAGAAAAATGAAGGAGCTGACTCTTAACGTACAGCTCCTTTGCTTATTCCTTTTTATGAGAATTATTACGTAATAAGTATCCAAGTATAAAGAATTTACCAAAGTTATTATGATAAACTTGAGGATTATTCATTGTGCTTAACACTGAAATTGTGATCAATATAAATGATATAACCCTACATAAGGTTATGTTTATTCCTGATAATGAACCTACAATCCACCCTAAACCATAACTTATACCAAAAGTTATAGCGATGAAGGATAATACAATAAGAAGTTTGAGAAGACCAAGCAATATTTTAAAGAATAATTCTAAATATTTCATTAATATCACCTCAATGTCATTATACACCAATTTTAAAGAAATTAATTCAAAGGAGGTGAAATATTTTTATGGAAAGTTCTCTTTCAGTTGCACTGATTTTATCTGCTGTTAATAATATGGGGCCTGCATTAACTTCGGCTGTTAGTCAAGTTAGAGAGGTTCAGGAAAGTTTTAATAGATTAGGGAATACTTCTCCTACAGGAAAATGGGACGATAAGTTTTTTAATACTCAATTGGAAAATATGAAAAAATTGAAAACTGAAAGTGAGAAGTTAAAAAGTGATGGTAAAAATCAGATAATTACAGGAACTGTTGAACTGGGTGCAGTAAAGGAAGCTGTAGATAGTGCTGCTAAATTTGAAAAAGTAATGAAACAAGTAGAACTTGCAAACTATGATGCGAATGTGCCACTAGAGTTACAAGCAGAGCAAATGAAAAATCTATCAGATTTAGCATTAAAGCTTGGTGCTGATACAGTTTTTTCAAATACAGATGCAGCTAAGGCTGAATTAACATTGATAAAAAATGGTATGGATTATAAAGATGTTCTTGAAGGTGGTGCTAAGGCAGCTGTATATCTTGCACAGACAGCAGAAATATCTTGTGATAGTGCTGGTGATGCAATTTCACAGGTAACAAATATGTTTCAGTTGCAAGGTAGTCAATTGATGCAAACAGCAGATGATATTAATAGAGCTGCTAATGCATCAAGTGCTGGAGTTCAAAATATTATGCATGATATGCAACAAACAGGACAAACTGCCCATATGCTAGGACTAAACGTAAAAGATACGACTTTGCTTTTAGGTACATTGCACAATATGGGGCTTGGTGATGCTTCAGGTACTTTTTTAAATGATTTACTTTTGAGACTTGATGCAGTATCTCCAGAAGCAGAAAAAGCTTTGAATAGTTTAGGTCTATTAGAAGGTGCTACAGTAACAAAAACAAAAACAGGAAAAACTAAAATTGTTGGTGGAGAAAGTAGTATGTTTGATGAAACTGGACATTTAAGAAGTGCCCAGGATCTTGTAACAAAGATAAGACAGACTTTATATAATGCACATATTGATCCTAAACAAATGTTTGATGCAAATGGAAATATGCTATCAGATGAAGAATTGCAAAAGCAGTTTGGAGGAAAAAAGGCAAATGAAGTAATTAGCAATATGAAGAAAGCCTTTGGTATACAAGGTATGAGAGCGGCTGTTGGATTAACGGTATCAGGAAAAGGATCATTTGAAGATATGACAGAAAAGGCAAATAAGGCTAAAGCTATCGAATCACAGGTTCAGGAAATGCAGCAAACTTTTTCAGGTATTGCAGAATCTATAAAAGGAAGTTTAGAAACACTACTTACTTCAGCAAGTACACCTTTAATGAACTCATTAAAAGGTATTGGCAATAATATTATAGATGTCATAAATAAACTTACTGCATGGACTGCTGCAAATCCAAAGGTTGCTACAGCCATATTACAGATTGTCGGTTATCTTGCAATGTTTAATCTTGGTATGGGAGCCACAAAACTTTTATTTGGTAACTTACTTGGAGTTTTTGCAAATGGAGGTACAGCAATTTTAAAGACGGCGAGATATTTTAAAGGCTTTGGGGAATCTTTTTCTTTCTTGACCAAGGCAATGGGAGGTGGAAAGATATCATCATTCTTTAGAGCTTTTACTTTTGGAACTAAGTTAGATGGAGTGACAAAAGGAATTATGTCTTTAGGAAGTAAGGTTGGAAGTGTATTTAAAACTATGGGTTCAGCCTCGCTAAATGTAGTCAAAAATATTGCTAGAATTGGTGTGGAATTTGCACAAGCTGGAATAAAGGCTACGGTTTCAGGTGCTAAAATGGCAGCTGTATGGGTAAAAGCTGGAGGTGCAAATGCATTAAAAGTGATTAAAGTTGTTGGGAACGTTGGTTTAGAATTCTTAAAAACTGGTGTAAAAGCAGGAATTTCAGGAGTGCAGATGGCAGGAGTTTGGTTAAAGGCAGCAGGATCTGCAGCACTTAATGCTATAAAAACTATTTTATCTGTAGGAGTTCAGTTTTTAGCTACAGGAGCTAAGGCTTTAATTGCTGGTGGTCAAATGGCATTAGCTTGGATTATTGGATTAGGGCCTATTGGAATACTAATAGCAGCTGTTACAGCAATTGTAGTTGCAGCTGTAGTAGCATGGAACACAAATTTTTTAGGATTTAGAGATAAAGCTCAGGAGATATTTTCAGTTGTTGGCTCTTTTATAGGTGGAGTAGTAGATGGAATTAAAAACACATGGAATTCAGCTATAAGCTGGATAAGCAATGAACTTAACACATTATGGGGATATGTACAAAAACTTTTAGATAATCCTATAGTAAAAGGAATAATAGGTGGAGCTAAATGGCTTGGTGGAAAAATTGAAGGATTGATAACTGGTGGAAATAGTGAAGATACTATTAATAATTCTAATAGCAGTAGTTATAGTGATAATAGGAATATAACCTATAACATAAATAGTACAGACCCAAGACTTGCAGCTTCAGAAGTATCTAGTAGCGATGATAAGTATACAAGGTCAAGAGATCCAAGGTTCAGTTAGGAGTGATAATCTATGAAAGTTATGCTTGGTAAATTTACTTTTGCATTAGGCCCTGAAAAGCAGATTGATTTTACAGGGCCTAGAGTTATGGCAAAACTTGATGTCCCTGGTGCACCACCTATTTATCAGGATATGGGTGAGGATGAACATACATATGCATGGAGTGGTGTATTGCGAGGAAATTCAGCTGAAAGGGACTGTAAAGCACTTTTGAAATTAAAAGAATCAGCTTCTGATTTGAAGCTGATTGCTGGAATGATTAATAAGACAACTAGAATAAGAGAATTCAATTATAGTTATATAAGAAAAAATTATATAAGGTATTCAATTACTCTTATTGAAATTCAAAATGAGCCAGCACCTTTTGTAGCAAGTGTTGTAACGAATGTTATAGAAAGTGTTGTACAAGTGGTAGCAGCAGCTGTTGCTAATCCTATAGTTCCACCAGAACCTGATTATTACACCTATACTATGAAATCAGGAGATACACTGTGGGGGTTGGCAGTACAATATTACGGTGATGGTAATTCATGGCCAAAGATTGCAGATGCTAGTGGTATTTCAAATCCACGCACAATTCCAGATGGATATGAAGTAAAAATTCCGAAAGGGTGATATTTTTGGAGCCAAGAGCAATTATTGAAGTTGATGGTGCAGATATAAAATGGAATGATTTTTTAAGTTTATCTGTTGAAAATACTGTATATTTAGCAGCAGATAGCTTTGAATGTACTCTTAATAATAGCTTAATGCTTTCTGATTGGCTTAGAAAAAATCAGGAGGTTAGAATATACTTAGGTTATGTAAAAAATATACATGAATGGGATAAGAGCCAGCTTAATCATATATTTACAGGGAAGATAGATGGTGTTAAACCTAACTTCGATTCGTCAAAAACTGTGAGAATAATTGGAAGAGATTATTCTGAAACCATGATTGATACAGAATATAGTGTTTCTTACAATGATGCAAGCAGTAGTGATATTGCAAACCTGTTAGCACAAAAATATGGGTTGAAACCTATAGTTACAGCCACAGACAATAAAGTTGATAGAGATATGTGGATTAATAAAAAAGAATGGGAAGTTCTTCAGGGGCTGGCTGATGAGGAAGGATTTGTTTGTTATGTTACAAAAGATAAAGAGTTATATTTTGGTGAAAGAAATGCTAATGAGAGTGCTATAGACACCTTTGTTTATACACAAGGTTTAAAATCAAATTGTAAAATAGAATTTGATGATTCATCTATTGATGTAATAAATAAAGTAACTGTTAGACATTGGATTCATAAAAGAAAACAGCTTATTGAAGCATCAAGTCAAAATGATTTTTTAATAAGTCAAATGGGGCAAACAAAGGAAAGAATAGAGTATGTTGCAAAGGCTACAACTGATGGAATAGCTAAAGGATATGCAGATAAATTGCTTAAAGAATATTCAAGACAGGTTGTTACAGGGAATGGAACTAGGTATCCTGGAAATCCAAACTTGTATGCTGAAGGTATCGTAAATACTGTTAATTGTGGTAGATTCAGTGGATCATACTATTTGAATAAGGTTGTGCATCAGCTTAGTAAAAATGAAGGCTATATCAATACTTTTGATATTACAAATGTTAGACCAGATGATGCTCAACAATATAGAAGTGATATCTATGAAAACAACGGTAAGAAGTACTAAAGGGGTGAGGTCTTATGAAAAATGAAAACTTTCCACAGTTCGGTATTATTACTAGTCTTTCAACTTCTGACAGAACTGCAAAGGTATATTTGCCCTTATTTAAAATTGAAACTGGATATATAAAGATAGCAAGAAATATTCCTATATGTGATGAGACTGATCAATACGACATAAATATAGAAAGTGACTCATTAGGAAATATAAATGGTGCTGCAGATCTATCTCATAAACAAGGTATAAGTGTAAAAAGTCAAGTGGTTGTTACTTTTATTAATGGTGACACCTCAAATGGTGTTGTAACTTCATGGATTGAGGAGTAAGTATTATGAGTATAGATTTATTATTTGCTAAAGATTTAAAATTAAATTATTCAGGTGATATTGTTTTAGTCACTCAAGTTGAATCAAAAAGGCAGTCTATAGTATTGAGGCTTAAAACTAGGAAGGGCTCAAATATGTTTCATCCTGACTATGGGAATGATTTATATTCGATGATATCTGATAATATAACAGAATTATGGCTTAAAAAAGCAATGTCTTATGTAAAAGAATGTATTGAACAAGATGATACCGTTATTGTAAAGAGTATCGATTCTTCATTTGAAAATGAAAAAAGAACTGTGAATTTTTATATAAAGTATTATCTTTCTGAATATGGAATTGAAGATTCTTTAGATTGGGGTGAGGAAATTGGTTAGAACTTTGGATGAAATTATTCTTGAAATGCTTAATGAATTGAGAACTAAAGGAATTGATATAACTGATTTTAATTCAAGCCCTGTAATTTATTCTATTGTTGAGACGGCAGCACATCAAGTTCAAATTGCTGAATACAGAGCTGCAGATATAGTTAGACAATATTTTATTGAAGATTCTGTAGACAAAGAGCTTGATAAAAGATTAAAAGAAAGAGGACTTCCTGAAAGATATGAAGGAAGCAAAGCAGTAGGTAGCATTATTCTTGGTAAAAATAGTGCATATATTCTTAATGCTGTTGTTTTTAAAGACACTGTATTTAAAACATTAGATGGTACTATTCAGTTAGTAGTTACCAAGGATACAGATATTACTGCTGGAAGTACAAGCATCAAGGTGCCAGTAAAATGTAATAGCATAGGAAAAAACGGGAATCTAGTACCTTTCACAGGACTTACCTATTCAGGTGTAGCAATTAGTGAAGTTGAGTGGATTAAAGTTGATGAATTAGGCTTATTTGGAGGCAACGAAAGAGAAAGTGATGATGAAGTAAAAGCGAGACTGCTATATGATATTCAAAATCCAGCAGGTAGTGGAAATAAAAATCATTACATTAAGTGGGCAAAGGAAGTTTCAGGAGTTGGAAAAGTATTATGCATTCCTGAATGGAAAGGCATTGGTACTGGAACGGTAAAAGTAGTTGTAACCGATACTAATACAGATCCTGCTTCTGATGAACTAATAGCAAAGGCTCAAAAGTATATTGATCCAGTGCATAGAATGGGTGAAGGAATGGCTCCAGTTGGTGCAGAAGTAACAGTGACTACGGTAGATATGTATAAGACCAATTTATCTTATGCACTTACAATTAGAACTGGCTATATAAAAGATGAAGTAAAAGCTAATATAAGAAAAAACATTAATGAGTATTACAAAACATTGACACTTGAAGATTTAAAGACAGGATATGTCGATATAAGATATAACTATATAGGCAATATAATATTTAGTACTGATGGTGTTGATGATTACTCAAATTTGTTTATTAATGGTCAAAATAAAAATGTCGCAGTACCAGTTACTTCATTAGCGATTGTAGGTGATATGGTTGAATAATTCAATGCTTGATTTTTTACCAAATTACTTAAAGAATACTACGAATTTTAAGGCTTTAGTAGGTCTAGGAGAATCCCAGTTTAATAAGATTGATACATTTTATGATGATTGTATAAATCAGCTTTATGTAGATACTGCTACATGGATGCTCGATTATTGGGATAAGCAGGCAGGAATAAAAACAAGTTTATATCCTATTGAGGAAAGAAGAAAAAGGATTAATGCAAAATTAGCTTCGTTAAAACCATTATCTTCACCACTTAAGGCTATAATCTATGATGCTGAAATAGAGTTTAAAAGTAGCTATCTTTTTCAAGTAATACTAAAATCTAGTGAGGAATTTGGAAACATAGTTAATTTTATATTTGATCAGATAGATTTAAGAAAACCAGCACATTTAAGTTATGAACTTGTATTGGACTATTTTACTATATTGAGTATTAGGGTACTTTTTAATCGTTATTTTAGTGAAATACTTACACCTTGTGGCACAATTGATGTTTCAGGAAATAAAATTGTAACTACTTTAGGTAGATCTTATGATGAGATACTCAAAGAAATACTTAAAACATATAATTCGAGCAAACTAATTGTTGCTTCAGAGAGTACTTTTTCTATTGGTATGGGAAAAAGCTATATAGAGAAGATATATGATAAGTTAAACAGCTATTTTTCAGAGCTGTTTTTTAATTGCTCTGAAAATACTTTCATTACAGGTTACGGAAAAAGTTTCATTGAAGAGATTCAAATTAAGGGGAATTCTTATTTTTCAAGCAAACTTTATACGTATGATCAAACTATCGGAAAGAGTTATCAAGAAACAGTTAAGGACAGTGTTACTAATAACTATTCAACATTAAAATGTTGTAGTGAAAATTTAATAAATACAGCGTTATATGATCAGAATGAAGAATTAATAAGTGCCTCAGGAAGTTTATATTTAACTAAATTACCTGTAACCAGTGAAGAAATATATTGTAAAGGAGATGGTTTAAGTTGATTACAACTGATGGAATTAATCTGCTGTATAGATTAATAAAGAGTAATCTTTTGAAAGCTCAGATAGCTTTAGCAGCTGGAACTACTATTGATGTTCCTATAGATAGAACCGAGCTTTCAGGAAACTCAATAAAAATTTATGCATATGTGGATGAAGATGCAATTGGACAAATAACTAAGTATAGACTTATTTCAGTTGATGGAAAAAACTTTTTAGAGAGAAGTGAAAATCTTTCTAAGGATGATAGAGGTCTTTTAGTTTTATTTGAAATTCAACTACAGGAGGTGTGATAGATGAGTTATGAAAAACTTAAGTGGATTGATGAAGTTAAAGACCAAAACGGCAATTTAATACAAAAAGGAACGCCACTATCTCAGAAAAATATGAATAGAATGGAGGATGGTATCGATCTTGCGGATAATGTTATTGGATTTATAGTTGCAGAGACACTTCAAAAAGTTGGAGCTATAAATAAAGAACTAGAAAAATGGCAAAAACAAAGATTACAACAAGGTTTAGTCTATTTATACAATAAGTATGTAATTACTGGATGTATAGTTAGTAAAATGTCTAATAGTAGATATCTTCAAATCAGTTTGACAGGAACTTATGTTGCAGGCAATGTATCAAAAGTATCTGTTGATGGTAAATATGTAGGAATATCTGATGAGCAAATGATAGCAATGGTACCTATGAATACAGATTCGATAACGGATGTCTATTATTTATATATTGATTATGATAATACTCAAGGCAGATATAGAAGTTACTTAGCGGCTACTGTTCCAGATGGAAAGCTTACTCTATATAAAATAACTGTGCCTGCAAATGATACTGGAATGGATCTTGCTTCGGTAACATTAACTGATGTGAGAAGGATAGAAGCAATTAATACAATAAGAAATACAGAGCCATATGTATTAGTTAATATACCAGGATTTCCAATGTTAGATGCAGGAGACTATGATGTCAATGCAACAGTTGAATTATCAAGTAATGTAATGGCTGTTGGAGAAATAATAATATATGATAAGCAAGCTAATGGATTCAAAATTAAAATTACTGGAAGTGCTGATAATATTAAAATAAGATGGACTCTATTAAATCCAGATATAAAATAGGAGGGATACTATGAACATAGAAGAGAAAAATGAAGGTCAAAAAATTAATTATGCTGTTAATAAATCTACAATAGTTTTTGATGAAACTATAAGTGTTAATGTTGCAAGATATCAAAAGGATTTTGAAAATGTTATTGATGTATGTATTGATAACAATATGCAACTTACTACAGGTTTAGGAAAATGGTATGCTGCTAATATTATAATTCCACCAAGAAAATATAATATGGTAGATACAGGCACTAAAGATGATAAAGAAAATGAAATATATGATAGAGTAGCAGAACCATTAAATATGGATGATGTTACTCTTGTTTTATGGACTTTACCAGTAAATTATACAGCTTTAGCAGGAGGTGCATTCTAATATGGCATTTATTTATAGTATAAAAGACACTTATAGATCAGCAGTTGAGGCAGCAACAGGAGGAAAAAATACAGTTCTTTATGATGATCAAGGCAATCCATCAATTATGGTTGTAATACCCAAATTCTATCTTGATGATGTTATAACTGGCGCTCCGCATACAGTACATCCTGCTTTTATTGTTAATGGAGTTGAAAAACCTTATATATATATTTCAAAGTATCAAAATATTGTGCAGGATAATAAAGCTTATTCTTTACCAGGACAAGATCCAGCTGCATGGATTAACTTTGATCAGGCACTAAATTACTGTTATGCAAAAGGACAAGGATGGCATCTTATGTCTAATGCAGAATATGCAGCTATAGCTTTATGGTGTAAGAAGAATGGAAAAATGCCAAGAGGTAATAACTATGCTGGCTGTGATGTAGACGCACAATATGAAAAAGGTGTAGAAAAATATGATTGGATATTGAACTATAATTGGAATAATAAGTCTAACAAACAAGATAGTTCAGGATATCATCATACTGGAAGGACGGCTACAGGCTCAGGGCCATGTAGTTGGTCGCATGATGGAACTCCAGATGGTATTTATGATCTTAACGGAAATGTATGGGAGTGGACATCTGGACTAAGATTAAAAAATGGAGAGATTCAAGTTATTCCAGATAATAACGCAGCTATTTTAAATTCAGATCATAGTGATTCAAGCACTTTATGGAAGGCAATTTTGCAAGATGGTTCATTAGTTGCTCCTGGAACAACTGCAACTTTAAAAATAGATAACACTACTGCCGGTAGCTCTATACAAGATAGTAATGATGTTGGGGGAGATCCTATATTAAATACTACTATAGTAAACAAAATGTATACTGGTGGAGATGTCAATGATTATTATAGATATAGCAATTGTAATTTTGAATCATTAGCAGCACAAAATGGAGTAACAGTCCCAACTCTTTTAAAGGCATTAGGAATAGCTCCTATAGATTCTAGTTGTGGTGGTGATGGATTATGGATTAGAAATTATGGTGAAAGATTACCATTAAGAGGCGGTTCCTTCGATTATGGGGCCTCTGCTGGCCTGTTCGCGCTCGCTTTGACTGATAATCGTTCTAGTAGTGTCAACAATGTCGGGTTCCGCGCCGCTTACGTCTTATAATTCGGTTGCTGTGTTCTGGGTGGGCTACGATAGTAGACCTTAAAAAACACAATGTATCACAAAATGATATATTATAACTAAAATAAAAATAGAATAACAGAATGTGATAAAATTTTGAAATGGTGATATAAATGGCAACAGAAGATTTAATTATACTTCAAAAAACATATGATATGATAAATTATGGATATCAGGCAATAGCACAATTCCCGAAGAGTGAAAAATATGCACTTGGAACTGATATGAAAAAATGTATGCATCAAATTTTGGAGTATACAATCGTAGCCCATAAAAAATATTATAAAAAAACTACACTTCAGGAATTAGATGTGGAAGTTACTAAATTAAAAGCATATACAAGACTTGCGAAGGATTTGGGATTTTTGCCATTTAAGAAATATGAAGTTTGGTCAAAATATAATGTTGAAATAGGTAAAATGGTTGGTGGATGGATTAAATCCGCCAAACAATAAAAACTTGTTTTTTGGGAATAGACCATAACCCGCGGTTCCTTCAATAATGGGGCCTCTGCTGGCCTGTTCGCGCTCAATTTGAATAATAATCGAACTAATAGTAACAACAATGTCGGGTTCCGCGCCGCTCTACTCTTGTGGTCAGCAGTAATAAGCTCAAGGGCTTATTTCCAGTACAAAGAGACGTAAAGGGGTCTATTTCCACACCTATTGGTGAAAAATATATTAGCTGTGAATGCCGAGAGTAGTCCATTAATTTGGATGAAATCCGCAAAGCATGGCATATTTAATTGGAGTAATACAAATGGCAAAGCAAATTAAAAATGTTTATCCAGAGCTTTGTAGTTATGAAAATCTATATGAAGCATATCTTCAAGCTAGAAAAGGTAAAAGATTCAGAGATGAGATACTTCAGTTTTCCTTTAATGTTGAAGAATTTTTATTGGAGCTAAGAGATGAATTAATAAATCACACTTATTCAGTTGGTGGCTATAGAGAATTTTTTATATATGAACCTAAGAAACGTCTTATAATGGCTTTGCCATTTAAAGATAGAGTTGTTCAATGGGCAATATATCAGCTTATTAATCCTGTATTTGATAAAGGGTATATATTTGATAGTTATGGTTGCCGAAACAACAAAGGTACTCTTAAAGCTGTACAGAGGTTATATTATTGGCTCAAATTAGTAGGAAAAAAAGAAAAGAAATACTACTATTTAAAGCTTGATATGAGTAAGTATTTTTATAGAGTAGACCATAAGGCATTGATAGAGCTATTAAGAATTAAAATAGCAGATAAAGAACTTTTATGGCTTTTAGAAGCTATTATTAATTATGATGGTGTTGCTTTTGGTTTAAAGTTAAATGGTGATGTAGATGATCCAGCAGATAGGTTAAAAGGTAAAGGTATGCCTATAGGTAATCTAACAAGTCAAATGTTTGCTAATCTATATCTTAATGAATTAGATCAGTACTGCAAGAGGCAATTAGGAATTAAATACTATGTTAGATATATGGATGATGTAATTATTTTATCTGAAGATAAAATAAAGCTTCATCAATATAAAACATTAATAGAAGAGTTTATAGGCAGTAAATTAAAGCTGAATTTAAATAATAAAACTGCAATTAGGCCTGTTGCTCTAGGTGTAGAATTTGTTGGCTATAAAGTATTTCCAACTCATTTAAAAGTAAGAAAATCAACATCGCTTAAGATGAAGCGTAGGCTTAAATATGTTAAGAAACAATATGAAAGAGATAATATACCTTTGAATAAAGTAAATGCAACTGTGCAGAGTTATATGGGGATTTTGAAGCATTGTAACACTTATAGTCTACAAAATAAAATCTTTGAAAACTTTGTTCTAAAAAAAGAATATGAAAAAAATGATTAAAAGGACTTGCAGTAATTGTAGGTCTTATTTTATTACAAAAAATTAGGAGGGAAATATTATGATAATTAGTTATGATTTTGGACATATGGAAGGTGGAAAGGATATATCAGCAAATGGAATTGTATATGAATATGCAGAGATAAGAAAGTATGCTCCTGTATGCATTGCGGCTTTAGAGGGGGCAGGACATCAATGTATAAATTGCACTCCTTCGGATGGGAGTGGAATGTCAGTGATGGATTCCTTAGCATATAGAGTGAATAAAGCAAATGAAAGTGGAAGTCAGCTTCATATATGCTTTCATGTTAATGCCTTTGATGGATCTGCACATGGAGCAGAGATAGAAGTTGCTTCTGATAATGGAGAAAAATATGCAGTATCTGTATTAAGTGAAATAGTTGCATTAGGTTTTACTAAAAGAGGTATAAATAGACCTAGTTTGTATGTTACAAAACATACAAATATGACAGCTATACTGATTGAACCATTTTTTTGTGATTCACAGATAGATGTTAATTTATATGAACCTACAGCACTAGGAAATGCAATTGCAAAAGGAATAATTGCTACTATAGGTGGTGATTATTCACCGCAGTCTGAAGTTTCAACTGATGCAGTTTTAACATCAACTACTCAGTATGATGTGAGATATTTACAACATGAACTTAATGTTCAGTTTAATGCAGGACTTGAAGAAGATAATAGTGCTGGGCCTTTAACAATGGCAGCAGCCTCAAATGTTATTTTAAGGCAAGGAGCAAATGGTAATATTACTAGATGGATACAAGCTAATGTAGGAGCTGATGTTGATGGCTTATTTGGGCCAGCTACTTTAAGTGCTGTACAAGCGTTTCAAAAAAATCATGGATTAAGTGCTGATGGAATTATCGGATATAATACCTGGAATGCACTGTTAGAATAATTTAATAACGTTAACAAGGGTGCTTAATAGGCATTCTTTATTTATCAAAAATAAAAATATACAAGGAGGAATTTTATTATGTATCAACAAATTATTAATCAAGTAGTTAATTACTCAGAAGGGATAGCTATAACTGCAATTTTAGCTATTTTAAGCTATGTTGCAAAAGGTGCTGGACAAATTGCTATTGAATTTTTAAAGGCTAAGAAACAGGCTGTAATTGCTACGATTGGAAACGACCAATATAACTTTTACAGAGGTATTGCATTAGATGTATACAATAGGGTGGAAGAAGAATTTAGAGGACAGATAGGCGTATCAATGTTGAAAAGTCAAGCTTTCGATAAATACTTACTAGAACGAATACCTGGATTAACACAAGAGCAAATAGATCATTTTAGACAAAGTGTAGTTGGATATGTTAATAATGTAGTAAAAGAATCTAATATTTTAGATTCTGCAACAGAAGTTGCTGTTGAAAATCAATCAGAAAAGGTTGATTCAGTTTCGTTAGATGATAATGCTTGTATGGGAACTAATGAAAAAACTATTTTAGAAGCTAATCAATCAGGAGAAACTGCAAATACAGTTAATATATCTATACCAGTTTCCACAAATACAGGTCAAACAATAGCACAAGAAACAAGCAATCAAGCATCTCAATCTAATGTTACTCAAAATATAATTAGTCAGTTATCACCACAAGAAGCATTGAATCAAATACATGAAATAGTAAAAAGTGTTGAAATAAATTAATAATTAAAAGGTGGCTCATATGGGCCACTTTAAGTTTACTTATAAGGAGGATATAAAAAATATGAATAGTTTTATTGGATGGATTGGTGGAAAAAAATTACTTAGAAATGAGATTGTTAAAAGGTTTCCTGAAAAAATAGGAAGATATGTTGAAGTATTTGGAGGTGCAGGATGGGTTTTATTTTCTAAGGAAAAACATGCTAATTTAGAAATATATAATGATGCAAATGGTGATCTTGTAAATTTATTTAGATGTGTAAAATATCACTGTCAAGAATTACAAAGAGAGTTATCTTTTATGCTTAATTCAAGAGAATTATTTCATGATTTTGTAGAACAATATAATGTTTCTGGAATGACAGATATTCAAAGAGCAGCTAGATTCTTTATGCTAATTAAAACAAGTTATGGTTCTACTATAAAAACATATGGATGCGTAAAAAAAGATATTAATGTTATGATTGAATATTTAACTGATATACAGAAAAGATTAAGCAAGGTAGTTATTGAAAATAAAGATTTTGAAGGATTAATCAAAGTTTATGATAAATCTGATGCATTAATATATCTTGATCCACCTTATTATGGAACTGAAAAGTATTATAGTGCTCAGTTTAGCAAAGATGATCATGAAAGATTAAATAGTGTTTTAAAGAATGTAAAAGGCAAATTTATTCTGTCATATAATGATTGTGAGTATATAAGAGAGATATACAAAGAGTTTAATATTGAAGAGATAAATAGGCAGCATAATTTAGTTGGTAGATATACAGATAAAGAGAATGTTTATAAAGAATTGATAATAAGAAATTACTAAAATCAAATAAAAAAACAAAAAAACATATTTTTTTTACACTTATTATAACGTAAATTGATATTATATATCGTTTTAAGCCTGAAAATAATAAATAGCGTTACAATGTCCCTAAATTGGTTATAGGGGGTGATTGTAATATGGTAAGGATACATCTTTCAAGAATATTAGGTGAGAAGCGATGGACACAAGCAGATCTTGCAAGAAAGACGGGAATTAGACCGAATACAATATCTGAAATATACAATGAACTTATTGAAAGAATAAATTTAGATCATCTTGATTTAATATGTGAAGTTTTAGATTGCGATATATCTGATATACTAGAGTATGTACCAAATAAGAAAAAGAAAATACGTTAAACATCTGTAAACCAGATGTTTACTTTAAAATATATAATAGAACCTATACATAATACAAAAATTAATATAAAATATATATAAAAAGCAAGTATGTTTATGATAAAAAATCATTTGATACTTGCTTGTTTTTTGCCAAGAAACGTGAAAAAATTTGCCAAGAAAAATGCAAAGCTACAGCAATAGTTGTGAACAATGGAGTTCAATATGTATATGAAGTAGTTGAGGATAAAGTGAAAAAAATATCAGTAAGTGTTGGAATTTCTGATGGAAAGTATACCGAAATAACTAGCGGGGTAGAACTGGGGGATAAAGTTATTATAGAAGGACAGAGTTTTTTAAATGATGGCGACCAAGTCAATATAAGTAATTCCTAAAATTTATAGTAATAATACAATAAAAAAGTTAATATAGGACGTCAGAATATCTAATAATAATATTAAATAACTAACAGGATAGAATTAAGTGGTAATGTTATAATAGAAGAACAACGTTATACATAAAGAACCATTGATTTGATATTCTGCTTTATAATATTTTATTAGAAATTAAAACAGACTTTAGAGTATGAACTATGCAATTAATTATAAAATATATAGGAATTTAATTTAGCCTATAAAGGTGGTGTTAAGATGAATTATAATATTTACTTAGTAGAAGATGAAGAAAATTTAAATCAGATATTAAAATCTTATCTTGAAAAAGATGGCTTTAATGTAACTTCTTTTTTTTATGGTGAAACAGCAAGAGCAGCTATTGAAGTTAATCCACATTTATGGATATTGGACATTATGCTGCCAGATATAGATGGATATCAGCTTATAAAAGAAATTAAAGAAAACAATAAGCAAACACCTGTTATTTTTATATCTGCACGTGATGCTGATTTAGATAGAGTGATTGGCCTGGAGCTTGGCAGTGATGATTACATTGCCAAACCATTTCTACCTAGAGAGTTGGTTATACGTACAAAAAAACTTATTGAAAGGGTATATGGCCAAGAAGTAGAAAGAGATGTTCAGACAGTATCTCAGATTTGTGGTTACACTATAGATGAAAATAAACGTATAGTAAAGAGTGGAGAAGAAACGATTGCTTTAACTTCAAAAGAATTTGATATTCTCATGTTATTTGTTAAAAATCAGCTTATTGCTTTTTCAAGAGAACAAATATTACATAATATTTGGGGAGATGAGTATTTCGGAAGTGACAGAGTTGTAGATGATCTTATAAGAAGGCTTAGAAAAAGAATGCCAAACCTTAAAATAGAAACAGTTTATGGTTATGGATACAGGATGGTTAAGGAATGAGCAGAGTTTCGAAATTTCTAAGTAATAAATCAATTGCTTTTCAAATATGGATTGTTTTCTCAGCTATGATGCTTCTAATAATAGGTATGTTAGTAACTATGAGTTTATTAAATTTCAAAAATTTTCTTTATGATAAAGCTTTTGAAGTTATTGAAAGTGCTCAAAAAAATGCAATTATAAATATTAAGGAGAATAATGGTTATATTCAGCTTCCGAATATAGATTCTGATACTGACAATGACAAAAGGCCTTTACATCATATTATTTATCCAAGTAACTCCAATGAAAATATAGATCATATTCTTTCTGATAAGCAATCTTCAGAGAATCTATGGAATAAAGTATTAATTCAATATAAAAATCAAAAAACAGATAGCCAAAGATATACATATGCCGGTAATGATGATGAGCTATTTTATGTAATAACAAAATATAGTTCTAATGAAAAGAGTGGTTTTATCTTTTCATATACAAGAGATGTTCAGGCTGAAAAACTATATAAGCAGATAGCTAGAAAGATCATTTTAATGACTATCATTGCAAGCTTTTTTAGTTTAATAATAGTTAGAAAACTTGCAGGTTACTTATCAAAACCTATAAAGTCATTAAAAGAAAACGTGGAGAAGATAGGTCAAAAGGAATGGAATACTCCAATAAGTGTAGATAGAAAAGATGAGATAGGTGAATTATCTGAGGCCATTGAATCCATGAGGCAGCAGCTTGTAAAAAATGATGAAGCTCAGCAATGGATGCTTCAAAATATATCCCATGAATTAAAAACTCCTGTGATGGTTATAAGAAGTTATGCTCAATCTGTTGGAGATGGAATATTTCCTAAAGGCGACCTGAGTAGTACAATGCTTACAATTGATAGTGAAGCAGAAAGACTGGAGAAGAGAATAAAAGATCTGCTTTATTTAACTAAGCTTGACTATTTATTGCAGCACAAAAGAATAGAAGAACTTATTAATATGAAAGAATTAATTGAGGAAACCGTCGATAGATTTAGGTTCAGAAGAGAAGAGCTTAATTGGAAGCTAGAACTAGAAAATATAATAATATTAGGAGACTATGAACAGTGGAAAGTCGTAGTTGAAAATATTTTAGAGAATTCAATTAGATATAGTAGAAGTAAAGTTAGAATTAGTGTAAAGACAAGTAGTGATTCAATATTACTTGAAATATATAATGATGGAGAATTTATTGAAGAATCATCGTTAAATGAGTTATTTAAGCCATTCAAAAAAGGTAAAAAAGGTAAATTTGGATTGGGGCTAGCAATAGCTAAGAGAATTATAGAATCTTATGACGGGCATATATGGGCGGCCAATGAAAATGTTGGAGTATCTTTTAAGATAGAATTGAAAAAATAGTATCAAGTTCAGTCATTCTTCCTTCACAAAAACCATGGGGTTTTATGAGCTAAGCGAATTTGATAAAGAGTGCTGAAAAACCAAGTGTATCTAAAGATATGATGGAAAAAATATTTGATGTAATGCTTCCAGCTCATCCAGGAAGATTACCTTATTGCTTTCAATAAACTTTCATAGTTGAGAATAAAAAATCATACTATGAAAGTTCTACATAATTTCTTCACAATATTGTTATAAAATAAAAGAAAAGTGGAGGTGTTATATATGTTTTGTAGCGGATTTGGTTTTGGAGGACCTTATGGCGGAGGAGGTTTTTTTATGATGATACCAATGATATTAATCTTATTGATTACTGTCTATTTTATTCATAAAGCATTTAATAATAACAAAAATAATTCTACTGATACATCTTCATCAAAAGCAATGAATATTTTAAATGAGAGATTTGCAAAAGGTGAGATAAGCGAAGAAGAATATATATCAAAGAAGCAAAAAATAGAAGAATAAGAATTATTAGAGCCCCGCTCTTGATTAGATTTTAGTCTAGAGTGGAGCTTTTTTTGTAATTTTCAAATGTATATATTATATTGTAAATTTTGTTATAATTAGAATACAATTTGCTATGCAAGGGGCGTGTAAAAATGAAAAAATCTTAAACAGTAAGATAATATCATTTTGGACTTTTATAACTATATTAATAATTTCTATTATTCATGTTGCATATACAGCAATAAGTATATACAACAACCCAACTACAAGCTTTCCTTGGACTACAGCATTTAATTTTCCAGGGGTTATATATATTGTACCCCTTATATTATCGTTATGTGTTCATTTATATTTAATGAGACAATTTTTCCGAATCAAATAAGTATTATACCATTAGAATTAAATATACCAAGGTTACAGGGCATAATTCAAAGGACGCTATCATCTAACAGGTTTGATGAAAACTATATTAAATCAGCAAAGTTGTTTGTAAAAATGCACAAAACTATTAATAAGCATTTATTGTGTAGAGCAGAAATTGTTGATATCAATAATAAAATTTAAGTATCAAAAGAAGTGCTTGAGAAAGCGTATGAAGAGTCTTTTAGCATAAGAGACAAATTAAATTATTATTAACATGTTATGTTATACACATAAAATAGTATAAGAAGAATGGAGGTGAATTTTAGTGAGGGTTTGATACTTGTTATACACTCTCTCACTAAAGATAATTAATGAAAATTGAAAATGGAATTTATATGCTAGAATTATCTGCTAATTTAATGGGGAAGGCCAGTATAATCAATCCAACTATGATTTATGATAATGATTCAGTCGTTTTAATTGATGCTGGATTTCCAGAACAAATAAATCAAATTCGTGAAGCTTTTGAAAAAGAAGGAATATCATTTAATAAATTAAAGTCGATAATTTTAACTCATCAAGATATTGATCATATTGGAAGTGCTCTAGCTATCTTAAAAGAGATGGTAAGCAAAGTTGAAATCTTTGCTCATGAGGAAGAAGAAAAATATATAAACGGAGAAAAAACGCCTGTTAAACTTGCAAGTCTCGAAGGCAATTTGGATTATCTTCCTGAGAATATGAAACTAATATATGAAAAACTAAAGAGTGGTTTTCAAAATAGCATAGTAAATGTAGATAAAACATTAGTTGATGATCAGGAATTACCATTTTGCGGAGGTATTACAGTTCTGCACACACCTGGTCACACACCAGGACATATCTGCTTATACCTTAAGAAGTACAAGATATTAATTGCAGGAGATATTCTTAGTGTCAAAGAGGGGTTACTTGTGAATGCTGATCCAAGTATTAATTTTGATAATGAATTAAACATGAAATCTTTAAAAAAATTAATGGAATATGATATTGAAAAGGTGATTTGTTACCATGGTGGTATATATAAAGGCGATGTAAACAAACGTATAGCAGAGCTTTGTATTTAATAAATGATAAGAAAGGAAGTGAACTTTAGTGGGAAATTTATTGATAGATAAAGTAATATTTCTCACTATGAAAGCAGATGAAAATATATATTAGTGCAGACATAGAAGGAATAACAGGAGTTACAGATTGGGATGAAACAAAACAAAATCATCCTGACTGGCAGGCCTTTGCAAAACAAATGACTGAAGAAGTATTAGCAGCAGTAAACGGTGCAGTAAAAGCTGGAGCTAAAGAAATAATAGTAAAAGATGCTCATGATAGTGGAAGAAATATAGATATTAAAGCTCTTCCTGAAGAAGTAAAACTTATTAGGGGATGGACAGGAGATCCTTTATCTATGGTAGCTGGAATAGATGAAAGCTTTGATGCACTCATCTTTATTGGATATCATAATGCTGGAGGAACAATAACAAATCCATTAGTTCATACGATGAATGTATCTAGCGTATTAACTATTAAAATCAATGATGAATATGCAAGTGAATTTTTACTTAATGCATATGCAGGTGCTTTATACAAGGTTCCGGTTGTATTTGTTAGCGGAGACAGTGGACTTACTAAAGAAGTTAATAAATTCAATTCCAATATAGTGACTCTTGGAGTTAAAGATGGTATTGGCGGCGCAACTATAAATATGAATCCTAAAAAGGCAGTTATAGAAACAGAAAAACTAGTTAAAGAAGCATTAAATAAAGACTTAGATTCAATGAAAGTTAAGTCACCAGAAGAATTTAAAGTACAAATTGAATATAAAGACCATAAGGTTGCCTATAAAAATTCCTTTTATCCAGGGGCAGAATTTATTGCACCGAGAACAGTTGAATTTAAAACAAAAGAATATTATGAAGTTCTAAGAATGATACATTTCCTAACATAAGCATAAGAATATTAATAGAAGCAAAATAAATGGGAGATTTATAAGATGATAAGACCAACCCCTTTAAAAATAGGAGATAAAATAGGTTTAATTGCCCCTTCAAGTCCAGCAAAAAGAGATAGAATTGAACCTGCAATAAAAGCTATGGAAGATTTAGGCTTAGAAGTAGTACTTGGTGCAAGCTGCATGGAATCTCATGGCTTTTTATCTGGAAGTGATGAAATAAGAGCTAATGATATTAATGATATGTTTAGGGACAAAGATATAAAAGGTATATTTGCTTTAAGGGGAGGTTATGGAGCAAATAGGCTGCTTCATATGCTTGATTATGAAATGATTAAGAAAAATCCAAAGGTATTTGCAGGCTATAGCGATATTACAGCTCTTCATAATGTCCTTAATCAAAAATGCGATCTTATAGCATTTCATACACCAATGGCAGCATCTGAATTTTACGATGGCGTAGATGATTATACAATGAATTATTTTAAGGAAAATATATTTTCAAATAAACCTTTAGGAGTGCTTAAAAATCCTCGAGGACAGGAAATAAAAACATTAGTTAAAGGAATAGCAGAAGGGGAATTAGTTGGAGGGAACCTCTCTGTTTTAGTTTCATCAATGGGCACGCCTTATGAAATAAATACAAAGGGGAAAATTCTATTTTTAGAAGATATAGATGAACAGCCTTATAAAATAGATAGAATGCTATTGCAGTTAAAACAATGCGGGAAATTTAAAGATGCAAATGGGATAATTTTAGGTGCATTTACAGATTGTGAACCTAAAGATGATCGTAGTTTAAGTTTAATGGAAGTATTCAATGAAATTATAGTGCCAGAAAACAAACCAACTTTGTATAATTTAGTTTGCGGGCATTGTCTTCCAACCTTAAGCCTTCCACTTGGCGCAAAAGTTATGATTGATGGTGAGAAAAGTGAAATTACTATATTATAATATTGGGTTATGTTCGTAGAAATGGAAGTTTTTGAAAGTTGTAAAACTGTTTCAAAAGCATGGAATAACTTTATGGAGAATCCAGGGCCAGAAATTGATGGATATATATCTGAGCATGAAAATTTTTTGGAGAAATAAATTTGATAGGGAGCTTTGCGAAGGATTAAGGGTTAATTTTGAGCAAGGCTCCTTTGAATTTTATAATGGTCAATTTTCAATGCTCAATGGTCAATGTTGAGAGTGTGGCAAAACATTTTTTAGTTATGGTGTTTTGTTTTTCTTAGCTTTGATAAATTTCTTAATTGGTTTTAAATTGAGATGGAATCAGCATATTCTTATATGGTGAAGAATATTTATGGGTTTATTCTGAAGAATATCACCATAGGAGAATATATATTGTGAACAATATGGTCAATATACTGGATTTTAAGTACGTAAAATTTAAAAATAGCAGCAGTAAAAATAGAAGTGGGTTTTCTGTTTTTACTGCTAATTTTTTTAGAGGAAAATTTCTATTGAGAGATAAATTTTTTAGATACGTCTAAAATTTTATTGTAGTAAATTTCAAGTATATTATGGATGATTGAGATATGTGATTTTAGGATTTTGGTTAATAATAAATGGAATGAAATAAGAAATACTTATTTTATTAGGAAAAATAAAGAATAATATGTAAAATTGAGGTATAATTAGGAAGCGAATACTAGTTGTAATTATTTAGTAAACTAAGTTTTTTGAAATAACTAAGACGTGAAACTTTGAGATAGTTATTATGTCTATAATGGGAAGTTGGTAAAGATAAAGTAAGTTAAGTTTATTAAATATATTAGTACTGTACGGGGGGATACTGATGGAGGATTATTTAAAATATACATATAAGTTAGAAACACATTTAAAGGTTATTTGTGACTCAAATGAAGAATATGCAAATTTATATGCAACATGGAAATTGAACCAAAAGATATATAGTAGCGTGCTGAAAACTGTAGTAATGAATTATCCACACTATAGTTTGCATGATGATAGTCATTCAGAAAGCATAATAACAAATATTGAGATGTTATTAGGAGAAGAGAGAATAAAGAGGTTATCACCTACTGAAACTTGGATGATTCTACAATGTGCTTATTTACATGATTTTGGGATGGCACTATTGAGTGAAAAAGCTGAATTAGAGTGGGAAACAGATGAATTTAAAGAATATTTAGAAGAGAAAAGGCATTCATTTAATAATGATATAGCTGAAGCAATTGAATATATTGACAAGTTGAATATTAATTTACAAGATGATAAATTTGAAAAAAATTGGCCATTGAAGATTCGTAAATATGTTACTTATATAATAGCTGATTATTTTAGATCAAAACATTCAAGTTTAACTAAGGAATATTTAGATCAGTTAGAAAAATGGGAAATAGATATAAGTCATAATAATCTTATTCATGAAAGGCTAATAAAACTAATTGGTGAGATATCATTTTTACATACTCAAGATTTTGATAAAGTAATGAAACTAAATTATGAGTCTAATGGATATAAATCAGATTATATTCATCCTAGATTTATAGCTGAGATGATAAGATTAGGAGATTTATTAGATTTAGATAATGGTAGATTTAGTAGTTATGTAGAAAAAGTAATTGGAGGATTACCTAAGTTATCAAAAGATCATAAAGAAAAGCATCAATCAACAAGACATGTTTTGATAACACCTAAGAACATAGAAGTAAGTGCAGACTGCCCTAATGAAGAAGTATATAGAGAAACTAGAAGTTGGTTTTTATGGCTCGAGGAAGAGATTAAAAATTTAACAATGAATTGGATAGATATTATCCCAAGTAATTTAACAGGATATGCACCTAAATTAACCCAAAAAGAGCTTCTTTTGAAGGGTGAACCAGATTTGAATAATATTACAGATTTAAGATTCGAGATATCTCAAGAAAAAGCATTTGACATAATAGAAGGCTCAAATATATATGAAGATAAATATATATTTGTTAGAGAATTTATACAAAATTCATTAGATGCATCAAAGATTCAGCTATGGAGAGATTTGAATGATGGCATGTATAATTCGTGGATTAAGACTAAGAAAGAATTAAAAAATTTGATGCCTTTTGATATTCTGAAAGAAATTTATAATAACTATATAATTGAAGTTACTATTGAAGATATAGATAGCAATTATGTAGGGGTTAGTATTAGAGACAGAGGAATAGGAATATCAATAGATGCATTAAAAGCTATGTGTGATGTTGGGTCGAGTTATAGTGGAAAGTTAGAACTAAAAAAAGAGATAAATAAAATGCCAGCTTGGTTAAGACCCACAGCAGGGTTCGGTATTGGATTGCAATCAGGATTTTTAGTGGCTGATGAATTCAAAGCACATTCAAGAACAGGTGGTAATAGTGCAATTGAGATAACATTTGAATCAAGGAAAAGATCTGATGGTTACATTCAAGTTAGAAAATCAGAGAAGAATATAAAAAGGGGTACAGAATTTTATTTCAAATTAAAGAAGGACGCAAATTATTCGCTTAATTATGGAGGACATGCTGAAAAACACTTTGAAAATTTATTTGATCCTATATCAAGTGATAATTTGCTTATATATAAAATTCTTGATTCAGCAAAAAGGAATTGCGAAGGAAGTGTTATACCTATATATATTAATATTGATAATAAAGATAACGAGACTTTTAATTCTGATATAGTAACTTTATTTGATGCCGGTATGATCGAGGAAGGTAATTATGCATATAACATTGCCAATAGTCTTGATGAGATGAAATTATGGGTTAAAGACAAAGATATTTACTTAAATATTCGTATGCAAGAATACGATTCGGATAGAAATATTTTAGAAAGATCACCCAAGACAATAGACTTTTATTTTAAAGGTATTAAATTAGATAGGCAAAGAGAAAGCTATGCACTTTGGGAATATATTTGCGTTGATATATATGGAATGGACACCAAAGAATCACTAAAACTAAGTAGAGATGAGCTTACGCTAGAAGCTAGAAAAGATGTAGGGAAAACAATTGATGAAGGTGTACAATTTTATATAGCAAAATTAAAAGAAAATATAGATATATTAAAAGAAAAAGCAAAGGAAATGCCGTTTGATAAGATCGCATTTATTGTATCAGGGAGTATGATAATTAATAATTTTAAGGCATCAGATTATAAATTTTTATTAGATAGAGGAATAATGATATCAGTAATGAAAAAGAATGATAATAAGTTTATTCTGGAAAAAGTTGATTTTGTAGATATCATAGATGAATATCCAAATTTAACTTATGCAAATATTAATTCTTTTAAAATAGAAAGAGTAAATAATGTAGAAGAGGAATATGACTATGCAATTATGGAAGGCTATTTAAATAAAAATATATCAGATATTGAGGAAGATATAGTAATAGTAGATAAAAACCTTATTAAAATATTGGAAAATGACTTTAGAATAAATAAAATACAATGTATTGAATCAGAATTGAGTAGAGATTTATTACTTTACAGTGCGGGGCGTGAAAATAGAGATATTATTAATGTTAACGAAAAAACAGAAGAGTATTTAATTGACTTATTAGTATCAAATCCTCAAGATTCTTTAAATTATTCAAAAGGAAGGTGGAGGAGTCAAAGAAATTGTATTCCAGCATTTTCAGGATATAATTTGCTAGCAATTAAAACTATTCCAGCGGGACTAGCGTTTTATAAATCTAATAAAATGAAACAACTGATATCTCCAATAACTAGAAAAGATAAAGAAAAAATTGAAAGTGTTAATAATAAAGAATTATTTATAGAAAGCATTACAGTAAGACAAGATTATAAAAATTTATTATTCTATACAATGAATAATAGAATTTCTGAAAAAATTGTTACAATAGAAGTGATAGATAAGTTATATAAAGAAATAATAGGAAAATATTTTGAACTTATGAAAAAGAAAATTAAATAATCTATAAATATTAATATAAGCTTGAAACAAACGTTGATAGTGCTAAATTATTAATTTAAACTACAATAAACATTAAAATTAAAATGATATGTGATATTTTTTCTATTTAAGTTAAAAAATATATATGTGTAACCAACTAGATAGTATCATTTTGTCCATCGCAAAGAAAACTTTATATTGTTCATATAATCATTAGGTTAATAATGTGTATAATATGAGATTTGACGTAGTAAGTTCTTTTTAAATTAAATAATGAGATATTTACAATTTATGCTATAATTGATTCGTTATAGCGGATTGTTAAGAATTAACTATTGAAATAAGAAATGTTTAATAATTCTTTTTGAAAATATATTTGGAGGCGGTAAAGGTTTTGGAGAAAATAATAAATTGGTTAAAGAATCACATTAGTATAATGATAATAATTATACTAAGTATTCCTTTTTTCTGCATTCCAGCAATTGGGTTGATTTTAAATATAGGAATAGCATTGTCTAGCTTTCTGCCTAATAAATTAATTATATTAAGGATAAATACGAATGAAATAGTTACTCAGTCAGAATTTATTTATTATTATAGTTGTTTTTTAAGTATTGAAGTAACAGGTATTCTAAGTTACTTGCTATATAAAATAACTTTAGGTAAATATTCTGATGAAGCAAAAGAAAAAGTTTTTTCAGAAAAGAAGGAAGTAGGACTTATGCTAAATGAAATTTTAATTGAATTAAGAAACAACAGAGATGCTTATAAAAAAGAGAGAGACGGGACAAATTGGAGTTTTTATAAACTGTTTGAATTGGAGAACTATAATCAATTTTCATATGGACAGATATGCACAGAGTTTGAGGTTGAAAAATGGGAAAAGAATTTAACAAGTTTTATATTTATTAAAAAATATTTTAAAGACCCTTTATTACTAGAACGTATTACAGAAGTATATAGTATTTTTGATTTCTTAAGTAAACATACAGATAAAGATCAATGTGAATCTATTAATTTAGAAGGTTTTATGGAGAAAACAGACAAAGTAATTGAAGAATTGTTGGACATTGTAGTCTCTTTAGGAAGATAAAATAATAGAACAATCATTATAATGTTAATTTTTAAAACTATTTATATTGTTTATAAAAGAGTACAAGTTTTATATCGGTAAATACTCCTAAGTTATGAATCAATAAATAATTAGGAAATATTAAAATAGTATTAGTCAAGAGATTAGAAGCATGATTTTTTATACGTCATACTAATTAGGGACGTATATATAAGTACTGAACTAGAATCAATTCAGAATAAATTAAAATTCCCATTATTCATATAATCTACACAATATGTAGAAAGTGTGAAGTAATTAGTGAAAATGTTCTTTGAAAATTGAATAATGCGATATTTATAATATGTAAAACATTGTGAATTATTAGATTTATATTTAGAAAAGGCAGTATATAATATCCTAAAAATGATAGATAGTCAATATATACTTTGAAAATCTGTAAAATTTGTACGATATTAGTTTTAATATATTCTGATAGATATTAAATAGGTTATTGTAGTTTGAATTTGCATATGGTTCTAGTTATAATCATTTTTATAACATGTACAGTATTTTATGGGAGGTTTTGTATGAGTGAATTTTTGAAATTAGAGAATTTTATTGGACATTCAGATGTAAGTTATGAAGAAGTTATAGTTCAATTTTTACAGGATAACGGAATAACGATTGATGATTTTGAGTATGTAGGAAGATGTGATTCTGAGTGCCTGGAATGTAATGCAGAAAAATTTAGTGTCTGGCGTAGGGATATAGGAGTCATCGAAGAAGAAAACATTTTTACTTTCAATTTAGATGCCGCTGATGAAACATTAGATTTCGCTATATACCTGTGTAATAAATGCAAGAAATGGACTATTTATATTGAATAATACATTATTCTTAAATTATAAATCGATAAAATAAATAACGTATTGTAAAATCGCATTTATTCAAGAGATTGAATTTGCGATTTTTTTAATACTCAATTCTAAAAAAGTTTGTAGGTTTAAGCGATGTTGGAATAGTTTTAATAATTATAAATTAAACTTCGGATTATTCATATAATCAAAACAATTTTATAAGAATCAGAACTGAGAATACAATTGAGTTTAACAACAATTTTTATACTAGTATTTTTCATAGCAGGCTTAGGACTAACAATAGGCATAATAAAAAAGAATAAAGCAGTTTTAATTATTTCAATAGCCATGTGCATTCTTCTTATAGCCTTTGCTTTATTCTTAATACTTGTCTTAATACCTGCTATGTAATATTTTATGAAGCTTCAGTAGGTTTCGCCATATTCAAATTTTAAAAAGATATTTCGATAAACAACATCAGAGGTGCATAATGAATAGAAATAAGACATTAATTTTTACAAAGAGCCTTTATTTCTTGATTATCATAGGCGCGATAATTTCAGGGATTATTATTTATAATGATATTAATAATAATATAGCTATTAAATTTGTATTAGGGTATGCATTGTTATGTGTATTTTTTATATTGTATGTTCCTATAATTACTATAGTTAACGCAAGGAAATTAAAATTGGAATACATTAAAAAGCTTTTAAAAGAATTTGTTATTTGCTTTGCTATGTTTTTTGTTTTAAATTGCATATTGGATTATGTTTTTATTAGCCCAAATATAGATTTCCTTGATGCACTTTCAGATGCAGGGAGTCTTTCTTTTTGTGTCACTTTCATTGATGTTACATTTTTGAAAAAGGATACGAATTAGATTCGATTTTGTGTATCATAGGATAAAATTTAAAAGTCAGTTAGCCAACTATTAAGGAGTAATTTAAATGATCAAACTAAGTTTATTAGGAAAACAATTAAATGAATCTGTTGAAAAATTATCTTTAGAAAATAGAGAAATATTTGATGATATTATAGCATTCATAAGAACATCAAATTTAAAAACAAGAGACGGAGAAGAATTTCTTCAACAGATGATAGATAGCTTCTTAAATGCACAGCAGCAAGGAATAAGCATTGAAGGTATGTTAGGAACAGATGATATAAGAGGTTATTGTGAAGAAATAGTAGCTACATATAAATCAAGGTATAACATACTATCACGCAGTGGAGAATATTTAATGTATGTCGGAATACTGGTCGTAGTAACATCAGTATTAGGTAGTTTTACAAAAAATTTAACTATACTTATGTCTAAAAATTTTAAGTTTAATAATTTTTCATTTTATTCATATATAGATTTCGACTTTGGATTTATTACAACATTTTTGATTGCGGTTACTTTTTATTTTTCTTTGATGAATTGGATTAAGGAAAGTTGTTTTACTAAACCTGTCATAAGTAATGAAAAGAAGAATAAATTTAAAATGTATATACTAATCATATTTATTTGTATAATGCATACTATTTCAAAGTTTGCAAAGGGATATGTGTTCTATAGTTTAAACATATTCTTAGTTGTTATTATTGGAATTATGTCATATTTCATAGGAAATTATTTAGTAGAAAATTAAGAAAAATTCATTTTTAAAAAGTTTTGACTACTATTTTTAAGTGAATAGTAGTTTATTAAATAATAGTATATAAAACCAATTGACATACAGACGTCTATTGGTAAAAGAAGTTGTTATATAAGTGAGACAAGGTGTTATCTTTTTAAAGAAGGATAAAGTAATAAATTAAGCAGACATAGATATCACATTTTCATACAGGAATTTGTGATATTTTTTTCTATATATATTAAAATAGGGTATATAAAAAACGGGAGAGGAATTTATGATAAAGGTTAATTTATTCGTGAAAATTTTTGGAGCCATCCTTGTTACAGGACTTGTTATACTTATGTATAGCGTAAATTTAGGTGATTATGAAGTAGCAAATATTATACAGTCCAATGGCGGTAGCATTGATACAAATGCCTATTTGATTTTTTTAGAACAGTCTATTACAAAATATAGATTTCTAGGGTCAATTCTTTCCGTGTTAGGTGGATTAGGAATATTAAAAAGTATTGATACTAATTCATAATTCGTAGTGATTTATATTAAGTTTTAAAGATGATATAATTATTTTAATCAGTTTCTACATTATAATTACTGAAGATTTAAGGAGATATACTATGAATAGCAATAAGTACAATACCTATGTGGGAAGTAAAGAAATTCAAATTAGAGATGAAAATAAAGCTATTAATTTTAACGTTCTTGTGCAATATCCAACAAATGAACCTTCTATGCCTATTGCATTTGGTCCATACACAATGGATGTTTGTATTAATGCTAAATTATTAGATGGTGAGTTTCCACTTGTCATTATTTCTCATGGTAATGGAGGTTCACATCTTCTTTATAGAACAATTAGCACCCATCTTGCGAAAAATGGCTATATTGTTGCAATGGTAGAGCATTATGGTAACAATAGAAATAATAATGAATTAGAAAACTCAGAAGAAAATCTTATTTTAAGACCAAAGCATATTAGCTTAACAATTGATAAAATTCTTTCAGATAGTTTTTTTAGTAGGAATATTATTAAGGACAAGATAGCAGTCATAGGACATTCAATGGGTGGATACACAGCTCTAGCCTTGGCAGGTGGTGTTCCAAGAACTAGAGAAGGTAAAATAATAAAGACTAGTCCTGACCAAAGAGTTAAGGCAGTAGTTTTACTTGCACCTGGAGCAGGCTGGTTCTTAAATGGTTTGGATAATGTAACAATTCCAATCCTTATGTTAACAGCAGAACATGACCCAATAACTCCTGCTTGGAATGCTGAATTTGTATTACAGAGCATTTCGGATAAATCACTGGTTACTTTTAGGCAAATTGAAAATGCTGGTCATTTTTCTTTTCTGAGTCCATTTCCTGAGTCAATGAAAAGCGCGAAGTTCTTACCTTCAACTGATCCAGAAGGATTTGATAGAGAAGAATTCCATGCACAATTACCAAAAGAGATACTTGCTTATCTTGATGAAAAATTGTCTTAAATTATTGTGCAATATATAAGCTAATAAACAAATTTTAATTGGCTAAATGAAGTCCTTAGGAGTCAGGTTAAATGAGGTGAAAAGGATATCGAATATTGATGTTATTAGATATTTAATGTATAATTTTTTCTATAACGCTAATTGATTTTAATAGCAATAGAAAAGGTGGTTGGATAGTTTTGAACCAAAATAGTATAAGCAATGATAAGTTACTAGAAATAATTAAAGTACAGACTGAGGTGGCTCAGCAGGGTATGGATCTTGGTAACATAATGGATTTAGTAACGCAGCGAACTAAGCTTATTACTAATGCAGATGGTGCTTCCGTAGAATTAATTGAGAATGAGGAGCTAGTGTATAGGGCTGCATCTGGAATGGCTGAGAGGTTTTTGGGGTTACGATTAAATATGGAAAATAGTCTGTCAGGGGAATGTATAAATATGAGAATCCCTCTGATTAGTAATGATATTGAAAGTGATGACAGAGTTAATAAAGAGGCATGTAGGCAAATCGGTCTTAATTCCATGATTGTAATGCCTTTAATATGCATGAATGAAGTGGTTGGTGTATTGAAAGTTCTTTCTTCGAAAGCTGGTCATTTCAACGATGATGACATTAAAGTACTAGAACTTATGTCAGGACTCATTGCAGCAGAGATGTTTAATGCAATGAAAAATGGGGAAAGTGAGTTGTTTTATAAAGCAACACATGATAGTCTAACTGGGATATCTAACCGTTCTTTATTCTATGATAATTTGAGACAAAGGTTGTCACATGCTTCTCGAAAAGAAGAGGAGTTCGGAATCATTTCACTAGACATGGACGGACTTAAAGAGATTAACGACAACTACGGCCACAGAGCAGGAGATGCAGCAATCAAAGAAGTTGCTTTACGAATTAACAACACTTTGCATGAAACAGACACAGTTTCTAGACTTGGTGGAGACGAATTTGGAATCATTATTGCAAAGATAGAGCATAGCGATGAAATCAAGACATTGATTAAGCAATTAGACTTTGAAATAACAAAATCTTTCGAATTTGAAGGTCAAGAAATAAATCTTAGAGCAAGTATCGGATATGCCCTTTTTAAAGAAGACGGAATTGAAATAGATGTTTTAATTGAAAAAGCAGATAAATCAATGTATAAAGTAAAAAGAGTGCGTAAAGGACATGAGAATGTACGCTGATAAAAATTTTTAAGCACTATAATAAAAGACACACCGATAATTTTGTCAGTGTGTTTTTCTTCTATATGGAAATACATTATCAAGTTCAGTCATTCTTGCTTCACAAAAAACCCGCGGGGGTTTTTATGAGCGAAGCGAATTTGCTACGGTTGCCATTGGAGACATCATGCTAAAACCAGCTCTTCTCAAAAAGTAACCAGTAAATAAGCAACGCAGCCAACATGTCATCTGACCAAACATTCAGGGGTGGATTCTCCGATTACAAAAAAATCGAGAGGGAGTCGACCTCCTTTTGGCATGCTCATTTTTTCCAATCATACTAAAATCAAACTGCGTTTCATTTACAAAAATTAAGTTTCGGACTACAAACATAGCTTTTCGTTTTACAAAGTGGCATCTCGTCTTTCAATTAACTTTGGATCTTTGTATTGTGAATACCACTTAAAAATTATATATCAATTAAGGATAATAAATTATCGTAACACGATAATTTATTATTGACAATTTAAAGAGGTAAGTATACACTTAAAATGAAAAATATGGATTTTGAGAGGTGTTTATGAATCAGAAGAGTTTGTCAAAATGGATTAAGATTATTGTAATGGCAATGGTGTTGTGTGGTGCAATGATATATTTTGAGGCAATACCATATATAGCAAATAGTATTGTTAAGCAGGAAAAGGAACTCCAATATTGCTATTGGCCATGGCTGATTTTTATTTGGTGTACGGCTATTCCATGCTATTTGGTTTTATTTTGCATGTGGAGAATAGCAGATGAGGTAGGGAAGGATAATTCTTTTTCCAGGATAAATGCAATGTATTTAAAGCGGATCATGCTTGCTACACTTACAGATTCGGGATTTTTTCTCGTTGGAAATGTTGTATTACTGTTACTTAATATGAATCATCCAGGAATTTTTATGTTATCAATATTAATTTGTTTTGTTGGAGTATGTGTAGCAGTGGCATCAGCGGTTTTATCACATTTAGTGGAAAAGGCAGCATTTTTGAGAGAAGAAAATGAATCTTATATATAGGGGAGAGTGTGATGATAATAATTAATGTAGATATAATGATGGCGAAAAGGAAAATGTCATTAAAAGAATTAGCTGAAAGGGTTGGCATTACAAATGCAAACATGTCTGTGCTAAAGACTGGAAAAGTAAAGGGGGTAAAATTTACTACTTTGAACGAAATATGCAAGGCATTGGATTGTCAGCCGGGAGATATATTGGAATACAGGGAGGATGAAGATGAAAAGAATTAAGAATCATCCAATTTTATTTTCCTTACTGTTATCAACAATTATAAGTATAATTGTTGGTGCTATTTTTTTAAGTGATAATTGGAAACATCCAGGTGATATTATTGGAGGTATATTTTTCTCAATGCTAGCAGGGAATTTTATGATTTATCCATTCGTGCTCACCATAATTAATATTGTTACACTATTTTGGAAATCAGAAAATCTGGAATGGGTCAAGAATATCAGGATTTTTGAGTATATGGCTATGATATTTGGATTCTTTTATAGTGGAATAGGTCTAGTTTTTTTAGATATACAGTTTCAAGCAGACTGGTTAAAAGTTTTGAAAAATGCAGAAGTTCATACGCCTATCTGGACAGTATCGTATCCCACAGTAGTCTGCTTGTCATGTATTGGAGTTATAGGATATCTTGCTTTAGCTTGTATTAAGATAGAAAAAATGCCGCCACTTGTTATTGTCAGTGCCATAGCTGGAATGTATCTTGGTATTCTGGAATGTGTGTTATGGATTGTTCAGATATTTTCGTCAAGTTATATACTTTTGTGTCTATTTCCGCTTAACTATATTATCATAGCTGCAAAAACCATAAGATATAAGATCCTGGAATGGAATACAAAAAAAGATAATGTGACCAGATTATTCAATAATAAGTATCTGGCATTTTTAAATCAGAAAATGATAAATTCGGGATACTGGCCAATTACTGCATTTGTTCTGATGTGGCCTATTCTTGGTGTTATAATCTGTGTTCTTGCCTTGTTTGGACAGCAGCCAGATAATATTATAAAAGCATGGACGGAAACTAGTGATTGGAATTTGTCACATCGTGTGGCTCCTCAGAATGTTACTTATGATGAACATTATCTATGTACTGTTGCGGCGGGAGGTCATCCACGCATCGTTAAACCGATTCGTTTAGGTGAGCGCCATGGACATCAGGTGATTGTGAATCGTCAGCTCTGCGTGGCAAATGCATTTGAGCAGATTCTGGAAGAGAGGATCCCAATGTTTCATAAGAATATCCGGCATTTCTATGATACTTATGGATTTCCAATTGCGAAGACGATACATTCCAAATATATGGCAGATATAGTGTATTTTATTATGAAGCCATTAGAATGGCTATTTTTGATAGTACTGTATTTCTGCGATGTGAATCCAGAAAATCGGATTGCGGTGCAGTATCTGCCTCAAAAATAGGGAATAAAAATTGGTTGACAATAAATATGAAAGAGTGGTGAGAATAATAAAAAAGCATATAAAATAAGATATATTATGTTATTTGGCTGGAACCGCATTGATATTAAGCTGGAATTATAAAAGCTTATTAAATCAGAATTGAGAAGTAGGGTATTTTGAAAATATGTTGTGAGGATTAGCTGAAAGACAAATAATAATTTGTGGGGATGATGGGATGATAAGAGAAATAGTAAACGAAGATTTTAATGGGTTAATGGAACTATATACGCAATTACATGATAATCCTATGACTGAGAAAACATCTGAAATAATGGAATTATGGAATAGAATTTTGAAAGATAAAGAACATCATATTATTGTTGCAGAAGAAGAGGGAAGAATAGTATCTTCGTGTGTATGTGTTATAATACCTAATTTTACACATAATCAGAGACCATACGCATTTATTGAAAATGTAGTGACTAAAAAAGATTATAGAAACAAAGGATTAGCAACAGCTTGTTTGAATTACGCAAAAGAAATAGCTATTAAAGAAAAGTGTTATAAATTAATGCTATTAACAGGCTCGAAAAAAGAAAGTACATTAAATTTCTATGAACAGGCAGGATATAATAAAAATGATAAAACTGCTTTTATACAGTGGATATAATAAAAATTTTAATTTGTAGAGCTGCTTATTCGTTTGGAACCAATGATATTTCAAAAAAGTGGGGATTTTGTATGACGAATGATATAAATATTGTATTTTTTGACTTATTCTTTACGCTTGTAACACCTAAATATAGTGATTTAAGAAATGAAAATGATATATTAGGAATAACAAAAGAGGAATGGGAAAGATATGCCGAAAATGAAGAATTATATTTAAAGAGAGCAACAAATAAGAATATAAGTCCTAAGCAAATAATTGAAGATATTATCAATAAAATGAAAATAGATATTAATATATAGAAGATTTTAAAGAACTTATTAATATACTTTCATAAGTAACTATTGAAAGTAAGTATAACCGATTTATAGTAAAATTAATCTATCAAATTTAATATATTGGATGGCATTAAATTCAGAATTGACAGTAACTGAACGGCACAGACGTGAAACCCACGATCATTTGTATGCGGCTTAAATAGCTGCTTGCAGATGGTTGTGGGTTTTTATTACTACAAAAAACTTATGCACTCAAAAAACAATTTATAAAATTACTTTTATACATGCTTAGTATTTTCATACTAATAATTCTATGAAAAATACTACAAATTATAGTTCTTATATACATATATTGAATTTACTGTATAAAAGCGGTAATATTGTAGGAGTTACTGTTTTATATTTTGAAATACAAGATTAAAAATGTTTTTTAGAGCAAATTAATATTTTGACTAAAGTTGGATATGGAGTGATAAGATGTTGGAAAGAAACAAATATAGTTTTATAAAAGTTATGATTAGAATGTATACGTTTATAAAAGAATACAAATTATTAATTACGATATATATGATTTTATCTGTTTTAAATATAGGAGTTAATTTATTCTTAGCTAATTTAATTAATGAGTCAATAAATTCTGCCATAAATCTTGATAAGAATAAATTATATAGTTACACTTTTCAAATGGCTGTAATTATTATAGTTGGTTTGGTTATCACATATTTTTCAACACTTTCCTATGGTATCTTTAAAACAAGAGTAATGCTTGATGTTAGAAAGTCTGCTATAGCACATCTTGAGAAACTTCCACTGTCTTTTATGGAAAAAAATCATTCAGGCGATATTATTTCTAGGTTTACCAATGATCTTTCTTCAGTGCAGACTTTTATAGGTGACGATTTATTTAAGACACTTATACAGATTATATCTGTTATTTTCACTTCGATATATTTGATTGCAATAAATTTAAAGCTGTTTATAGCTACATTTATAGTAATACCTCCAGCACTTTTTATGATTAACGTAATTTCTAAGCCTATGGAAAAATATTTTAAGCAAGCATCGAGAAATTTAGGACAGGCAAATTCCATAGTTCAGGATTCTTATGGTGGCATATTTATTGTTAAAGCCTTTAATCTAGAGAAATTATTTCAAGATAAATATTTAGAGGTTATTAAAAATGGGTTGAAATACAATATTAAAGGGGTACATAGATTAAAATTCATACCACCATTTAATATTATTCTTAGATCAACACCTTTTGCAATTTGTTTAATATATGGTGCGTATTTATCAATTAATAAAGAAATATCTACAGGTCAATTGCTTTCTTTTACATATTTAATGGGTAATATAGTATGGACTTTTGCTTTTTTACCTTCAACAATAAGTAGTTTGATAAACGCTATAGGCGCTTCTGAGAGATTCTTTGAGGTTCTTGATACTTCAACTGAAAGAGAAGATGGAAAGCGCTTTGAAAGCTTAGATACAAAAAATTCTATTAGTTTTAAGAATGTTTCATTTTCCTATAATGAAGGGACGAATATACTGAAGGAATTAAGTTTTGATATTAAAAAGGATAGTAAAATAGCGTTAGTTGGCGCAAGTGGGTGTGGTAAAAGCACAGTATTAAAGCTTATAGCTAGTTTTTATAATATACAAAGTGGGAATATAGAGTTTTTCGAAAACAATTCTAAAGAATGGAGCTTAAACCATCTTCGTTCAAAGATATCGTATGTATCTCAAGATACATATCTCTTTCCAGGTTCAATATTGGACAACATATTAGTAGGGAATTTACATGCTGCAAAAGAAGAAGTTATAAAAGCAGCTAGAATAGCAAATGCACATGAATTTATTTTAGAATTACCACAAGGGTACGATACTATGGTAGGTGAACGTGGCATAAAACTATCGGGAGGTCAAAGGCAGCGAATATCCATTGCACGTGCTGTACTTAAAAATGCACCTATTATTCTTCTCGATGAAGCTACTTCAGCATTAGATACATTGTCAGAAGCAGTCATTCAGGAATCTTTGGAAAAGGTTATGGAAGGAAAGACTGCTATTATTGTAGCTCATAGATTATCATCAATAAAACATGTAGATGAAATTCTTGTAATGGATAATGGTTGCATTGTTGAAAGAGGTAAACATGAGAATCTTGTAAAGAATAATGGTTTATATTCTAAATTATATGCCAAACAATTTAATGATTATGATATACAAGAATCGATATAATAGGAGAGTTTATGATGAGTGAGAAAATGAAAATTAATGATTATCTTGAAATATTAAATAACATAAAACCCAGAAGGCTTATATATTCTTTTGTATTGATATGTGATTGTATAGTTGAGACAAGCTTTTATATTCTTACACCTTTGGTTATGAAGTTAATGATTGATGCTTCAGTTAAGTCAGATATAAATAATCTTAAGCAAGGTTTTTTTATAGTTGCATTAATTTGTTTATTAGGAATAGTGCTGTTTGGAACTTTTGAATTCTTCTTCTTTAGTATTATGCATAAGACAACTGCCAAAATAAGAACAGGGCTTTTCAATCATATTCTACATTTACCTATATCATATGTAGAACAGAATCATAGTGGCGATACCATCTCTAGACTTAATAATGATGTAAATATTATACAGTCTTCATATGGATGGCCCCTCAGAAATATAATTGTTTCAATATTTGTTGGAATTACTTCTGCTGCAGTAATGATAATGTTAGATTGGAGAGTAAGTATTCTTTTAATTAGCATTGGTTTTATATCTGTAGTAATTAATTCTAGGCATAAATATATTATAAGAAAGATAAATAAAGATATTCAAAAGAGTATGGGTAAATATACTGAAAATCTTTCGAATATTTTAAGTGGTTTTTTTACGATTAAAAATTATCAACTTGAGGAAATGATGCTAGAAAAGACTGATAATATAAATAACGAAATACTTAATAGTAATATTGAATTAACAAAGAAAAATGCAATTATGGATAGCCGTAATTTTCTTTTTGAATCAATTAACTTTGCAGGAATTATTGCATTAGCAGCGTTTCTTGCTTTCAATGGCGCAAATAATCTTGGGTCTATTGTTTCATTGATTTTCTTAGTGGGAAATGTGAATAGAATGTTCAGTGATACTAACAGCATGTTATTGCAGTTACAGGGATATATAGCAGGCTCAAAGCGAGTTACCGAGCTTTTGAAAATACCTGAAGAACATAAAAGGGTCTTGGGGGTTTCAGAAAATGAAAAAAATGTAATGATTAAATTAAAAAATGCTGCTTTTTCTTATGATAATGAAAATAAGGTTTTAGAAAACATAAATTTAACTGTGAAAAAAGGTCAGGTTGTAGCGTTGGTTGGTCCTAGTGGTGGGGGGAAAAGCACCATAATGAAGCTTATTTTAGGGTATTATACTTTATCATCAGGTCAGGCTGTTATTAATGAAAAATCAATTGCTGATTACTCAATGACAGAATTAAGAGAACAAATTGCTTATGTTCCACAAGATTCTTATATTTTTGATGGGACTATTGAAGATAATATAAGATATGGAAGATATGATGCTGATAGAGAAGCAATAATTGAAGCTGCAAAAAATGCACATGCAGATGAATTCATAGAAAAACTTGATAAAGGTTATGAAACAAATGTAGGTGAAAGAGGAATAAAGCTGTCAGGAGGCCAGAGACAGAGGATAGCGATAGCCAGAGCATTTCTAAAAAATTCACCGATACTTTTACTTGATGAAGCAACATCATCATTAGACTCAGAAAGCGAACAATATGTTCAGGAAGCATTGGATAGACTTATGAAGAATAGAACGGTATTAATTATTGCTCATAGATTATCTACAATTAAGGAAGCTGATATGATTTATGTAATTAGCAAAGGAAAAAATGTGGAACAAGGTAAACATGATGAGTTAATGCAAGGAATAAGTTTATACAGAAAATTATATACATCAATTACTTATTGATAACATTTGAAATTATTTTTGAAATAAATTCATGGCATTTATTTAACGCCAGATCATAATAATCCAACCACTTTAACTATGACAAAAGAAGAAAGAAATGATATTAGCTATGATAATATACTCTAATTTACAATAATATAATTAGATAATGAACTAAGTGCTAAAGATAATTTTTTCAATTTTTGTTTAAAAGGAACTGGTTTTATATCAAAATTAATAATTTGGAGATTGAGGGAGGATAATGATGGAGGGGCATAAAATTGTAGATAAAATTATTTCAAATATAGAGAAGGTTATTGTAGGTAAAAGAAAGATACTTGAGCTTGCTATGATTTCTATTTTATCAGAAGGGCATATATTACTAGAGGACGTTCCTGGAACGGGGAAGACTACCTTTGCTAAAACTCTAGCAAAAACTATTGGATGTGGATTTAATCGTATACAATTCACTCCCGATACGCTACCAAGTGATGTTACAGGTGTTTCTATATATAATATGCAGAAGGGGAGTTTTGAGTTTGTAAAAGGAAGCGTAATGAATCATGTAGTTTTAGTAGATGAAATAAACAGGGCTTCACCAAAAACCCAGGCAAGTTTGCTGGAGGCAATGGCAGAAAGGCAAGTGACAGTTGATGCAAATACTTATATTTTACCTAGGCCATTTATGGTAATAGCTACTCAAAATAGTATTGATAGTATTGGGACATACCATTTACCTGAGGCTCAGCTAGATCGTTTTTTTATGAAATTATCTATGGGATATCCAAATAAAGAAGAAGAAAAGAACATGGTAAATAAGTTTCTTTTAAATAGACAATGGAGAGAAGTGAATTCTGTTACTGATGAATATGAAATTTGCAACATGCAGGATGAAGTGATAAAGGTTGAGATTCATGAAGATTTAGTTGATTATATTTTAAAAATTACACAGCTGAGCAGAAATAATGAAGAGATTACACTAGGAATTAGTCCAAGAGCTACATTGGATTGGATAAAGGGTGCTCAAGCAATGGCTTACTGTAGACAAAGAAATTATGTCATTCCAGATGATGTTTTAGAAGTATTTGAACCGATTATAGCACATAGAATTCTTCTTTCATCAGAAACTAGGATGAAGCGGGTTTCTGAGAAGAAAGTTTTATCAGATATAAGGGGAATGATTAGAATACCAATTTTATAGGGCGGAGGAATAATGGAATGAAGAAAAATCGTATTATTTCAGCTATTCTAATTTTGGCAAGTGGAATTTTAGCAAGTAATTATGGTGGAACAATTCCTTACGCTTTACTCTACTTTTCTTTCCTTGTGCCGATAACATCACTAATATATATTGTAGTTGTCAGGATGCGTTTTAAGTTCTATCAGAAGACAGGAAAAAGGACATTAATAAAAGGGGAACCTGTAGATTATTTTTTTAGTGTAGGAAATGAAGACAGTTTTTTTTATAGTGGTATAAAAGTTTATTTTTTACATGATAATTCTTATATTATGGGTTTCAGTGAAACAAAAGAATATTATCTTATGCCTGGAGAAGTGGAAGAAGTTAAGACAAAGCTATGCTGCAGATATCGTGGAGAATATTTTGCAGGAGCTAAATCATTTATAATAACTGACTATCTTCATTTATTTAATATTACTTATAAAGTGCAATCCCAGCTTCCTGTTACGGTTTTACCGAGAATTGTAAAATGGAGAAATTCGGATGTAATAGAGGAAGATAAGGATGAAAAGAATACTATTTATTCTATGAAGGAAGAAGACCAGATAGATGTACAAGTACGGAAATATGCTCCAGGAGATCCCATGAGACAAGTACATTGGAAAGTATCAGCTAAGACAGGAGAATTAATGACTAGAATTCATCATGCTAGTTTAAAACTTGAAGTGATGATTGTGCTTGATTTGAGCCCTATTGGAAATAATGAAGTGAACAATCTGGCATTAGAAGATGGTATTATTGAGGAAGCATTAGCGGTTGCAAATTATTGCTATGTAAGGCAAATACCTTGTTTTGTCTGCTTTGAACAAAATAGTTGTAACAGATTATCCATACAAGCCCCAAGTGAATGGAATGAATTTTATATGTTATGTGCAAAGCTTGCATTTATTGGGAGAATGAAGAATAGTGAATTATGTGAAATAGGCATGCAATGGCTGGAAACAGTAAAACATACTATTATTGTTACTCATGAATTAAATATTAAACTCTATGATGTACTGAAGTCTTCATATAGGGGGATAGAGGTTTGCATTCTTTTAATGATAAGTGTATTGGGCGAAGGAGAAAAAAATAGTATAAGCTTTTTTGAGGAAAATGGTTTTACAGTTCGACTAATCACTTTAGCGGAGGAAGGTAAAAATGAAGATTAAAAGTGAAATGGTATCGGAAGTATATAAGTTTACACGGGAATTTTTTATTACAATGTTAATTTTATATGGTATCTTTAAATTATTATATTGGGAAATCCCCACTTTTTATTTGTTTATAGCTTCACTTTTGATGGCAATAATTACAGGGGTTATTAGTGATAATAGGGTTAAAAAGGTAATTGTTGTAATTCCAGCTATGTTTGTTGTAATAATATTTATTATATTAATATTGTATTTTAATATAAATGTTTTCTCATTTTTGGGAAAAGCTTTCTTTTGGAATTATGAATACGTTAAAGGGATTAAAGAGTTTAATCTTTCATATTCAATGGTAACCATTTGCATACTTTCTGTTATCATAATGCAGATTATAATCAGGGTTGAGAAAAATATAAGTTCAAAATTTATAACGGCGGTTATATTATTGATATTTATGATTATATGTGGCATGAATAATATACAATGGAGTTCAGTTTTGACTGGAATTATGCTATTTTACTGTTTTGATATTATAGTTGAAGCTCATTTAGTTAAGGTTGGAGGAACCGCAAGGTATGCAGAAGCATGTTTAACCCCATTTATTGCACTAGCAGTATTTTTAGCAATGTGTCTTCCTTCAGACAAGGAGCCGATTAAGTGGGTATGGGTAAATCACACATTAAATAGCATCAGCGATAATGTTCAAGAGCTTGTCTATAACATCGATCAAATGGGTAATGAGACTAAAAATGAATTTGATGTAAAGAAAGCAGGATTTTCTGATGAAGGGACTAGCTCTTTTGGTAAGCTTATTGACGGGAAGGAAAGAAATATGTTCTTTCTATCAATAAAAAATGGTATTGGAACAGGATATTTAGATGGGGTTATACTCAACACTTATACAGGAAGTCAGTGGAAAAAAGATGAAGGTGATTATGACAATTATACTGAAGAATATAAAATGGATTTATATGAGAAATTATACAATTTATATCATACCAATTTGAAACAGTCTCCTAATGAGCATTTTGCTGAGAATATACACTACGAAATAAAATTTGATAAACTTAAGACTAAAACAATTTTTAGGCCAGAAAATTCTTATGACATAGATTGCGGCAATGAAAAGAATGATTTTGATGTAATTGGAAATAATATATATTTTCCAAGCAAAAGGGAAAAAGGGTATTCATACGATGTTTATGCTGTAGTCATGAATATGAATAATGCCGGTTTAAAACAATATTTAAGGGGCCTTAATGAAAATGGGGATTACTATAAGAAGATTCAAGATGAAAAGGGTAATTTTGAGGACAGTCTATTTGTAGAAGCTATTTATCCATTTAAATTTAAAGAAGATGAAATTAATTATATTACTTCAGATTATTTTAGGCAGCGTCTTTATGAAAGAAGTAAAAAAATAAAAGAAGAATATCTGCAAACTTCAAGTACAACACCGGAAAGAGTTCGTAAGTTAGCACAAGAAATTACTAAGGACTGCACAAACCAATATGATAAAGCAGAAGCTATATGCAATTATTTAAAAGACAATTATGCTTATACAACTAAAATTAATCAGCTTCCAGAAGGAAAAGATGCAGTGGATAATTTCTTATTTGAGCAAAAGAAAGGGTATTGTATTTATTTTGCAAGCGCCATGGCAATCATGTGTAGATATTTAGATATACCAACAAGATATGTTGATGGGGTTGCTCTTGCTTATAGCGATATGGATGAAAATTGGTACAAAGTAAAAACAAAGGAAGCCCATGCTTGGACAGAAATTTATATAGAAGGGTTTGGATGGATACGCATGGACCCAACTCCAGGCTATAAAGATATAGAGAATTGGAAAATTAATGGTGGTAACGGGGAAATATATGTTGATCCGACGCATAATAAATTAGAGGATAAATTTAAAATCTCAGTGCAAGAAAATGAAGAACAAAGATCAGAAGAAAATATTTTTGGAACAATATTATTATGGTTAAAATATATATTTTTAGGAGTTACATTTTCAGCGACTTTGATCTTGCTTGTGATAGGCATGATTATATGGAATAAAAAAAGGATATATAAGAAATCTAGTAATCGAGAAAAAACGTTTATTTGTATGAAAAAAATCATGTCAAATCTAGAGAAACAGGGATATGTGTTAATGGAAGGAGAGACTTTGAAGGAATTTAAAGAAAGATTGGAAAATGACAAAACTTTTGAGAATATTGATATCGTTAAATTGTTGGAATGGTTTCAAGATATACGTTATAGCAGTAAAGTCATTACAGAGGAAGATATTTCATGGGTTGAACATTTTATTGCAGCAAATAGGAAATAAATTTATTGATTCTGTGGATTTTGTAGTCCATAATTTCTATAGATAGTTAATTCTACAATTGATCTTATTTATATTAATGCCTGTACATTATAATTTAAACATAATGAAGTTCAGGGTTAATTTTTAGAGTTAACTATCTATATGTCGATGTATTTGAAGATAAGTCATTGGATTCAATTACAGGGAAGAGCAATAGGCGAAGAAGATGAGAGAAAAGAAATGACAGCTTTATTATCAACTCTAAAGCGTTGGAAAGAGGCATAATATACGAGGAGGAGTAGGATATGGAAGACAAGCAAATAATAACAATAAAAACAACAGTGAATGCTCAGGTAGAAAAGGTATGGAAATATTGGACGGAACCAGAATATATAAAAAAATGGAATAGTGCCTCAGAGGACTGGTATACACCGCTTGCAGAAAATGACTTAAGAGTTGGAGGTATATTTATTTCAAGAATGGAAGCCAAAGATGGAAGTTTCGGATTTGACTTTGGTGGAATTTATAATGAAGTGGAATTATATAAGGTTATTGCTTATACTTTAGATGATGGAAGAAAAGTTAAGATTGATTTTATTGGTGGAGAAAAGGTCACAGAGATAACTGAAACTTTTGAAGCAGAAAACGAAAATTCAATTGAAATGCAGCAAAGTGGCTGGCAAGCAATATTGGATAGTTTTAAAAAATATGCAGAACAAAAATAAGTAACTAGAAATATTAATGTATAATAAGAATAGATTATTTATGGTAAATAGATAGTCTATTCTTAATTTGTTTTTAAGAAGGTGGAAAATCATATTTTAACAGATCTAATATTTCTTCCTCTGTAATTGAAGAATCGCAACGAACCTCTATTTCTCTATTTTTACTAACAATAAATCCTGGCACAGTTACAATATTATATTTTTCTCTAAATGTGTTAATAAAATTATCTGAAAAATCAGAACTATCTACATAGTAAATAGTTGTGTTAATTTTATTAGTCAAGCCACTTAATTTTTTAACAAATTTACGGCAGAATGGGCATGTTGCACGACCAATATAAGCAACAGCTAAGTCTTCATTAGATAATAATTCGTCTGCTTGTGTAGAAATCACTTTTTTAAATAACTTTACATCTTCTTCATAGCTATCTTTTTCAAACATTTGAATCCTCCTTGTTTTTTATTATATTATATCAAGGCTAAATTATTAAATCAATTTAGTTAGCTTTTCTAGTAGTTATTTTGTGAAATTATAGAAGATATTATAACTATCTATAATATGATGGTGATCATATCATCTAGCGAATGTGTTTTATTATCGTAGTAAAGAAGATGCATTTGGAGTATGAAGCAAAAATAAAATTAGCAGGAGAATTAGCATCAGCATTATTTTTACTTATAATATCATTTGATGAAGTAATAAAATCTTAAAAAATTTTTATATTAGTTATTCATTAGGCTAATAATATAAGCTCAGATTGGATGTAAATAGAACTTGTTTTTATGAGTATTAAATAGTATATTATTCACAAGATAGGCTATCATTGGCTGAAAAGCAAGTTGTAATTTGCAGATTATTTATATTAGTGGAGGTAATGGAATGAATGTTGAAATTAAAAAATTGACACCTGCTCACGTAGAAGAATATATGAACTTTTTCGAGACGACGCCACATGATGATAATATCCCTGAGCATACCTGTTATTGTGAGTGTTGGTGTAGTGCCGACCATCGTTTCGGAACAGGTATCCCATCTCGTGAAGAAAGAAAAGCAATGGCTATTGAATATGTTAGGAGTGGAAAAATACAAGGATATTTAGCATATTTTGACGGTTGTATCGTTGGTTGGTGTAACGCAAATACAAAGACAGAATGTTTGAACTGTATCGGTTGGTATCGTTTTATGCCCCAAGTAAATGAATTGGAGATTGACGCAAATGATAAAGTAAAATCTATATATTGTTTTCTTGTTGCACCTGATATGAAAAGAAAAGGAATAGCAAAACAATTATTGCAATATGCTTGCCAAGACGCGATGAATGATGATTATGATTATGTTGAAGTATATCCCGAAAAAGAAACTACAGATGAACGTAAACATTTTATGGGTTTTGTTGATATGTATAAAAACTTGGGCTTTACTATTCATGCAGAAACAAATCAAAAATTTGTAATGAGGAAACAGCTAAAGTGCACCATAGTATAAGCATTTTATTCCATGTTGGATAAACTAAATAAATATGAAGTGTATTATGGTTGAAAGTATTGATGAATTATAATACAAATTTAATGTTACATTAAAGTCTGATAAATATGGGGAGGCTGATGCATTAGTAATGATGTACTTTACACGTAATATATATAAAAAAATGCAGATAAGGGGAGAGTTCCCGCTAAGGGTTGATGATAAAGATAAATGGATGAAGCAGTGGGAAGAGTTTTATAATCTATGCCATGCCAAGAAGGACAAAGAGTTTAAGGCATGGGTATTTCAGCATATTCCAGAGGTAAAAGATGATATTCTCCAAGGTAAAAAATTTACTGATAAAGAAGTAGTAGAAAAACTTTATAAAAGAATGAAAGAAATGGCCTATGAATGGAAAACTGTATGCAAGATGTGCCAAGCAGAACATGAGGAAATAAAGCACAAGCTACCATTAAATATGCAAACATTAATAAATTTAAATCTTCATGATAGTATAGTATTATCAATAAAAAAAGATAGTAATAATATGCTTAATATAGAATTAGATCGATATTCATTAACATTTAAAGATGTCAGCCGACTTGAAATAACAGATGATATCGTTGGAGATAGTTTGCTTTATAAGGAAGTGCATTTGTCAGATATGGGCAAATTTGATTTTCAAGTTCTATTTTGCTCTTCTCAAGTCGTATTAACTTTACATGAATTTAGAGTTATTGCAGATGATGTTGTTATTGAAAGTAAAACATGGTAATTAGTGTATAAAGTATGGGCAGTTCTATTCTTGTAAAAATCCCTCAATCGGACCAGAGCATCACTCATTTATAACAAAGAATGGCATTTTGTATTTTAACTGGCCTGGAACAGGTGCAGGCTGAAAACTACTAAAAATTAATATATATAAATAGCAACTTCAGCCCTTCGGTGTTCAGAAGCATCCAGGGGTCTTTGTGAAGGAAGAATGCATAAACTTGCTTATTGTTGTGTGGTAACTCAATTATAACAAGGGATTTATCATAATCTATAGCCTCCTTTAAGCTTTTTCTGCTAAGATATTTATTCTTCTAAAGGTTTCAAAGTAAGTTCCATCTTCTTGTTTTGTTCTTTCAAGCATTTTTTCTACCAATTTGTTTCTAAATTCTTGTTTTATATTTTCAGGTAATATACTAATAAATGGCACTATAGTAGGCTGATCAATCCATCCAATTAATTGTTCTTCATTTTGAAAGTACCTATCTACATTTTCTTCATAGATATTTATATTTTTAAAAACTTTGGCTTCATTTGCTAATTCTTTATATTCATGAGTTGAAGGCATGTACCAAGGCCACTCAAAATCTTTAAAATAAGTATTATATTCTTCATACTTTGTAATCTCTTTTACTACTTCAAAAAAGTTTTGACAATTACCATGACCTCCAAAATTAAACCTAATTCTTCCGCCATCTTTTAAAACATTATTGCATTTATAAAACAATTCTTTATGATTTTTGACCCAATGTAGTGCTGCATTAGAAAATATCAAATCAAATTTTTCTTCAAAATTGATATTATTTATATCCATAAATCTAAATTCCAAGTTTTCTTCTCTTATTTCAATTGCCGTATCAATCATACCTTTTGATGCATCTATACCAATAACTTTTCCCTTTGGAACTTTACTACTTAAAATTTGAGTTAATACACCATCTCCACATCCCAAGTCTAATATAAAAGAATCCTCCTTTATATTCATTTCTTGAATAATTTTATTACCCCATTCTTTTTGGTGTTTAGATGCCTCTTTATATCTTTTTCCATCAAAATCAAATGCCATATATTAATCACTCTCCTTAATATTTGTATTTTCATTATATTCCTTAAAATACTATAACTGAAATACATATTATTTATGTAAGATATAATTAATAGTTATATAATTTCATATTTTCCAACAGGATTTAAAATGATATTTCAGTGGAGGTGCACATTTTGAAAAAGTGCGAAGCACAACCAAGAATTTATATGACTTTATTAGAAAGAGATAGAGAAAAAATCGAAGAAGGAATTCTTATTTTTATATTAATCTATTATTTTTTGTATATTTACTATAATTTATATGGTTGAGAAAAAACATGGTAAAGGTTAATATAATTTTACTTATTCTTTTTATCTAATTAATACACTTTGGAGACATATAAAAGAATAAAAATTTATTGGCATACAAAGAAGGGAAAAAATAATCATGGAGAATTTATTTAAAAATATTAAGCTAACAGAAGGATACAAAAGTTTAGAAAATAACAATCCTATATTGCTTCAAAGATTTGGAGCTGATCCTTATGCTATGGAATACGATGGAAGAATTTACATTTATACAACAAATGATGTATATGAGTATGACAACGATGGAAAATTAATAGAAAATAGTTATAAAATCATTCAAAATTTAAATTGCATTTCTTCTGATGACTTAGTGAACTGGACAGATCATGGAATAATTCAAGTGGCAGGTCCAAATGGTGCTTCATCATGGGCTGAAAATTCATGGGCTCCTGCAGCTGCACATAAGACTATTAACGGGAAAGAAAAATTCTTCCTATATTACGCAAATAATGCAAGTACTATTGGTGTTTTATCAAGTGATAGTCCAATTGGTCCATGGGTTGATCCATTAGGAAAACCTATGATTACAAGGGAAATAGAAAATTGTTCTAATGTTGAATGGCTTTTTGATCCTGCTGTTCTTGTAGATGATGATGGAAAAGCATATTTATACTTCGGAGGCGGAGTACCAGAAGGCAAAGAAGCAATGCCAAACACTGCAAGGGCAGTTGAATTAGGTGAAGATATGATTAGCATTGTAGGAGTTCCAGTAACTATTGAAGCTCCATATCTTTTCGAGGATTCAGGTATCAATAAAATTGGTGACACATATTACTATAGTTATTGCTCAAATTGGTCAAGCCGTGATAATGCAGTAGGTAAATATGTACCTAAAATTGCGGAAATTATTATAATGACTAGTAAAAATCCTCTTGGTCCATGGACATATAATGGATCTATATTAGAGAATCCAGGAACTTTCTTTGAAGCTTGGAGTAATAACCACCACTCTATGATAAAATTCAAAGAAAAGTGGTACATGTTCTATCATTCCCTTTTATTATGTAATGATATGTCACTTCCAGCTACTGGGTACCGTACAACTAATGTTGAAGAAGTGGAAGTTTTGGATGACGGAACTATTAAGCCTATTATAGGAACACGTGCTGGCGTTAAACAAGTTAAAAATTTAGATCCATTTATTGTAAATGAAGCAGAAACTTTTGCTTGGATGGCTGGAATAACTACAACTTCTACCCAAGAAGAAAGTGCAGTATATGGTAAAACTAATCTTGTAGTTAATGTTCTTGAAACTGGTAATTGGATAGGTTTATCTAATGTTGATTTTGGAACAGAAGGTGCAAGTTCATTTACAGCTAAATTATCAAGCAAGATAAGTGGAAACGCTATAAAAATTTGTTTAGATAGTCCATCTGGAGAAGCAATCGGCTATTTGGAAGTGCCAAACACAGGTAGTGATAATGAATATAAAAATGTGACTGTAGAAATTAAGAATGCAAAAGGAATGCACAATTTATTCTTTGTTTTTTCTGGAGAAGGCTTCCAGTTTGACTGCTGGAAATTTGAAAAATAAGATTATTTTAAAATCAGCCTCTGTTAGACCAAAATTTTCATATAAACAAAAGTGGCTGTCCCACAAAAAACACAATATAGTGCCTTAAATTCTAGGCTATGCTTAAAAATAGTGTTGATATTTTAGTGTTTTTTAAGTGAAACCAATTTGGTTTCACTTAATTCATCTTTATCATCATCCACCATCATTTTTTATAATAAAAACTCCCGATGGCAAAGCTAGAAAATCACATATTTTAATAAGTTATATTTTTTACCAATAGCAAATTAATACCCATCAAGACTATATATCTCATTAGTCCACCACGCCTTCTCTCAACATAATGTAACAGACCTAATGCCAGCTCAAATATAAATATTTAGATAGATTTATCTATAAGAATAAAAACATATATCTATAAAGATATGTAAATATGCTTATAGATAAAAATGAATCTAGATAACTACTTAACTTTATTTATAGGTAAATAGATATCTAGATAAAGAGGAGAGTTTTTTTGTGTATTATATTTACAAAAACGGATTTATATTGTAAACTATATAAAAAGCAATGAAAAGAAGAGTAGATAAAATAGTTCATTTTCAGAGAGCTCTAGATGGTGGAATGGAGCAATGGATTTTTATTGAAGAAGATCTTGGAGCTGCACACTGAGTCTGTTTTGCAGAGGTAGGATGTGACGGTATACCCCGTTATAGGTATAGAGTATCTCATTTTTTGATGTACTTGAAGAGGTGTATACGGCAACGCATACATAAACTGAGGTGGTACCACGAATTTATAGCTTTCGTCCTCAAGATTAGAAATCTTGGAGGTGAAGGTTTTTTTATTTGTATTAAGGTAATGTCAAAAAAATAACAAGTCAATCCGATAGTAGGTCTAGCATGTTATTTTATTTCATGTGCCTAAATTAATCAATAAATAAGTAAAGGTGGTAACAAAAATGTATGAGCAATATGAAAAGTTAGATGAATTAGAAAATATAATGACAAATGCTAATGAATTTATAACAGAAAGAATAAAAAAGTTAAATAAACTAAATGAACTTGGAATAAATCCATATCCATATAATTACGATTTTAACAAAAAAACTTATACAAAAGAGATATGTGATAATTTTGATACTATTGATGAGAGTAAAGTATTTTCTTTAGCAGGAAGAATAATGTTTCTTAGGAGAATGGGAAATGCAACTTTTGCTAATATAGTAGATGAAAGAGGAAATATACAACTATTTTTTAGTAAAAAGTTAATCGGAAATGAAAATTACAATGTTTTAAAATTAATCGATGTTTCAGATATTATTGGAGTAGAGGGAACTGTATTTAAGACTCAGACAGGAGAAATAACTATTAGAGCAAACAAATTTGAATTGTTATCTAAATCAATAAGAACCCTTCCTGAAAAATATCATGGAATTCAGGATTCAGATTTAAGGCAAAGACATAGATCTTTAGATATGATAATGAATTCAGAAGTTAAAGAAAGATTTATTAAACGTTCTAAAGCAATTACTGCAATTAGAGAATTTTTAAATAATATGAGTTTTATTGAATGTGATACTCCTGTACTTGACACTAAATATGGTGGAGGAGAAGCAAAACCATTTAAAACTTTTGTTAATGATTTAGATTGTGAAGTATATATGAATGTTTCTCCAGAATTATATTTAAAAAGGCTTATTGTTGGAGGAATAGAAAGGGTTTATACATTTGCAAGATCTTTTAGAAATGAAGGAATTGATAGAACTCATTATCCAGAATTTACTCTAATGGAATGTTATATGTCTTATGCGGATTATGAAGATATGATGAGAATTATGGAAGGAATATATGAATATGTGTTTATGTATGTTAATGGCTCTACTAAAATAAAGTATGGTGAAGAAGAAATTGATTTTAAAGCTCCATGGAAAAGAGAAACTATGTGCAATCTTGTAAAACAAGATACAGGTATCGATGTAGAGAATTTAACTAAAGAAGAAATTATAAGTAAAATTAAAGAGAATTCTCTTTTGATTGAAGAACAAAATGAAGGCTTAAATATAAATGAAGCTTATAAAGGAGAATTAATAGTAAATCTTTTTGAAGCATATAGCGAGAAGAAATTAATACAACCTACTTTTGTTATAGACTTTCCTAAAGAATCATCACCACTTTGTAAAGTTCATAGGGAAAATCCAGATTTAATTGAAAGATTTGAACCATATGCTTATGGAGTAGAGCTTGGAAATGCTTATTCAGAATTAAATGATCCATTAAGACAGCGTATATTATTACATGAACAAGCTGAAAAATTAAGAGGAGGACTTGAAACAGCAAGTCCAATGGACGAAGAATTTGCTATAGCTATTGATACAGCAATGCCGCCAACTGGAGGTTTGGGCATTGGGATTGATAGAATGATAATGTTTCTAACTGAATCAAATACAATAAAGGATGTTATTGCATTTCCTTTAGTTAAAAGATAAAGACAAAAAATATAAATACTAGATAATTATAAATAAATATGGTTTCTGAATATTTAAATTAGAGAAACAAGAATAAAAATAAATATATATTATACTGATATGATCAAAAGGAATACTTAAAGCAAGCAAAACTTTGAGTATTCCTTTTTATATTTTGAGGAGGAATTAAATGTGAAAAATTGGAATCAAAGGAGAATATTGCAGAAATAGAAGTTAACAGTATAAAGAAACTACAAAAGAAGTAAATGACCTAAATATGAATGTACTAGACAATGGTGTACAAGAGGTTTCATACGACTTTGTATAAATTCCAATTATTCATATAATTGGACATGTTGTGATGATTCTAATTAGTGTAATAATGTGCATAACATGTAGATTTGACGTAGTAAATTATACAAATGTTCTTTGAAAATTGAATAATGTAGGTTTTACAAAATATGTTATAATGAATACTGAATAGTATGCAAATACGAAATTATAACTAGTTACATTATAAGAATTAAGGAGAGTATTATGGACAGTAATGAAAAGAAACAATGCAAACATAAGTACATCGTAGGTTACTCATTCAGATTCCCTCAACCGTTTTTTCGTAGCCTACCTTGTGATAACTGTGGTTGCAGTATAAGATTAAGCCTGCTTTGGCGAATTGTTTATTGGTGTGTAGATATTATTGGTTTTATACTGGCTTTTGGAGTATCGACATCCATTCACATAAAATTTCTTGGAAGTACATTTTTTATTTCACTCTTTATCTTTTTATTACTCATTTGGACTGTTCATCTTATCGGTAGACTTATTTTAAAGTATGGCAAGTGGATTGAAGTGTACAAAAAATAACATTTAATTATAAACATATTAGTTGGTCAGAATTTTCAATAATTATGAATCACTAAAAATAAATAGCAAATTGTAAAATCGTATTATTCAAGAGATTGAATTTACGATTTTTTTAATGCGTAATTCTAACAACGGATGAAGCTACATCAACTGTAAATATGACGTAGCAAATTATAAAAATGTTCTTTGAAAACTGAATAGTGTGATGTTTACAATTTATGTTATAATTAACCTGTAATATATGGAAATTATGGAGTGGGGGGATTGAAATGGACAAAAACATTAAGTTACTCTATTGTATTTTAGGAAGCATTGTACTTGCTTTACTAAATAATTCGATTTTTAATGGTGCTAAATTTGGATTGTTTGATGCAGGTACTTTAGTGGGTCGCTTGATAATTGTTTTGAGTAATATATTATCGCTTATAGGGATTATATTGTTAGTGCTATTCTCCATAACATTAATAATAAGAAATATTGATCTAAAACATAAATAATTAAGTTGTAATATCGCATATCAAATGGTTTGCGATATTTTTTTGATTAAAATACTACGCAATTCTAAAATGTTACCCAATATGTATTAATCTATAAAAACAGTGTTCTTTGAAAGTTGAATAGTACGGTACCGAAAGAATATGAAACAGTTGTATATTATAGAGATATAAGGATTAAATGGAAGTAGAGGGTTGAAAATGAAAAAAATTAAAATAATAAAAGTAATAGCTAGTTTATTAGCAGTAGCTTCAATGTTGACAGCATATCCTGTAAGAGCAAATGCAGAATGGAAACAGGATTCAAACGGTTGGTGGAATACAGAAGGAAGTTCATGGTCAGTAGGGTGGAAGGAGATTGATCGAAAATGGTATTATTTTAGACAAGATGGATATATGGCACACGATACAGCAATAGATGGATACGAATTGGGTTCTGATGGTGCATGGATTCAAGCTGCATCAAATAATTTATCAAATTCAAAAAACGTTACAACTAATGAGTATAAAAATTTTGATATTAATGAATTTAAAAATACGTTGAAAACAGGTGGCTATCCTGTAGAAGTGAGAGATACATTGTATAAGGAAAATAGTGTATCTAAAGGTTGGAAATTAGTTAATGGAAAGTATTATTACTTTAGCTTTGAAGGGGCTCTAGCAAAGGATGAAATTGTTGATGGTTATTATTTGGGGGTAGATGGAGCTTTAGATACAACTAAAGGTAAATCACAATTACAAGATATTACTATGAAGACTGAAGAAAGTGTATATCCTATCGGTACAGATAAGATTAGAGTTGATATAACAAATAATACGAATTTAGAATGTGAATATGGTGGAATATATTATCAAATAGATAAGTTTGAAAATAATGAGTGGCATAATTTAGATTTTGCGGAACATGCAACTTTTACTGATATGGCAGCACTTTTGCCAGCAAAAGGAACAAGTATGGATATTTGTAGATTAAGTATACTAAAAGATTTTAATAAGCTAGCAGCAGGAAAATGTAGGATGGTAGCAGAAGTTGGAAACTCAGAAGGTTATTCACATGTAGCAGCAGAATTTGAACTACAATAAAAAAATAAATAGCAGATTTTAAGTAACGTATTATTCACTTGAATGCAGTAATTTGTTTCATATTACTAAAATATATAAAGTATTAGAATGTGATCTTACAGACATATTAAAATATGAACCAAACAAAAAGGATGCTAATTAATATATACTGACTGTTTAAGCGTGAGTGTAAAGCTGCATAAAAAATTCTCTTGTATTTTATAATGCAGGAGATTTTTATTTTGAAAAATGATATAGGATCTTTATTACATTTATTGGTCAAAAGTAGTGTTTAAAATGTGAGTAATATTTAATAAAAATAGTCTTCCTTGAAAATTGCATAGTGAGGTAGTTTGAATATAATACAATAAGTAAAAGATAATATAAACTTTATTTAATAAAAAGGAGAAATTTTGTAATATGAATATAAGATTATAAAGAAAATGATATTAGAATTATAACAGAGGAAGCATAAATAACTGCAAAGCCTTTTTTTGAAAAACGTGGCTATTTTACAGTAAAACAACAAGAAGTTGAAAGAAAAGGACAATTATTAACTAACTTTATAATGAAAAAAAGTGAACTTCCATCATGCTTTTTCAGAGATGTTTCAGAAGAGTTGAGGGATGTTAGGAATGTTGAAGAAGCTTCTTATGAAGAATTTGCTAAACTTGTACTTAAAAAATAAAGAATAATAATACTATATTTGATATTTATATATTTAACTTAATTATTAATCAGTAAAAATACATACGAAATTGTAAAATCGCATTATTCAAGAAGTGAATTGGCGATTTTTTTACTTGACAACATGTAGAAAGCGTGCAGTAACATGAAGAAAAAAAGACACTATAAAAGTGTCTTTTAAGATAAAACTAACTTGATATTTTCACCATATATTATAAATTTATAGTTGCTCAAAAGAGATACTAAAGGATACTTGGGAGACTGAGGGCCTAACCGTATGACTTGCTGCATTACTGAGTTATTATCAATGATAATTAACATGCCAGTAGTATGCAATGATTTGTTTTCAACAAAATAATTATTATTTTCATATAAGTTTAAATCTTTCATAGTATAAAAACCTTGTGAAAATTCTTTTGGTTCAGCAAAAGCAGTCGTTGTACTTATATTAAATGATAGCAATAAAAAAATAGAAATAAGCATTATAAGTTTTTTCATATATTAACCGCCTTTCAATATTAAATAGTTCAAATTTTATTATGCGAAAGTCGAGAATTGATATTCAAAATATTAGTTTAACTAAATACGCAATACCCAAATAACAAGTTGTAGAAATTAAGTAGCAAAATAAATAAAAATAGACAATTTAAAAGTGTCTATTATGAAAGTACTACACTCCCATTAGAAAAAATAATAAGTGAGGAATCATAGTTAAGAGGAGGTAAAGTTTGTTCGGTAATTTTACTATTTAATCTCACTAGTGCCTCTATAGTATGATCAGAATCAATTACTAGAATAATAGCTTTAGCATTAGCGGGTGTAATATGCACATTAATTGGAGTACCTACTAGTAAGTTCGCATCCCTTACACTATAAATACCTTGACCTAATGATTTAGGACTAGTTACTTGAGCGGTAGTTATAGTAGTATTAATGCTAAACGATAGGAGTAAAATAATAGAGAATATTTTAATTAATCTTTTCATAATCTTACACGCCTTTCAGGATAATAAAATTGAGCCAATTAAATAAGCCTATTTTATTATGTGGAAGTGAAAAAAATATATACTCTTATGAATTAGAAACTATAATTTAAGTCAATGATATTGGGGGATATGAAAGTGTTAGAACAGAAAACTTTTGGAATTCTATAAAGTTAATGTTCAGCGCAATTCTAATAAAAAGATATATACTTTATTGTTCAATTCCTAACATCAGTACAGTATTTTGAAGAGCTTTTGCATCCTCTAAATTGGATATTGGTGATTGTACATTATTAACAATTACATCATCTTTTCTGATTTCTATTAGATTGTCCTCATTATTTTCATCATATATGTATTCGTATTCATTATGTTTATAGCTGAGCATGTATAAAACATCTCCTTTAATTTATTATTTATACTTCTATTATGACCGTTATTATTGATTAATATACATATATTAATGCACAATACCAGCAATATCATGTTATTCATTAAATAGAAGGAAAAATCAAAGTCATTGGAGTCGCTAATTTTGAAATTCAGCACCTTGAAGACTTAATGAAACATTCTAAAATTAAGTAAGTTCCAAATCTATATTTATAATTCATAAACAACACATTAAATGGATTGACAAATAAAATAAATTTGATGTATATTATATTTAATAGATTTCAGAAAAGAGAGGTATTTTTGTGAGTGTTTAGTATCTAAATAGTTAAGTTAATATTAATTCAAAAAATGGGAGGTTTTATACCTTTTATTTGCTATGGAATTAATTTGTACTATTGAAGATACAAGTCCACGAATTTACTTTATACAGAGGTAATATAATTACCTTTATTAATTGTTGAATTTTAAGCTGTGGAAGTATCCATGGCTTTTTATTATTTAAAAGTAAAATTTGGAGATCTATCGATAATTCGTAGGCTTGTAATGTTAATAAAGTTTTAGGAGAGGATTATTATTATGAATAAAGAAACTTTTGAGAAATTACATTACTATGAGCTTAAAGAAATAGTAAAAGAATATTGTGTAAGCGGATTAGGAAAAAGATTAATTGATAAATTAGAACCTAGCAGTAATATAAAAATTGTAAATCAAATGTTAGATGAGACTACAGAGGGAAGAAGATTATTAGATGCTTCTTATACTATTCCATTAGAAGGAATTTTTAATATTCTCCCATTTATTGAGAAAATTGAAAAAGGTGCATCTTTGGAAGCAGAAGATTTAACCATAATATCTAATTTTCTAAGAGGTTGTAGAAAAGTTAAAACTTTTATGAAGGATAAAGAAGGTTATGCTCCGACTTTAAGTGCTTATGGAGAAAATATTTTTGATTTAGAATATATTGAAGATGAAATAAATAGATCAATCAGGGGAAGCAGGGTAGATTCTAATGCCAGCAAGGAGCTTAAGAAAATAAGGCGACATATTGATATGTGCGAAGGTAAAATAAAAGAAAAATTAGATAAATTTCTTAAAAACGCTCAAAATAAAGAGTATATTCAAGAATTTTTTATAAGTCAGCGAAATGGCAGATATACTATTCCAATCAAGGCATCCTATAAAAATTTTGTTCAAGGAACTATTATTGAAACTTCTTCTAAAGGAACTACTGTTTTTATGGAACCAGATGTTATCTCAAGATATACAAGTGAGTTAAGTATTCTGCAGGCAGAAGAAAGTGTGGAAGAATACAGGATATTAGCTGCATTAACAGAAATGCTTTTTGAAAGAATAAAAGATTTAAAATTGAACGTGGAGGTAATATCAGAATACGATATGATATGGGCTAAAGCTAAATGCAGTAAAGCCATAAATGGAAGTAAACCTAAATTAAATGAATACGGATATATAAAAATAATTAAGGGTACCTATCCTTTCATTAAAAATAACATTCCTTTAGATTTTGAGATTGGAAAAAATTATAGGAGCTTAATAATAACAGGACCTAATGCAGGTGGAAAAACTGTAGTGTTAAAAACAATTGGACTATTAACATTGGCGGTGCAATCTGGATTTCATATAGGAGCTGAAGAAGGGACAGAACTTTCGGTATTTAAAAATATATTCGTGGATATAGGGGATAACCAAAGTATTGAAAATGCTTTAAGCACATTTTCATCCCATGTAAAAAACTTAGCTGAAATTATTAAGAAAAGTTCAAAATCAACGTTACTTTTGTTTGATGAGATTGGAAGCGGAACAGAACCTAATGAAGGCTCAGCTTTAGCTATTGCAATACTTGAAGAATTATATCATAAGGGGTGTATAACTATAGCAACTACGCACTATGGAGAAATTAAGAATTTTTCAAAGATGCACCCTGATTTTGAAAATGCAGCTATGGAATTTGAAAAAGAAACTTTGCAGCCTTTATATAAACTTAGGATAGGAAAAGTAGGCAGCAGCAATGCCTTATATATTTCTAAAAAGATGGGATTAGATGATTCTATTATTAATAGGGCAAGACAATATTTTGATAATAAAAATTATAATTTTTCTCTAATTGAGGAAAGTAAAGTCATGAAGAATAAAGAACCACAAATTAAGGAAGATTTTTATAAATACTCAGTAGGTGACAGAGTCATTCTTTTAGATAATAATGAATCAGCTATTGTGTATAAAGAGATAGATAAATTAAACAATGTTACTTTACTATATAATAATGAATTGATTGAAGTAAATTATAAGAGAATAAAACTAGATATAAAGGCAAGTCAGCTATATCCAGAGGGTTACGATTTAAATCAGTTATTTGTAAGCTATAAAGAACGAAAGCTTGAAAGAGATATTGAAAGAGGTTCTAAAAAGGCCTTAAAGAAGATAAGAAAAGAATCAAAGGACAAAAATAATTCTCAAAAATAAGGTGATTAAATAAAATAACAAGTCCAAAGCTGGCAAATGGACTTGTTATTTTATTGATAGTGCTTAGGTATCAACTTGAAATTTATTATAAATATATTGGTTGTTGAATAAATAAAAAACAAATATTGATAAGTAAATAAGGATTTACTCTTTTGTAGTAAATCCCCAAAATATTGAATTTATTTAGCATTATCATTGTTACAAGTATATTGAAATGGAGGCTGAGTTTGAATGTAGAATCCATTTCGTACTTGAGATATCCAATTTTGAAAAATTTCTAACCAGGCATTACTTGTAAAGAAATCTCCAAGGGGTGCATTAGAATTCCATTCTAAAATTAGAAATGGTCCAATTCCAAAAGACCAAATTCCAATTTGCTCTACGTCTATTTCCCTTATTAGCAAAATAGGAAGCCCATATTGATAAGCCATAGCGGGCTCTATTTGAGCAAAAGGACTACCTTCCCAAACTACTAAATCTTGAGGCTGGCCAAGATTATTTTGAATTACACTTACTTGTCTTTGTTTAAGATTAAGTGCCACTAATCCATAACTAGATAACATCATTCTTCTTATATTTGTCAGTGGAGTTTCGGGATATTGTTCAGTAATAGGTAAGGTGCGGGGAAATAATAGAGCAGATTTTATTTGTTTAATTATTGCATCAACAAATTGTTGCTGAGTAGAATTAAGTCTGCTTGGATGGCTTAAAAATACGGGAACTCTAAATAAAAGCTTTGATGATTCTATCATTAAATCAGTTGGTTTAGTAGCTTCATTTACTGTATCAGTTTCTTTTTTATTAAAGGCATTCATTTGTACTCCTCCATAATAATGTTTTATCCTAAGAAATAAATATTTTCGCATTGATACCTCATTATATGGTGAAGTGATTATTGATGTTACCATAATATTTAATATAAATAATATATAGATAAATCTCTTTATTCTTTTATTGAAGAATATATAATATATGATAAAATATTGCCATAGGATAGTGAGAGATTTTGGAGAGGAAATTTAATTATAATGTTCCATAATATCAATTCTTATAAAGTTTCAAGAGTTCATGAAATATGAACATTCATAAAAAAGAAACTAACAGAAATGTGTTACTATAACTTAACATAGGTTTGATACTTGTTCGTTAGATTAATACAAAAAGTATAATTATTAAGTATATTAAATACTTAAAAAAGGGAGGAAAATAACATGAAAATAACAATGTATGGGACAGCAATTTGTCCAGATTGTGTTGAAGTAAAAGTTATTTTAGAAAAACATAAGGATATAGAATTAGACTATAAAAATATTACCGAGAGTACTAAATTGTTAAAGGAATTTTTATCTTATCGTGATAATGATGAAATGTTTACTAATGTTGTTAAAGAGGGAAAAATAGGTATCCCATTTTTTGTTTTAGAAGATGGAACAAAAACATTAGACATTTTTGATTATTTAGATATAGAAAAGCCTAAGAAAGCTGTAAATAGTTGCTCTATTGATGGTAGTGGTAAATGTTAATAGATGTTAACTTATAGTGGATTTTAAAGGTCAGGCTTGGCCTTCGCCAGATAGGAAGTGGAATTTTAAAACAATGCAAAGCCGCTGATTTCAGTGGTTTTTAGTGTTTTTTAGGACAAACATTAGTAGAAAATTTAATTTTTAGAGAGTAAATTTATATATTTTTATGTTGGATATGCACACCCCTGATTCTTTTTTTGTTGGGGTGTGCACTTTTTGGCAGAAATAGACTTTGTTATAGAAATTAATTGGAGACAGTAATGATTTTCTCAGGCTGGTTTGTTTGAGGGAATCTTTCTATTTATCGTGTCTACTAAAGTGGGTAATGGTCAGTTTTAATATTTTTGATTTGTGAGCATCAGAAGCCGGTATTTGCCAAGTAAATGTCTATAAGAAATAATCACTTTTATTCATTTATCTCATATTATATGTTAGGTAAACGAATAAATAACTTACTTCATTAACCTATTCTTTATAAGTATGTAGTACTGTTAAGTTGAATTTTTAAAATTCTCAATGTGGAGGGGTGAATAATATGAATTTAGCATCAAAAGCTAATTTTAAGAATGATTATGAAAATAGTAATAAAAGCAGTGACTCATGCAGACAAATACTAAAATGCGGAGAGGTCGGTCAAGCATTATTATTTAATGGTGCGAGTATAGAAACTTCTGTACCTGCTGCTACTATCACTCTAGATACTTCTAAATTTTGTAATTCGTGTATAATGTTTGAATTTACATCTAATATAATTGGAACACTTTTTCAAGGAACTTTAAACTTTCAATTATATAGATCCTGTAATAATCAACTACCAATTGCTATTGGTCCACGATTTTCTTTTACACAACCGATAGCAGCTCTTTTTGCCAATATGTTCACATTTCTTGTATGTGATTGTGATCCATGTTCAAATGAATGTTGCACCTATAGTATTGTTGTTTCACCTGGTGGACCTACTACTGTTATTGGTAATGTTGGCATTTTCGCAGCAAGGCTAGCCACAATTATTGCAGATAATCCGGATCATGATGATGACTGTTACCCATGTAATAAACTTTGCCATAAAGAAAACAGGACTATCTTAAAATGCGGAACACCAGGCAGTGCAATATCAATAACTCCAGATACTTTAGCAGGCACTACTTTTAACGTTAGTACTCTTACTTTAAATACTTCCTGCTTATGTGATCCATGTGTAAAGCTTGAATTTGCAAGTAATTTAGCTTATTCAAGCCTTAGTACTATTGAGAGCACAGTTGTAAACTTCCAGCTATTTAAACTTTGCGACAATCAGCGTAACCCGATACCAGTTGGGCCACAGTTGGTTTTTTCGGTTCCGTTTACAACGCTAATAGATCCACCTATAAGCCCTGGATTTTCTGGCAATTCAACATTTTCTTTCTTTGTTTGTGATTGTGACACTTGCCACCATGAATGCTGCACCTATTCATTAGTAGCAACTACAGCTACATCTGATGCTTTTGTTACTATTACCAACGCAAGACTTTCTGCAATAGCTGCAGATAATAACTGCAGATGCTGTTAACACAGAATTTAAAAAATTTGCTGCTATAAAAGGCTCTAATAATTATCGGCGCCTTTTATTTTGTGAGGCAATGAGATTTGAGCACTTTATTTTAAATTAGGACTTCTTGGTACGCCAAGCAAGGGCGTAAAAGATGATGAAAGCAAAGCTTTCATCATTACTATATAGCAGGTGGGACCCCTGTATGATAAAGGTTAGTAACCAGTCATTAGTTAGTCTTGGGTAATAAGTTAAGTGTTGACAAATAAGGTACCAGGCCGCAAGCGAATGCTGAAACTAGTAGCCACGAAATGCTAGAACGTGGAAAGAGCGATGATATTGAGAGATTAGAAGTCGGAGAAGAAGTTATAATTGGACTAACTTTGATGTAATGTTCAAATACTTCCATATACCTAAAGCTAAGGTATATGTTAATATATTTGAATTAAAATTCTGTGAATAATAATATGAGGAGCCGTATGCGGGAAATCCGCACGTACGGTTCTCAGAGGGGATAGGGAAGTGATTAACTAGTCTACTTGACGAATTATTACAGAGACTGGGAGTTTCTGTTCGATAGTCGATAAAAAAGAGGAATCACAATTATAATGTGATTCCTCTTTTTTCTTGTACAATACAAAAACCAGCTTATAGATTAGCCATTTTCAGAAAAATGTATTTTATTTAGATTTATATAGACCTTCAATCTTGTATCCAAGTCATATATCTATATTTTAAATTGCGAAACTATGTTTTTAAGATTTTCTGCGCTTTGACTTACGTGAGTTGTTTCTGCTTGTACTTCATTTGCTCTGTCCATTATTTCTGAAACTCTATCCACAATATCATTAATACCATTTACACCTTCAGTATTAGCGTCAGAAATTCCAGTCATTGCATCATTTACGGTTTTTATAGAAGTTAGCAGGTCTTCAGATGTGGCACTTAAACCTACAACTAAATCATTAACAAATATAGCATCTTTATCATAATTTTCGCCAACTAAAACTGACTCCTCATAGCTTTTAACCACCTTTGTTTCAATATAATCTAAGGTGGTTTTTGAGGCGTCTGAAAGGCTTTCAACTGCTATAAATACCTCATTAATTGTATTTTGTATCTCATTAACAGTTTTACTTGAAACTTCTGCAAGCTTTCTAATTTCTTCTGCAACTACTGCAAATCCTTTACCTGCTTCACCTGCTCTTGCTGATTCAATTGATGCATTTAATGCTAAAAGATTTGTGTTAGAAGATATGTCTAAAATACCATCGGCTAAAGTTTTGATTTTGTCAATTTCTTTTATCTTATTTAAAGCTAAGTCCATCATTTTTTTAATCTGTTCACGTGTGTTATTAGCGTCTACCTCAAGTATTAAGGAATTATTCTTTAAGGTCATAGCTCTTTTACTAATTTCATTAGCAGATATTGACCCATCTTTTGCTTTATCTGCGATAGATTGAACTGTATTTCCTAATTCAAGTGAAGTAGCACTTATTTCCTCTGTTGAAGCAGCTGTTTCCTGCATCCCAGCAGACAATTGTTCCACTGTAGCAGATATATCTTCTAATTTAGATGTAAGACTATGTACATTTTCATTTGAAATAATTAATGATTTATTTACATTTTCAGTTTCAGTAATTATTGAATTAATTATTTGTTTTATGGATATTTGCATAAAATTAATAGCATTACCTAACTGTCCAAATTCATCAGTTGAATCAACTTTTATAGGTTCAATTAATAAGTTACCTTGAGCAATTTCTTGTAATGAAAGAACACACCTTTTTAATGCATTAGCAATCATGCCTGATAAAAGTATAGCAATAATTAAACTAATTAAAAAACTAATTATAAAAATTATTCCCATTAATAATTTTGCTTGAGAGGTTGCTTTTTCACTACTTGTAAATGAATCTGCAAGCATTTCATCTATTTCATTATTTGATTTATCTTGAATATGTTTTAATGCATCCATATTACCTTTACCAGCACTAAGCCTATCACGTGCAGTTTCGATATTTCCAGATTTAACAAGTTCAATTTGTGAATCAAAATATTTATTTATGATTTCAATATTGGGAATTTCATCATTAACTAATTCAACATTGATTTTTTCAAGTGTAGTATTTATTGGGAATAAGTCGTTTATTATTTCATTTTCAATTTTTTGAATTTGGTTAAGATTACTCAAGGCAATTTGTAATTAGGCGTTGAGTATTGATTTTTAATAAAAAGTTATATATGATTTTATTAAGATAATGGTAAAATATATTTTTATTACACTATGTGTAGGACATTGCCTTTATTGGACAAAAGCATAAGATGTATGCATTAGGAATAGGACATAAAATAGACTAGTTACTGATTAGTTATTTTTTGAATATGCCTTAATAAAAATAATAGGAGTGAAAAAATGTATATTGGAATAGTTACTAGTTTTATATTATTTATAGATTTTGCATATATCCATTTATTACTTACTAGAAAAAGAAGCATTGGATATTCTACATTCATATTCATGATTAATTATTTAATAATAATATCAGGATGTTATATTTTACCTACATTTTTTGAGGATAGTATTTTTTATAGATATAGTTCGACGTTTTTGGGATGCACTATGATTATATCTATTTATTTGATTTTTGAAGAATCTATTTTTAAAAAAATATTTACTATGTTTACTGTATGGGTATTTTCACATATTATATTAATAATATCATCTTATATAATAAGTATAAATTATATTGAGGATTATAATATCTATTCATTGTACCTAATATTATTAAGAATTTTTATTCAATCAGCGTTACTTCCTATAATATATTTGTATTTCCGAAATCCATATAAAAAAATGTTAAAATCAATATCTAATAACCTAATAGGTATAATATCTTTTTACACTATTGCAATCTTTTTGTTTTTAAGTAATTATTATGACTTTTATAATGATCGTGTGGAGTTATATTCGGGTTTTAATAGTATATTAAATGTAATTATCATTATAGTATCATATATAGTAGTTTTCATTGCTATTTGGTCTATAAACAAAAATATGGAACTAGAATATAAAGTTAAAATTATAGATACTCAAGTAGAATTACAAAAACAAAATTACAAAAATCTACATAAATCTATTGAAAATTATTATGCATTTAAACATGATATAAGGCATCATGCTTTAGTAATGAAATCAATGATGGATACGAAAAACTATATAGAAGCCGCAGAATACATGGAGAAATTTACTGAGAATGAAATATTCGAAAATGTTGGGAAATTATGTAATAATTTTACTGTAGATTCGATTTTAAAACATTATATTAGTATTGCAATGAAGAACAATATTGAGTTTAAGGTTAATCTAAATATACCAGAAAATATTAATATAGATAATATTGACTTATCTATTGTTATGGGCAATTGTATTGAAAATGCTATTGAAGCATGTAACAATATTAAGGATAAAAGCAAAAAGTACATTAATATAAATGCTGAAATTAAGGGATTTCAATTAATAGTTAAGATTAAAAATAGCTTTAATGGACAAGTTATAAAAGACGGCAAGGTTATAAAAACAAGTAAAAATGGAGAAGGACATGGCATTGGTTTATCCAATATTAGAAATGTAACTGAAAAATATAATGGTTATTTAAATATTAAGCATGATGATAAGGAATTTGAAGTAGATATTATTATGAATTATAACTAAGGCAAATAAGGTGAGGATAGACATGATAAATATAGCAATTTGTGATGATATTATAGAAGAACTTGAGACAATCTCTTCTTGTGTATCAAAAAATATTAAAGAATTAGATATACCTTTTAAAATAAGCTCCTTTAGTGAAGGACAAGATCTTCTTGAACATATAAATTCATCTAAACAGAACTTTGACATAATATTTTTAGATGTTTATATGAAATTTTCTAATGGGATTGATATTGCAAGGAGAATAAGGGACTTTGATAAAGAATGTAAGATTATATTTATAACTTCTTCAAAAGAGCATGCTGTAGATAGTTATGATGTAAGCGCTCTTCATTATATTTTAAAGCCAATAAATGAAGAAAAACTTACTAATGCTATTAAAATAGCTATAGAAAGTTTAACTAAAGAAAATAAACACTTTGTTATTATGAATAAAAAAGGAAACTATAGAATTTCATATAAAGATATTTTATATGCAGAAAGTAAAGCAAGAATCGTGAATATATATTTGAAATCAAGTGAGGTCATTAGTTTTTATTCAAAGCTTGAAGATTTTTTTCAAAGCCTTAAGGATGAAAGATTTCTTAGATGTCATAAGAGTTTTTTTGTAAATATGGATTATATTTTAAAGATAGAAAGTAATTCTGCTTTTATGTGCAATAACGTAATTATACCTATAACCAGTTCTAATATGGCAGTAATAAAGGAAAAGTATTTTAATTATTTACTAAAAGAAGTATAAAAAGATAGGCATATATGAGTAATATACATCATGTATGCCTTTTTTTTGCATAAAAATGAGTTGTGAACTAATTATTTAGTGCGACATCCTTATGTTTTTTTAAGTTTTTACATTTTAAGTCATAGTTTTTACATCGATAGTGTATATACGCTTATTTATGATATATTTTTAGTAATGATCTATCATAAATAAACAAGGGGGAGATTTATTTGTCAAACAGATTGAATTTAACTATAGAATTTGAAAAAAAGATTTAATAATTATTAAGTTAATAAAAGAATTAATTATAGAAAGAAAAAAGGAGATATTTATTTAAATTTTATATAAGGAGATGTATTTTTATGGTTAATAAAATTGTTAGCAGATTATCAATTCGTCAAGCTAATGTAATTTACAAATTTTTCAAAGTTGGTTTTATATTTCATAATGGACAAGGCGCTCCATTTATAGAAGACTAATTTTAAAAATATCTTAAGGTATTAAGAATTCTTTTGAGAGGTTGATTCTTTTAGGAGGTTAAATATTATGGGTGAGGTTATTGTAATAACATCAGGTAAAGGAGGAGTCGGAAAAACTACTAATACAGCTAATATTGGTACCGCACTTGCGGAAATTGGCAAAAAAGTTGCATTAGTTGATGGTGACACTGGACTTAGAAATTTAGATATACTTATTGGGCTTGAAAATCGAATTGTTTATAATCTTTTTGATGTAATAGAAAAGAAGTGTAGTTTAAAACAAGCATTAATAAAAGATAAAAAATATGAAAACCTATATTTGCTTTCAACAGCACAAACAAAAAATAAAAATGATATAAAACCTGAGCAAATGTTTAAATTAATTAATGAACTTAGGTGCGATTTTGATTATATATTAATAGATAGTCCCGCTGGAATTGAACAAGGTTTTGAAAATGCTGCAATCGCAGCAGATAGAGCAATAGTTGTAGTAAATCCAGAAGTTACTTCAATAAGAGATGCTGATAGAGTTCTTGGGATGCTTAAAAATAAAGGAATTAAGAGTCATCTTATAGTTAATAGGATTGATTATGAAATGGTTAAAAATGGAGATATGCTAGATGTAGAAGATATAGTTGATAGCTTAGAAATAGAGCTTATAGGTATAGTTCCAAGTGATAAAGCAATAACGATATCTACAAATAGAGGAAAACCCATCACATTAAATGAAGATTCTAAGGTGGGAAGAGCTTTTAAAGAAATAGCTATAAGAATAACAGGAAAAGAAGTTTCTTTTGAATTTTATAAGGAAAATGATAGTGGATTTACTGATGTAATTAAGAAATTGTTTGCTTATAGGTAGGAGGTATATTCGATGAAAAATATTTATGATAAAGTATCTTCAAAAGATTTAGCAAATAAGAGACTAAAAGTTATATTAATTCATGATAGAGCTTGCTTAGATGATAATTTTTTAGAAACAATAAAAAGTGAAATAATGAATATTATTGCTAAGTATGTTCGGATAAATAATTCACAAGTAGAAGTTAAATTAATTACCAATGATATAGAAGAAGGCAAATCACCAGTGCTAGTTGCTAATATTCCAATTAACAACTATAATTAATAACCTTTTAGAAAACTACATAAATTATCGTTCATAGAAAGATTTTAATAGAGATTTTTCACAATACATAAGGCGATGGCAGAAATAAATCCATTGCAGAAATCCGTAATATTTTGGGAAAATATATAAATGAATATCGTTCATTGACAAATGAATAATATTCATTTATAATCCTAAATATGGAAGGTGATTTGCTTGAGAACAATTAAACCAATTGATGAAAGACGACAGGAAATATTAGATGGCGCTATGAAGCTTTTTAGTGAAAAAGGGTATGATAGAACATCTATTTCAGATATTTCTAAGTTTTTAGGAATATCCCAAGGCTTGTGTTATAGATACTTTAAATCAAAGGAAGAAATATTTGAAAGTGCAATTGATGAATATGCGAGTAATATAGCTGATGAAATAATAAAGGTTATAAAATCTCCACATATGTCTATCGAAGATAAAATTTCAAGTAAGTGGAATTTTTATGATTTGGAGAAAAGAGAGGATTCATACTATAAGGTTTTTCATAGAGAAAATGCTAGACCTTTACATGATCGTATGTCTATAAATATTTGCAGAAAAGTTACTCCATATATTCAGGAAGAAATAGAAAAGGAAATTTTTAATGGAAAATTAAAAGTTCCTGATTCAGCAATGTTAGCCTCTTTTTGTGTATATGGACAGTTAGGAATATTACTTGATACAAGTATAAATGATAAGATAAGAACTAAAAGAATTAGCGAATTTCTATTAGATTTAATAGGAAGATATAAAACGTAAAAAGTAATAAATATTAGTAATTACATAAAAGTCCCCATATGGGGACTAAATATTGCAAATAAAATGAATGAAATTCATTCAATATAGGAATTAAAAGGAGGAATAAATCATGAAAGAAGAAAAAGAAAAATCAATTAAACATTTTAACAGTACTGCAGGAGAGTATGACAGTTCGTTTGACGGCAGATTTGTAAAGGTAATGTATGAGCCTTTATTAGATGAGTTAGATAAAAATGTAGAAGGTAAATTACTTGATGTTGGTTGTGGCACAGGAAATATTCTTTGTAAATTAGTAAATGGAAAAAGGGAGCTATTTGGAATTGATTTGTCCGAAAACATGGTAAGAGAATGTAGTAAAAGGATGGAAGATAGTGCAGAAATAAAAGTTGCAGATGCAGAACATATGCCATATAAAGATAATTTCTTTGATGTATTAATTTGTAATGCATCCTTTCACCATTACCCACATCCAGAAGAAGTATTAAAGGAAATGAAACGAGTTCTTAAAAGTGGAGGAAGGTTATTGATTGGAGAAGGCTATGCAATACAACCTTTTAGAGCGATTCTTAATTTATCATTTCATTTTTCGGATAGCGGTGATTTTAAAAGCTATGGTAAACATGAATTTATTAGAATGTTAGAAGATAATGGGTTTATAATTGATGAAGTGAAAAAAACGAGTAATCGTACAATATTGTATATTGCTAAAGCATAAGAAAGGATAAGAATATGAAAAGAAAAATAGGAATGTTTGAAGTATCTGTTATTTTATTTTTTTATATTTTACCTGCAATTAGCATAATGATAAATTTGATGATTAGAGGGGATAAGTTAATAGTTGAAACTATTGTAAAATGGGTTGTTTTTTGGGGAATTGGATTAAGATTATTCACATGTGGTTTAAAACAAGCTCTTCAACCTAGGTTTACTGCAAATGATATATTTGGCTCATATGATGAAAAAACATATCCAATTGTTAGAGAATTAGGCTTTGCTAATATTTGCATAGGGCTCTGTGGAATAGTATCACTTTTTAATGAAAAATTTAGAATTGCAGCTATAATGATTGGAGGATTATATTATCTATTGGCATTACTTCAACATATCTTTCGAAAACAAAAAAATTTAACTGAAGTATTTGTAACAATAACAGATTTATCAATATTTCTTGAGATTTGTGTTCCAACTTTATATTTTTTAATATTTAAATAGTGTTATGTTTACTTTTATATTTTCTTTATTTTTCATTGCAAGTATTTGCAGCGCAGCCACCGACAGACAAAGGGTACACGCCGAGATACATGTAAAAAGAGGTAACTTGATGTATATATTTTACAATTTCAATTATAATCATCTAAACCCCTCATGCTGCTTGACTAATTTATAGAAAGTATTTTTCTTTAAGTTTAACTCTTCCATGGCTTTTACTGCAGTTATTGTATATATTTCTAGCCAGTTTGGAGGAAAATTAATATTTGGTTTTCCTAAATGTTTTCCTTTTTCTTTTGCGGCTACAATACCTTCAGCTTGTCGTAATTTTATTTTTAACCTTTCCTGTTCTGCCATTGTAGCTAAAACTTCAATTAATAAATTATTAATCATATCCAATAGCCACTCTTGACCTTGCTGTATATCCATCATAGTTGTTGGAATGTCTAATATTTTAAGTCTAACCCCTTCATTTTTAAAGTATTCGAGCTCTTGCTTAATTTGCTGCTTATTCCTTCCTAAACGATCTAATGATTTAATATATATAATATATCCGACTTGTGCAACTTTTCTAAGTAGTTAGTATTGCGGTTTATCAAAATCTTTACCACTTTGTTTTTCTGTAAAAATAAATCTATTATCAACATACTTTTCAAGTTCTATTAATTGTCTATCTAAATTTTGTTCTTTAGTGCTAACTCTACAATATCCATAAATTCTCATTTGTGCTTTTTCCTCCAAAGTATTTTTAAGATTATTATACAAAGTTATTTTAAAAAGTATATATTATTTATTAAACGTTTATAAATAATTTTGTATACTTTAATAAACGTAAATTAAATGAAAAAATAGTTATCCTAAAAGGTATACCTTTTAGGATAACTGTTTTCATAATTGGTATATAATATCTTATATGAGTGTTTTACATGAATCTTGGTCACATCCTATAATGTATAAAAACTTATACTTTTCTATTCAATTCAGCCATTGCTTTTCAGTACAGGATACTCTTAATGGTATTACCCATGCTAAAGAAATCTTCCAGTCCGAATTTAGTACTATCACTTTTTTGGGGTTAGCATATTTTAATCCTTCACTTGAGGTATTAATTTAATAAAATTTCAAAAAATGTTGCTACAAAAAAAGTATCATGCTACAATATCAGTAGCAAGCTACTTTTTTTGTAGCTCGCATATTAAATATACATATTAGAAAGAGGTGCAGTTATGCCAGTAATTACGATGAAAATGAAAAAAACTCAGCCAGAAAAGAAAAAGGAATTGATTGAGAAATTAACTTCTGCAGCTGTTGAAGTTACCAATTCTCCAGCAAGCGCTTTTACTGTTTTTATTGAAGAATATGATCCTGATAGTATTGGTATCGGTGGTCAGACATTGCTTGATAAATCAGCTAACAAATAAGATAAAAATACTTAAGTTCATCGCTTTTCTATAACGAGTGAGAAGCATTTCAAAAAATTTATATTGAAAGATATTTCTTAAGGAGGAATTACTATGTCAGTTCCATGTCCAGGTAAACCAGTTAGAGGATCCAAATCTGGCGTTCCAATTATGGCTCTCTTTGATATTTTAGGTAAGAATTGGGCGATGGGTATCATTTGGAATTTGCAGGAGGGCTCTTCTACCTTCAGAGAACTTCAGAAACGGTGCGAGTCAATCTCTCCTACAATATTAAACACCCGTATCAAGGAGCTTAGAGAAGTCGATATTGTAGAGCGTACTAATGATGGGTACCAATTAACTACGCGTGGAAAAGAACTCATGGAGTTGTTGCGACCATTTGGGGAGTGGTCACGTACTTGGTCAAAAGAAGTATTCAACTATTCAAAACCACTCGACAATTAAATATGCTCTTGTAAAATGATGTGATTATAAAAACAAATTACGGCATACAGAATGTGGTATATAGCTAATTTTACAGTACTATAGTTTTTATAAAAGAAAGGATGAATTTGAATGAGTTTGCTTAATGTGAATAAGGAAAAATGTATTGGCTGCGGCGTTTGTGCTGAGGTTTGTCCAAAGAATTATATTGGAATGACTGAGGAAAGGATCCCTATCGATGCCGGACTTACCTGTATCGCTTGTGGTCAATGTGTTGCTGTCTGTCCCCAATCGGCATTAGATCATGTTCACGCGTCGCTTAAAGGTCAAGTTTTATTAGATAAGACTCCAGTTTTGAGCGCTGAGATGGCGGAACGTTTTCTTCGGGGCAGACGCTCTATACGGGTGTATAAAGAAGATGCAGTTCCAAAAAACAAAATCCTAAAGCTACTAGATATTGCAAGATTAGCCCCTACGGGTAATAATACCCAGGGTGTGCAGTACTTGGTTATAGATAATAAGAATACACTACAGGCTATTACAGAAGCTACGATAGCCTGGATGGATGAAGCAATCTCACAAGGGGAATCATCGGCAGCTTATTTTACAGATTTAGTGGAACACTATCATAAAACAGGGCTAGATGTTATTTTGCGGAATGCACCATGCTTTATCCTAGCACTGGCCGAAAAAAGTTTTTCGCGTGGACGTGATAACACCCATTTTTCTCTTGCGTATGCCGAATTGTTTGCATCAAGTCTTGAATTAGGAACGTGCTATGCAGGCCTTGTCGAGGCGTGTGCTAGGTCTGGTTATCAGCCTTTACTTAAAGTATTGGATATTCCAGAAGAGTTAATAGTCACTGGCGGGATTATAGTTGGTTATCCTAAATACAGTTATAAACGACTAGTAGATCGGTCTCAATTGAAAGTAACTTGGCGTTAATCAACTAATTCGTATAAATAGAAAGAAACGTATAGAAATCAAAAAAACTATAAGGTATCAACGCTTTATAGTTTTTATATCATAAACAAACACTGAATATATTTAATTTTTTTCACAATAATATTGAAAATCAGGAAGGATGCTAATAGCTTTAATTGAACGTACGATATATCCAAGATTTAGTAGAATTATAAGTAAAAATGAACTAATAAAATTGTATACTCCACATGATGAAGATATTTCAATTGCATATAAATATGCAAAAGGACTACCTAATATAGCTGTTTTTATTGTAATGTTAAAAACATTTAAAGTACTTAACTATTTTCCAAGTTATAAGAGTATACCTAATAGGATAATTGAACATATAAAAGTAAGCACTAATATATGTGATAATAATGAGATAAATGTATCAGAAAAAACTATTCAAAGATACAAATTAATTATAAAAAGATACTTAAATATAATAGATGATAAGGAATTTATAACTAATTTAGTATTAAAAACAGTTATAGAATTCGATCCTATTATGGAACATCCGGCGGACGTTTTTAATGCAGTAATTGAAATTTTAATCAAAAACAATTATGAATTGCCTGCTTTTAGTACACTTGAAAGGGTAATTAACAGTAAAAGAGCTGCAATTAATAACGATATATTTGAATATGTTTTTAGTAATTTAAAAATCAGAATTTATTGAGCCATATGTTGATATATCTTTTGCTAGTGATAAATGGCAAAAAATTATTAAATGTAAATTTGATGGAAAAGAAGTCTATTCTAGACGTTATTTTGAAATGTGTGTATTTTCACATATTGCATCTGAATTTAAAACTGGAGATATTTGTACAGAAGATTCAGATCATAGAAATCAATTACTTTCATTAGAAGGATGTAAACAATTAATTGAAGATTATTGTGTAGAGATGAATTTTCCAATAGATATAAAACAGTTTATTAATCATTTAAAAAGTATGTTAAAAGAAAAATCAAAAGCTTTAGACATAAATTATCCTAAAAATAGCGAACTTGTTATAACAGATAAAGGTGAAGCAATATTAAAACGTAGAAAGAGTACTGCAGACACTAGCTCAATAAAAAAAATTAAGAAACAATTAGAAATGTACATGCCTGAAAGAAGTATAATGGAAATATTGTGTAATATAGAACATTTGTTAAATTTCACCAGACATTTTGGTCCATTATCTGGTTCTGAACCTAAAATTGATAATGCTAAAGAAAGATATATACTATTAACATTTGGAGATGGTTCTAATATGGGACCAACTCAAACCTCTAAACATATTAGGGGAAATATATCTCCTCACATGATACATTTCACAAATAAACGACATATTACAGAAGAAAAATTAGATAGAGCAATAACTGATATAATTAATTATTATGATAAATTTCAATTACCTAAAATATGGGGAGATGTTAATGTTTCAGTAGCAGATGGAACAAAAATTGATTTATATGAACAGAATTTGTTATCAGAATATCATATACGTTATTTAGGTTATGGTGGAATTGCTTATCATCATGTTTCTGACACATATATAGCATTGTTTAGTCATTTTATTCCTTGTGGGGTTTGGAAAGCTATATACATAATTGATGCTTTCTTAAAAAATAAATCAGATATCCAACCAGATACAGTACACGCTGACACTCAAGGGCAATCTGCAACACTATTTGCTCTCACATATCTTTTAGGAATAAAACTAATGCCAAGAATACGCAATTGGAAAGATCTTAATTTTTATAAAGAAAGTAAAAACTTAAAATACGAACATATTGAGATATAATGGCTTTTCTAAATGGTTTTTCTTTGGTGGAGACGGAATTATGTGTGAAAATAATACTGAAGAACAAATTAATATTATAAAATATAATAATTTATTGTCTAATGCAATTATCTTACATAATGTAATAGATATAACCAATGCATTAAAAAGATTAAATGAAGATGGTAATTTAATTTTAAGAGAAGATATAAAAAATTTAAGTCCATATATGACAAGTCATATTAAAAGATTTAGTGAATATGTTATTGATTTAAATGAAATTCCTCAACCAATTAGTAAAATAGATATTGAAGAAATAATAGAACCAGTAACTTAATGTTATTTTTTTACATCAAGTTACTGGTTTTTACACGTATCTCGGCGTGTACCCTATTTGAAGGCATATGTTCTTCAGGTACCAGCTGTCCATTGAGAATATCCTCCTAAATGGCCTCTTTGATTTGCAGATAAATGAGACGATTACTGTCCAAAGTTGATTTCATGACATCCTCATTTCACTTATAGTATTCTTGTTAACTAGTGTTATATATGAATATAATACCATTGGATAAGTGTGTCAAAGGATAATCAAAAATTTTAATAATAAACATATCATATTGACATCAGTACTACTGCGTGATACTATATAGTGGTAGTAAGTAATACTAAATACCTGTATTACTAGATAGTGAAGAGGTGATTTGTCTGGAAAATATAACGGAAATGCTAAAAGGTGTACTAGAAGGCTGTGTTCTTGAAATCATCAGCCACGAGGAGATATATGGTTACGAGATTACGAAGAGGCTGAATGCCCTCGGATTTTCAGATGTTGTTGACGGAACAGTTTATACCATCTTGGTGCGGCTTGAGAAGAATAAACTCGTGGACACAGAAAAAAAACCATCCGATATGGGACCACCGCGAAAGTTCTTCAAGCTCAACGATGCAGGGCGTGAGGAACTGAGGAGGTTCTGGGAAAGATGGAAATTCGTATCATCAAAAATTAATGAGTTAAAGGAGAAGAAATAATGAATTTTTGGGAAAAGGTTACTGGAAGCGACATGACTAAAGAAATGAAAATTTTTGAAATGCGAGCCCAAAAGCTGCCAGCTGAGTATCAAGAGGCATGGGAAAAAATTAAAGCCAATCTTTGGCCGCACTCAGATTTCACTGGTCGCAATCTCATGCCAATTCTTGATGGTGTGCTTGGCCTGCTCGAAGAAACGGCTGCGGACGGTCAGAGTGTACAAGAGGTTTTGGGTGACGATATCAAAGGTTTCTGCGCAGCACTGGTAGGCGAAGAAGGTGCAAAGTCTTATCGCGACAAATGGCGTGAACAACTAAACAATAATATTGCTAAAAAATTAGGTAAATAGGAGGTTAAAATGAGAATACAAGAAATCATCGAAGGCAAAAAAGAGTGGCGAGCACACGTGGCGCGTGTCAAAGCACTACCGAAAGATTATCAGATTGTTTATAAAGAGATTCAAAAATATCTCTTTAAGGTTGGCCCTGTTGAGCTAACCAACGGGATAGGTTTACTTTCTGGGATTATAGATCTTTTTGAAGAGGGCGCATTCTTGGGAAAAGGTGTGCTTGAAGTGACGGGCAGTGACGTAGCTGTTTTCTGCGACGATTTAATTAAAGATTCAAAAACTTACGCGGACATCTATCAAGAATCTGTTGACAAGAAAGTTAACGAGGCTATGAAAAAGGTCACGAATAAAACAAAGTAAAAGGGAGATATCGGGATGAAAAAAGCAATTGAAGTAAGGGAAGGTAGAGTGTGTAAATACGATTGGATATTATGCCCAGTCTGTGGCAACAAAACACGAGACAAGATAGGCGTCGATACGGTGCTTGAAAACTTCCCACTATTTTGTCCTAAGTGTAAACAGGAAACTATAATAAATGCAAAACAACTGAATATATCTGTTATCAAAGAGCCAGACGCTAAGACGCAGAGCCGATAACCGTGAGTAAAATCGCAGTTATCGGCTCTTTTTTATGATAATTCTTCAAGTTGCATTAAAAGGATTAGTGCAGATTTGAGTAAGGTTACTATATTGTATAGGAGGAAAAGAAAGTGAAAAAAAATATCATACAAATTAAAGGTGTAAAGAAAGATTATAAAGATGTAGAAGTACTAAAAGGAGTAAATTTTGAAGTAGAGGAGGGCGGTATCTTTGCACTACTAGGTTCCAATGGAGCAGGAAAAACAACGATGATTAGAATCATGGCAACTTTACTTAAAGCAGATACTGGAAGTGTTATAATCAATGGTTTTGATGTTGAAAAAAATCCAGGAGACATTAGAGGTTCTATCAGTCTTACTGGCCAATTTGCTGCTATTGATGAAATTTTGACTGGACGTGAAAATATTCAAATGATAGCAAAACTTAGACATCTTAAAAAACCAAATCAAGTAGCAGATGAGTTAATTAGTCGTTTTGGCATGTCAGAGGCTGCAGACCGCAGAGTGGGTACTTACTCTGGAGGTATGAAAAGAAGAATTGATATAGCAATGAGTCTTGTTGGAAATCCAAAGATTATTTTCCTGGATGAGCCAACAACAGGTCTTGATCCAGAAGCACGTTTAGAAGTTTGGAAAATTGTAAAAGAGTTAACATCTTCAGGAACTACAGTATTCTTAACGACTCAATATTTAGAGGAAGCAGAGCAACTTGCAGATAAAATCGCTATTCTTCATGGAGGAAAAATCATTGCTCTAGATACGCTAGAAGGATTGAAGAAATTACTACCACCTGCAAAAGTTGAATATGTTGAAAAACAACCTACATTAGAAGAAATATTCCTAACAATCATTGGTAAAAGGGAGGAGAAATAAATGGAATCTACAAATAAATATTTTTTCAAAGATATGGGTGTTATGTTTGGACGTTCTATGCGTCATATTTTTAGAAGCATGGATACAATTATTACAGTTTGTATCACACCAATTGCGATGATGTTATTATTCGTTTATGTATTTGGTGGTGCAATCCAAACTGGTACAGAAAATTATGTTAATTATCTATTACCAGGTATAATGTTAATGGCTATTGGTAGTGGTATTGCATATGTAGCTTATCGTTTGTTTATAGATAAAGAGCGTGGTATCTTTGAACGTTTCCATTCTATGCCTATCGCTCGTTCTACAGTATTATGGGGACATGTATTAACCTCATTAATTTCTAATGGAATTTCTGTAGTAGTGATTATACTTGTTGCATTATTAATGGGCTTCCGTTCTTCAGCAGGAATCTTAGAGTGGCTAGCTGTATTTGGAATTCTTGGGATATTTACACTTGCTTTGACTTGGATTGCTGTAATTGCGGGACTTGCTGCTAAAACACCAGATGGCGCAGGGGCATTCTCTTACCCAATCATCTTCTTACCATTTATCAGTTCTGCCTTTGTACCAACAAATACGATGCCTTCTGTAGTACGTGCTTTTGCAGAAAATCAACCTGTAACTCCTATCGTGGAAGCTATTCGTAATTTATTAGCAAATCAACCAGTAGGAAATGATATCTGGATTGCTCTTGCTTGGTGCATAGCAATAATAGTTGTTGCTTATATCTTTGCAATGAGGAGTTATAAGAAATTATAGCCTATCTTTATACTAAGTATAGTACTCGCCCACAGCGATAGATTTATTATATTAATAACATTTTGCATAATAGTATAAACTAGCAGAATTCCAAGACACCTTGATTTTAAGGGTACATATTTACGCAAAAGCAATATTAATGCGTATTAGTATCATTTTTCTATCAAAACATGTGGAGACAGTTATTAGGATAGAGAAAAAAACAGGCTGATATCAAAGGCTTTGAAGGTTTTCGAGTTAATATTAAAGTGTGTTTTGTGTTCCCCCAGACTTAAGAGTTTGGGGGATTTCTTTTACGCAGAAATAGGGTATTTGTGTTAATGTTTGGTTTTTGCATATTTGCTTTTATAGTAAAGGAGATTTTGTAATAAGATTTTTGATTGACATCATAATTAGACTATACTACAATAAAAACAAATATTTAATTTGTTTTTATGTTTTAATTATAAATATTAATTAGAGGTGAAAATACAGTGCCGAAATTTACAGAAATAGAAAAAGAAAGAATTAGAATGGATATGATGCATGCTGCGCATCAGTGTTTCATTGCTAAGGGGTTGAAAAATACATCTATTGAAGAGATAACTTCTTCAGTGTCTATAGCAAAAAGCAGCTTCTATGTTTTTTTTGAATCAAAGGAAATGCTTTACCTTGAGTTATTAGCTTTCGAGGGAGAAGAAATTGAAAGGCGAGTCTGGCCCAAGGTGGAAAGAGAGAAAAATATACGTGAAGCAATAAAGGTTTATCTACTTGAAATGTCTTCTGCGTTGGAATCTTATATATTAACACAAAGATTAATAACGAATTTGGAAGAATATAACATGGTGTCTAGAAAGATAGATCCAGAATATTCGGCTACCAAGAGACTAAGAAGCATTGTCCCACTAATGGAATTTATAAAGAAGAATAAAGAGTTAAAAAAATTAATAAATGAGGATATCGAAGTTATTGCAGGTGTTATCCGTGGAGCTTTAGCAATGATTATTCATAAAAAAGATATAGGGGAGGATATATATCCCAATGTTCAAGAAATACTTTTCAATGCTGTAGCAAATGAACTTACAAACTAATCTTTAAATTCAGATGGGCCTTGTATAGTACCATGGTGTTCACCACTGAACTAATAATACTAGCTTCTATAATAATTTTAGTTTCCATGTTAAAAGTTCAGGATATATAAGAGATTAGAATAGATAGATGTACAGTATAAAAGAAGTTTATTAGCAAGAAAATAATAATAATTAGGATGTGGCAAGAATGAGTAAAACAAAAAGAGAAGTTATTGAAATTGCAACAAAACACGGGTTGAATCTTAAGGAAGATACTTTAGTATTCAATGAATCTGGGCTTGATTTTCTGGCAGTATTTGCTCTGGATCAACAAGGTAGCGAATGGGTACTTCGGATGCCTAGACGTGAAGATGTAATGCCAAGAACTAAGGATGAAAAGCAGGCATTAGATTTGGTCAATCAATATTGCACTAACTTTCAAGCACCAAACTGGTCTGTCTATACAGAGGAATTAATTGCATATAAAAAATTAGAGGGTATACCAGCAGGGACAATTGATCATGCTATAGGAAACTATATCTGGGAAATTGATATTAATAATGTACCAGCCTGTTTTCATGAGACACTTGGAAAGGTACTGGCAGAGCTGCATGGTATCCCAAGGGATAAGGTAGTAGAAGCCGGACTAGTGCTTCACACAGCAGAAGAGGTAAGACAGTCAATGCAAGATCGTATGGATGCTGTGAAGGCCAAATTTGGAGTAGGAGAGTCGCTGTGGAATAGATGGCAGACATGGTTAAAGAATGATGAGCTTTGGCCGAAAAAAACAGGTTTTATTCATGGGGATATACATGCAGGACACACTTTAATAAATAAAGCTGCAAATGTGACTGGTTTAATTGATTGGACTGAAGCAAAGATTGCAGATGTATCCAATGATTTTGTGTTTCATTATAAAGCCTTTGGTGAGGAAGGTCTTGAATCCCTTATTAAGGCCTATAAAGAAGTAGGGGGATACTATTGGCCTAAGATGAAAGAGCATATCATTGAATTGGTCGCTGCATACCCAGTTGCAATTGCTGAATTTGCCCTGATATCTGGTGTAGATGAATATGAGCAAATGGCAAGACAAGCACTGGAAGTTAGTGATATTTAAATATAAATCATATACAAATCTTTTATAGCCCCTCCCGTATTTTAAGGAGGGGTATCTTTACACAAAACTAATATTAATGAGCATATTAATTATGTTAATGTACATTGATTTAAAATGAACAGTAAATTGAAACCTAAACATGGATAAATACTATAATAGTATATATTTATGTTTAGGTTTATTTTATTATAGGAGTTATTGCTTTCAGCCTTCATTGGCTATGTGTTCACATAATGAGAAGAATAAATAAAAAAATATAAATATTTAGTATTGCGTTTTATATTTTCCAATGTTATACTTCATTTAAGGTACTGCAGTACCTTAAATGAAGTATAACATTGGAGGTGTTTGCGTTTTGTCAATAATACAAACGAAGAATTTAACAAAGAGTTACGGCTCAAAAAATAGTGTTTATGATATTAATCTGACTGCTAATGAAGGTGAAATATATGGTTTTTTAGGCTTAAACGGTGCAGGAAAAACAACTACAATGAGGATGTTGCTTAAAATGATTAATCCTACATCTGGCGAAATTTATTACTCTGGAAAATCAATTTCGAAGCTGTCTTCTGAATTTTGGAATCAGGTTGGTTACTTAATTGAAACACCACATGCTTATCCAAACTTTACTGTAGAAGAAAATCTTATATTATATGCAAAGAAAAGACTAATACCTGATTCAGAAATTAAGAAACGAATTGATGACATTTCACAGCAGCTATTGCTAGATAATTATCGTCAGATTAAGGTGAAAGATCTTTCCTTAGGAAACAATCAAAAAATTGGATTAGCAAAGGCACTTATTCATAAACCAAAGATTCTTTTGTTAGACGAACCAACAAACGGATTAGATCCGGAGGGGCTTGTAGTTGTTCGTAATTCTCTATTAGAAATGGCTAAAAATGGGACAACTATTTTTATTTCAAGCCATCTATTAGATGAGATGGAAAAGCTGGTAAGTCGAATTGGGATATTAGCACATGGATGCCTGCTACGAGAATTAAATTTTTCAGAATTTGAAACCTGCAGAGAATCCAAGCTGTACATAAAGACGGAGGGATCCATAAAGAATCTCGCACATTACCTTGCTACAAAAAGCTTGCAATTCACATCGGTAAGTGAAGAGGAAGTACTTGTTTCAGATATATCTATTAACCAATATTCTGCTTTATTACAGCAGTTAGAAAATCAGAAATTGAATCCCATGATTTTTCAACCTGTAAATGAAAGCTTAGAAGAATTCTTTCTTAGAACAATTAAGGAGGGCAAATCATTATGAAACAGATATGGTCAATGACTAAAATTGAGTTTTATAAAATAATGCGAGGTCATATACCAATTTACATTTTAGCTTTTTATAGCTTTTTGTTACTTATCCATATGCAGGATAAGACGTGGGGAGAATTTTTGAAAAATACTTTTTTTATGTATTCTACTGTTATTGGATTAATGGGCTTTGGTATTTTAAGCAGCTGGGTATTTGGTAGAGAGTATCAGGATCAAACTTTTAAAGATCTTTTATCATTGCCAATCTCTCGTACTAGTTTAGTATGTGCAAAATTTTTTGCTTTAGGATTATGTTTTTTAGGTATAACGGTATTAGCAATTGGTGCGACATTTGCTATAGGTTCTTGCTTAGATTTGAAAAATTTTAATGTGCTTTTGACTGGAACTCTTTTAAAAAGGTTAGGGATAGCAACGCTTTATAATTCTGGTCTTAGTTTTCTATTCCCTCTTATCGCCAGCATGACACGAGGAATATTAGCTCCCGTTAGTACTTCTTTTGGAGCTGTAATTGTAGCTGCTATTTTTGGATCACAGCCTCTAGGGCGTTATATCCCGTGGACAATTTCAGGAATATACTTAAACAATCCTGATCTTATTAATTGGATTAGTAAATTGACGATTTTTGTTATTTTATTTATTGGTGTTTATGGTACTATATTATGGTGGAATTATGTAGACCAAAAATAGGAGGTTGTATCATGAATGACAATGTTAGTCGGCGCCGTGGCGTTATACTTGAAAATGCGATTTTAGATCAGGCTTGGTTATTGCTTGATCAAATAGGATATAGCAAATTGACTATGGATGATGTAGCCCGTGCTGCAAAAACCAACAAAAATGCTATTTATCGTCGATGGCCACAAAAATGTCACCTTATTCTTGCTGCTGTAGAGCGAAAAGCACCACCAATAGAATTAGAAATCAGTGATCATGGTTCACTAAAAGAAGATTTAATTGCTCTATTTAAGGTTTTAGATCCAATTTTTGAAATTATCAGACCTGAGGATCTACGAGAGGTGATTTCAGATAAGTTTTCCGATACTACATCTTACGATCTATTTAGTGTTGTTAATCACGAAAATGGTATCCGAAAATTAATGGAAACTATTATAACGCGAGCAAATCATCGTAAAGAGATTTCACTTTCAATAGATACTATTTCTGAAAGGGCTCTAAATTTGCCTACTTTACTAATTATCAATGAAATTGTATTGTATGGAAGGCCTAATGAGACGAGTAGCGAGGATATTATTGATAATATTTTGCTTCCAATATATAAAGTACATAAATAATTCAATAAGTAAGAATAACAGGGACTTATAATTAAGATTCCCTTGTTACTTCTTATAGAAGTTGCATTCATAGAATAAATACGATTATATCAGAAAGCCTGTCATAATTTTAAGGAAATTTCATACTGGAACTAGCTTGGAATATAGCGTCAAGGAAGGAAAAATCTTTGGATTTTTGAAATAAACAGTATAAGTAAAACAACAGGAATAAAGATATTAAGGGCCATTTTGACTTTGAATATTACCATTATTATGCATATATTCAAAATATTAGACAAATATATTGTGAACAAATTTAGTGAAAGTGTTTTTATTGCAATAGATTTTACTTATAAAATATGCGTTGATTTTCTGATGGAAAATAAGAAGTACTTTTTACACTTATAATTAATTTGTTAAAGGAGTAAGTGATTATGAAAAAATATATTATGTTAATTGTATTGCCAGCGCTTATAGGAACATCTTTATTGTCAGGATGCGCTGCAAAGGATAATAGAAATGAGAATGCTGTTCAAGCAGAAGAGATTAATGAACAAAAATCCGTATATCTCATGGCTGGAAAGCTTGCGACAGATAATCAAGTAAATGTAGCTTCAAAAATCTCTGCGAGAGTTTCAGATATATCAGTTAATGTAGGGACAGCTGTAAATCAAGGTGATACTGTCATTAAATTAGATACTCAGGATTTGCAAGCTCAGGTAGACCAAGCACAAGCAGCAGTAAATACTGCAAATGCAAATTTAACTAATGCTATGAACAGTACACGACCTGAACAAATAAACCAAGCACAAGCAGCTTTGGACAGCGCTAAAGCAACTTATGATATTGCTAAAAAGAATTATGATCGTACAAAAGCCTTAACTGATGCTGGGGCAGCTACAGAGGTACAGCTTGAAACTGCTAAGCAGCAGCTTACTTCAGCAGAATCAGGACAAAAATCAGCAGAGGAACAACTAGAAATGCTAAAAAATGGTGCTACAGAAACAAGTATAGATGTTTATAAGGCACAAGTGCAGCAAGCCGAAGAAGCATTAAAAACAGCACAAATAGTATTAAATAATGGAACTATTACAGCTCCTATTTCAGGGAAAGTTACACTTAAAAATATAAATAAAGGTGAAATAGCATCACCTGGCAGCACTCTTATTTCAATATCTAATCCTGATACTTTATGCGTGAATGCATATGCACCCTTAAGTATTGTAAAGAATCTAAAAGAAGGACAAGCTGTAACTGTTAAAGTGTCAGGAATAAAGGATTCAGAATTTGAAGGTACCATATCAGTAATAAATTCAGAATTAAATTCTCAGAGCAATAATGTTTTAGTAAAAATAACTTTAGTAAATTCAAATTCACAATTGAAACCTGGTATGTTTGCCGAAGTCGGCGTGAGAAGTTAGGAAAGGATGATAAGAATGCAAGGAAAACGTAAAATAATAATTTTTTGTATAGTTATAGCTATGTTAATAACTCTTGGAGGAGTCGGAGTATATTATTGGTATGAAAATGAGTATTTTGTCTCAACTGAAGATGCACAGGTAGCTGGAGATTTTATAGATATAACTCCAAAAATTTCAGGAAGTCTTCTTGAATTTAGTGTAAAAGAAGGAGAAACTTTAGTTAAAGATCAAATAGTAGGGCACATGGATGAAAATGGAATAGCCGATGAAAATGTTAATTCTTCATTACTTAGAGCGCCAATTAATGGATTAATTATTAAAAAAGAAGCTGAGGAGGGACAATATATTCCAGCTGGATCTACACTTGCAGTAATGGTTGACCAAGAAAAAATTTATATAACTGCAAATATAGAAGAAACTAAGGTGGAAAAATTAAAAGAAGGGCAAAATGTAGATATAAAAATTGATCAATTTGAGGGAAAAGTATTTCAAGGTAAAGTTGAATATATAGGAAAGGCTTCAAATTCAGCATTTTCACTTCTCCCATCCTCTTCAGGTGGAACTTTCACTAAGGTTGTTAAAAAGGTACCTGTGAAAATCAAACTTGAGGAAAATCATGAAAATCTTCTACCTGGAACAAATGCAGATATAAAGATACATATAAAGTAGGTGGGAGTATGGAAAATAAAAGAGAATCTTCAGCTAAATGGCTTATTATGAGCGTTGTAATTATGGCAATTTTTATGGTAAATCTAGATACCAGCATTATTAATATCTCTATTACTAAAATGATGCAGACCTTTAATGCATCCATAGATCAAATCCAATGGGTTGTTAGCGCATATACCCTAACCTTAGGAGTTGTAATTCCATCAACAAGTTATTTTGGAGATAGATTTGGAACTAAAAACGTATTTATTACTGCGTTAATTTTATTTACTTTAGGTTCATTATTGTGCGGGATTTCATGGAATGAAACTGTAATGATAATTGCAAGAGTAATTCAAGGTATTGGAGGAGCCTCTATAATATCTCTTGGTATGGCAATATTAATGACAACTTTTGATAAAAGTGAACTTGGAATGGCCATAGGAGTAATGGGAATGTGTGTAATGGCAGCCCCAGCCTTAGGGCCAAGTTTAGGGGGATATATTATTCAAAATTTTAATTGGAGATTTCTTTTTTTTATAAATCTTCCAGTTGGAATAGTTGCCACAATAATGGCTATACTCATATTCAAAAAAACAGAACATAAGTCTTCAAAGAAATTTGATATTATTGGATTTTTAACGTCAAGCATTGGAATGTCATGCGTTCTTTATGTGCTTGGAAAAAGTGATTTAGACTGGAGCGATATAAAAAATATCCTCCTTATGATTGTTGGGTGTTACAGTCTTGTAATATTTGTTGTGAATGAATTACTCATTGAAGAACCTATGCTTGATTTAAAACTACTAAAGAATTATACCTTTTGCATGAGTAATATTATCATGAACGTTGCAATGCTAGCTCTTTATGGTGGTGTGTTTCTGATGCCAATATTCCTTCAACAAATAAGGGGACTTGATTCAATGAATACAGGGCTGATTTTATTCCCAGAAGCAATAGCGACAGCCATATCTATGGTTTTGTACGGGAAAATCGGTAATAAATTTGACGTTAGATTATTTGCTGTATTTGCATTGATTTTAATAGGCATTAACAGCTATAGTATGTCAAAAATTACGTTGGATACACCTAATATCACTATTACTATTCTATTAATGATTAGAGGCTTTGGTGTCGGATTTCTCATGGCACCTGTTCAAACAATAGGGTTTAGTGGATTGCCAAAGGAAGCAATGTCAAACGCATCTGCTTTAACTAATACAGTAAAACAAGTAGGGACTTCCATAGGTGTTACAATTATAACAAGCGTTATGCAGCATAGAAATGTGATTGATTACTCTAACTTAGCTTCACAAGTCACATCTTTTAATAAAAATAGTATGAAGCTATATGAAATGCTTCAAGGGATGTTTATTAAAAGCGGGATGTCAGCAGGCAATGCTCAAGGAATTGCTTTAAACAAGATGTTTGGAGAGGTTGCACTTCAGGCACAGCTCCAAGCTCTTAATGATACTATGTTTGTAATTTCTATAATTACCGTTATTGTAATAATTCCGACACTGTTACTAAAACAAGGTAAACAAGAAGAAGCAAAAGTAGTAGTTGCAGAAGGATAAGATATATAATAGTCAGAAATTATGAATAGTGCATTCTAATATTCTGTACCATATTTATTCTTCAGAATATTGCCATAGTAGAATATATATTCTTAAGAATAAGCGCCTAAAATGCGGGACGAGAGTGATTTCGTATTAGCAATTTATTAGGTAATAATATAGTAAAAGGATTATTTATCGGAGGAAGTTCTATGGAAAAGATAAATGAACAAAATAGTTTATATGAGCAGTTTTTAAAATACTCATATACAGATTTTATGGAACTATTTAAAAAAGCAAAAACAAAAGAAGAACTGGATTTTTATATTGATTTATCTGAGTTAGTGTTGAAGAGAGAACAAGAACGAGGTATAGGTAAAAATTAAATCTATTGCTGTTATTGAGGAGTTTGGTGATAGTTGTGATGGTGAAGTTATACCTGATGAAGATTTATATGTTTACCCATATTGCCATAGTAATGTAATTAAATATTGAAATATAATAAGGATAAGCTATTTTAGAAGATTAAGGAGGTTTATACTTATTATATTTTAAGAAGAAGTAGTCTATCTTGGCTACTCAACCTAAAACGCCAAAATCCGTTCACGAGAACATGACGAGGTGTAGAAAAAGAATTAAAAAATAAGTAGGTTGAGTGGACGGTAAAGATACCATTGACATCGTCAAAGACAAATGGTATTCTAATAAAAAAGTAAAAAGTATCATCGGAGGACAGTACACCGTAGTGTAGGGGATAGTAAGCGCACTGCTTGCAGGCCGCCTGTCAGATAAGATGTCGAGTGAGCTCGGCTATTACGTATATGTAATAGCCGAGTATTTTTATTTTTAGGAGGTATGAAATGAATATTATATTAAAACAGACCAAGGAAGAAGAACTTACATATTTGACAGAACTTGAAGAAATTTCATTCGCTGTAAATAGTAAATATTTTGAAAAGGGGTGTAATAATGGAATTCTCGCTTGCAAAAATCAATGATGAAGACTTAATGCAATATAAGAAAGATATGCAGGAGGCCTTTCAAAAAGGGTTTGAAGATGTCTATGGCAAAACGGAAGGCATTGTTCTTCCTGAAAAGGATATCGACTGTTCCTTGAATGAAAAAGGCGCTATTGCATACAAAGCAGTTGTTGATGGTCAAATGATTGGTGGTGCTGTTGTAGTCATTGATAGCTTAACGCAATATAATCATCTTGATTTGCTCTATGTGAAATATGGCACTCAAACAAAAGGCATTGGTTATGCAATTTGGAGTCAAATTGAAAAATTGCATTGTGATACAAAGGTATGGGAAACTTGCACTCCATATTTTGAAAAAAGAAATATTCATTTTTATGTAAATAAATGCAGGTTTCATATAGTGGAATTTCAAAATGAATATAATCCAGCACCAGGTACATCCGAAGATTTTATTGGTGATGGAGGGGATGGAATGTTTGTGTTCCAAAAGAGTATGTAATTTAGCATATTCCAATACTGAGATGATACGACAGGCATATTGCTTATTGTAAAATATTTATTGATTTGATCAAATGTAGCAGTATTACCACCTCGACAGGAACTTGAAATTGCTGCAGCAGGTTTATAAGATAAAATGTCATTTGAAAAATTGGTAGAGAATACCCTGTCCATAAATGATGTTAGCATACCTGAAGCAGAAGCAAAATGTACTTGCGAACCAAAAATAAACCCATCTGCACAAGCTACCTTTTCTAAAAATTCATTTACTGGGTCATTCATAAAGCATCTGCCTGTTTTGATGCAAGAATAACACCCCACACATCCAGAAATTGCTTTTGTTCCTTACTTATTTGGTGCAAATATTTTGAAAATAACTATTTATTCTTTTCGACGATGTTAGCAAGTAAAAGGGCCCCTTATTTTAGAAATCACTTCATTGAGTTGGTTACTTATAAATTAGAGGATGAAGTAAATGTTGCAGAAGGAGTAAATTCAGGGTTAAGGAAAGATGCTGTCAAGCAATTTTTTGGGCAAGCTATAGTAGGATTGATAGAATGGTGGTTTATAAATGGAATGCCTTTTTCTCCTGAGGTTTTGGCAGAACATTTAGGCATATTGATAGAGAGAAATTTGTAATCATTAATCTAGACTGATTCAAATCTATTTAAATATAGATAAGAAATATTAAAAGAGGTTTAGAATAATGAAGGGTGAACCATATCATAAATAAAGGATAGTAAGAAAAAATAATTAAATTGATATAATTATCACTAAAAAAGCAATATATTTCTAGTTGGCATAAGATTTCAAGAACTTATCTCTATAATAAAAGAAAATGTTAAAGAAATAGTAAATAATAATGAAAATATCAGATGAAGAAGCAGATGACATAGCAAGTATATTTGGTGTTTAGCTGAACTTAAATATAGAAATTTCCAAAAAATATAATAAAAAAGAAAACCATCTGTTAAGTGTATCGGGTGGTTTTCTTTTTGCAGATTTATGACATTATTACAAAATGTAGAATCATTAAAACTTCTAAATATAAGTGTACGGATTATTTAAGTTATTGTACATTTGCCTTTAAATAGCTTATTATTTCTATGACTGATTCTTCATACCATAAAAAGCAATGATCTTCTAAGTTTAAAGAAACGTGCTTAATGTTATCTTTGTTTTTGCTATTTTCCATTAGAGTGTTGCACATATTTTTACTTGGCCAATATTGATCATTTTCAGATGAAATAAGCAGCACCTTACCTTTATAGTTATCGAGATCTATTAAGGCATCGGGATTAAAATTTTTTTCTATGGAAGTTTCATGACACTTGCAGAAATTTTTGTTCTTTGCATAATTCATGGAAGCTTCATCAAAAGAAAATTTGATATATGGTAATTCTTCATTATTAAAAGACCATGAAGCTTTGGGCTGCGCCTTATAGATACTGAAAAGATCTTCTGGCAAACCTTGAAAAACATATGAACTAGGAACTGTTGCTATAGTAATTGCTGATTTTATATAATTTGTTAATACTAAAGCAGCTTCGCCCCCTTTAGATTGACCTATAATAATTACTTTATCATCAGGAATATTCTGTTTTTCTTTAATAAAGGTTATAGCATTTATGAAATATTCTATTGGCACCATTTCTAGAGACTTTGGAAGTTCTCCGATTCCATAGTATGCTAAGAATAAAACATTAAAGTTTTGCTTTAAATAATTTGATAAATCATCATTTATATGAGTTGGAAGCCCAGGTACGCTTCCACTCATAACAACTGCTAATGTTTTTCCTTCATTTTCGTAAAAGTCTGCATAAATTTCCTTTGATCTGTATTGTTCCATTTTTAAATACCTCCATTAATTTGAATTTTTTATTTAAGAAGTTCTTTGTAATCTGAATTAATAGCTTTCTTTATATATTTATTTACATTCTCAGCTGTGTAATTTATATTTAAAGCCTTGAGATGATAAGTGCACAAAGAGAAGATTATATCTTCTATACTGCATTTAAGTCTCTCATCAAGCCAATTAGTTATTACACCAAAGATACTATGTGTAAGAAGAACTGATGTTATTTCTATATTATCTATAACGCACAAATGGTTTTTACTTAAATGTTCTAACATCATTTTTAAATAAAAAGTTGTTCTGTCTAGTATTTCTGAACGTTTCTTTTCAAATAATTCATTAATTCCCATAGATTTTACAAATAATATTTTGGCGAACTCTTTATTTTTGGCGTATATACAGATTGCACTTGTCATTGAACTTGTAAATTGTTCGATTATATTGTCTTTTGAAATCTTTGAACTTTCAGAAGCAGCTTCCATACTCATATTTGAAATTTCCTCAAAGATCTGTATTAATATCTCTTCTTTATTGCTAAAGTAAGAATAAAAAGAGCCTACAGATATAGAAGCTTCATTAGTAATATCTTTTATAGAAGCATCTATATAGCCCTTTTTGGAAAAAACATCCGCAGCTGCTTTTAAGATTACTTTTCTCTTTAATTCTTTTTTCTCTTCTGTTTTTTTAAAAATAATATTATCCATAAAAATTCACTCCCGAAGCAAAATTGAATCTGAATTCAAATTCATTGTAGACTTAAAAATATAGGTTGTCAATATAAAATTCAGGAGATAATTTTATGGATATCTTTGATAAATGCTACAATACGTTTCTCAAGTTGAAAAATAAAATGGAAAAACCTCATTTGCAGTAGTTATGGTGAACCGTATCATAAATGATGTAGACTTTAACTTAAATCATTAATATCACTAACTTTAAGTAAAATAATAGTGTTATATTTTGTATCATATTTTTAAACTAACTAATCTTAAATAAAAGTTAAAGAGATATTTCATAGATAAAAAAGAAGGAGAAGCCTCTCTTCATCAGAGACTTGTCCTTCTTTTTCAGCTTTTTCAAATTATTTAGAACCAGTTGGTACCGGAATTTTGACTCCAACTGTTGCCGCCATTTTTGCTATGGCTTTCGGGTCGGAATTTTTAACGTTCACGTCAACACGTGGGGTGTAGTATGCTTCCAATCGATGTACTTCTTCATTGGTTAACTCGATTGAGAGGGCTTTAATTGCATCGTCTATGTGGCTAGTTTTAAGTGCTCCAACGATAGGCGCTGCAACAACTGGATTTCGGTATAACCAAGCAAGCGAGATTTCTGCACGACTGACCCCACGTTCTTCTGCAACTTTACCGATAGCTTCAACAATTTTCTCATCGGCTACTGCAGTTGCCTCAAAGTAATTTAGAGCTCCTGCTTCAGCCTCGGAGCGAGTTGTCTTTTCGCCCCATGGACGAGCTAGCATACCACGGGAAAGCGGGCTGTAGATCATGGTCTGAATACCTTCATCAGCACAGAGTGGAATCATTTCATTCTCTTCCTCACGAGCAACCAAATTATAATTATGTTGCATTGATATAAAGCGTGTCCAACCATTAACCTTCTGGATGTGAAGAGCCTTAGCAAACTGCCAAGCTCTCATTGTAGAGGCTCCCAAATAGCGCACTTTTCCCATCTTTACAAGATCATGGAGTGCTTCCAAAGTCTCTTCCCATGGGGTAAATGGATCAGCTCTATGAATCTGATAAAGATCGATGTAATCAGTTCCAAGGCGTTTTAAACTATGATCAATCTCCGTCATAATCGCCTTTCGTGAGAGTCCAAACGAGTTAGGCCCAGACCTCATTGGGGCACCAAGCTTTGTAGAGATGACTATATTCTCACGTTTAGCAAATTCTTTCAGCGCCTTGCCAATTATCTCTTCACTTGTTCCTTGAGAATATAGATTGGCAGTATCAAAAAAGTTAATACCTTCCTCTATTGCATGTTTAATTACAGGGCGGCTGCCTTCCTCACCAAGTGCCCAAGTAGGATGGCCCTTAGCAGGGTCCCCAAAACCCATGCAGCCGATGCATATCTGAGAAACTTCAAGACCAGAGTTGCCTAGTTTAATGTATTGCATATAAATACCTCCTAAGAATATGTTATATTTGTTCGTTGAATCTATTTATATTATACATGTAGCTCTGAAGTCATCGGTAACACAATCCAATCAAAAAGTTGCCTAATCCTATCAAACTATACAATGTAGCTTTGATGATAAAATAGTTATAACAAAAAGAGCGGTAAGCTAAAATGTCCTTCACGCTCTTTAATAGGTTAAATTATTTATTATTGAATTTCTTAAATATCCACACTTGTATCATTAATCCATTTAAGCCGATTAACATCTTCTCTGGGTGGAAAACCAAACATTCGAGAGTATTCACGACTGAATTGAGTATGGCTTTCATAGCCAACATGAAATGATGCATCTGCCACATTCATTGACCCTGATAATATTAGACGCCGAGCTTCCTGAAGCCTCAATTGTTTTTGAAATTGAATTGGACTCATTGCAGTTACTTCTTTAAAATGTCTATGGAATGATGGAATGCTCATCTTTGCCACATCTGCTAGATCTTCAATGCGAAAAGGATTCTGAAAATTATTCATCATATGTTGTATTGTGTTTCTAATATGAATAGTTGGACTCCCATCAGTTACAATTCGTCTTAATGAATCGCCATAATCCCCTTGCAATGTTTTATATAATATTTCTTTTGTAAAAAGCGGGGCAAGGAAAGGGATATCGGCAGGTTTATCCAGAAGTCGAACGAGTCTTACCACAGCATCTAGCATGGATACATCTAATTCAGCAACATTCACACCACGTTTTGATGTTCTCTTGCCAGTTACCTTAAACTCTTCAGCACTTAACAGTTCTAAAATAAGGCTTGGAGTAAATTCAATTTTGCAATACAAGTTGGGGACTTCGGGGGAGGATTCCATTGATTCGAAGATAATCGGTAAATCTATAGATGATACAATATAATTAGATGGACCGCCCCTTAAGCGTTCACCCCCAAGTATAATATCCTTTGAACCCTGAACTACGATACAGAGGGAAGGATTATAGAGTCCACGTGGAGGGCCAGCTAATGTAGAATAATGAGTAGTGGAATAACGTGAAAAACCAAGGCACGGAATTTGTGTATGTTTATAGCCTTCCATGTGGGTATGTCGAGAAACGAGATCAGCAAGCTCCTCTTGAAAATAACTTATTTGATTAAACATAAGATCCTCCTGTATAAATCTTTATTCTTTAAGGCCTAAGCAAAGAAAATACCTTCGTCCCAAAGTGTCATTTATATTATCTTTTAATAAATTATATCAAATTATTGTATATTGGTATCATTTTTTTATCTCATTACACTTGGATACAGTTATAAGGAAATTGCTACTTTTTAATATTGAAATAAGGATATGAGAATTAGTGGGTACTTATTTGAATATATGATACAATAGAGAAAATTTTGTAATTAATATGGAGGTAATAATGAAAAAAATTTTTGTTGTTAGTGTTGTTAGTTTAATTTTTATACTTATTACTGGATGCAACTCTAATATAATTACTCAAGAATCTAATTCTACAGCTACTTCAAAAGAAAATGTAGTAATTACTACCGATACGCCTACTCAAACTGGTAATGAACGTACAAATAAGGATAATTTCAGTTTAAATAATATTGATGAATATTCCTTAATTTTTGATAATGAGTATATATCATTGAATACTGCTAATTATAGTGGATTTATAAATAAGTTAGGAGCTATTAGGTCAGATAAAAAATTAAAAGTGGACTGGTCAGGAAATTGTCTATGGAGAGAAAGAGAGTTTGATGGAATAACTATATGTACATTAATTGTTGATTCAGACGAAAGTCGAGATAAAACTAAGTCAGTAACAGTATATTCTCCTAAATTTAGAACAAAGAGAAATATATCAGTTGGAGATAAATTAGAAAAGTTAACAGAAGTATATAAAAAAATGCAAATAGCAGATAAAAATAATAAATTGGTTACCAATGGCATTACTACAACAGGGGAGTATTTGTTTAATGATGAAGGTAATTATGGTTCTACTGCCCCATATATAAATTTTAAAGTTGATAATAGCATTATTAAGCAAATTAGTATTGTGGTGGATGATGAGGCGGGTTAGGATTGATGGTTTGAAGTCATAACCACGCGTAAAACACGTTGCATGCTCTAGCCATATAAGGGCTTTTACTAGCTATGTCTAAAGACATATTGAATCGTCCGCCAACCGCATAAACTTCACGGTCAGCTCCTTAAGGGCTGTTTTTACTAGCTATTTCCATGGCGTTGTTACCTATAACACCTGCATTTGATGATGTAAAGGTTAACTTAAAAGAATATTCAAGAGATAATAAGGTTCATTTTATTGAATTTCCTCGACAGAATTCATCCAATGGACTTGGTGAGGATTGGCATCCTAGCGTGAAAACTCATGAAGTGATGGCAAATCAACTTGCTGGAAAATGACAGATTTATTGAAGGTGCAGTCTGATGATAGTATAATGGAGTAAGTAGAGAGTAGGGCCATTAAATTATTAAAGCTAGAGAATGGAATTTGGAGAGTTGAACTATTTAATCTACTCATCATTTAGAAATTATCAAATAATGATATGAGTATATAAGCAATTGAAATGCTATTGTACTCAAAGTATTTGATAATATAAACAGATATAAAATCTGTGATATTCTTTAAAAGGAGATTTAAATTATGAAAAATGGGCAAGAAGAAATTCCAAAGGGCAATGAAGTGTTAGCGGATAGTTCCGAGGTTATTAAGGATAAATTACGTATATATATTCTTATAGGAACCATTGTATATACAATTTTAATATTGTATTTCATGTTCTTGGGGTTTAATAGAATAGAAGGTAGAAGCGTATATAATCAGTATACGTTTATTCTTGTCCCAGAAGGAATTCCCTTAAGGTGTCCAGAACTAACCATGTCATGGTTATACGATTTTGGAAACATCGCTGCATTTATTCCTTTTGGAATAGTAATTCCATTGTTGTATCGTGTACGTTTTAGAAAGTTTATAGCATTATTTATATCAGCGATTTTATTTTTAGAAGTGTTGCAATCTTTAACTTTCATGGGTACGTTTGATATTATGGACGTAATATCCAATACATTAGGCGCGATGATAGGATTTGTGGGACATAGAGTAGGATTTTCTTCTAAGCTTAACTTTAAAAAACTCGTTGCATCAGTAGCATCTATGCTTATGCTAATCGTTGGAGTTATGGTTGTTTCTGAAACAATTGATTATGGTGTAAATGTGAATAAAAGAATAGGACCTATTCAAGCATTAAACGAAGCAAATACAAGCATACCAATAACTAAAAATTTTTCAACTTTTATAGTGCAAGGGGAAAAAGTACAGCCCGAATTTAATTTACTTAGCAGCAATGAGGGAATAAGTAAGGAATATTTATTTAATTTAGGAAAGAAAAATCTATGGCTCTATGCTAATTATGGTATTCCCGACGGAGAAGAATATAAAGGTTCCGTTACGATTATGATTAATGGGGAAGAGTTTGTTCAGTTCACTGATGAAGACAAAGATAACCATATGTTTAAATTAAAGACGTTTTTTGATTCAGAAATAAAAGACGTTAAAATTATAGTTAGTGGAAACGCTAAAGTATGGGATGTTAGCATCTCAGAAATAAAGCATTGGTGGGAGTAATTACCATTTAATAATTAACTGATAGAGACATATTCTATTTTTAATTTGTTTTCAAGAAGGTAGGAAATAATACTTTAAGTGTTTGTTATGTCTATAATGAGCAGTTTAAGCGAATATATATATAAAACCTATAATAATGAAAAAATTTTAGGATGATGAAGGGTGAGCCGTACCAAAAGTAAATGCGAAAGTAGGCTAGAGGCATTATATATCAGTGCGTCCAGTCTGCTTTTTATTGTATTAATTCGTATCTTGACATTTAGCAAATAGTGTATTATTATAAAAATAGTTAAATGTTTAACTATTAAATATTTAACTATATATGATGAAGAGCAAATATAAAGTTTTATTATGAATGTATTTAAAAATCTAAGGGAGTGATAAGTTGCAAAATGATGAAATGTTGTTAATGATTAGGGAATTTTCAAATGTTCTTAATGAATTTAACAGTAAAGCATTTAAATTTATTGATGAGCAATTAAATAAGACAGGACTGGGCAGAACACATTTTGGAATTTTACATGCACTGGTGGACGGAAAAGAACTTCCAATGAGTGATTTGAGTGAAATTCTCCATGTTACAAAACCAAACATAACAGTGTTAATTGATAAGCTTACTAAGATGAACTATGTTGAACGGATAAGTAGCAGCAGCGACAGAAGAGTATTCTTGATCCGACTTACTGATGAAGGAAAAAATTTTTTAGATGAGTCAGCAGCAGAACTAATTAAGTCATCTATCAGTATATTAAATAACCTTACTAACGAGGATGTAGGACTCATAAAACAAACAACACAAACTCTGAAAAATCTCATGATCAAATTTAATAAGTAAATATAAATAATGATTAATAATATATATACTCAAAAGAAATAAATTGGATTTAATTAGTGACATGTGGTATGAGGAATATCTTGATTTTTATGTGAACCCAGCAAGATAATAGTTCAGCCAAATTAGAAAAACCAGAAAAAGAGGAGGAAGCAGTATGAACATATCGGAAAATAGCAAAAACTATAACAGCGTAACAATATTAATTGAAATTCATGCAAAAGATGGTCAAGAAGAGGTTGCACGAAAGGTGTTCACGACAACGATAGCAACAACGGAAAAGCCTGGACTTTTGAGTTATGAAATTTTTGAAGACAGTAGTGATAAAGGGACATTATACTCAATTCAAGAATGGGAAAATGTAGAAGCCTTTCAAGCTCACATGAGTGCTGCGAAATCAGGTCTTAAAGAGGCAACTGAGATGTTGCGGGATATGCCTAGGATCAGTATCCTTAATCAAATCGGAAGATCAGCCCTGTAGATATGGGGACACTATACATAAAATAGCTGGAATTCATTGATTGTTGACTTATTAGAAGTTTTAATTATAAAATTATAAATTACATTTGCTACTGATACGGTGAATACTACCACAAATGACGCAGACTATTTTTAGAATAAGCATTTAAGAACTTGAGGTTTAGTATAATTAAAATACAGTGAATATTATTAATAAAAGCTTAATGAAATTGGCACAATAAAGGATGAAAAGAACGCTATTTGATATAGTGTTCTTTTCATCCTTTTAAAGTATTCATACCTGTAAAAACAAACCCAATAATCTCAGAAATTAGAAGTTCTTGAGGGATTGGTCTATTCTGAACTTCCCATTTGTAAATTACATTATAAATAGAAGTGCTCATCATTGTTGCAACTAATTGGGCTCGTATTTGTTCATTTTCAGCTAATTCATGTTCTTTTATTAGCAACGCATAAATTGTAGAATATAGCTCACAAGTTATTTTGTCTCCTATTAAAGGTAAAATAGAGGCAAAACCGCATTTGCAGATGCTTTTTACCATTTCGAAGTACTCACAAACGCAAAGAATGAGGATTCGTATAGTATTCTCATTTAGACGCATCTTGCTCTGTAGCTTATTGGAAAAGATCTCAGAGAATTTCTCTACTATGACGGTGTCAAGTAGTGCATATTTATCTGTAAAATGTGCATAGAAGGTTGCACGGTTTATGGTGGCTGCGGTAGTAATATCCTTGACTGTAATGGAGTCAAAGCCTTTTTTAGTAACTAGTGAAATAAAAGCATTGATAATAAGATCACGGGTTCTTTTTACTCTAGGATTATTTATATTTACTAACATATTATTACCTCATTTAAAAGAATTTTAGTTAAACTCACACTTAAGATTTAGTGTTATGCAAGCAACACTTTATCAATTTTGTTGGTTGAAAAATATATAAGCTAATTTTATAATCATTATAAGCAACACGAGTTGTTTTTGCAATATAGGTTGCTAGAATAATTGTTTGAAATAAATATTTATTACTAGGAGGTAAATATGTCAACTATAAATCCGAACTGTAAATGTATAAATAAAAGCTGTAAAAATCACGGGAATTGTAAGGCCTGTCAAGAGTATCACAAATCACAATCATATCTTAATCAAACATATTGTCAGGCTGGTGCAGTTAAATTCGTAACTAAAGGATTAATATATAAGTTAAAGTTACATTCTTAGCACGCAACCTAGCAATTCAAATGCGGACTTAATATAAAATAAAAAGGGTGGAAGTGTTGAAATATGAATTTAGATAATCCGATTTTCAAGAAGCCAATTACAGAAGTTATTAAAGCAAGAACATCCATGAGGTCATATAATGGAGTGCCTTTGGACAAAACAATAGGCGATAGCATAATAGATGTTATAAATCAGGTTAAAGCACCTTTTGGCACAAATATACGAGTAAAGCTGATAAACTCTAAAGATTCAGATTTAAAGCTTGGAACCTATGGTGTTATAAAAGGAACTTCTACCTTCATAGTCTCATCAGTTCCAAAATCAGATAATGCATTAGTTGATTTAGGATATTCATTAGAAAGAGCAGTATTGTATGCAACTGATTTAAATTTGGGTACATGTTGGCTAGGTGGTACCTTTAATAAAGGTCAATTTGCAGAGGTTATGGAGCTTAAAGATAATGAAATCCTTCCAATAATTATACCTGTAGGTTATTCTAGTGAAGCAAGAAGAGGTATGGATACTTTCGTTAGGTTTATGGCAGGTTCTAAAAATAGAAAAGCCTGGTCTAAACTATTTTTTGATGTAGATTTCAATACACCTTTAAAGGAGCTGGAAAGCTTAGAGTATTTTATTCCACTTCAAATGGTAAGGCTTGCACCTTCAGCAGCAAACAAGCAACCTTGGAGAATAATTAAAAGTTCTAATTCATACGATTTCTATTTAGAACAAAGTAAAGACTCAAAAAGTGATAGTTATAATGATATGCACAAAATAGATATTGGTATAGCTATGTGTCATTTTGAGTTAACTTCAGCAGAATTAGGGTTAGAGGGACATTGGGAGAAACTGCAACTTTCTTCTCAAGATAATAAAAAATATATTATTTCTTGGGTTAGAAAATAGGAAAGTTATAGCATCACATATAAACGAATTACATAAAATGTGTAATTCTGTTACTGAATTAAATTATAAGAGTTTATTACTTATTTGGTGCAAATATTTTAAGAATAACTATTTATTGTGAAAAATGAGAAAAAATCGGGACTGAAAAATGCGTTTTTCAGCCCGATTTTTTTGCCCTGTTTATAGATGACATCCGAGATTTTCATTGGTTGCTAATTAATGGCTCAATAGAATAAGACAATATAAAACTCTATTGTGCGAATATTTATCTAACTTGTTGGGGCACTTCATTTCTTGAGAATAACTTTTTTACTCAAAATATGAATTCCAATCCAGCATAGCAATAATAACACCTGTGCCAGGACAACAAGCCATAGTATCTGCATGTATCCACCTATAATGCAAAATATGGTATTAACTAGAGGAAAACCCAGGAATGTAAACATGATAGGAAAATCGTTTTTGTAATCCATAGAACTAATGACCTTACGATCCCAGAACTTGACGAAAGCTAACACTAAAATTCCCGCTGAAATTACAGAAAGAGAGATCAACATTACCCATTGCATATTAGAAGCTCTGGAGAAAAATGGTCCCATATAATTAAAAAAGTTGGATAAAGGTGAAACCAAACAGGCTAGAGAAAGAATTGCAGCCAAAAACGGATATATGTAGCCAATTATATTACTATAGTTTTTCTTTTTATGCCACCATTCACCCATTAATATGAATACAGTCCAGTACCCGCCTATATAAATCCATCCTGTAAAATTCATGACAGGTTCACCATATATTAAAGGTTCACCAGGAAGTGGAATAAAGCTCCACCTTCCAATAATTCCTTCCGCAGTATGAAAAATCTGTTTAATGGCCACCGGATCCATGGAAAAGTCAAAAATCATAGCCATGAGTCCAACAATAAATGGTTTACTCCAAAAAGGTATATTGACCATCTTTAAAACACGCAACGTTGAGTAAACTATAAGAAACTCGATAATTGGAACAGTTATTGGTATATTGAATATCATTAGGATACTGTGCCCATATGAGTAAAAACCTTCTTTCCCCATAACTCCCATAGTTGCCGCAACATTTTCAAAGGCTGAGGCGTAGAAAAAGACAAAACATATGAATTGCATTAATACAATCTTTGGACGTTCTTCGTTTTTAATTATATAGAAGACCATTAATGTGGCGATGATTAGAACTAAAATATCTTGAATAATCCATACAGGTACTATAGTTATATTTCCCATTGTGTTACCTCCATTTAAAATTATAATTTATTTGAACGTTCAAATATGTTGTATGTTAAATATATTATAAGTACACAGTGCTACTTAATCAACAGGCAGTTCGCTAACATTATGTTCGATATCTTACAAATCAGATAAGTGTTGTTCGTTCACTGAATTATTTAGGGAGGGTAAATAATAACAACTCAATCATTTTTTTAGTTTAAGGCAAGAAAATATTTTTGGGATTTTAAATTATAGAAAATCCATGTAGTAAATGTGGAATTATTACTGAGATTATAGTTAATACTTAAAATGAAGAAGATTAAGAATTATAGGGATTCTATACCAATCCAAGAGTGAGTTTTGATGGTAAGTATTGGTATGCATCTGTAGGCGTAGAAAAAGAACCACTAGTAATGGAATTAACCACTGAATCAATAGGCATAGATGTCGGAATTAAAGAACTAGCTATATGCTATAATGGAATGACTTTTAAAAATATAAATAAAACACGATTAGTTAAGAAATTAGAAAAAGGATTACGTAGGTTGCAGCGTAAACTATCAAGAAAATATGAGTTAAATAAAGAAGGGAGGAAGGTTGTCAAAACTAGCAACAGTATAAAACTTGAAAAGCAGATTAGATTACTTCAATGAAAGTAGTATATTCTTTTAGAATTACAAATAGGACACATTGAACAGGGAATTAAACAAGCTTTATATAGTTTTATAAGGTTTTGGCAACGGTATTATGGCATACGAAAAAGCAGACCGCCGGGTTAGATATACAAAGAGTGTTATAAAAAACAGTTTACTGGAACTTATGAAAGAGCGTCCTATCAGCAAAGTTACAGTGACAGATATATGCAAAAAAGCAGATATCAATCGCAATACTTTTTATTCACATTATGCGAATCAGTTTGAACTTCTTTCAAATATTGAAGGTGAGTTATATGAAGAAATCAGACAGGTTGCGGAACGTACTTTGAACCTTGAAACTTATGAAAAACTATCATATGAAATTTGTAAGTATATAAAAGCAAATAGCAATATATGTGGAGTATTATTTTCAGAGAACGGGGATAAAGAATTATTGAAACGTATTATTTATATCAGCCACGAATTAAATATTGAGAAATGGAAGAAGGAAGAAAAATATATTGATCAAAAACTATTTGATAATTGGTACACATTTACCGCATATGGCACTATAGCCGTAATAGAAAAGTGGGTAAATAGTGGTATGAAGGAAAGTCCAAGTAAAATTGCTGCTTTTATTAATAAAGCGACAGAAGCAGTATCGAAAGATTTTTATTGATACTCCCTTTCATTATGATAACCGATAAATTGTACAATAACGAAAGAACAAAAGGGCGTTTGCTTGGAGCTATAAACACAGTGAAGATAAGTATGGGACTATTGTTAAAAAGGGAGCATTAACATAATTTAGTCTTTATTGAAATACCGTATTATTCAGATGAATTTGCGGTATTTTTTTGTACAAGTAATGCGTAACTCTAATATAATATCAAATGCTGAGCAATTAATTATTAAATGTATGAAAAATAGAAGAGTATAGCATATTCATGAACTGATTTATGAACAAAGGAGTACTAATTGAAAGGCTTACTATATTTCTAAGAATATAGTAAAGCGGCAAGGTCGGTTAAAAAACTGACCTTGCCGCTTTTTTTATGTAGACATATCCACTGGTAGGAAGTGTTGCTGATTTTTTAGTTCAGTAGTTAGTGGAAACATATGAGCAGTAAAATTTGTGCGTTTTGGTAGCTTGCAGGAATATGCCCATTATTTTTTAGAATAAGGCGTTATCCCATTTTTATATAGGGTATCTACTAACTTGAAAAATTCTTCTGAGGATAAATCCTTTTCTTGCTTGATCCAAAGGCGAAATAAGGAAAGGGATGTTGATATGTAAAACTCAATCAAGTATGGCTTTAAGAAATCATATTCTTGAAAGTTCAAGTCCAATCCATCAAAGGGAATTTCTTTTTTCAAGCGCTCCAAAAAATGAACACTTCCATAGTCACCCAAGAGAGCCTTAAGAACTGAGATATGCTTGCTATTTTCTATACAATTAAGTGCATTTTGGATAGAAGCCGTAGATTCTTTCATATTTGTCAATTCCTCTTTCATGTAGCTCAATAAATCACTTTCAACAGAGTCTAATAATTCGTAAATATCAGCGAAGTGTTGATAAAATGTACTACGGTTATATCCCGCTTTATTGGCAATATCTTGAACCGAGATTTTTTCAATGGGCTTTTGACTATATAACTCACAAAAAACATCTATAAACGCTTGCCTTGTTTTTTCTGTAACTTCAGGTTGCTTTTTCATTTTATCCTCCTTTTGCAAACAAATATATCAACCAACAAATAATAAAAATCTGATGGTTGATAAAGCTGTAATAACCATTTACAATTCTATTATACAACGCGTTGTTGCATAGTCAAGATATAAATAAATAGGAGTGATTTTTATGTCAGTAAAACAAAATAGAATTTTAATTTTTGGTGCAGGTGTCATAGGGAGCATATACGCAATGAAATTCATTGAAGCAGGTATGGATGTTACTATGTTTGCACGTTCTAATAGATTTAAAACATTGAAAGAAAATGGCCTAAAATATAATGATAAAGGTGTGGTTAAATCTATAAAAGTAAATGTAATTGATACCCTTGAAAATGATGATGTATATGATTTTATTTTCGTTACAGTTCGTTACGATCAAGCCGAATCAGCGTTGTTAGCACTAAAAGACAATCAAAGTAAAAATATTGTTACAATGACTAATAATTCAATTGGATTTTCTTCATGGTTAGATATAGTTGGAGATAGACTTTTACCAGGTTTTCCCGGCGCTGGCGGACAGATTAAAGATGGAATATTGTATGCTCGAATTCCACCAAAGGTTCTATTTGCTACTATGTTTGGAGAAATTAATGGTTTAGAAACAGAACGTGTAAAAAACCTCGCAGAATTATTTATAACAGCAAAACTTCCCTATACAATTAATAAGGATATGAAATCATTTCTAATAACACATTCAGTATCGGATATTGCACTGTTGGGTAGTTTATATTTTGATAATAAGATAATTGATGAGGAAACCGCTACAACCAGAAAAACGGCACACAGAATAACAATCACTTTAAAAGCATATTTAAGTGCAATACAAAAAGCTGGAGTTGCTATTAATCCATCTTCATTTAAAATTATGCTTAAATGTCCAAATTTCATTCTGGATTTTTTCTTTATGATGTGGCTACGGACTAAAATGGTAAAGGATATGATGCTGCCGGATTATGCTAATGGTGCAAACAACGAAACTGTACAACTGAATAAAGATTTATTAAAATTGCTAAATCAAAATGATGTCATAATGTAAGAACGAAAAAATGGTAAGTGAATGCGAAAGTTATTAAAATTGGAGAATAGGGCAGGGGTTAGGTACGCTTCGCCTCCACCATAAAATCCACGACATATGTCGTGGATTATTTAATTTCTTTTAATTAAAATACCATATAAGCTAAATTTAAGATAATCCTTTAAGGATATCTACTCCTTTAATATTAATTTCATTAATATCTGTTGTAGGTAAAAAAGTAATTAACGAACAGAATTCAAAATATCAGATGTGCTTAAATCATCAAGTAAGAATAAAAGGTCAGTTGATAATATTTCTATAAAGCTGTTACAAAGGGAATTGCATTTTTTACACCTTCAAGATTAGTTAAAGTGTTTACTATAAACATAAAAATTACAAATAAGAAAGTTATAAAGAAGATAATCGAGAAAATGGATATACAGACTAAGTTCTAAGTATTGCTGATAAGTCAGCAATAAATATATGTAATTATGTTGACAAGTCAACTTGGTGATGGATAGATAATGCCGTATGGAATTATCTAATAATGAAGTTATAAAGACCATTTATCAATGGATATTGACATGCTTAAGATGATTTACTGTGCTGTAAGATATTTTAAAATACTTATAATATGTGATATTTTTCAATTTATTAGGTTGACAAGTCAATTTAATCTGAATATAATTAAGTTGACAAGTCAATTTATGGTGAAGGATGGATGACAATGAATGTAGAAAACATGAATTTCATGATGCTTATTAGTAAAATTTTTAGGTATAAGCAGATTTATTTAGATAAAGTGCTAAAGAAATATGAAATAAGCAGTGGTTCCCGCCCATATCTATTTAATCTTGAAAAGAACGAAGGAATCAGTCAAATAGGTTTAAGTAAAGAACTCGATAATGATAGGGCAATGACTGCAAGAACAATAGCTAAATTAATAAAGCTTGGTTATGTTTACAGTGAACAAGATGAAAAAGGCGGTAGATCTAATAAGCTATATCTGACAGCAAAAGCAAAAGAAGTTCTACCAGAAATGAATGCAGATGTTGAAAAAATGATGAGACAAATAACAGAAGGCTTATCGGAAGGAGAAATACTTATTACCATGCAATCTTTAAGAAAAATCTTACTTAATATTCGAAAATTAGATGGATTTGATGATTAAAGTAAGCATGACGATTCTTACAGTTAATTGTTTACTAGCAGAAATCTTAAAGTAGTAAATTAAAATAACTTAGAGGTGAAATGATGTTAAAAAATAAGAAGATTATCATTATCTGTGGAATCATATTTGTATTAATTTTAACCTCCGTACCCTTAGTGTTAGAACGGATTATTTTTAGAAACGCCATTAATTCAAATTTGAGCAGTAGTGAGTTTTTAAGTTTCTTAGGCAGCTATAGTGGAAATATTCTTGGATCAATTATTGCAGGTTTTGTCACTTTATTAGGTATTAAGTATACTATTAACCATAATCAAATAGAAGCAAGAATAGATAGGGAAAATAATATAATAAGGGATGAAGAAGACCAGAGAAGAAATGTATTGCCATATTTGCAAATCATAGTTGAAAGACAGGGTAATATTAAGGAAACTGAAGCGTTTGCACTAGATAATAATAGCACAAACTATAAAACAAGCGCTTGGATGCCTTTTGTAATCACATTTAAAAATGTTGGAAGAGATTCAGCAGTTAATATAAGAAACGTGCAAAAAACATGGAATAGTAATGAGTTAAAGAACATGTTATATAAAAATAGAAGTCTTGAAAAGAATGAAAAATCTTGCGAAATTCAAATATACGCAAATCTAAAAAAAGAAATTATAGAAGAAAATGAGAATCAAGAGTATAATATTAAGATTATATTCGAAGATTTATTAGGATATACCTACGAACAGACCTTTATATTATATTTTCTAAGCTTTGAAGAATCCTATAAAAAACATTATTATTTTAGTAAACCACCAATATTAATAGAAGTAAGAAACGGATTGACACCCTTGAAATTGACAGTTTCTAACAGTTGATTATGATGATAAGTATATAAAATAAGAGACAATTATTTTTTGTAATAAATAAAGAGAAATTCTATCGGTGGATTTCAAAGGTCATGCTTCGCCTCCACCCAATAATCGTTCTAAGGATATAGAGAGGTAGGAGACTAATTAGGTTTAGAAATAAGTGCGTAGAATAGATTAACTGTTCTAAGGTAAAAATTATTATGTGAAAGATTTAAATAATAATTAGTTTAGTGTAAAATAAGATAAATATTAAGCATAGATGAGAGGAAATTGAAATGAACGGAACAAAGAGAAGTGATATTAAAATAGGAGCAACAGTTCTAGTTGTTCAAAAGCAAGATCAACGTACAGGAAAATTAACAGAAGGAATAGTGGCAAAGATACTTACCAATTCATCAGAGCATCATCATGGTATAAAAGTGATGCTTGATAATGGTATTGTTGGTAGAGTGAAAGAGATAAAGTAACAGTTATTATATATAAAAGTATGGAATATTGCTAAAAAATATAGAGAGTAGCAACTAGGAATTGGTACAATTTTGCGGATTTATTTAGAGTACCTATTACAAGAAGAAAGTAGATCCATAAGTGAGAATGTTACTTGGGGCCAAAGAAAGAGATTTGCAGATGGAAAAGTAAGTTTACCTTATAAACAGTTTTTAGGATATGGGCTATAGCTAATATTCGCATAGGTATTTAAGTCAGAATGTATGAATGGTGCATTCTAATGTTCTGTACAATATTTATTCCTCAGAATATTGCCATAGAAGAATATATACTCTAAATAACATTACAATATATATTCTAAAGAATATGCGCCTAAAATGCGGGGGGAGGATAAAAAATGGAGTTGTCAAATTTAAAAATAGCTATAATATATATGTTGGATCAGAATTAAAAAATTCAATACAATATATTGTGGTTTTTATTCATTGTGCAACAGCTCCATAAATTGAAATGAAAAAATATAAAATGTCCATAGGGAAGCGTAGCTTATAAATGTAAAAGAGTCATATATATGCTTAGGTAAAATATTCATTTTTAATGAGTAAGAAACTTTAATAATTAAGTATCTTACCCATTATTATTTATAAGTATTTTAATATCTATCTAATATCATTTGAGTTTTTAATTGATCTTCTGGCAATAGCCAGCCTTTTTCATTAAACAATTCTATCAATTGATCATGGCCTTCTTGTGCAGAACTTCTATCGTCAGTTTTAAAGGAAGCTTCTACTACATAGTCGTAACCACTTCCGGAAGTTGCTTTAATCTTCCAAACTTCAATATAAAATTTCTCTCCATTCCAAGTACCTATAGATCTTTTGGCGTCTACAGGACCATATATATGAGAATTTTGTAAAATAGTGGTTCCATAATTATTAGATATACTATTATTTAATTTACCAGGGATTTTTTTTACGGCAGCTTTTATAGAATCTTTACTAGAAGGTAAATCCATGCCAGAGTAACCTGATATGCTAACATCTTTGTCATTGGAAAAGCTAAGGGTTTGTTTATTATAACCCCAATCAACTTGAGCATCATAATCATCTTCACTCTTATCAAAACCATCTAAGGCTGCGGTTTGAAGTGCTGAATCTATGTTTCCATTTGCTATAGAATATCTCTTTTTATAGGTTAATTCAAAGTCAGCATCACCTTCCATTTTTCGAAGTCTTACATCCCAACCAATATCATTAAAATCTAAATTGCTAGAATCTAAATATTCTACTGACATCTTTGTAACAGTACTTGGCATATTGAAGGTGTCCAGTACCTCTTGCTTTAATTTATTATCAGAATCTAATACTACGGAAGGATTCATATATATTTTTACCTCATAGTTAGGGACAGCAGGAGTTACAGTTTTTCCATATGCTAATGAACAATTTAATAGAGTGAGCATTAAGGTCATCATAGAGCAAATTTTAAATTTTCTTTTCATTATCTTTACACCTCTAACTTTCAAAAAAATTTTGTATGAAATTAGATAATAAATTATAAACTTAGGGACGTAGCTAAAAACATAATTTAATATTTATATTGCAATATCTCATCTCCTTTCAATTTAATGAATAAAGTTTAATTTTAATTGAAGGTATACTAAAGATCTTATGTTTGAATCAAAGGTTGTAATTTAATTATAAATTACCATTATTATCCTTGTATTGTTTTAAGGTAAATAAATAGTTAAGTTTTTCTATAAAAATTATTATGTCCTATAGATTTTATCTATGAATATAAGGATTTAACTAGCTGCTTTTTTTTATTTAGTGGATATCATATATATTATTTTTACTGATCCCAGAAAAATTTATTTAAAAAAAGCTTGACCTAGATATATCTCTAGGTATTAACATGAGTATAAATCATATGAAATTAATTTCTAAGTAACTTATATATTCTTGGATTAACATTAAAATGATGACTAAGTTAATACTAGCTTTGAAATATAAGTAGCAGTATAAATAATGAGATATTAATTTCGAAATGATTAATAAATATTTAAAGGAGAAATCTTTATGAATACAAATAGTAAAATTGCATTAGTTACAGGTGGAAGTCGTGGAATTGGCAGAGATTCTGCAATATCATTATCTAAAAAGGGAATAGATGTAATTATCACTTACAATAATCAAAGAGAAAAAGCAGATGAAGTTGTAAAAGAAATTGAAGCAAATGGTGGTAAAGCTGCTGCTATTCAGCTAGATGTAAGTAATATATCTTCCTTTGATTCCTTTGCATCTAAGTTATCAGATGTTTTAAAGGATAAATGGAATAGAGAGCACTTTGATTTTTTAATTAATAATGCTGGAATTTCAAACCATACTCCTATTTTAGAAGTTACAGAAGAAGAGTTTGATAAAATAGTTAATGTACATTTTAAAGGAGTTTTCTTTTTGACACAGAAACTAATTCCTCTTATTGCTGACAAAGGCGGAATTGTAAACACTTCAACAGGATTGACCCGTTTTACATCCCCAGGTTCTGGACTTTATGCTGCTGCAAAAGGTGCAGTAGAAGTCTTTACTAGATATTTGGCTAAAGAATTAGGAGCTAGAGGTATAAGAGCGAATACTATAGCCCCTGGAGCTGTTAACACTGAATTTAGTGGAGATACTTATATTAAAAATCCAGGTTTGAAAGATACAATTGGTTCTTATGCTGCATTCGGAAGAATTGGAGAAGCTTCTGATATTGGAGGGGTTGTGGCTAGTCTATGCACAGATGAAATGGGATGGGTTACCGGTCAACGTATTGAAGCATCTGGCGGTATGTTACTATAATTAAAAATATTTATATTTAGAATATTTAGAGGCTATTGCTTAGTAAGGGTAATAGCCTTTAAAAATTTTTAATAGATTAGTAATGAAGAGATTTAGGAAAATCTGAATGCTACTTATGCTTCAGAGAATCTAATAAAATTTCAAGTGAGAATATAATAAACTTCGCTTTATCTGATTTTAGTAAGAGATATTTTAACATAGATAAGACATAGAGTGATATAAGAATATCTTATTACTCTATGTCTTGTTTTTGAATTTAAAATAGTTTACTGCATTAATCTAAATTTAAAATAGAATATTTATGTGTAACGTTATTATCAACAGTTGTACTTAATATGCAGATCTCGTGATGCACCCAGCCCAGCAAACAAGCATAATGCGGAAGCACTGATTAAGACAATAAGTGGTAATTCCCAGTTGTTAGCTGCATCATGTAAAAAACCAAAAAGCATCGGCCCAAAAGCAGCGAGTAGGTAGCCGATTGACTGTGCCATGCCGGACAATCTTGCCGCTTCATCTGCATTTCTTGTACGAGAACTAAAAAATATCATAGCCAGGCAAAAAGTAAGTGTTCCGCCAATTCCCAACATAATCATCCATAGGAATGTAAGCCCTGTCCATTTTAAGAATATGCCTAAAAGTCCCACCAAAACACATAGAGAGGCAATGATAACTAATGGACGTTGATTGGCTTTACGTTGAGCAAGGACAGAACCCCAAAATGATACAGGGAGCGATACCAATTGATAAAGGGAGAGCATCCATCCTGCTTTGTCTGAATTCATACCTTGCTGGATTAAAATAGCCGGCAACCATGCAACCATGCAATAGAGTAGCATAGACTGTAATCCCATATATACCGTTACCTGCCATGCCAAAGTAGATTTCCATAGATTAACCTTATTAATGACATCTCCTTTAATGCTGTCTATTTCATTTTTTTCTTCATGGACGTCTTTTACTTTTGTTTTAATATCATTATTAATAGTTCCTTTAATAATGGACATTTCTTGCTTTCTACGCATTATTTGAGGTATCCAGATTATAATGGATAAGAAACTAAGTGCAGCCCAAATACTTAACGCTCCGCTCCATCCCAATCTCGATTTTGCAGCAACAGGGACACTGATACCGGATGCTATCGCCCCAAAAAGGCCCATAGAAGCAGTATAGATGCCAGTTATCAAGCCGACCTGTTTAGAAAATTCATGTTTGATTAGACTTGGTATTAGCACATTGCCGGCAGAAATGGACAATCCAAGGATTAATGTTCCTAGAAATAGTCCCAACCCACCAAACAATGAACGCAATATAATTCCGAAAGTCAGAAAAATAAGTGACCAAAGCAGCACCAATTTAGTTCCAAATTTTCGCGCCAATCGTGGAGCGAAAGGTGAGAATCCTGCAAAAGCGAATAGCGGAAGAGTTGTAATCATACCTGCTAGTGTATTTGAAATATGTAAGCTACCACGAATTTGATCGACCAACGGGCCAACCGCTGTTAAAGGTGAACGCAAATTTGCTGCAATAAATGCAATTCCTATTATCAGCATTATAGGTGTATTTCTTTTTGAATATAGGTTCTTTTCATGTTCGTTATGTAATTGTTTCATTTATATAGTCTCTCCTTAAAATGTGATATGTTCTTTTTTACATTAATTATTATATTTAGAGTATCTAATTGCATCGTTTTAAATGGTGAAAATAATACCTTTAATTTATTTATAACTTTTTAATATTCTTCCTTTGAGAGAATAGATTTTTCCAGGAAGAATAACTCATGTTTTAATACATGATTAATCTTATATGCATAAATTATAGGCAAAAGGAGTATGGTTGCTATACGCTTGGATACAATTGGTTATTCATCTTGCGTTTTTAAGGGGTTATTAATTTCATTACTTTCAAACTTGCTATTAAAACAATTGACTGGTGGAAATATTGGACATTCATATGGGTAAAAACCAAAGAAAACACATGCGGCTAAAGAATTATAGATAGCCCATAAGCTCAATTCAGCAGCCCATAAACTTCGTTCATCAGTTTCAAGTATTTTACGTTTATACTTTTGCTCACTTACTTCACTATTATCAGAACTCATATATAGCCTTGATGATTTTTTCTTTTTGATGCTAATACCTCCTAACTTAATTATACTAAAAGTGTGTATGGCAACCATACACTTGAGTATAATTGATTATTCATCTTACTTTTTTAAGAGTTTATTAATTTTATTATTTTCCAACTTATTATTTATTAAAAAAATTGAATGGTGGAAATATTGGGAATCTATATGAGCAAAAACTAAATGGAACGCATGAGGCTAAAGAATTATAGATAACCCATAAAGCCCTTTCATCAGCTTCAAGTATTTGTTTATACATTTGCTCACTTACTTCATTATTATCAGAAGCCATATATGGCTTTGATGATCTTTTTCTTTTCATGTTAACACCGCCTAACTTAATAATAATAAAATGTGTATAGCAACCATACACTTGCTTAAAATTTTTACTCATCAAAATTTTCGTTAAAAAATTTAACCTTGTTTATCAGGTTCGACAAAAAGTTTGACAAAAACTCCAATTCATGTTCGGAGGCATTTTGTAGTTCATCTTCAACCATATTATTTACAATAGAATGATAGAGCATATGGTTGTTATGAGCTTTTTTACCTTTTTCAGTCAGACTTAATGAATATCTAGATAAATTAAGATCATCAACTTCTTTTATAACCAGAGCCTTTCTCTCTAGCTTTTTGAGAATTTCGGAAACAGATCCTTTTGTTACTCCTAGAATATCGGCAAGTCCACCCACATGAATGCCAGGATGCTCGGCAATGACCTTTATTACATGTATTTCAGAGTGAAAAATCGGTACATCCGTTCCGAAGTAGCGAGTCTTTTTATCAAGGTCAGTCAAAGCAAACCCTAACTCCAGAGAATCATATGCAATTTGATGTTTGTTATTTATATATTTATCCATGTCAATAGTATATGGTTGCTATACACTTTTGTCAAGTCAGTATTGAATTAATTTTTTTATATAGTGAAGAGACGATATATAATAGGGAAAGGCTAAAAAACTGCTTTGTAAAGTAATACTCTCTTTATTTAAAGCATATGAAAACAGCATTAAAAAATCAATTTGGATTTGATTCACAAGATGCATGCTTAGATTATTATGTCAGGGGAGCATATGATCAATTCATAGCAAATTATTATCAAGGGTGTAAGTCATACGGCTTTTGAAGTTAACTTGGGTATTTGATTAGAAAAACAGTGTTGGAAAGGGTTGGGATAATTTAGGGAAGGCTTCGAATGAAGAGATTAATATAAAGATTAATACGTGAGCGGTTCTTACATTTTTAGCAGAAGAGCAAAAGCATGAGCTAAATAAAAAAGAATAACCACAAAAAAAGTGGTTATCCTTCTAATAGGTTTCCCTCACTGTCAAGAAACAAGTAGCTCATAGTACTTTTTGGGTCTTCCTTAGCAAAAATATAGCTACTACATAATTAACACACAGTTAACTATGTAGTAGCTTTTTTCTCAAGATATTTTATTTAGTGCTATACTCGTTTAAAATACTCACAATCTTATTATAGTATTCATTCCCGCTATTCCCATCATATACATTATATTGTTTTGCTAATGTAAGAAGATCTTGTAAAGTGGTTGTCTTAGTGTTAATTAAAGCACCATTCTCTAATAAATTCTTTATAATAGCATAGCTTGTCTCATCGGCAGGTTGATTGCACGCATATGCGAGAGCTGTCTTGCCTTTGTTATCGGCAGCATTAACATCTGCCCCATTTTTAATTAGAATATCTACAATTTTATCGTTTGAATGATTAGGATACTTGGTCGCTATAATAAGCGGAGTACATCCATCTGATGATGCTTTATGATTTACATCAGCATTGTTATCTATAAGTAATTTTACAATGTCATACTTTTCTTCCTTATTTGCAGCATACATGAGAGGTGTATATCCTACATCTTTTTGATCTATATATTCTTTAATCTCTATATCCACTGTACACTTATGTTCTATAAGAAGTTTTGCAATATCATAGTTACCTTCTTCTGAACACGCAGATGTTAATGCAGTATAATTAAGTCCATCGTTCTGGTCTGGGTCAGTTCCTCTATCTAAAAGCTGCTTTACACCTGCTAAATCTCTTCTGCCCGCAACTGATGGTAGTGTCAGCTTATACTGTGCTACATGATAGTTGTCGTACATAATCATACCCCCAAAAGCTACCGGAACCCCAAACATTACTAATCCAGCTAGTAGTATAATAATTAATAATATGCGAATTATTAATTTTGCTTTTTTACCTTTCTTTTTCTTATATCGCCTGCATACTATAAGTCCGATTATTGACGGTACTGTTAAAAGAAAACTGGTAAAAAATAAAATCGCCATAAAAAAAATAAAACCTGTTGCTACCATTTATCTTACCTCACATATTATAAATCTTAACCCTATACTGGATATTTTGTCAATATAAGATAAAAGAGAGAATCTAGTTTAAGCTAGGTTTTAAGGTAGAACCGTTGCTTATAATAAAACTATACATTATTCATATATAAATTAGGCAAAAGGGTGGAGCAATACGAAAAAAATTACATTTTATAATAAATAAATGAAACAAGTTTATCATTTTTCAAAAGAGGTTTTATCTTTATTGACAGACTAAGTTATATGATTTATATTGTTTGTAAAGACACTTTATAAAGTTGATTAAAAAAGAAAAGGGGAAAATTGATGAGCAATGTTAATGCCAATTTAGTAAAAGAAATTAATTTAAATAAATTGAGAAATGCATTTAAAATCAAAAAAATAGCTTCAAAACCACAATTAGCAGAACTAACAGAATTAAGTGTGGTAACAATTAATTCTTTAGTTAATATACTTGTTGAAAATGGAGAAGTAATAGAGGATATAATATTGCCATCTAATGGAGGAAGACCAGCGACAGCATATAGATTTAATAGTGAATTTAGCTTGGCGTTAGTCATATATATGTATGAACAAAGAAGAGAAGATACAATATTTGTTGCTGTCTCAGACTTATATGGAGAAATTATAGATAAAATTGAGAAAAAAATGGTTGAAATAAAAAAGGATACTTTTGATAATTTAATTGAGAAAATGCTTACAAAATATCCTAATATAAAAGTGATTAGCTTTGGAATGCCTGGAGAAGAGGTAGATGGAAGATTATTAATTAGTGATTATAAAGAACTTAAAGATCAGTTATTCACAACTTACATTAAAGAAAAATTTAAATTACCAGTTATATTTGAAAATGATATTAATGCAGCTGTTGAAGGATATTGTTATTCTCATGGAGTAACAGAAAAACAATGTGTAATAGGCATATATTTTCCAAGTAAATATCCGCCAGGTGCTGGAATTTATATTAATGGAGGTATTTACAAAGGTAGAAATGGGCTTGCAGGGGAAATTAAATATCTTCCGTTTGAAGTAGATTGGGAAAACTTTGATTTTAACAAAGCGCAAATGAAAGAAATAATTATTAAAACATTATTTGCTTTTTGCTGTATGTATAATCCGGATATTATTATTATATATGGAGAAGAAATAACTGACACAATTGTTTCAGATTTTGAAAGCAAATGTAATTCTGAAATTGAAAAAATTATGATTCCACAAATAATTATTTCTAATGAATTAAGTCATGATTTTGAAATTGGAATAAAGCATATTGCTTTGAAGTCTTTAGAACCGATTTTACAATTAAAGTTGTAAGAAAATCTTAAATACATCTATTAAATTATGTGATTTATTGTGCCAATATATGGAATGAGGAGTGGCGAGGATATTTGGCGCATTTATTATAAATCAATAATAAGATCATAAACACTTTGTAAACTCACTTTATTAAGTTGGTTTATAAATATTTGATACTAAAAGTTTAAGTATATTACAAAAATATATTTTAAATTAGAAATTATCTTAAATATGAGAATAAAGTTATATGGGATAATAATATGAAATGAAAAAAGGAGAGATTTATATGAGTTCTATTGATTTACACATGCATTCAAATTGTAGTGATGATGGAGAATTTAAGTCACAGGAATTGGTTGATTTGTGTTTAAAAAATAAAATAAAATATTTTTCTATTGCTGACCATAATAGTGTAAATGGAATAGAGGAAGCAAAAGAATATTGTATTGGCAAAGATATTGAAATTATTCCAGCAATTGAACTAGATTGTACTATGGATAAAGTTAATTTACACGTTTTAGGTTATGGAATAAATTATGAGAATAAAATATTTCATGAAATTGAAGAAAATATTATAGAGCAGGAACAAAGTGCATCAAAAAAGCGTATGAAATTAATTCGTGAATTAGGTATAGACTTTTCAGATGAGGTTATCGCTTCATTATCTAGGAATGGAGTAGTTAATGGTGAGATGATTGCTGAAGCTGCTATGGAATTCGATAGGGAACACAAAAATCAATTACTTATGCCATATTATGAAAATGGTTCGAGAAGTGATAATCCATATGTTAATTTTTACTGGGATTATTGTGCTCAAGGTAGACAAGCTTATGCAGAAGTAAAGTTTATAAGTTTGAAAGAAGCAATTAAAATTATTCAAGAAAGTGGTGGAATACCTGTTTTAGCTCATCCTGGAAATAATGTTAAAGAAGATATGAAGTTATTAAATGATATTATTTCTTGTGGTATTAAGGGAATAGAAGTTTATAGCAGCTATCATAGTAAAGAACAAGTAGAATTTTACAAAGAATTTGCTTTAAAACATAAATTGCTTTTAACCTGTGGAAGTGATTTTCACGGAAAAACTAAACCTAGCATATCTATTGGTGGAACAGATTGTGAAAACAATGAGGAGCTTATTATATCTGAATTAAAAGAGATTATACATTTAAATTCGATTTAAAGGCGAATGGTTCTCTTATCTTGTATAGCATTTTAATGTAATTTAATTATGGTATGCAAGATAAGCGTGAAAATACACTTTACTAGATTAATACTTAATTTTAACAATTTAAGTATTAGCTATAAATGGAGGTTTTTTTATATGTTTTGTAAAAGTTTAGATAATTTTCTGAGGGATTTTTTATGGAGAGCTTTAGCATCTAAATATGAAGTTGAAGGGACCAAATTATATGAAGGGGAGGTGATTTAATGATAGATTCGTGTGATAATTTAGTGCAGGCGATTCCAGGTAGATGGCAACAGCATGCTACGCGCGCGTTTTTTTTCATAGGTGGCTTTGGCGCAGCCTCATGGGCACCTTTGGTACCTCTCTTGAAAGCTCGTTTAGGAATTGATAATGATATGCTTGGTATGTTGCTTCTTTGCATTGGAGTTGGTTCGTTGATCATGATGCCAGTCACTGGGAGTGCAGTAGCTCGTTTTGGTTGTCGAAGAGTCCTAAGTGTTGCTACAGTAGTCTATGCAGGAATGCTTTTGAGTCTGAGCAGAGTGGATTCTTTTATACTCGCAGTACCAGCACTCTTACTATTCGGTGCAGTTATGGGGATGATTGATGTTACCGTAAATATACATGCTGTTATCGTGGAGAAAGCCTCTGGACGACAATTGATGTCTGGTATGCATGCACTTTGGAGCGTGGGTGGTTTTATTGGAGCTGGTATATTTGGCCTATGGCTGAAGATTGGTTTAACGGCGTTCATTGCTACAGTTTGTGCGAGTGGAATTATGATAGTTTTATTGGTGTTTTTTGGTAGATATTTGCTTATTGACGGTGGTGAAAAGGAAGAATCTTCGATTTTTTCTGTACCACGTGGAATTGTGGTATTTATCTCGGTTATTGCTATGATTGCATTTTTAGTCGAGGGCGCTATTATGGATTGGAGTGGCGTATTTCTTACAACTGTGCGCGGTCTTGATATGTCACTGGCTGGAACAGGATTTGCAGTATTTTCAGCTGCGATGCTTACGATGCGCTTAATAGGAGACTGGCTTGTGCAAAAGTTTGGTAGTAAGCCTATCATTTTTGGTGGGGGTGTGTTATCTGTAATTGGTTTCTTGTGTGTTATCTTGGCACCTTGGCAACTGCTTCTTTATGCAGGTTTTTTCCTTATTGGAATCGGAAGTGCGAACATTGTACCAATATTTTTTTCTCTACTGGGTAAACAGACGATTATGCCTCTAAACATGGCGGTATCGGCAGTAAGTACACTGGGATATATGGGAATTCTTATGGGGCCAGCAATTATCGGATTTATAGCATCACAGACAAGTCTATATATATCGTTTGGCCTACTTGCAGGGCTTGTGGCATTACAGCTTAGCATTGCAAGCTATGTATATAAGAAAATATTATAAGGTATCAATTTAGGAGATAAAGAATAAAATCTCCCTGAGGTCGAGCATAACTGTTATCCACATCCAGCTCCATAAGCTGTTTACTATATAATAAGAAATATTCTTTTTCCAACAAACACACTTATGTTGTTATAAGTTATTAAAAGGATTTTAAATACTAAATTGTTAGTTTATACATCAACAGATAATCAGATCTTAAGATGGTGATTTAAATTGCATAAATCAAATAGTAAAAACAAAAGAATAAGCAAATTTAAGGCAATGAACTCCAAATATAAGTTCATTGCCTTTTTGCTATTCAAGCCACTTTATTAGAATCATTACTGGATCCATCTGCATCTATAACACCCCCAAGCTTTGTAGAAATAATAGTATTGTATATTCTAAAGTTTTTAGAATTTAAGAATGTAATAATATATACTCTTTAGAATTTAAGAATACACGAATATATATTCTTAAGAATGTGAGAATATCAAAGGAAATCCGACTCACGTACGTTCGCTGGATAAGTGATTCACACCAAATCATAGATTTGGGTTCTCTACTTAAGAATATGCTTATAAAATGCGGGCTGAGGGAATGTTTATATAAATTTAAATGAGATTTTAATGTAATTTTTAAAGTTTAAACATATCTCCATAGTAGCAGCTTATAAAATTTATAGCTGCTAAAAATTTCTGCCCATATAAAAGAAGCAGCTGTGCTGCAATTAAAAACATTTCCCATATAAAAGAAGCAGCTGTGCACTAATTATTTAGTGCGACAGCCACTATATTTAAGGAATTAAGGGAGTTTTGCCCTAAAAAATTCCCTTATGAGTCTAAGTTTTTTTGAATCTTCCAGGTGAGGTTCCTTCGAGTTTTGTGAAACTGCGTATAAAATTTGCATAATCATTGAAGCCTGATTGATAACAGGCTTCTGTTACATTACATCCGCTTAGAAGAAGTGATTTTGCGCGTGCAATTCTGCGATCTAGCAAATAGTGACGCAGTGTCATTCCAGTATGTTTCTTGAATTGGTGGCTAAGATAATTTCTATCTTGATGAAATCTGTTTCCAAGTTGCTGCAGAGAAATAGTTTCACTTAAGTGATTTTCTATGTATTGCATTGTTTCAATAAGGTAGTTAGGCATGATGCTGATACTATTGCTTGTATTTTTTTCAAAAATTGAATTAACTAATACAAGCAGTAAAGATAGGTAAGCATCTTTCTGTATGCTGTGTCCATAATCAGTAGATGAAATTGCGTTGTCGAGCAAGTTACATAAATTAAATAAATCCTCTGATTGTTTTGGTGTAAGACTTAAGATGTTACCTGTTCCAATGGGGCGATGATAGAAACAGGCAGATAAATCAGTTGCTGAATTAGATAATTTATCCATGTAGGATTTTTTTATGTTAATGGTGATACGCTCGTACAGTGAATCATCATCACAGACAATTCGGTGCATTTCTTCAGGATTCATTATTATAAGGTCATAGGGAGACAATTGGTAACAGGCATATTCTAGATAAAATTTAACATTCCCCTTCAGAAATAAATATATTTCACAATTATTATGACGATGGTAAGGATAAGTAGCATCACCGATTGTTGATTTATTTTTATAGGTTAAATCTCTGTCTGTAGCCTCTAAATATGGGTTGTTAGATATAGGCATATAATAAGCTCACCTCGATTTCACGCAATAAAGTACATTTTATACGCAATAAATATTGCATTTTATTATGATATCATTTGAATATAGAAGTGTCAATTAAGTGTTTAATAGTTCAAAACTTATCAGTTGATATTTAAGGGTTAGTTGGAGTATGAGAATACTGGCATTTCAGATTAAATAAAGGGAGGATTTATATATGAGTAAAGCAAAGAGCATTTTGGTTGAACATGGAATTGAGATACCTTTTCACAACCGAATGGATTTTTGTGTGGGTACTGGGCGGATGGGTCTAGCACTGCATAAAGAGTATTATGAGCAATTAAAGTTGGTGCAGAATGTAATTGGTTTCAAACATATACGCGGTCACGGTTTGTTCTGCGACGATATGGCAATTTGTCAGAGCTATGAGGATGAATGTGGAAAGCAAGTATTTGAGTATAACTTTACTTATCTGGACAGGGTTATGGATAGTTATATAAGTCTTGGACTCCGACCATTCTTGGAACTGGGGTTCATGCCAGAGAAAATGGCTTCTGGAAATCAGACAGTATTTTACTGGAAAGGCAATGTGACTCCACCAAAAAACTATAATGATTGGACAGCTATGGTTCAGGCGTTGTTACATCATTTAATTGAACGCTATGGTAAAGAAGATGTATCGCAGTGGCCTATTGAAGTATGGAATGAACCAAATCTTAAGAGCTTTTGGAAAGATGGTGACATGCAGGAATATTTTAAATTGTATGAGTATACAGCATTAGCGGTAAAAGAAGTAAATCCAGCTTTTAAAATTGGGGGACCTGCGGTTTGTGGTGGAACTGATAAAATTTGGATTCGTTCTTTTCTTGAATATGTTCGAGAGAGGAAACTTCCTTTGGATTTTATTACGCGGCATCATTATGCAACATATCTTCCTGAAAAATCAGGTCACTATGAGTATACAAAACTTCATGATCTTAAAGAATCATTCCAGTTGTTAGAGACAACTCGAGAAATTGTTGATAGTTTCGATGAATTTTGTGGAATGGATATACACATAACAGAGTTTAACACATCATATGTACCTGATTGTCCACTTCACGATACTAACTTGAATGCTGCTTATACAGCGGCAATGTTGTCACTCTTGGGAGACAAACATGCGTCATACTCCTACTGGACATTTGGAGATGTTTTTGAGGAAAAAGGGGTTCCGTTTACTCCGTTTCATGGTGGATTTGGAATGGTAGCAAATGGATGTATACCAAAACCAACATTTTGGACATTTGCTTTCTATAAGCAGTTGCAAGGAAATTGTATTCATCGTTCAGAGGAAGCAATTATAGTACAATTGCCGGATGGAAACTATCGTGGAATTTTGTGGAACATGGATGTTAATTATACTGGCGAATCATTGGAACTTGAAATTAAATTACCAAGTAAACATGCTGATTATTGTTTGATCTCTAAAACAGTGGATGAGGAGTGCTGTAATCCACTTAAGCTATGGCATGATATGGGAGAGCCGGCGAATTTGTCAACAGAACAGTTAGCTTTGTTGAAGGAACATGCAGTACCACTTATAAAATCAGAAAGTATCGTTTCAACAAAATTGGTAATAGATATTAGTTTTCAGCTAAAACCAAATGCAGTTATTTATTTTGAATTGAAGAAAGTGGAAAGAAAAAGTGATCGTGGATATTCCTATGAGCGAATTTTGAGAGGAGAAAAGTAATAATGAAAAAAGATAAAATTGATGTGCAAAAATTTTCTGACATTAAATATTCATTATCTGTAATGGATACAGTTTTACTTGAAAGTGGGGAAAATAAAAAATATACATTTGAGTCTGTAAGCGGAAAAGTGATTGCTTCTGCCATGTTTCGTTTTTGTGCAACAGGTCGTGGAAAAAACATTATGACATTGTATGATGAAAATGGAAAACCAGCCATATCAATATGGTGTGATGGTATGTGCATTCTTGCTTATGATGGCAATGTTCGAAAAAAAATATATAGATATAAGGACGAATTTTGGTTTAGTGTATGGGTGTCCCTTGATACTAATAGTAAAACTTATGATGTTTGTGTCGATGGTGAAAAATGCTTGAGTGGTGCACTATTTATGAATCCTGTTAGTGAAATTGCTTCGTATGAAACAGGTTTACGAATGGGAAGTTTTATGGAAAAACAGATTTTTGTATATAAAAACCCTGTCCAATCAATAGAAGAAGCAGCTGGTAAACGAAAAATTTATGATGTGACACATTTTGGTGCTATTGCAGATGGCGTGACAGTTGTGACAGATAAGATACAAAAAGCTATTGATGAGTGTTCAAAGAACGGTGGCGGAGTTGTATATTTGCAAGGAGGAACATATCTTTCTGGAATGATAGAACTTAAGAGTGGAGTTGAATTGTATTTAGAAACTGATGCAACGCTTAAGGGAGTTACTGATACTGAGGCTTATCCAACTATGACTTCTAAAAATAATCCTAATTGGAATATGATAAAGCAAGGACCTCAAAAAGCTTTGATATATGCTGATGGAGTGAATGGAGTTATTATTCAAGGAGGAGGAACAATTGATGGAAGTGGTAATTTTCCAGGGGATTATGGATCAGAAAGCAGCAGGCCAAGTGCAATTTTGTTAGTAGGCTGCAATAATTCCAAAATACAAAATATTGCAGTAAATAATGCTGGTATGTGGACTATACCGTTAGTAGAGTGTGACAGTTTCTATATGAGAGATGTCAATATTTCTTCATATTGGTTCCCAAACAGAGATGGAATCGACTTATGTGATTGTCATGATGTTTTGGTTGAAAATAGTTATTTTACTGCAGATGATGATACTGTATGTTTTAAGAGTGGTCATGAAAGATGTTGTGACAATATTTTAGTACGTCAAATGATGATTGTAAGCACTATGGCAAATGCAATTAAGTTTGGAACCTTCAGTTATGGCGGATTTACTAATTGTACAATTTGTGATTGTGTAGTTAAAGATACAAGATTTTGTGCTATGTGTGTAGAAGTTGTTGATGGTGGTATTGCAGAAAATATACATTTTGAGCGTATAGAAGTTAAGGATGCTGGTTCTGCATTTTTTATTGTGCTGGGTGATAGAGCTAATATTCCGCCAGGGGGAACTCATCGCATAGGAAGTATTAAAGATATTTATTTTGAAGATATCTATGTTGAGAATCTGCTCAAAAATTACGGAAGTTATATATCTGGGGTTGAAAAAGATGGAGAAATACACAATGTCAAAAATATATTCTTCAAAAATGTGAAAGCAGAATTTCGTGGTGGACTAACAGAACAACCCAATAATCCACCTGAGTATTCAGGAACAGTCTATCCAGAAAGCGATATGTATAAGCAGCTTCCTGCATCAGCATATTATTTACGACACACTGAAAATGTAGTTTTTGACAGTTGTGAGACAATTGTTACTGAAGAAGACGTACGAAAGAAAATAGTAGAAGTGTAGATTATTTCTTTAAATTTGGAGTGAATTTTAAAGGTCGCGCTTCACCTTCACCATGAAACCCACGATAATTTGTCGTGGGTCATTTATTTTAAATACAATTAATTATTTTAGATGGTTCTAATAACCTCTAAATATATTTACAAGTTCGTATCTTGATAAAAACCCATTAGTCTTTTTACATTCTGACAATTTACTTTAGATGTAAGCATTTCTAAAAGTTTAAAAGCAACATCGAAAGCAGTTGAAGGATTATAAGAGGTGATTATATTATTATCTATAACAATAGGTTCAGTGCCATGAACATTTACACCAAATTCAGATAATTGTTTTTGTCTTATTCCAAAATTATATGTTGTGGCATTTCTGCCAACTAGTACTCCACTTTTACCAATAGGTAGTGCACCAACGCAGATAGATGCTATTATTTTGCCAGCTCTATCAAATTCTCTGATTATGTTTAGGAAATCTTCACTATAAGCATCTTCGTAAAATCCTGCCTCTTCAAATCCGCCTGGTATGGCAAGTGCATCAAATTCATGAATATTGATTTCGCTGATTTTCATTTCAGGAATCACAGTGAAATTAAAGGTGCATTTCAAATTCTCTCTTATTCCAGCAGTTATTAACTCTGTAGTACCATCTCCATCTGATTTGTTCCAACCTATAACATCGGTAAAAACGCTTGCTTCTACAGCTTCAAAACCATTGGCAAGAAGTAGTAATACTTTTTTCACACTTAACATCTCCTTTAATTATATATCTTTAAGACTTGTTTTTCTTGATTATAGTACTACACATATCATCAGTAAAATTGAAATAAATGAAGTTAATAATCGAAATATATGATATTGTTATAGTATATATTTTAGGGATAAAGGAATGAAAGTAATGGAAATTAGGCATTTGCAAACATAGTTGAACTTGATGGGTTTACAAAAGCAGCAGAGCATCTAGGGTAGCGCTACAATCAAACTCACTAAATTTATGTTTGGACTTTTATAGATTCTAATCATTTTTTAGCTGTGCTACAGAATTTTGTACATTATTAAAAATTAATTTTAACAATCTAATAGATTCTGAATATTCATTAGAGTCCATTCCTTGACTTAGCATATTAGTTAAATCAGCTTGTATATTATTTAGAATTGGAATAAAATCCATTCCTTTTTTTGTTAGGTATAATTTGTTATATCTCTTATCATCTTTGTTTTGAGCTCGATCAATGTATCCATTTGTCTCTAATTTAAGTAGAGCTTTTGCAGTTGTTGCCCTATCAATTTTGATTAATTCTGTCAAATCCTTTTGTGAGATTCCCGGATTATTATAAATAGCAGAAACAAAAATATATTGTCCACTACCAACCTCATAAGGCTTTAATCGATTATTAAGAAGTATGTGTAAGTGTCTATAAATTACAGAAATGTACCTGCCAAAGGATTCATCTTCCATATAGTTTCCTCCTAAAGTTAATAATAATTATGATGTATTTGAAATTATTTTAAATATAACAAATAAATGATATATATGCAATTCTTTTAAATAGAAGATTTGTTTGAAAACTTTTTTGAAATTGAAAATATATGATGTATTTGCAATTAATTTAAAAATATTTATAAAATATTATAAGATTATATTAGTTCATATAAAATTGGGTATGCAATTTGAAATATATTGTGCAAATAAACAAAAAGTAGTCATTAAATGTAACTAAATACATGTAATTCAAAATATTGACATATGGAATTGGTGGATATAGAATGGTAATGCAACTAAATAATGAATGGAGGAATAATATTGTTAGTACCAGGCGTAAGAGAATGGTTTGGATATGAAGCTAAAGTTTTTATGGATTTAAGAAATGGTCTGGAGAATTCTCTTTTAAATCAAAACTTTAATTATTTTTATGGAGGAATAGTATCGAAAAAATCAATCTATGAAGAAAATATTTCTAATTTAGGCGAAAGATTTATTGATAATTGTATTGAGTTTAGCCTTAATGGAAAGGATATAGGAACTATAATTTCACCAGAAGGCACTTTTAGAGTTTATGATTATCTAAATCGAAATAATAAGATTCACAATCATTCAGGACAAGTTTTTTATTCTCAAGAATTTTTAAGAAATGAATCAGAAGAAGATGTTGGTAAAGGAAAAACTATATCATTTTGGCAAACTGGATTTGAAATATACGGAAAAACAGAAATAGAGTCAAGTCTCCTTGTATTAAAAACTTTAATTAATTGTTTTAAGGCAATTAATTTTGATGATGTTTATTTTAGAGTATCGGACAAGAGGATATTAGAAGGATTAATAATTGATTTACCATTAGATAAAAGAAGAGAAATATATTATTTAATTGATAAATGTAATGAAGATGGTACCACATTTAAAAATTATTATATAAAGAAATGCGGAGATAATAAGATTGCAGAAAAAGTAGGACAACTATTGGATTTAGATAAAAATCAACAATTAACATTGGATATATTAGATTCGTTTACAAATAATTCAATATCTCATAATGGAATAGAATTTCTTAGACAGGTATTACGTGAGTTAAAAAAAGAACATAAAGATGAAAATATAAAAATAATACCATTCATGGGTAAAAGTTGGGACGCATGTGATAGCTTACTATTTGATGCCCGTCTGCCTGAATATGAGTACGCTGTTGCTGGTGGAGGAAACTTATTTGCTTTTAATGAAGACAAAAAAATAATAAAGAGTGGTGCAGGAATTGGAGTTACAAGATTAACTGAATACATTATAGAGCACAAGAATTTAAAAGCAATGGAGTTATAAAATGAAAGTAATAACTTTATGTGAAAATAGATTAGAACCAAGTTTTGGATTGAAAGCATCTCACGGATTGTCTTTATATATTGAACATGAAAATCATCATTTGCTTTATGATGTTGGACAAAACAGTGTTTTTATAGAAAATGCACAAATATTAGGTATAGATTTAAGTGCATGTGAAAACATTATTATCAGTCATGGGCATTTAGACCATGCTGGGGGATTGAGTTACTTAAAATGCAACGGAATAGATTATCAAAAAGTAATTATAGATAAAAATGCTTTTGAAGAACGGATTAGGTTAAATAAACAGAAAATTATGGACATAGGCATAAGCAATAAGTTAAGTTATCTGAAAAATATAGGACAAGGTATAGATAGAAGTTTTGAAATAGTTAAGGGAATATGGTGTATTTCTAATGTAAAAGTATCTAATAGATATTGTGGATTAGAAAAAGGATTATTAATTAAGGATAGGCAAGGGAATATAAAAGATGATACCTTTCAAGATGAATTAAATTTAGCAATTGAAACATCCCAAGGTCTTGTAGTTATATCTGGATGCTCTCATTGTGGAATAATAAATATATTAGAACATGCACAAAGAGTTACAGGCATAAATGAAATAAATACGTTTATTGGAGGAATGCATCTAACATTTGCATCAAAGGAAGATGTACTAGCAACTATAAATGAACTTAAAAGGTTTAGTATAAAAAGATTTATTGTAGGACATTGTACAGGGCTTGATGCTATAACTTTAATGAAAGAGCAACTCCCAAAAGATGTTGAAATTATCAATAATTATGTGGGCTATGAATTTAATAAGGGGGAATTAATATGAAATATAAATCACCGTATAAAGGGGTAGATACATCTAAAGTAGTTTGTTTAGCAACAAATGAAAGTTCATATCCATTATCACAAGATATACAAGAAAGCTTATATAAAGAAATAAATTTTACAAATCGATACCCAAAAGTTGATAATGAAGAATTAAAGCAGCTTATAGCAGACAGGTATAATGTAAAGTCTGAAAATATACTTATTGGAGCAGGTTCTGATGAGCTTATAACACTTACAGCATTGAAATTTGTCAATAACGGAGATAATACTATAATGTCTGATCCAAGCTTTTTTAGATACAAAGATCTAACGGAACTTGCAGGTGGAAATTGCAGATTAGTTAAAGGAAAGAATTTTTGCCATGATTTAAAGGCTATGAAAGACAGTATAGATGCTAAGACCAAAATAGTATTTATATGTAATCCAAACAATCCAACAGGAACATTCATTTCAAATGAAGAGATTGAATCTTTTGTTAAGGATATTCCTAAAGATGTAATAGTTGTTATAGATGAAGCTTATTTTGATTTTGTGTATCCTAGGAAACTTCAATCGTCTGTAAAATTTATAGATAAATATCCTAATATAATTGTATTTAGGACTTTCTCAAAATTCTTTGGGTTAGCAGCTTTAAGAATTGGATATGCAGTAGGAAATAAGGATGTAATAGAGAGCGTTAATAAATTAAGATCTCCTTATAATGTTAATTCTTTAGCACAAGCAGCAGCTATTGAAGTTTTAAAGAAAAGTGATTTTTTTGATAATGTATATTATGAAGAGATAGAAAAGGAAAGAACATATTACTATGACTCATTTAAAACATTAGATATAGAGTATATACCATCTCAAGCAAATTTTGTATTTGCAAAGTTCGGTAAAGAATGTGAAAAATGGTGTGAGGAGCTACAAAATTTAAATATTATAATTAGGCCATGTAGAATGTTTGGATATCCTGAATATGTGAGAATAAGTATTGGAAATTCAGAAGAAAATAAAAGTTTAATAGAAGCACTTGAAAATATAGTAAACAGAGCAAATGAGGAATAAGAGTTATGGTTGAGTTAACATATCTGGCTATAATTATTATATTTTCAGTTTACTTATATATTAATGATAAAAATAAATTAAAAGTAGCTGGAGTGGGGTTTGGAAAGGTTACTTTTAGTCTAACTCCATATGTGCTCGGTATAATATTGATTGCTAGTATTATACAGGTATGCATTCCAAAGGAGATAATAGTTTCATTACTTGGAAAGGATAGCGGATTAATCGCTCCAATTCTAGCTGCTGTATTTGGAAGTGTTTTTGAAGGACCAACTATAATAGCATTTGTTTTGGGAGCAAGCCTACTTGTAAGTGGAGCAAGTATAGCGGCAGTAGGAGCATTTATTTCATCTTTTTCAATGGTTGGATTAGTTGCAATTCCTTTAGAGAAAAAGGAATTAGGGATTACGTTCACAGTAGTTAGATTTGTAATAACACTGAGTGCATCAATACTAATAGGATATTTAATTGGAGTTATAATATGAATAAATTTATTAAGACCATAAAAAATAATTTATTATTAACAGCAGCAGTAATAGCTACCATAATCATATGGATATTTGATCATAATAAGGGAATGGATATTTTAATAAACTTTTTAAATACATGTGAAAGTACAATACCAATATTAATTTTAATGTTTGCTCTATTAGCATTTATAAAAGTAGGCATGAATTCTGATGCCGTGCAAAAAGGGATACAGAAAAACACAGGAATAAAGAGTATTATGTTTGGATATATATTTGGACTTTTAGTGAGCGGTCCAATTTATCCGGGTTTTTCACTGAGTAAAATACTTATGGAACATGGTATTAAAATTCGTGTGGTTATAATAATGCTTAGTACATGGGCAACTTTAAAAGTAGCTTTACTTCCATTTGAAATTAAAATATTAGGATTACATGTTACTATAGTTCGCTGGATTGTAACAGGTATAGTAATATTTTTAATTGCTATATTGTGTGAAGCTGTAATTAAATACGTTGAAAATAAGAAAAATAAATTTATGGAAAAAGAAAGAATAGAAGAAATAGATATATAATTGATAAAATAATTAAGTTTAAGGAGGGTTAATATGAAATTTAATCCAGATGAAATGAGTGGTTTCTTTGGAGAATTCGGTGGACGTTACGTTGATGAATCACTAATTTCAGAGTTAGAAAAAATAGAAGGATTTTTTAAGGAATGTGTAAAAGAGGATGCTTTTTGGGATGAGTTTTATGGTTTATTAAAAAACTTCGTTGGAAGACCTACACCTCTTATGTTTGCAGAAAATACAACTAAAGCTTTAGGTGGAGCTAATATATATTTAAAGCTGGAATGTCTAGCTAATACAGGAGCTCATAAAATAAACAATGCTATAGGACAAGCACTTTTAGCAAAAAAAATGGGGAAAACTCGTATTATTGCGGAAACAGGAGCAGGACAGCATGGTATAGCAACAGCTTGTGTTTGTGCAAGACTGGGATTAGATTGTGAAATATATATGGGAGAAATAGATACTGAAAGACAAAGACCAAATGTATTTTGGATGGAGATGTTTGGAGCAAAGGTTATTCCGGTTACTAGTGGGACAAGAACTTTAACAGATGCAGTCGATGAAGCGTTTAGGGTATGGTCAACAAGAACAGAAGATACATACTATCTAATAGGAAGTGCTTTGGGACCTTGCCCTTATCCTGATATGGTAAGGGAATTTCAATCTATTATAGGAAAGGAAACAAAGAAACAGTTTTTAGAAAAAAATAAAGTATTACCAGATATATTAATAGCTTGTGTTGGTGGAGGATCAAATTCTATAGGATTCTTCAGTGATTTTCTTGATGATATGGATGTTAAACTTATTGGTGTAGAAGCTGGAGGTCGTAGTAATAGCTATGGTGATCATGCTATTAGAATGACTGGTACAAAGGGAACGGTTGGAGCTATACAAGGATATAAGTCACTTTTTTTACAAGATAGCGATGGAAAATTACTTCCTACACATTCAATAAGTGCAGGATTAGATTATGCGGGAATAGGACCTCAACTAGCTTATCTTGGAGAAATTGATAGAATACAATTTACAAGTGCTAAAGACGAAGCTGTAATAAATGCAGTAAAATTCTTAGCGAAACATGAAGGGATTATTCCTGCATTAGAGTCATCACATGCTTTAGCAGAAGCTATAAGACTTGCACCTACCCTAGAAAAGGGAAAAAATATAATTGTAAATGTGTCTGGTAGAGGAGATAAAGATATATTTATAACTGCAAAAGCTATCGATAAATCAAAATGGTTCAATTTTTTAGAGGAAGAAATTAAAAGATATAAGGCAGAGAAATAAATATATAAGTATAAGAAGTTATATAATGTGGGTCATTTTATTAGAAATTTGATAAATCATTATATGATCTTGTTTTAAAGAAGATTCAAGATGATTTAAGAAATACGTTGAGTATAGGAATGAGTACTAAACAATATGATTAAACATTAATGTATTTAAATATAATTTTGAATAAGGTACAAAAGTCTGTATAACAATTAAGAATAGAAGATGAGAATTAAAATATGCATCCAAATGAGTGGGTGCATATTTTTATATCAAGTTCAATCATTCTTCCTTCACAAAAACCCCCGGGGGTTTTATGAGCGAAACGAATTTGCTACGGGAAGGCTGACACCACTTATCAAATAAGCATAATGATAGATTGTATTGAATTAAATGTCATTTTTTCTGGTATTGTTAAGTTGAACATAATTACACTTTTATTATTAAGTGCATATAATGAAGTAACCAAATGAAATACCAAAGTTAAGTACTAGGAGATGATGAAATGAGTATTAGACATTATGTTTTATTAGCTACAGATGGATTTATAAATTTACCTTTAGATGATCAGCTATGTACTACCAATAGAGAAAAAGTTTATATCTTTGGATTTACAGGTGGACTTTTAGAAGTAGATGGAAAGAAAATAAAAGAAAATGAGTATCTAGATTATAACGATTCGAATAACTGGAATAAGATCTTAGATAAGAAAGGTACAGCTACTATTCCAGGTCCTATGATTTGGGGAGAAGTGGGTGATAATATATATATTACTCTTATTAATATTGGGATGAAAGAACTTCCAGATTTTATGGACCTTCACACAGTTCATATGCATGGTGCCCACGTTGCTACGCAATTAGATGGTTTTCCTGAAAGTTCTTTTGGTGTTCCTATGTGGGAAAATACAGCCGAAGCACCACCTAATGCAACTTATTACTTTCACCCAGAAGATCCCGGAACCTTAATGTACCACTGTCATGTAGAAGCTTCTGAACATGTTCAAATGGGAATGTATGGGGCATTAGTAATATATCCTTCTATGGGAAGTTTGGCTAAAAACGGAATTACGAAATGTGGTAAATGTGGCTGCTGGAAACTATATGGAGAGGAATTATACCATATTCCTAAAACAGCTACAAATAGAAATTTTGCTTATAACAATATTCATAGTTATTTTGATAAGGAATATGTGATGCTTCTATCTGATATAGATTCAAGATGGCATCAAAATGTTTATGATCAAGGTCAGCCAAATCCTCCTGCTCCTTTTAATCCAGTAGATTTTAAACCAGACTTTTGGCTAGTTAATGGAAGAGCTTTTCCTGATACACTTACCCAACATCCTTTAACTCCGGATGCTGGAAGTAATTCAAATCTTACGCAAATTAACTATGAATCTTATGTCCATGTAAAAACTAATGAAAAATTCTTACTACGAATGATTAATATGGGATACCAAGTGGTTCCATGGCACATTCATGGCTGGCACTTTATGGTTGTAGGGAAAGATAGCCATTTAAGTCCATTTTTAGCCTTTGCTGAGGCTCATAAACACATTAATCACCAATTAACAGAAATGGGATTTACTAATACTATTGGATCGGGAGAAACCTATGATTTAATTATTAGCGCGGATGATAAGAGAAAAGTATACAGAAATTATATTGTGAATGGTCAAGATGGATTCCCTTCCCTTTGCGAGCAGCTTAATGTGATTTCTGGAATTGATAATAATGCTATTTTTGATATTCCAGAAGAACCAATAAACTGTAAGGACCCAAATTCAATAAGACTAATAAATTATATAGAAATTTGTGCTCAGAATCCTAAAAATCCAAATGATAAGTTCTTTCCACAATTCTATCCAATGCATAATCATGATGACTATAAAGTTACTAATAATGGAAAATATCCAGGTGGACAATTAACAATGATTCAAGTAGATAGACCAGATAATAAAATGTAGAAAGAACTTTAGTGTGTTCAAAAACTTAATCTTCTAATTTAGGAATAATTTTAATTAAAAAGCAGGGTTAATTTCTTCTCGAAAAAATTAACCCGTGTTTTTGAAATGACAGTATAAGTAACAATCTAAGGCTGAGTATTATAAATAGTAATTATAGCAACAATAATATTAGTTGGTTGTTCAAGTGCAAAGAATAGCGTTGATAATTCTGGTAAACCTAATGTTAACTATACCGTTAATGAAAATGCCTCATTAAGTAGTAATCAACAATCACAGCCACAATCAGAAGATACATCCCCTGAAATTAAAGATACAAATAGTAATATAAATTCTAACTTACTTGAAAGTATAGATACTACGAAAAGCCAATTTGAAAAAGGATATTATGATTATAATGGCACAATAAATAATAACATTCCAATTAGAATGAGTATTTATCCATTAGAAAAAGATATAGTTGGAACATATTATTATGAAAAACATGAAAATGAAATGAAGTTAAAAGGAAAAGCAGGAGAAAAAATATTAAATCGGTATTTCACCCAATCCCATGATAAAGGATATAATTCATTGGCACTAATGAATTATATAAAAGAGATTCTAGCAATATGATTTGAAAGTCGCTCATGAACCATTTCTGCCATCTTCTCGTCACTTTCTATCATGCCATTTTTGCACCATGATATCAATACATTAAAAAAGCCTCCAGCAATGAAGTCAATATTATATTTTTCAAATTCAGGAGAGCAGTCCATGGTGCATGTTATAGCAGTAGATAAGATATTAAGAAATTCAACAGATCGTTCAAGTATTAAATGGGTTAATTTAGATCGAAGTAGGTTCTCAATAAATTTTTGTTGTTGTCTAAAATAATAAAAATATAATCGCGTCATTTCATAATTACTTATTTCTTTATTATTTAAAAGGGTTGAATATTCTTTAAAAATGTCATCCAGATGATCAATAATGATATCCTCCATTATGCCGTAATTACGATAAAAAGCCATTCGTGATACACCAGCTTTTTGTGATACTTCGGTAATAGAAATATTCTTAAAGTCCTTTTTCTCCATTAAAGTCATAAGAGCACCAAAAATACTCTCTTTTGTAATCTTATTCTGTTCAGTATTATATTTATTAGTCATAAACAATTTTCCTCCTTTTGTAACAGCTAGCCTATATTCACTTGAATTATTTAAGTGATCAAATTATACTATAACCCATAAGAGGTTACAAGTGAAACATCTGAAAGGAGAGCGTTATGAAAATATTTTATTTTACAGCAACTGGCAACAATTTATATGTGGCAAAGAGAATTGGAGGGGAAAGTTATTCTATTCCTAAGTTAATGAAATTAGGACAGTTTGAGTTTGAAGATGATAAGATTGGTATTGTATTCCCAAGTTATTATGGAGGGGTTCCTAAAATTGTTGAGGAATTTTTAAATAAAGTTAAACTAAAAAGTAAATATATTTTTGCCGTAGTGTCTTTTGGATCTCTTTCAGGAGCAGTCATACCTGAGCTTTTAGAAATCGGAAAAAGAAATCAAATCCAGTTTTCATACATTAATGAAATACTTATGGTTGACAATTACCTCCCAGTGTTTGATATGGCTAAAGAGATGAAAAAAGAGCCAAAGAAAAAAATAGAAGAAAGTCTTGCGCAAATAATTAATGATATCCAGGTTAAAAAAGTATATATCAAGAGACACGCTGCAGTTATAAGATCTATTGAAGCAATATTAAAAAAGGTTCATTCTAAGAATAAGGCTAACGCTGAATATGATAAGAATTTCTATGTAGAAGATACCTGTAATAGCTGTAAAGTTTGTGAGAAAGTTTGCCCAGTAAATAATATAAATGTAGATACTAAACCTGTTTATAAAGGAAATTGTGAGCAGTGTTTAGCCTGTATTAATCATTGTCCACAGAATGCTATACGACTTAAACAGGAAAAAAGTAAAGCTAGATTTATTAATAAAAATGTTAAATTGAAGGAAATAATAGAGGCAAATAATTAATCTATTCTAGGTGGTAAAGGAATGTTTGATTATAGATAACCCAACTATAACTTAGACTTATGCATATAACCAACCGAAAGAGAAGGTACTCTGTTTCTGGTATAGTATAATGTCCTGACAAGGTACCTTTTGAGATGTTAAATTATGTAACATCTTAATAGAATTAATCATGTATTGAACTATACCGAAGATTTAGGAGGTATAGTGTGATGTATGATTTAAAAGAAAAAATAAAAACGGTGGAAATAAATCTGCCAAAAGGGAAAGTAGTGATTGTTCTACCAGAAGATGTACCTGTAGATTATTCAGAGATTAAAAAGATTGAGAAGCAACAAAGAGAAGCTGATCTTGGGAACTCTAACGGAGTTCATGCAACAATTTCATTAGCTTCTGTAAGTGGAGATTTACTTCAAACTTATAGAACAACTGATGAATTCTTTCTATATTTCAATTATATATCAGGAACTGTAGTCCTAAAGTCAGAACATTTACTTGCAAGGACCTATGATATGAATTTAAATGTAATAGATACTAAGATAGTATCAAAAGTAGTAATGTCATTAAAGGACTTTATTGCTGCTAGATTTAATTTCTTATCCTTACCGTCTCAAAACCCACAAAATGCACCAATGCATGTAAATGAAATATGGGTTGCTAACAATGCTATTGTTTATAACACAAGAAATGTGGATGATATCATGTTTTTAGGGCATAAGGGAATTGGTCTTGTTACTACAGAGGAAACTGCGCTCTTTACAGTTTTGTATCAAAATGGCAAGGTTACAGCGGAGAATGTTTCTACTTTCATGATTATTTCTACAAAGCGTTTAACCACTTATTTATGTAACGCAATAGATACTAATTTATCATAAAAGAAAAGGGGCTATTGCAACAGCCCCCGTTATGAAAATATTAGTTTTCTAAATTCCAATTTTCTCCTGTTGCATATGTTGAAACTCCATCTTTTTCGCTAGTTTCATATATAGTAACGCCTGTTGAAATTAAGTTATTGTAAGCAGAATTTTCATCTTTCGAGTTATCTACATTTATGAATTGACTTCAATAAATGAAAAACTTAAAGCAAATATAATAGGAATTAGTATTAGTGATTTTATTATATTTTTTTGCATTTTTACTGTTGCCTCTTTAATATTTGTAAAAAGATAATACTAAAATTTAAAACAAGTGAATTTGATTTAGATTTTCCAATATCAAATTTATTCAATCAGAACAAGATTAATTTAGAAAGAGATAATGAATTTTTAATAGAGATTATGCAATCAAATCTAAGTAATAGAACTATATATGCTTTTGTACATTATCTTGAAAAAAATTCAAAATCTATAGTAGATTATAAAAATATAATCTTATCAATGAGTTGTCATTTACTTAGCAATGATAGTGAAAAATTAATAGGATATTGGGGAATAGAGGATGAAATTTCAAAGTTAATTATAGGATTATACGATGAGAGCTCAACATCTTTAGAACCTCAATTAATTGAGATATCTAAAAAATGTCTTGATATCTGGGATTTAATGTTTGAGAAACAAATAGGTTCAATTAGAATGTTAAGTCAAAAAATATTTGAGAGATGATGAGTAGATTACAAATGATCATTAAAAAATTATTTTAAAAATGGGCTTAAATATGTAGTAAAAGTAATTTGCGATAAAAATTCTGTATAAAGAAGATTTGGTGGATTTCAAAGGTCACGCTTCGCCTCCACCATATAATCACGGAGATTGTGATACAATACAAAGCCACTGATTTAAGTGGCCTTCAGTGTTTTATAGGAAAAACTGTGGTAGAAAATTTTGAGTTTTAGATTAGATTTATAGAATTTTATGTTAGAAATGCACACCCCTAATGTTTTTGGAATTATGGGTGTGCATTTTGAGGTGTGATGTGCACTTTTTAACGGAATTAATTAATGAGATGTGTTCAAAATATAATTATAGGATATAATTAAGATAAGATTAGCGAGAGGGGTCATTAATATGAAGTATAGTGATGCAAGAGAAGTTTATAAAAATAAGTGGATACTATTTGAAGCTATTTATGCTTATTCAGAAGCAGGAAAAAGAATTGTAACTGATTTGGCAGTTATTAAAAGTTATGATAAAGGAAATGATGCATTAAAGGATTATGCAATTTATCATAAGGAAAACAAACAAAAAGAGTATTATGTTTATAATACAACTCATGAAACTTTGGAGATAGAGGAAAGGGCTTGGATAGGAGTAAGAATAAATGGTTGATTTTGAGTTTAAATATGGATTACCATTTTGCAAGATAGAAGTAATTCATAATAATAGAAGACTTACATTAAATAATGTTCTTATAGATACAGGTTCTGGAGGCACATTATTAAAAATGGATAGGGTAGAAGAAATTAATATAACTATAGATATGAATGATTCAATTGAAACTATACATGGTGTAGGGGGAAGTGAGTTTGTATATAAAAAAATTATCGATGAAATTAAGCTTGGTAATTTATATAATAGAGATGTAAAAGTAGAAATTGGGATTATGGATTATGGATTTGAGATTGATGGAATAATTGGAATAGATTTTTTAAAACAAGTTGGTGCAATTATTGATTTAGAGAAAATGAAAGTATATAGTAGCAGTGATAAGGAAAATAAAAATGTTTGCTAATACTCTCACCCAGTATAAGGCAACATATCAATATAAGGGATATACCTTTTAACAATACTCATACAATTAAGTGATAATAGAATTAATAATATATTAATTAAGTCGCTAAATTGTATTAAAATTATAGAGATTAGACATAAAATCCACGACAATTTGTATGTGGCTTAAATAGCTGCTTACAGGTGTTCGTGGTTTTTTATTGCCACATGGTAGCGCACAATCAAACCCATAAAAATCTAAAAATCTATAATTTGGATTTTTTGGAGTATTTTATTTATGCTATACTAATTATAATCCATCTTTAGCAAGTGATGGAGTTGATTTTATAAATTAGGTTGTTAATATCGACTGAAAGAGCATAAGAATATCAAAGTATTGAATAAAATTATATAAATAATTTTGAAGAACTTTAAGATATTTAAATGAAGATTTTAAGTTAAGAATATTTTTATGCAATTAATATTATAGACAAGAGGGATAAGATGAATCAGATGGATGAATTATTATGGAAAAATGAAATAGAGACAAATAAAACAGTATCAAAGGCGATGCGTATTGTTTTGTATTTTTGCTTTGCAGCAGGATTTTTAAATTTAATTCATGTATTTGATGCAGTGCAGAATGTTATGGTAAAAATGAATGTATTACTTACAATTCCTCTTTTGCTGCCAACAATTTTAGTAGATATATTTGAACTTAAGAAAGTATGGATAAAGTATTTGATTCTTACTTGTGCTGTGATTTCTACAGGAATATGTTATACATTATTAACATTTCAAACAGTTTTAATGTTTGTTATTCCAACAATATTGGCATCTATGTATTTTAGAAAAAAACAGCTTATAGTAGTGATTATTGAATCAGTATTTAATATAGTGATAGCCCATTTACTTAGCTTTTATTTTTTGATGGAACCATGGGTTGAACCCTTTACTGGATTAAAAAATATAATGCTATATGGAGCTGTGCCAAGAATACTTCAATATTTATGCTGTGGAAGTTTGTTTTATATATTATGTAATCGTACTTCTGGACTCATGCTTAATTACCATAAGTTCATAAAAGATAAAGAGGTTTTTGAACTGGAAAAATCTATTGCTCTGCAGAAGATAAAATATGAGGAGCGGGAGCAGGTAAGCAGAGATATACATAATAGCGTTGGTCATACAATAATGGCAGCGATTATGAGTTTGGATGCGGCAGAAGCAGTCTACAATAAGAATTCTAAAAAAGCAATGGAAAAAATAAAATTTGCTAATATAAGAATGCGTGAGAGTCTTGAAGCAATTAGAAAAGCAGTACGTGGGGTAAACACAAAAGAAAATGGACAAACCATAGAAGATGTGATGAAATTGATAAATATAAATATTGATAAATTAAAAGAGGATTTTAATATTAAAATAAGAGCCAAAATCGATTATAGTGAACAGCAATTAAAAACGCAGAGTATTTGTATCGAAAGAATTGACTTCTTAATAGGAGCATTGCAGGAACTAGTTACAAATAGTGTAAAACATGGAAATGCAACGGCTATTATTGTTATTATAAATATAGATAGAAATAATATAAATATAATAGTTCAGGACAATGGAACAGGTATAGAAAGTATGAGAAATTATGAGGAATTATTGGACTCTGGATTTGGAATTAAAAAAATTAGAAACTACTTAATTTCTATAGGTGGGATTTTAAAAATAGAAAATCAAGAAGGACTTCTGGTAATGCTAATAATTCCAACAAGAGCAGGTGATAAGAATGAATAAAATTAGAATACTGATAGTAGATGATGAAAAACTTCTTTTAGAAAGCCTTGAGTTAATCCTATCTATGAATGAATCTTTTACAATAACAGGATTAGCACATGATGGAAAAGAAGCATTAGATATTTTAGAGAAAGAGCAAGTAGATATAGCATTAGTAGACTTAAATATGGAGGGAATGTCGGGACAGGAATTGATATTAAAGGTAAAAGCAACATATCCTAAGATGAAAATACTTGTTTTGACAACTTTTTATGATGAAGAAAACATTGCGAAGGCAGTGATGCATGGGGCGGATGGATACTTATTAAAAGATGCAGGAACAAAAGTCATTGTCCAAGGAATTTTTAATGTTATGAATGGTCAAAGCATGCTTGATAGTAAAGTAATGACTGCATTAGCAAATATAATGTTAAAATGCTCAAATGAAAATATGGATAAAAACAAATACCACAACGTTGACTTATTAAACAATTTAACTGAAAGAGAAATAGAGATTTGTCAGTTGCTTTCTGATGGATATACAAATTCTCAAATATCAGAATTCTTATATATTTCTGAAGGTACAGTAAAAAATTATATAAGTACTATTTATGATAAAACGGAAATAAAGGATAGGACCATGTTAGCCTTAAAGCTTGCAAAAATATTTTCTTAATAATTAAACATGACCAGAGTCATATGAAAATAATGACTCTGGTTACTTTTTTATGAATGATATTTTAGTTATTCTATAGAAAATGAAGAAGAAATGAGGAAAAAGAAATGAAAAGAAATAAATCAGTTAAAGTATTTGGAATTATTTTTGTGATAGCCGCATTACTTATTTTTATTAATCTTATTCCAACTCTTAGATTAAAAACATCAAATATGCATATTATTGAAGGGGAATGGGTGAATGTTTATTATGAAGATGAAGAGGCAGCAGCTAAGGATGTTTTTCAGTTAGCTAATGCAAGAGCTGGTGAATTAGCTAAAAAATTAGGGTTTAGTAAAAAGCAAAATATTAATATTTATATTTATGACCATCAGTCTACAATGCAAATGAAAAAATATGGGCTAATAGGGCCAATGTTAGGGCTAGACTGGTATATTGGTGACAATATAGGAACTAATGTTATACTGACATCTCCTGCAAATCCAGGAAAGGTTCATGACTATGATAATAATAAGCAAGCTGCTTTACATGAAATGGTTCATGCCTACGTAAGCATAATAAATCCACATATCAGATTATGGTTAACTGAAGGAATGGCTTTATATTTATCCAATGCAGAACCTTTTTACAAAAAATATACCTACAATATGCACATTCCAGCTTTTTCAGAAATTAAGACTAGCAACCCAGTTAAATTTTCTAATATGGGAGGATACACCTTTGCAAATACCTATATAGAGTATATAGATGAAGAATATGGATGGGAAAAATTAATGGCAATAATTAAAACAGAAGACTATGAAACGGTATTTGGAAAATCTGATGAAGATATATACAATGAATGGGTGGATTATATTAAAAATTATTATCAGTAAAATAATTAATATAATTGAATTTTCTAAGTGGTGGATTTCAAAGGTCACGCATCGCCTCAACCATAAATATTCACAACCGCCTGTAGGTACCTTAAATATCTACTTACAAGCGGTTGTGTTTTTTGAAGAGTAAGGGTAGGGAAAATTACATTGTTAATGGAGATATTTTTCCTAGAAGATTATCTGTATGGGCCAGTTTTCCATCCACAGTTATTACAACAGCACCCATACCCTTAATTCTATTAACTCTATGAATAATTGAAGCAGCATCTAATCCAAACAATTTTGTAGTATATATATCGCAGTCTATGGATTTATCAGCAATAATAGTTAAAGAAGCTATATTACTTTCTATTGGGTAGCCTGTTTTGCTATCAAATATATGGTGGTATTTACGTCCATCCTTTTCGAGCACTCTCTCATATATTCCTGAGGTTACAACGGATTGATCTTTTATTTTGACAAGTGCCACTGCATTTCCTCTTGGTAGAAACGGATTTTGTATTCCAACATTCCAGTCACCGCTGTTTGATGGTGATTCTCCAAAAACTAGAACATTGCCGCCCATATCTACCATAGCTGAAACAGCTCCATTTTCCTTAAAAAATTCCATAACTTTATCAGCAAAATAGCCCTTAGCTATGGCTCCAAGGTCTATTTCAATGCCTTTTTTTAAGAAATAGACGGTCTTTTTTTCATCATCTAGTTGTATATTTTCAGGCTTTAAAAGTTCCAGTACCTTTGCTATAGATTCTTTATCTGGTACATGTGCCTCCTTAAAACCTATTCTCCATAATTTTATTAATGGTCCTATTGCAATATTTAAATATGTATTCTCACATAGACTATGTTTTTTTCCTATTTTTATCAGCTCGTATAGCTCCGCATCCACTTCTTGCGGAGCCAATGAAGCTATTTTTTTAAGCATTGCAAGCTGTGAGTTATCACTGTTGGCACTAAATACTTCTTCATAATGAATCAGCATATCACAAGCCTTTTCTGCAAGTTTTTCAGTAGCCTCTCCCTTTATATATAGAGAGATTTTTGTTCCCATAAGATATATTATCTTCGTATACTCATTCATCTTGATCTCCTACAGTGTAATTATTTTGCCCATGAATTAGAAATGCATCTATAAGGTCTTTATCAATATCAGTTAGTTTTCTTTCACTATGATATGCTATAAAATAATCTAAATTCAGCTCATCAATTGGAATTTGATATATGTTGTATTCAGATGGGCACTCCTTTACATAGACGCTTTCTGGTATAAAGGTCAGTCCCAAATTACTCGCTGCAAGGTTACGTGCAGTGTTGATTTCGGTGCTTTCCATTATGACTTTTGGTTCCACCTTATAAACGCTTAATAACTGATCTATCTGCTTTCTTATAGCAGACCCCTTGGAAGTTAGTATCAGCTTTTGACGCAATATATTGTTTATGTCGATAGTTCCTTCTGGAATAATGGCGATGTTTTTCTGATATAAATCACAGCAGCGAGGAATAATAGCACGGTATCCGTGTCTGCCCCAAGTAATCGAGCTTAAGTTCGGAGAAATATTTCTTGAATTTTGTCCAAGCCAAAAATCCAATTCACCATTCAGAATGAGTTTCTCATTTTTTTCTGGTAAAGCCTCTGAAAGCTCTATTCGACAGTTTGGATGTATATCCAAAAACTTTGGTAAAAAAAGAGGTAAAAGGTAGGTTCCAAGGCTAGGAAGCACTCCTATCTTTATAACTTTGCTATCTATATCTGAAACAGCTGATATTTCCCTAAGGAGCCTCGCATAATTATTTTCTATTGAAGTTAAATACTGATAATATATCTTCCCCTGCTCGGTTAATCGATAGGGAAGCTTGTTACGACTTATAAGCTCGCAGTTTAACTGACTTTCTATCCTTTTAATAACCTGTGTCAAGTGAGGTTGAGAAATATAAAGTGATTTGGCAGCCTTGCCATAATTACTGTGCTTTAAAATGGCATCAATATAATACAAAATATCCTGAGAATAGTATTTTGACATTTAATTCATCCTTTTGTGAAATAATTAGGCACATGAAAATAAATAACGAGTCCCAAATAGCCTTGCAAGTGGACTTGTTATTTATCAGATAGTGCCTTACTCATTTAATCTTGTGTTCGATTATAACAAATATGTTATCAAACTTCAATAAATAACTATTAGATATAATATATTTAACATGTTAAAATTATATCAAAGAATTACTAAGGCACAATCAAATAAATAACAAGTCCATCTGCTAGCCTATTTTCCATCATCCTGCGTCAGCAAAATGTCATAATAGCCCGCTATGATGGCACTTTGCTTTATTGCCTGATGAAAAATATGCACCTTAGAAAAAGTGCGAAGCACATTTAAGAACATTCCATAGCAGCTTTGGACTTATTATTTATTTTCATGTGCCTTAAATTATGAAACTTTGAAATACAGAAAGGGGATTACTATGAAGTATTTAGCAATTGTAGGCACTAACTCAGACGTGTCAACTAATCGTATGCTGCTTCAATTTATGCAAAAGCATTTTTCGAATGAGGCAGAGATGGAACTATATGAAATTAAGGATTTACCTGCCTTTAATGAACCAGAGGATTCTGATATTCCTGAAAAGGTAGCAGAATTATCTGATAAAATTTTAAAATCAGATGGAGTAATAATAGCAACTCCAGAGTATGATCATGCCATACCTGCGGTTTTAAAGAGTGCTCTTGAATGGATTAGTTACACTAGTCAGGCACTTACTGACAAGCCTGTTTTAATAGTTGGGGCTTCTCTTGGTACACTTGGTTCTTCTCGTGCACAGGCACATCTTAGACAAATACTTGATTCACCTGAGCTTGCTGCAAGAATCATGCCAAGCAGTGAATTCCTTTTAGGAAAATCACAGGGGGCATTTGATAGCGCAGGGAATCTTATCTATTCAGATAAGCTATCAGAACTTGATGAAATTTTCAGAGAGTTTCTTCTATTTACAGATATTACATCAAAACTTTTAGCAGAAAAAGTTTTACATAAAAAAGTTAAAAAATTCACTTGGGAAGAGTAGGAGGATTAATATCAATGAAATTTATAGCAATTGTTGGAACTAGTGCAAAAAGATCATATAATCGTAAACTACTTCAGTTTATGAAAAAATACTTTGAGTCAAAGGCAGAAATAGAGATACTTGAGATTACAGATGTTCCTATGTTTAATCAATCTGATAATCAGTCCTCAAGTGAAGTGATACAGATGTTTAATGATAAGATTACAGCAAGTGATGGTGTTATTATAGCTACTCCTGAGTATAATCACTCAATTCCATCTAGTCTTAAAAGCTTAATTGAATGGCTAAGCTTTGATCTTCATCCACTTGCTGGCAAACCAGTAATGATCCTTGGAGCTTCTCTTGATGTTCAAGGTTCTTCTCGTGCACAGCTACATCTTCGTCAAATCTTAGATGCACCAGGTGTTGATGCAAATGTAATGCCAGGATATGAGTTTTTACTTGGAAGCGCACACAAAGCATTTGATGAGGAAGGTAATCTAAACAATGAAAGAACCATAGACTTCCTAGAAATATGCTTCCTACGTTTTATGCGTTTTGCAAAGATTTCAAATCAACTCAACGAAGAAGAAGAGTTTACATTTAACCCAGGAGTATATGAGGTAGATGCAATAGGTCATAGTGGAAGTCTTCCAATAAAAGTATCTTTTAGTGAGAACAGAATAGAAAGTATAGATATAAATACAGAGGGCGAGACAGAAGGACTTGCAGATGTAGTTTTTGTAAGAATACCAGATAAAATAATTGAAGGACAGACATTAAATGTTGATGCTCTTTCTGGTGCTTCGGAAACTAGTAATGCTGTATTAGATGGTGTAGCCAAAGCAGTTAAGCTTGCAGGAGTTAACCCTGACATACTTAAGAGACGTCCAAAGCCTGCTAGCAGTCTTATAAAAGAAGACGAAGAATATACTTGTGATGTAGTAGTTGTAGGTGGAGGCGGTGCTGGATTAAGTGCAGCTGCAACAGCGCTGCAAAATGGCAAAAGTGCTATTGTTCTTGAAAAATATCCAGCAGTAGGTGGAAATACCATACGTTCAGGTGGTCCTGTCAATGCTGCAGATCCAGAGTGGCAGATGCAGTTTGAAGAAAATAAAGGAGAAAGACATACAATTGAAGAACTACTAGATACAGATGAGAGCTTAATTCATCCAGAATATATAGATGATTTCCGTGCACTTAGAAAAGAGTTTTCTACTTATAAGGAAAAGTTTGGCGCACAAAAGGGACATCTATTTGACTCTCCACTACTTCACAGAATGCAAACATATTTTGGTGGTAAAAGAACTGACCTTAATGGCAACACCATATATGGACAATATGACCTAGTAAAGATACTTACAGACAGAGCTTTAGAAAGTGTTAAATGGCTAGAAGAAATAGGGGTTGAGTATGATAAGAGCATAGTATTTGCTCCTGTTGGTGCGCTTTGGCGTCGTGGTCATAAGCCTACCAAAAGCCATGGCTCATCATTTATACTTGCACTAACAAAATATGTACAAGATAACTCAGGAAAAATCATTACTGATAGCCCTGTAAAAGAATTTATCATAGAAGATGGTGAAATAAAAGGAGTTATAGCAACTGGTGTTAATGGACAAAAGATAACTGTTCATGCAAAAGCAGTAGTGCTTGCAAGTGGTGGTTTTGGTGCAAATACAAAGATGCTAAAAGAATACAACACTTACTGGAGTGAAATTGCTGATGATATAAAAACTACTAATTCATACGCTATGACTGGTGATGGAATATTGCTTGGTAAAACTGTAGGTGCAGCACTTACAGGAATGGGCTTTACTCAAATGATGCCTGTAGCTGATCCTGAAACTGGTGAGTTATTCAGTGGAGTTCAAGTACCTCCTGAAAACTTTGTAATGGTAAATAAAGAAGGAAAAAGATTTATTAATGAATTCTCTGGAAGAGATGTTTTAACAAAAGCTGCTATTGACCAAGGTGGTTTATTCTACCTTATAGCTGATGATGAAATAAAGAAAACTGCAGCTAATACAAGTCAAGAAAAGCTAGACCGTCAGGTAGAAGCAGGTACTTTATTTAGAGCAGATACCCTAGAAGAGCTAGCAGTAAAAGTTGGTATGGATCCTTCAGTTCTTGTAGACACTATTAATAAATATAATTCATATGTTGATGGCGGCTTTGATCCTGAATTCCATAAGGATACATTTAGTTTAAAAGTAGAGAAAGCACCGTTTTATGCTACTCCAAGAAAGCCAGCAATTCATCATACAATGGGTGGACTTAAGATAGACACTAAAGCCCACGTATTAGATGAAAATGATAAACCAATTAAAAATCTTTATGCTGCTGGAGAAGTTGCTGGAGGTATCCATGCAGGTAACCGTCTTGGCGGTAATGCATTAACTGATATATTTACCTTCGGAAGAATTGCTGGTAAAACTGCAATTGATGAAATGAAATAGTTAATGTTTAGATAAAGATACAAAGACGAAGAGCCGATAACACGCATAAGTGAAAATGCTGTTATAGGCTCTTTCTCTTATTCTTCATTAGATATTGTACATTTGATACGATACGGTTAGCTTCCATCATGAAACCCACGAAAATCTAAACTGATTTTTGTGTTTTTTTATTTTAAAGAAATGAATTCATTATAAAAATTAAGTTTTTCTTTTAAATGTTCGGTAGAGTATACATGATATCGAAAAAGGTAAAAGGACTGCAGATAAAGAATAATTGCTACTGAAGTTATATACTAATTACAGCAAAAAATATATTGACAAGTACAATTGTATTTATTACAATTAAATTGAAAGAAATGGATACTTACAAGGAAATAAGATTATGGATGTGCAAAGGAGGATATTATGCAGATTGTCCTAGATATTTTAGTCATTGCAGTAGCAATTGAACATATTTTTATAATGTTGCTTGAGATGTTTTTTATTAATTCATCAGTTGCTAAAAGAACTTTTAATATAGATAGTAAACTTCTTGATAAAAAAGAAGTAAGAGTTATGTTTGCAAATCAAGGATTATATAATGGCTTCTTAGCTGCAGGATTATTTTGGAGCTTTTTTATACCAGAATCAATGTCAACTCAATTAAGATTTTTCTTTTTAGGATGTGTAATTATTGCTGCTATATATGGAGCAATTACATCCAACAAAAATATTTTTATAAAGCAAGGTGGTTTAGCCATATTAGCAATAATTCTATTAATTTATTTAATGTAGGAATTAACATGAGAGAATTAAGAGAAGGTTTGATTTTTAATTAAAATTTTATAATAAAAATACTAGGAAGGAAGTGTTAGAAATGAAAATAGAAGTATGGTCTGATTTTATGTGTCCATTTTGCTATATAGGCAAAAGGAGATTAGAAATTGCTTTAAATAAATTTGAACATAGGAATGAAGTTGAATTAGTTTTTAGAAGTTTTGAGCTTGATTTAGCAGCTAAAAAGAAATTTGATGGAAATATTCATGAAATAATAGCAAAAAAGTATGGCATATCAGTAGAGCAGGCTAAAGCATCAAATAATCAAATTGTTGAACAAGCTAAGGCTATTGGTCTTGACTATAATTTTGATAATTTAATCCCAACTAATACTTTTGATGCACATAGGATAACACACTATGCAAAAACAGAAGGAAAGATGAATGAATTATCAGAAAGAATTTTAAAAGCATACTTTATAGATTCACTAAATATATCTGATTATAAAGTATTGGCTGGCCTAGCTGGTGAAGTTGGTCTTAATATTGATAAAGCTTTACAAGTATTGGAATCAGATAAGTATGGAGCGGAAGTGAGAAAGGACGAAGAAAGTGCCTCAAATCTTAAAATAAACAGTGTTCCTTACTTTGTATTTAATAATAAATATGCAATATCTGGTGCGCAACAACCTGAGTTGTTTTCAGAGATATTGGAGAAAGTAAGAAAAGAAGAACTCTCATTACCAGTATAGAAATTTACAGTTGATTTCTTAAAAAATTAATAAATAACTAAGACTTGGCTATTTCAAAATAGGAATTTAATTTCAATTTTGAAATAGCCTTTGGTATTTTAACAGATAAAATAGAAAGTACTAATGAGTTATTGACTTAAATTTAATTTATATATAAAATCAAATTTGTACTTAAGGATTAATTTGATTTTATATACAGAGGAGATAGAATTGTTTGAAGAAAAAAAATGATTATAATGAACAAATAAAAAATGGAAAAGAGAATACAGGTAAATGCATTGAGATGAAAAAGTGCAATGAAGAGGAAATAGAAAATAATAAATGCAAAAACTGTGGAGAACAAGCAAGTTATTTTAGTGATGAAAATAATGGTTGGCTATGTGAGGATTGCAGGAGCATAGAAGATGGGTTAGATAAACTCGCTAATAAAATAGAGAAAAAGCTAAGTAAAAGAGTTTATTCTTTTGATTTAAATGAATTAATAAATTGTTTATCTAAAGATGAAATATATAATATAGCAAGAAATCTTGGAGTAAATAAGATATCAGGTTTAAATAAAGAAAAATTAATTGAAACATTACTTAAAGAATATAAGAATTTGGTTGAAAAAAGAGCTTTATTCTTTGACGAAGAAAGATATAAGATTTTAAAAAGTTATGTGGATAGCAAAGGTATAAAACTTTTTGATGATATTGATGAAGATGAAGCAGATAAAAGCGTATATTTTATACAGCAAGGAATGCTCTTTCCAATTGTAAAAGATGGGATATCGATATTTTTAATGCCTGAAATGGTACAAAGATTAATCAAAGAAAGAAATAATATTGAATATAGACGTTTAATTAAATTCAATAGTGAAATTGTAAATATCTTTAGGGCAATGAATAAAGTATATGGTATTTTAAAACTAAAAGATGCTAAAGAGATAATAGAAAGATATTTAAATATAGAAAATTGTAAATTAGAAGAGTTAATTAGAGAGGCAACATATTACTACAATGAATATAGAGAAGAAGGAATGTTTATTGTTAATAATGAAATAGATAATTTTGATGAACTATTAAAGGATATAGATACAGAAAAAGATTTGAGTTATGCCATGATTTCGAAAGAAGAATTATTAAATATGTTAGAAGAAAATTGGGTTTATAATAGTAAAGCTGGAAAAACTTTTTATAAAGAGTTTACCAATATGTTCAGAGTAGATAGAGACATGTTAATAGCTATGATGGAAGACTTGATTTTTGATGTTCAAGAAAATGAACCTAAAGATGCAGTAGATAAAATGATAGAATTAATTAATATTGAAAATGAAGAAGCCAGATATGTTGCATCTAGTATGATGAATAAATTTGTTAAGAAAATTAGATTATGGAGATATAAGGGTTCAACCACTAATGATATTAAATCAAATGTAGTTAGCTTAAAGGCAAATAAGGATATAAAAAGAAATGATCCTTGTCCATGTGGTAGCGGGAAAAAATATAAAAAGTGTTGCGGTAAAGATGAGAAGGTTATTTATTTATTGGAATAATTATTAGATTACTTTAATTAAGGAACCAGAAATAAAATAACAAGTAAAGTATACAAAATATACAAGTATAATTATTAGTTATTTTTTTGACGGTTCCTTGTTAATTTGTAGCAACTTCAGCCCTTCGGACTTCAGAAGCACCCCTGAGGATCTTTGTAAAGAAAGAATGACTGAACTTGCTAAAAACGAAGAACCACTAATGTTTAAATTTAAAAGTTAAGTGATTCTTAAAGAAAAAATAAAATTTCAAGAAATTATTCATTATAATTGCTCCTTTTATTTTAGTGTGATAAAATTATCGCGTACCTTTATAATAAATTAATACAAATATTTTTACGAGTACAATTATTTTAATACATAGTATCTTAAAAGATACCAAGGAGTGTAAGCATGGAAGAAAACTTAAGCTTAGAAAATCTGAATTCAGAAGAAATATGGGAAAAGTTATATAACAAAGAATTAAATTGTAAGAAGAACATTTTAGAATATATTGATATTTCTAAGATACTAAAAAAGGGTGAAGCTGACCCAGAAAAGATTCAAGATACTTATAATTTTATCTATGATAATATTGAGAAGATGTCAGATAAAGTTAAACCGAATACTATTATGTATCTTCAAAATGAATTAAAAAATCAGTTTGGTAAATATGTAGTTGAAAAGGAGCCTAAAGAAGAAGATGCCTTTATAAAATTCTTTAAGGAGGCATACCCTGTAAAAGATAGAAGAAAAGATTTTACTTGGGTTATGATGAATATTAATAACATAGTAGAAGAACAAATTTGGACTACATTAATTCACATTAACAGAGAATATATATGTAAAAGAATTAAATTAGAAGCTGAAGAAAAAGAAGCTATAATTAAAATGATAGAAAAGGTAATTAAAAAAGATAATATAAAATATATTAATCAAATAAAAAGTTTAGATAAAGTATTAAATAATTTAAATATTAAAATAGTAAATGACAAGGATAAATTCAAGGTTAAAAAATTATAATTATTTAAAAAGAATTTTAATAATGCACCAGAGCATTGTTAAAATTCTTTTTTATTGATAAAGATTTTTAAAGCTGTAGTGATATTTTTTATGTGACAGATCACTTTTTATAGACAAGGTATAAGAATAAAGTTAAGTTAAATAATCTTTAGAAAATCCTTAGAAATATAGCAAGGTATTCTTTAAAAATTATGTTTATTATTGGAATATAGCCGGTAAAAATAAGATCTTTAGAAGGAAAGATGGCATAGTATTTATATGATTGTAGAATATCTATGATTTATTAAGAAACTAATACATGATTCTTTAAAACTGATTATATTTTTATCTCAATATTTTAATAAAGGAGGATATCATGAAATTAAATTCTTATCAAAAATCTTTTGTATGCATTATACTTTTTGTATTAATTACATTATTATCATGTTACACAGTTATAAAAGAAAATAATAAAACAACATCAATAACTAGGTGTATGAGTACAAATGGAGAATGGACAGATTCTTCAAAAATTCCTTATACAATTACTTTTAATCAAGGGGATACTATACGATTTAATTATAAATCAACTATTAAGGATGGAAAATTATTGCTAAGATTTGTTGATTCCCAAGGAAACTTAATATATGAGTTTGATACAGGGAAAAAGGGAGAAAAGGATATAAAAATAGAGAAAACCGACAAATATAATCTTTTTATAGAAGGAGATAAATTTAAAGGAAATTACGAGATAATATGTAAAAAACTTGAATAATAAAGTAGCAGCTTAGTATGCTACGTTCTACCTTTGAGCACTGCGGCTTATCAATTTAGAGAATGGGTTTATTTAACAGCGTTTATCCCATTCATAATAAAGCTAAGTGTTTTTTTTATATTGTATTCTTTATCATTTTTATTAAAATAGCAATAGTGAGCACAACCATATACTGATGATGAAATTAGTTGGACTAATATATTTGTGTCTTTAGAATCTAACTCATTTCTAATTGCCATACTATTTAATATTTTTTCAATAAGATTATCTATTTTATATTTTAATAAATTATCTACAGTAGAAGCTATGGATGTTGAATCAATTTTACGCTTTTGATAAAAAGAAATATAGTATTCATAAAGGAAGAAAATAAGTTCCTTTATAATTTCTTCATTTAAATCTGTAGCGTTTAAAATTTCTATTGGTAACATTTCTTCAAAACAATCTATAACAAGCTCTTCTAGTAAAATATATTTATCTAAATAGTGAGCATAAAAAGTTGCTCTATTAATTGTTGCTTTTGTTGTAATATCCTTAATAGTTATATTTTTAAAGTCTTTTTCCTCAAGTAATTTGACAAAAGCTTCTTTAATTAAATTTTTTGTTCTTACTGCTCTTGGATCTTTTTCATTCATAATTTATCATTAATCTCCTTTATTAACACAACAGATTTTATAAAATGTTGCTTACACAACACATAAAAAAATCTATTGGTTGTAGATATGTGTGTAATTAAATATTATATTAACATACACTTGCATTTTAAACAACACATGTATAATAGGAGGTATATTATGAAAATATTAATAATAGGCAGAGGAGTAATTTCAACTCAATATGGATGGGCTTTAGAACAAGCAGGCAATGATGTAACATTTTATGTTCGTCCAGGAAGAAGAGATCATTATGGAGATATAGTCAACTTAAAAATATTAGATGGTAGAAAGAATAAAAAGGGTGATTCCGTAAATAAAGCTTGGAAAATTAAAATGATAGAAGAACTGTCATCTAACCATGATTTTGATTTAATAATGATTAGCGTAAATCACAATCAGCTAAGTAATGTCATAAGTTATTTAGAGCCACGTGTTAATAATTCAACCGTTTTACTATTTAATAATATTATTGATGAACCATTAGATTCAATTGGATCAATTCCAAAGGAACAAGTTGTTTGGGGATTCCCTGGAGCCGGCGGATCTTTTATAAATAAAAACACATTAGATGGTGGATTTATGAAAAACATCTTTATGGGATTTATTGATGATAGTACAAATAGAAACAGGTATGATAAAGTAAATCGCTTATTTAAAAAAGCAGGTTTTGGTATATCTGAAAAGAAAGATATGCGTAATTGGCTATGGTTCCACTTCATAAGTAATGCAAGTATGATGTCTGCAGCTTCAAAAGTAGGCTCTTTAAATAATCTGTTTGACTCTACAAATGCTCTTAAGGATTTTACCTTAAGATTAAGGGAACTTATATCATTGATGGATGCTAAAGGATCTAAGGTTAGTGCATTAACAAATTTTGCAGTAAATTTACCTGCAGGCCTTGTAGCTTTTGTAATGAAATTAGCATTAGCAAAAGGGAATTTACCGAGAGAAATAATGAGAAGTGCTAGTGGGAGTGAAAGTCTAAAAGCTGAAAGCAATGTAATATTTGTACGCGATACTCTTGCTGAAGCACGAAGACTCGGGATATCCATTCCTAGGCTTGAATCTTTAGATTCACCTATTTATAAACAATTTTTGTAGTTCTCGTATATGACTTAAATGTATGTTTACAGGTGGTTGTGGGGCGGGGAAGGCTTATAGATAGCACAATCATAAACCATACTTAAACTTTAAAATATATCCCAACTAGAAATCAGTAATATACTTTTGTGAAATGTTTCATTGGGAATTTTGATGGTTGTGATTCTTAAGTGAAATTCCAAATCTACGATTTGGTGAATTGAACTTACTCAGGGAGTGAAGCGAGTCGAGTTTCCTTAAAGTTGTTCCAAATGTGCTTGTTTAAAAAGTGAGAGTCCAAATTTTACATTTGGATTCTCGAACTTTCTCTGTGAGCGCTTGTTCTTTTAGCAACTTCAGCCCTTCGGACTTCAGAAGCACCCCTGGGGATATTTGTAAAGGAAGAATGACTGAACTTGCTAAAAATATTATACGTTCTCAGTTATTATCTAGAATCCAGTAATTTTAAATTTAGTTCCTTTTCTTAGTTCACTTTCAACATTAATTTGAATATTATATTTATCAAAAATCTGCTTCGTAATAGCAAGTCCCAAACCACTTCCTCCCAGTACTCTGGAACGAGAAGTATCTACACAATAAAATGGTTCGAAAATATTGTCAATTTCATCTTTAGGGATTCCAATGCCTGTATCTGATATAATAATTTCATTAGTATTGCACTCAATTGTAATTTGGCCATTTTTCTTATTGTATCGAACTGCATTTTGAATTATATTTGAAAAAGCTCGTTCAAATAAAAATTTGTTGCCTTTAAAGTTTATCTCTCCATTTACTGAGATATTTAAATGATTTTCCTTTATATTATCAGAATAATCATTTAAAATATCTTTAAAAAATTTACCACTCGAAATCTCACAAACATCGTTCTCATTTGCAGACGCATTTAATGTTAACAAATCAGCAACCAAAGTACTCATCCTCTCAACATTTTGCTTTAGGACAGAAAATGTTTCTTTATACTCCTCAATTGTAGCTGCTTTTTCGCCTAATTCCATCACTTCTATATTGGTTAGCATAGAAGATAATGGTGTTTTTAATTCATGTGCTGCATTTTGTGAAAATCTTTTTTGACTTTCATATGATTTATTAATTTTTTGAAGCATACGATTAAATGATGTAGTAAGCTTTGCAATCTCATCTTTACTTTCTGGAAAGGGAAGTGTTATATTGAGGTTATTTTCATCAATACTTTCAACGGTTTCGCTAAGTGCTGTTACTGGCTTTAATGCACTTCCTGCTACATACCATACAAAAAATGCTCCTCCCAAAATAATTGCAATCATGTAAGCTAAACTTTCTTTTGCAAATCCAGTTTTAGAAGTCTCAAACAATTGAGTTGCCCGCACTGCACTTATTGCTGACGCTCTTTCTAATTCTTTTCCATCTTGATCATATACTTTTTCTGAATTTCCTGGTACAAAAGTTGCAGTTTCTCCATAATTGCCAGCAATTATCAGTGCTCCCTCTGGTTCTTTTCTTTCTTGGTCAGATGCTGAATATATAAATACAGAATCTGCAGCTTCCTTATATCCAATTGGATTATTTATATAATCAATTGGTACAGCAAAATTCCTTTCAGCATTAAAAACCGAGATGGTTGTTAAAATTATGCATATTCCCGTTAAAATAGCTCCTGTCAAAAAAGTTAGTCTTAATCTTAAGGATATTTTATTCCACATAGTAACCCTGTCCCCTTATATTCTTAATCATACCTTCTGGAAGTTTTTTTCTTAAAGAATTAATATGAACCTTAAATGCATTAGAAAATAAATCCGCTTCTCTATCCCATATATGCTCTATTAAATCCTCGCCACTTACTACAGAACCTTGGTTAATAACAAGATATTCTAATATTGCATATTCTTTTTTAGTTAACTCAATTTCATTTTCATTAAAAAAGACTTTTTTTAACGATGTATCAATTAAAATTTGACTACAAGTAATTTTTGTATCTTTCACGATAAAACTACGTCTAAGTAATGCTCTAGCTCTAGCTTCCAACTCTTTAAAATGGAAGGGTTTCGAGATGTAATCATTAGCTCCTAGATCTAATCCTATAATTTTATCTTCTACTTCACTTCTTGCAGATAGAATGATAACTTTAATTTCAATGTTTTCTTTACGTATTTCTTTTAGAACATCGATACCATCAATTCTAGGAAGATTTAAATCTAATATAATTAAATCATATGTAGCACTATAATACATTTCCAATGCTTCTTTACCATTGGAAGCAGTATCAACCGCATAACATAGCTTTGTAAATCCTTTTTTTAGAGCTGTTTGTAAGGATAATTCGTCTTCTATAATTAATATTTTCATAGTTTCCTCCATACACATAGTAAAATACTTAATTCCATTATAATAATATTATAGTTAAGAAATAGTTAAGAAATCAGCCAAAACTACTAACATCCTTGTTGCTACAGCATGTTTTGTAAACTTTTTTAGATTTATACAGTATTTTTTTAGTTTAAACTAATACTTACATTATAATATAATGCAACAATATTATCATTTTTTTTAAACATTAAACTAAATATAGCAGTTCTTCTAAGGGAACTGCTATATCATCTATTCTATATTTCGATTATCATATTATGCTGCTGCCTAAAGGCTAGAAGTAAATATTATAAATCTTATATATTCATTATTTCATACTTTTGCATAATTAATTATTTTCTATTGTTAACTCAAAGTTTGCATCTTTATTATCTAAGTATTAGTAGCTCCCGCAATATTACCTTCTTTTACTAACACTTCTCAATTTTTATATCTCCGTTCTCTGTCTTCTGAATTTCAACGGCCTTTGCAATCTTCCCATCATTTATTGCTCTTGCTTCAGTAGTTCCTGCTTCCATGCTTTGTGCTGCATCTGCTTTTACAATCTTACCTTCTTTAATTAATTCATCTATTATTTCATCTAATGTTTCTTTATTAGTTAAATCTGCATCTGAAGCATTAACCATTTTTCCACTTGCTTTGTCAATAATTTTAGTATCCTTTGTTATTAATTCTTTAATGTATTTTATAAATTCTTCATCATTTGTTGTTCGAGCCATAGTAATTTCTGAATTAGAGTTATCGCCATAATTTCTTATTATCACACCATCTTTCACTAATTTATTTGCAATTGCATCCTTACCATCAAAAGTAACTGTTGTCTTTCCCTCTTGAGCAACTTGAATATTTTCTTGGGATGCTGCAAAAACTGTTTGCCCTCCCATTGAAAGTGCTGCTAAAGTCAACATTAAAGTTCCTATTTTTTTTATTTTTCTATTTAACATAATAATTACCTCCAGATTTTTTATCAGTGTTGCAACCTGTGAGTACAGTATAACAAATAAAAAGTTAAGAATTGGTTAACCTGGAAATGGGATTTTAATATGTTTTAAAATACATATTCATTTTATCTATAAAAAAAATCCCCAAGCGGGGATTGTGAGTTTTGTGAATTTAAAACGGAGAAGTTTCATCTTCATCACACAAATATAAACCTTCTTTTGTTTATAGTGGATTTCAAAGGTCAAGCTTCGCCTGCACCATAAACCCCACAATTATCTGTATGTGGCTTAAATAACTGTTTACAGGTGGTTGTGGGGTGGGGTGGGCTATATGCATAAGTCTAAGTCATAGTTTGTTTATCTATGTACATTTGCAAAAGATGAAATAATCTATAAATTAATCAATATCAGAATTTATTTTATTTTTTTCTTCAGAAATGGTATGGAGGATTCTTTTTAGAATAATAACTGTTTGTTCTTCTTCTTCCTTTGATAAGTTTTTAGAAAAAATAGCAACTAATTCTAAAAATGTTGATTCTATTTTAGGAATGACTTTTTTTCCTTCCGCTGCTAAATATAATCTATAAATACGCTTATCACTTTCATCTTGAACTCTTTTTACATAATCATTTTCTATTAGATTTTTAACTGCTTTTGCAGTAGTTGATTTACCCACATACAGAAATTCACTTAATTCTTTCTGACTTATACCTTCATTTTTTGAAATCACATATAAAAAATCATGTTGACCGCTTCTAATATTTAAATCTATAAGCTTTGAATTTATTATACTCTGAGCATTTCTATAAATTGCTGCATTAAGTTTACTAATGTTCTCCATATTTACTTATCTCCTTTACATTAGTTTCCTATAAAGTGAAACTTTTCAGGTGGAGTTTTAACTCCAGCTTAATTTAGTTGAACTTATACCCTCAAGGGGCACCTTGTCCATGAGCGTGCAGCCGTTATCTCCCGCTTAAATAAAAGGGAGTGTTACGGATGCTAGCTATCGGATAAAACCATCTTAAATTATATAGATAAATAATTATAGTTTCAATGATTTACTTTGAAGTTTTCTTTTTCTACCAATAATAAAATAAAGAATAAAAGCTATAATAGCTGATCCACTTGCCCAAAGATACATTTGAGCATATCCAACGTTTGCTGAAACTACTCCTAAAATTACTGCACCTAATCCTACACCACAATCAAATGCAGTAAAAAATGTAGCATTGGCAGCACCTAAACGCGAAGGTGGAACCCCAGTCATTGCCATTGTCTGTAAACTAGATTGAGTTGCTCCAAAGCCTATTCCGTAAATAAATGCGGAGATTAAAAACATGCTGATATTTGAAGCCTCAGATAACAATGCCATTGATATAATCACACATATAAAACCTGGAATGATCGCATAGTCAAAACCTAATTTATCTATTATTTTACCGAATATTGGTCTAGATATGAATAAGGATATTGCATAGACTGTAAAGAAAACTCCAATGTTTTCTATGCCTTTTTGTGAAGCATAAAGAGGTAAGAAACTGGTTAATGCACCATAAGTTATTGTTATAAAAAATACTATAATAGAAGGATTTATAGATACTTTTTCATACAAGGAGGTCTTTGTTTTAGTTTGCTCTTTATTCTCAATTTTTTTGTATTCTAATTTAAAAGCAACAATGCCTCCAAGCACCGCTAGTAGGGTAGATACTAGAAATAGAATTTGAAAGTTATATTTTGATATTACAAATAGTCCAATCGTAGGAGCTACTGCCATAGCTAAACTACTTGTCAAACTAAAATATCCCATACCTTCTCCAAAACGATCCTTTGGTATATTATCAGAAGCAATTGTATTAGAAGCTGTACTTACTGCACCCCATCCAAAGCCATGGATAAAACGTAGTATAAGAATTGCACTAATAAATGGAACTAGTGAATAAGAAAATACAGATATAATAAATATAAATAATCCAACTAAAAACACCTTTTGTCGGCCTAATTTATCAAGAAGTAATCCTGAGATTGGTCTAATTATTACTGAAGATACTACAAATGCTCCAGTTACTAATCCAATGACAGAGTTTGTCCCTCCAAGTTTTTTTGCATAAATCGGAAGTGTAGGTAATAACATTTGAAATCCGAAAAATATTAATAAGTTTATGACGTTGATAATAACGAAATTTTTTGTCCAAAGAACGTTGTCTTTTTGTTTATCTTTTTCCATGAATGTTCTCTCCTTTATAATATTAGTTTCCTTTGCAACTAATATTAAAATACCACAAATTAGTTTCTTATGCAACTAATTTGATTGGCGAATTCGGTTAAATGAAATTTTAAATGTTAGAGGCAATTCAAAGAACAAAATATTCAGTTGCAATAATTGAGAAAGCAGGGATAAAAACGCAACAAGTTTCACTTGAAATTTTTAATTGGCTTGAGGATGTAGCATCAAACGATATTTTAGAGAACGGAGATAAATGGCTAGTGAAAATATCTTCAGCATTAATATTAGATGAAGTAACAAATTCAAATAATAATGATGGTGATCTGGGAACCCCACCAAATATAAGAGGAGGGGGCTATCATTTACAATTGGTTTATATCCCCCCTATTATTGGGGGATTTTTTATTGGATTGATTGACACCACACAGCTCTTTACTAGTTACAAAGTTTTCCCTAAATGAAATTTTGATAATACACAAATTACGAAATATGTTATAATTTATGCATAATAGTTAATTATGTATAAATCATAATTAGATGAAGGAATAAAGGTAATGGATAAAAATCATTTTGTATAAGTTACTGGGGTGGTTCAAAATGCATAAAGTTATTCAGATGATGGAAAATCCTTTGTATAAAACAAGAATTACGATTATGCTTTCTAAGAATCCAAATATTAAAAGGAGTGGTTGAAATGAACTACAGAATTGAGCAAAAAGATTCGTTTACTATTGTAGGTGTAAAGAAAAGGTTTTCGCATATTGAAGGTTTAGGTGAAAACATCGGAAGGATGTGGAGTGAGACCTCATCAGACACATTTGAGCAAATCGCTGGACTGGGGGACACTGAACCATATGGTTTATTAGGCGTATACAGTGGAATGTATGATGACAATACAACTGACTACTATATCGCCACCACAACGAAAAAAAGCTGTCCCGAAACATTGTGTGAACTTGAAATACCATCTCTTACATGGGCGATATTTGAAATAACCGGTCCTATGCCTACAGCTATGGCAGAAATTTGGGGAAGGATTTTTTCAGAATGGTTTCCTACATCTGGTTATAAGCATGCAGAAGCGCCAGAAGTGGAGTGGTACTCAAAAGGTGATTTGAGTGCAACTGACTACAAAAGCGAAATTTGGATACCAGTTATTAAAGAATAAAGTTCTATGCCTAATAAACATTTCCGGTACCAAGATTCATGCATAATATTCTCAACTTGTGTATCAACTCCAAAACACATCATTCTAAATGAATGATGTGTTTTTAAATTCAAAATTATTTGAATTTCAAGAAAGGAGGGCGGAGTATTTGACAAGACCAAGTAAAAGCGTTGCGGTAATGAGTAAGAATCTTATGAAAGTAATTTTAGAAATTCATTAAGTAGTGGGGTATGTATTTATCAATAAAATTTAGCTATATTAACAAATAGTGTTGATAATATAGCATATAATAATGGAACTCCTTTTCAAGAGTTCCATTATTTCACCATTGTAGAAAGATACGACTTAATCTAACCCTCAATTATATATTATTTATAGTATACATACCCCTTCAGTTTACTTTTTACTACTAATAAAAAATCCATCAGACCGAATACTATAGGCACTACCAAAATAAATAAATCATTAAGATTGAATATTATTATTAACATTCCAGATATCATACAACATATGGAACTTAATACCGAAAAATTCAACTGTAACCTCAAAAATTCATTTAATTTTATGATTGTCATTTCGTTTCTTCTACTAAATCTTCTGTTTTTATAATTAACTTTATCTCTAACTAAAACAGAATATATTAAATAAATTACCCCAGTTAAAACTGGTAGTATACCATTCCAGTTCATTTCACTCCACCTCTATCTAATTCATCATAATTTACAATTGTCCATTTGTTTAATTATATACTACATAACTGCAAATATTCAAATACTTAGTATAACTATATATAAATTTCCTCTCTAAATCTAAAATCCTTTAATTTAGTATCAGAATGACAAGCATGAGACTGTACCAATAGATTTTTACTTTTAACAGTATCTTTCTCTGTATTAAAGACTTCTAACCATTTAAACCAATACATATAATTAGCAAGATATTTAGTTGCAACACCATTAAAATTATCCATCCATTTTTTTAGTTTGCTATGAAATGCGTTAATGTGTTGTATATGATATATACCTTCTTTATGCTTACCACGCTTAATTTGTTCTAATAGCGTCTAAAATTTTGTGCCTCCAATAAAATGATGTAGGTATGCTAATTTCAACTATCTTTTCACATTTTCTTATTGATTAATTTTCAACATTATTTTTTAACAGAGCCTAAAATTTTAATTTTATTAGACAGACATAGACAATATTTATAAATTTAAATATGTTTTTTATATCAAGTTGATTCATTTACAAAAGAAAAGTTTACAGTAAATCCAGCAGGAGTAATATCAAATGCATATGGATTAACTATTCAGATGGCTTCCATAACAATATTAAAAAATACCTATGTTAGATTAAATCATTGATAGATACTCTAAAAACAGGTAGTCAGGTTTTAACTTAAGTTTAGACTACCTGTTAATACATAATGATTTAAAAATTTACTTACAAGCAATAAAATTCCATTATAATTTAATAAAAAAAATACTTAAATATTCTAGACTTAAATGTCAAATATAAAAGGATTACATAGTAGGGGAGCTGCTTAGTGGTTAGTTACTAATTTTGAGATATGCTTTAATCTCAATTTTAATAATTCTATAGGCACATGGAGCTGTGCGGCTATTTGTTCAATAGTCATATTTTCGAAATTATCGCCTTTTAATTCATCATCATCAATAGCTAAATTAGCTGAAAAAAAATCAGCTTCATTTTCCAGTTTGTTTTTAATGATAAAAGTATTTTTCTCTAAAAACAATATGTTAAGTTTGCTGTGGAAGAGAGCGTGTCCTAATTCGTGTGAACATGTGAAATATCTTGAAGATTCATCTAAATTTATATTAATGTGAATTATTTTATTACGAGGAGCAGCTTGATAAAACCCATTTATATTTTTACCAAGATTCTCATATAAAATTTTTATTCCAAGATATTCACAAAGTTCAAATGGATTTTTCGTGTGATATTTCTTCTTTAGCTGAGCGACCTTTTTATTGATAATTTTATTCAAATAAATACCCCCAATTATTGACCATTACCATTTTTATTTTTTGAATTTTTTCGGTGTAAATTTCTTTTTATTTACCTTTTTAGCATATTCAAGTCCATTTTGAATAGCTGCTTTAATTAATTCAAAGTCATCTTCGTCTATAAGTTCTCCTGAGAGCATTAGGCCTTCTTGCTTTTCTAACATTTCAAGAGTTTTATTTAAAGTTTTTTCTATATCTTTCTCATCTTTTTTAGTTAATTCTAGATCTAATCCATCAACAGTTGGAGATGCAACTATATCTGTTTTTCCTAAAAGATAATCAACGGATACGGAAAATAAATCACTTAACTTAGACAGCGTTTCAGCATCAGGGGTTCTATTTCCATTTTCCCAGTTAGAAACAGTTTGTTTACTGACATTCATTATTTTAGCTAATTCTGGTTGATTATATCCTAATAACAATCTTCTTTCTTTAATTCGTTCATTAAGAGTATTACTCATATTTCTCACTCCTATATTTAGGCACTTTCAAATAAATAATAAATCCATTGGACTTGTCAGTTATTTTCATGTGTCTTAACTTTCTTATGTAATTAATTATAAACATTTAGTTGACTTTATAAAACACGAGTAAACAAATTGAATATAATTTTAATAAGTTTATAAAAAAGCTGTTGACAGTAAACGAAAAGTTTACTATGATATTAATATGTTCGGTAAACAAAAAGTTTACTCAAGGGGGTGTTAATAGAATGGCAAATAAAACATTGAAAGCTTATAGAATGTTAAAAGGTATTAAGCAAGAAAAAATTGCAAAAATATTAGGAATTACATTAACAACTTATAGCAATAAAGAAACTGGAAAAACTAAATTTTCACTTGATGAATCTAAAAAGATATCTGATTACTTAAATGTGCCAATAGAACAGCTTTTTTTTGCTCATGAGGTAAACTTATTGAATACTATATGAGGTTATTTTGTCCAGTTCCTAAGAAAATATTCTAAGTGGTAGGAGGAGAAAGAGTGAAAAACTTACAGGTTATTAGAGAGCAACAGCTTTTAGGAAAAGACTTTAAAGTTTATGGCAGCGCAGAAAACCCATTATTTTTAGCTAAAGATGTAGCAGAATGGATTGATTATTCAAAAACAAGTGAAGGCTATTACAACGTTTCAAAAATGTTAATTTCTATTGATGATGACGAAAAAGTGACTATTACAAATAGTAATAGTGGTGGAAACAAGCTTTATTTAAAAGAAGATGGCTTATATGAAGTTTTAATGCAAAGCAGAAAAGTGATAGCTAAGAAATTCAAAAAGGAAGTTAAAGCAGTTCTTAGGCAGATAAGAATAACAGGAGGATATATTCCAGTAAATGAGAATATGAGTGATTTTGAAATAATGGCAAGAGCACTACAAATATCTCAAAACACTATATTAAAAAAAGATGAAATTATAATAGCTAAAGATGTTGAGTTAGAGGATAAAAGCAAATTTATTAATCAAATTGCCATTTCTGAAAATAGTTTATTGGTCAGAGAAGTTGCAAAGATAGCATGTAAGCAAGGAATAATTATTGGAGAAAAAAGATTATGGCAAAAGCTTAGAGATTGGAAAATGATCTTTAAAAATACAACAGAACCTAAGCAGGAATTTATAGATAAAGGACACTTTGAAATTGTTGAAGGCTGCAGGACGTCTAAAGAAAAAACTTTTACTTATCATACTACAAAAGTAACTGGAAAAGGACAAGTATATATTATTAAGAAACTGCTAGAAGAGAGTTTACTGAAAGAAACAGCTTGTACTAAGGCACGATAAAAATATAACAAGTCCATCTGCCTAAATAATTTGTATCAAATTTATTTACAAATGAATACAATACTATGAATTTCTATGTAGGTGATTAATATGAAAAGAAATAGAGAAATTATAGTAGAAGTTAAAGGAATTATAACCGATGAAATGAGAAGAGAATATCATCATATTTTAGCAGATGCAATAGTAGCTAAGTATGGTGTAGAGATAGCAAAACAAATTTTAGAGAAATTGAAGAATGTGAATCTTGAGTTGTGTGGTGACTTACCGAAATTATAAATCAAATTCGTAAATTTGATATCTATATTCAGGAAATCAAATATTAGACTAAAAAAGAAAAATTAATAAAACATATTAATGAAGAGTTTGAGAAACTTAGAGAAAATGTAAGAAATAGAAATTTACATGATTATAAATTTAAAAAAAGGGGAATGAAAGAATGAAAGTAACTGGAGTGACAAGACCAATTGATACATTAGGGAGGGTGGTTATACCAAAAGAATTAAGAAGACAACTTAACTGGAATGAAGAGGATAGAGTTGAATTTTTTGTGGAGAATGATTCAGTAACAATTAAGAAATATTCCTCAGGATGCAGTTGCTGTAAAAGGGTAAAAAGCGATTTAAAGGAAGTAGATGGAATTATACTTTGTAAAAACTGCATAGGTAAATTTAAAAGTTTATTGGAGGATGAAAATGAAAATTAAACTTGAAAAATTGATTCTAAAAAATTTCAAGGGAATTAAGGAATTAACAATAAATTTTGCAGCCTTAACAACAATATTAGGAGAAAATGGAACAGGAAAATCAACTGTATTTGATGCTTTCATGTGGACATTATTTGGAAAGGATTCACATGGCAGAAGCGATTTTGAAATACAGACATTAGATCCTGACAATAATGTAATTCATGGCTTAGAACATTCAGTAAGGTTAGTTTTAAATATAGATGGAACTCACAAAACATTGAAAAGAACTTTAAAAGAACGTTGGGTTAAACCTAATGGAAAGGCTGAAAAGGAGTTTAAGGGCTGTACAACTGATTTTGATGTGGATGAAATTCCAGTTAAACAAAAAGAATATCAGGCAATTATTAATGGAATAATAGATGAAAACTTATTTAAGATGATTACAAGTCCCTTATATTTTCCTAACATGAATTGGCAAAAGCAAAGGGAAATTCTTTTAGATATTATAGGTGACATAACTGACGAAAAGGTAATCAACTATAATTCAAAGCTTAAGGTGCTATTACCATTACTTACAGATGGCGTTGATAACTTTAATAAAAGAGTTAAAGCAAGTCTTGCAAAGCTTAAGGAAGAAGTTAGGTCTATTCCAGCTAGGATTGATGAATGTAATAACAATATAAAAGTAATTGATGCAGCTGCACTTAAGCTTAGAAAAGAAGTTATTTTGGGTTATATAAATTCTCTTGATGAACAAATTGCAGATAGCAGCAAGGCTAGTGAAGAAAAATTAAAATTGCAGGAAGAATTATTCAAACTAACAGACGAGCTTAGTGAGAAAAGAAATAGGGCACATTTAGAGTCAGTTAAACCATTAAATGATATTCAAAATAAAATCAATGAAACTAGGAATAAAATTCAAGATGCTGCTTTTAATATAAAAAACTTTGAAAGTAAAAGAGAAAGAATCTTTAATTATATAGAATCAGCAAAAGAAGAATTAGAAAAACTAAAGTCAGAAAAACAAACTTTACTTAATAAATACCACCTTGAGTATGACAGGATATTTGAATTTGATACTGAACTAGTTTCTTGTCCTCATTGCGGCAGGGAATATGATGTAGATAAAATTCAAGAAATTAAAGCTGATGCATTATTTAAATTTAATAAATCAAAAGAAAATGTTTTAGCAGTAATCACAACTAAAGGTAAAAAAGCAGCTGCAGACATAATAGAATTTACGGAAAAAATTAAGAATAATGAAAATGATGCAGAATCACTACGTCTAAAAGTAATTGAATTAGAAGCTCAAAAATCTAATCTTGATACAGATCTAGAAAAACTTGAGAAGGAAAAAGAGCTATTAACACATCCCCAAATAATAAAATTTGAAGGCGAAGAAGAATTGCAAACTCAAATTAATGCAATACGGGCTGAAATGGACAAGTTTAAACTTAATGACAATAGTGAACATAAAGTAAAAAAGAAAACTTTCCAAGATGAATTAGAAGAAATAAATATTACCTTAGGTAAGAAAGATGTTAATGAAGATTTGAAAAAAAGAATGGAAGCACTTAATCAAGAAGAGAAGAAGCTGCAAATTAAAATTGCAGAACTTGAAGGCAAGCTTTATCTTAGCGAAGAGTTTATAAGAACAAAAGTTGAGCTGCTAGAAGATAGTATCAATAAGAAATTCAAAGGTGCAGTAACATTTAAATTATTTGAAAACCAAATAAATGGAGGACTAAGTGAAACCTGTGAAGCTCTTATAAATGGAGTTCCATTTAGTGATGCAAATACTGCAAGTAAAATGAATGCTGGACTCAGTATATTAAACACTTTATGTGAACACTACGGAGTTTATGCACCAGTCTTTATTGATAATGCAGAATCCATAAATCAAATAATTCATACAGACAGTCAATTAATTAGATTAGTAGTTAGTTTAAATGAAGAATTGAAAGTTGAGGTGGCTTCATAATGGAAAATAACAATGCAGCGTCAGTTCAGGAAAAAAATATTACAGAAAAGGTGTTAAGCAGAATTGAAGCATTAGAAGGGGCAGGAGATATAACAATGTCACCTAATTATAATTATTCAAATGTTCTTAAAAGTGCCTACTCAATTTTAAGTGAAACATTAGACAAAGAAAAGAAACCATTATTACAAAGCTGCAGTCAAACAAGCATTATAAATACATTATTGGACATGATAATTCAAGGCCTAAGCCCAGCTAAAAAGCAATGTTGCTTCATAGAATTTGATGGAAAACTTCAACTTACGAAATCATATTTAGGAAATATAGCAGCAACAAAGAGATTAAAAGGCGTTAGAAATGTATTTGCAAATGTATTATACGAAGGAGATGAATTTTCATATGAACTAAACTTAGAAACTGGACTTAAAGAGATAAAGAGGCATGAGCAAAAGTTTGAAAATATTGATACTAACAAAATCAAAGGTGCCTATGCAGTTGTAGTAAAGGAAGATAATTTAAATTACGTTGAAATAATGAATATTAATCAAATTAAAAGTTCATGGAATCAAGGTGAGTCAGAAGGGCAAAGTGGTGCTCACAAAAATTTTGCACATGAAATGGCTAAAGAAACAGTGATAAATAAGGCATGCAAGAATTTCGTGTGTACTAGTGATGATAGTGACTTATTAATAGAGTCAATAACCCGCACCAATGAATATACTCATGAAGATATTATTGAATCAACACTGGATGAAGTTAAAGAAGAAATCAATAATAACTCCAATCAAGAAATTACTGATCTTTCAGTGGAAGAAGTTAATAACGGAGCAGATAAACATGTAGAAATAGTGGACGAGCCATTCTGATAAATCTATACTTATGCGTATACCTCACCGAAATAAGTAATATACTTTTGTTACAGTTTTTGGGCAATCCTGATTGGTGGTTCTAAGGCTATAAAGTTGCACTCAAAGTGCTAGCCTCAAATAACAAACGCTCACAGAGAAGGTTCATATACCCAAATGTAAAATTTGGATATTCACTTTTCGATTCTCACTTTTTGAACAAGTACATTTGGAACAATTTATAGCCAAAGAATCACATCCATCAAAATTGCCAATGAAATATTCTGCAAAAGTATATCACTCATTTCTGGTTGTCAGATATTACATAGTTTAAGTTGTTATCTATATAGGTAAACGAATCTTGAACTAGATTTATACTTTGAGATGTACTCTACACCAGAAAGAACTGGTACTCTTTTGTGCAGTGTTTCATTGAGAATTGGGCTGTAGGTATTTCTTCAGCAGAAGTTGTTGCATTTACTGCTTGTCACATTGAATTATGGGGAGCATGCAGAAATGGGTACAACTTCTGCTGGTAGAAATCCACAGCTGAATTCTCTAGAAACCGAAACAATAGAGTACCAGTTCTTTCGGTAAGTTACCACATAACTCTAAATACACATCTTTACAAATATTCAGCAAGGAGTGAAATTATGGCAGATAAACGTATGTTTTCTAAGACGATAATTGATAGTGATGCATTTTTAGATATGCCTTTATCAACGCAGACTTTATATTTTCATTTATCAATGAGAGCAGATGATGATGGTTTTATAAATAATCCAAGGAAAATACAACGAATGATAGGGTGCGGTGAGGATGATTTAAAGCTACTAATAGCTAAAAAATTTGTGATTATTTTTGAGAGTGGCGTAATTGTTATAAAGCATTGGCGAATTCACAACTATATTCAAAAGGACAGATATAAGGAAACTGTTTATAGAGAAGAAAAATCTATGTTGTCATTAAAAGAAAATAAAGCTTATACACTGGGGAAAATTAATGGTTCAGAAAGTTGTATTCAATCTGTATACAAAACGGATACTCAGATAAGATTAGATGAGATTAGTATAGATAAGAGTAATTTAGAGAGAGATAAGAGCAGTTTAGTTAAGGATAATATAAAAAGCCTGCCAATAGTTGTCCATTCTAACAATGAAGTTTTTAAACATTTTGAAAAATGTGGATTTACCATGTCGCCTAAGTTTATGGAATTTATAGCAGCAGATATTAAAGTATATTCAGCTAAATGGCTGATAGATGCAGCCACAGAATCCATGAAAAGAGGTAAGATAAATTATCAATATTTATTGGCTATATTGCAAAACTGGAAAGCAGATGGAAGAGATAAGAAAGCAGCAGTGCAAAGAGCCAATGCTGGTGCTTATAAAGATTTTGGAGACAGTGTCTTAGACAATTAAGATGAATGGAAGTTAATTAAAGCTAACTATCCAATTAAATATATGAGGTAGGAGGGGTAGCATGAACTTAGATAATATACAAACACTCCCAAATAATATTAGGTGTGAACAGGAGATATTAAGCGGGATATTCTATAACAATAAAATATTAGCGGAAATAATTAATGAAGTTAAAGTAGAAGATTTTTATCAAGCATCACATCAAATTATTTATGCTGCTATATGTAAGCTATTTGCCGAAGGGAAGGATATTGATATTACACTTTTAGTAAATGAGATAGGCAAAAATAATCTTGAAAGGGCTGGTGGAATAACCTATATAACTGATATAGCTATAGGTGGACTGCCAATAAAAGCAAAAGAATATATAAAGATTTTAAAGGACAAGTCCTATAGAAGAAAAGCTATTAAAGAATTATCAAAAACTATAAAGTGTATGTATGATGAAAATTCTACACCTGCTGATGCTATAAGCAAAATGTCAGAAAATTTAGCAAATGACATAAAAAATAAAAGTTCGATATTCAGTGATAGTGATCTAATGGTAAAGACATTAACAGAAATAGAAAATAGGTATAAAAAGGGCGGAGAAATACCAGGGATGCAAACTGGATTTACTACTTTTGATAAGAGAACTGGAGGATTGCAAAAAGGAGAATTAGTCATAATAGCTGGCAGGCCATCTATGGGAAAAACATTAGCCGCATTAAATATAATGGATGGACTAGGTAAGAATGGGTACACTGTGTATTTATCAGAATTAGAAATGACAGAGGAATCTCTTGGAATAAGAAGGTTGTCTTACAATGCAAATATTGAAGCTGAAAAATTAAGATTTGGGAAATTAAGCGATAATGATTTTTTAAAAATTACAATGATGTCTAATGAATTAGCAAAGAGAAATAAAGTATTCACAGATTGTAGTTCAAACCAAGGACTGCTTCAAATTAAGGCAAAAGCAAAAGCCATAAAGCAAGCTCATGGATTAGATGTAATAATAATAGACCATTTAACTTTAATGAACATTCCAGAAAGAGGGACTAGAGATTTGGCAATAGGAGAAGTTACAAAGGGGCTTAAAGCTTTAGCAAAAGAATTAGATGTGAATGTTATCCTCTTATGTCAATTATCAAGAGCTGTAGAACAAAGAAGTGATAAAAGGCCTATGCTTTCAGATTTGAGAGAATCTGGAAATATTGAACAAGATGCAGATTTAGTGATGTTTATGTATAGAGATGATTATTATCGGCCAGAATCCGAAGATAAAGGAATAATTGAATGGATCATAAGCAAGCAGCGTAATGGAAGAACTGGAACTTTAAAGTTTGCGTATGTAGATAGATATCAGAAGATAGGGGACTAGGCCTTACAGTGTAATGGTTTAAGTTATATCATAACGTATAACGGATTATACGAAAACATAATCAAGGGTTATAGAGTTAATATTGTTTAAAGGGATTAATCAGAAGAATGTTATGTTGAATAATGTCGAAAAGATGTTATTATAGAGACATGACCTCACTCGAAAACAACAAACTTTAAAAACAATTATTAATTAAATGATTATTGTTTATATGAAAAATTAAGAGGTCAAATAAAAGATAGTTAAAAGGAGAGAAAAACTAATGAGAAAGAATTTATGTAAAAAGATGGTAACGGCAGTTATTGCAGCTACAACTATGGCAAGTTTCTCATCATTAGGAGTATCAGCAGCAACAGTTAGCCCGTACACAACTACAACAACAGCTAGTACATCTAAAGCTGTAACTACAATCAGTGTAACAGGATTACCGAAGTTACCGACAAAATATCCAATAAGTGTACAAGCTAGTGCTGAACAAAAAATCCTTGAATTAATGAATGCTAAGAGAACTGCAGCTGGTTTAAAACCATTAACTATGGATAATACATTATTACAAGTGGCTAGATATAAGAGTGATGATATGATACAATACAACTTCTTCAGCCATACAAATCCAGACGGAACAAAGTGGGTAAACTGGTTACAGACAATAGGATATAAATACACATCAACAGGAGAAAATATTGCATATAATACATATGATGCGGTTGAATTATTCAATCAATGGTGGAATTCACCAGGTCATAGAGCGAATATGATGAACTCTTCATATAATAAAGTTGGTATAGGTGTTATTCAAGGAAATGGGAAAATCATGGGTACACAAACGTTCTCAAATTAATAATGATGAATATAATTAGATAGATAGTAATTTAAACTTATAACCTTTTCTCACTAAAACTTAAAGCAGTAGAAGGAAAAATCCATCTACTGCTTTAAGTTTTTATAAGATTATTTTAAATTAGGTGGAATCGGAAAACTTTTAATATGCTTAAATTCTTCAACCTGAGTTTCACTTGGACTTATTCTTATTGTAATATCATCAATTCCTATAGTATTGTGTGCTCCAACAAAAGGTCTGATTTGAAGTTTTATTATGAATTCGAATGAACGATAACTTGGTCTTTCTATTTTTAAAAATTTTATACCAAATAAATCATATAGAAGTGGTTGACCATAATGAGTTTCTACTTCACGACTAATATAAGGGACTATCAATGTAACTATTATATCTTTATATAGTTCTTCTATAGAGCCTTCTTTTGGAGTGTATTCATAAGGTATGCCTTGTTTAGCATTATTATTTTGTTCGGCAATAACTTCTTGAGGAGTACAATATACAAAACACATTATTAAATAGCAGATAAATAATACTTTTTTCATTATTATCACCTTCCAGCAGCTATTTTTATTAGTATGCCACATTATATTTTTCAGATACATAATATATAGAAATTGTATAATACTCTATAACACATTATTCAAATTGAGTGATGTGTTTTTTTATATCCTAAATAAAATTTTAAAAGAATTCTATTTGCTTAAATATGTTATAATTTGATGTATATGGGAAAATGTACTGGTGATAATTGAAAGGAAAGTTGTTGCTCATAAAAAGAGATTAAGTCTTTTATTTTGTATAATAGGGAGTTTAGTTCTGTTGAACTAATTTGTAAGATATTTTTTAATATTGAAATAACCAGCATGAAATATGTTAATAGATTTGTAAATCGAATAATCTGGTATTACAAACTTATTCTAAACTGAAAAGATTTAATTAAAGTGAAGGTGAAGTTAATGAATAGTTTCTATGAAAAATATATTTTAGGTAATTGGAAATATGAAGATGGGAAAGGTGTTCTAAGGGTTGAAAAGATAGGTGAAACATACAAGTGCGAGTGGAAGATAGATAAAGAAAATGAGCCATAACTTTCTTGAAAAATGTAGTGATTTAGGCTTAGGGTTACTGAATCAAATATAAGGATTATGAGAGATTTTTTTGAGTAGTGGTTTAGATTTTGCACGAAATAAACTACTAGCAAAAGAATTTCGTTTGACAGTAGCAAGTTTTAATCAACGTGCAATAAAAATATATCAACGTCTGGGTTTCAAAAAAGTTAATTATTTTGAAAGAATATCAGAGTTTGGAAAAGCTGCATTTTAGGTTATGATTCTATATTAAGAAAGAGTAATTTAAGACACCATGTGTAGATTTGACGCAGTAAATAAAAAATATGTTCTTTGAAAACAAAATAGTTCGATATTTACAAATGTGCTATAATTAACCAAAGGATGAATTGTACTTTGTAAAACAACATAATAAATACTTTTATGTGATACTTGGGAGGTTTGGTATGAGTGTTAATATTGAAATTCTTAATTTCCTGAAATATGTTATTAGAACCATATTTTCCATTATAGTAATTGATGCATTAATTATGTCTGTTCCGATACTACAGTTAAAAAAGAGAAAGGAAATTCCACTAAAGTTCAGCATTAATATGAAAAACAGGATTGATTTTCAACATGGAAATAAATGTGCTGCTTTTGCCACTGCATATGTTTTAAGACATTTTAACATTAATTCTGATGGCAATACATTGTATCAACATTTTCCCTGTAAAGTTCCATCAGGTGGTGTCACACCACTTGGAATTCGAATTGTTTTAAGAAAGCATAATTTAAAAACTAAATATAAAAAAGGTAGTATATATAATTTAAAAGAAGATTTAAATAATGGAGCGCCAGTAATTGTATTTATTCATTCAAGTCCTAATTCAAAAGGAAGTCATTATGTTCCTGTAACAGGATATGATGAAGATGGATTTTATATGGCAGAATCTATTGAAAAATTAAGTAATATTACCAATGAAAAAGGGATATGTAACCGTAAAGTAAATTATAAGGATTTTAAAATAATGTGGAATATAAAGAATATATATATGCCACTATACAGTAACACTTATATTGTAGTTAGTCCTAAAAAAGATAAAAGTTAAGTATATGTTACTAATAATCGAGTGATACCCGATAAATTCAAAATTTGTAGAGTTACCTTACATGTTATTATATCTGAAAATTTAATAATAAGTTAGGATATCGCAGTATTTATAATGAGAATAGATTTGCGGTATTTTTTATGCTCAAAATACTACGCAATACTAATTAGGGGCGAATAAAAAAAGATTTTAATTTATATTCCCCCCGTCTATGTAAAACTTAATAGAAAGGGTTATTTCAGACCACATTTCCTCATTCGTACACGAAAAATTCCCTAAATGAATTTTTGCAAATAGAGAATATGTAGACATGATGTAGTAAATTATTAAAATGGTCTTTGAAAATTGATATGCGATATTTAAAATTATGCTATAATAACAATGTGTTTGAAAAAATTACCATATGGGATTTGTAGAGATATAGAACAAAGGGGGAAAAATAAATAAATGACTTATAAGAATAATTGTAAAATAATTCGTAAACTGAGAAACATAGCCTTAGTAGCAGCTACTTTCACTAGCCTATTTCTTGTTTCAAATAGTGTACAGGCTGCAATGCTTACTAATGATCAAACATTAAATTCAATAGGATGGACAGTTGATGGAAAGAAGGTTAAATCAGGTAGTTTATCAACAGACTATACCATTCAACAAGTATTAATTGATGTAGATAAATTTAAATTAAATACATTAAATATACCTGTAATGGTGAATATAAATGATACTAATTCAAGCAGTATGTTAGTTGATAAAACAAGTGAAAGTAAAGCAATAGAGTTAATTACACAAATAAAAAATTCAAATAAAAATATAAACATAATATTAGAGCCATATCCTTGGATAGCAAATGGAATGAAAGCTGAAACTGAATGGAGCCCTGGCAATATGGACTTCTTTTTTCAAACTTGGAAGACAAATGTACTAAAAACATTAATAGATGATATTGCAGTACCATATAATGTAACCGCATTAAACATAGGAAGTAATTTTGTTAATATGGAATCTAGAGAAAATGATTGGTGCGATATTGTAGATTATGTAAGAGAACATTATAAAGGATTAGTGACATATAGAACTAATAAATGGGATACTGCTTCATGGGCACCAGATAGTATTACTGCATATAATAATAAGTTAAATAATAAATTATTTTCAAAAGTAGATTTTATTTCTATAGCAGCTTATTTTGAGCTTACTGATAATGCCACAAATACAGTTGAAAATCTTTCAAAATCAATAGAAAATTCACAAATATCAATTAGTGGAAATGTTAGACATCAAAATATAAAACAAGAAATAAAAAATTTTTATGATAAATGGAATAAACCTATTTTCTTTGGAGAACTTGGTTTCCCTAAGTTTAATTATGCATCACATGAACCATGGAACTGGAATCCATACAATAACAATAATTCTATTACTGGTGTTGAGCAAGCTAATTGTTTTGAAGCCTATAGAAGAGAGTTCGAAAACGAACCTTGGTTTTTAGGATTTTCTATTTTTGCAATAGGCGAACAAAGTAATGATAAGCATTATTATCCAAGTCAACAAAGTACAGTAGTTATAAGAAATTGGTATAGTAATGAACGGTAAAATTGGTTGTATTTATAAAAATAAATAATATATAGAGAAATTATTATATAAAGTTACGTGTATGATATTTTTTTAAATGTTACCGAGGAGATTTAGTGAATAATAAATTTAAAGAAACAGAAGAATCATTTTTAAATCATAAATCAAATAAATCATATTTAGAGATATTTAAAAATGAGGTTAAAGCAGTAGGAGCAGTAGATTATTCAATATAAGAAGTAAGAAGATTTGAATTAAATCGAAGTTATTTCGAAAAGTGTAGATTTGACGTAGTAAATTAGAGCAAGTTCTATGAAAATTGAAGAATGTGACAGTTACAATCTATGTTATAATAAATCTATAATGGTAAGATATTGTTCATCAGTTTTTTTGTAATTTGGATACTATAATATCATACATAAATTTGAAAATATAAAAGGAGTGTATCAGCATGAATGATAAAAAAGATGTTTTAGATAATGGTCCTTTTTTTCATGGCACTAAAGCAGAACTAAAAATTGGAGATTTATTAGAACCACAACACTTATCAAATTACCAAAATAAAAAATCTAACTATATTTATTTTACTGCGACATTAAATGCTGCTAAATGGGGTGCTGAATTAGCGACATCGAAATCAAAAGAAAGAATTTATATTGTAGAACCATTAGGTGAATTTGAAAATGACCCTAACTTAACTGACAAGAGGTTTCCTGGAAATCCAACACGTTCTTATAGATCTAAATCTCCTTTAAAAATAGTAGCCGAATTGGGTTCATGGGAAAGACATTCCGATGATGAAATAAATCATATGCTTTCATCTTTAAAAAAGTTAAGTGATGAAGGAAAAAATGTAATATACGATTAATCCATAAGTATACAATTAGCAACATTGCAAGGCAATTGATGAGCTATTTTCTTAGATCATTAATTAATAAAAATAAATAATAAATTGTAAAATCGCACTATTCAAGAAATTGAAATTGCGATTTTTTTAGTGTGGAATATTAATTATACAGTAGTAAAAAAATATTAAAACTAAAAGTGAATAATATTGCACTCAAAAAGTTTTAAACTTAAGAAATATACTTAATGTAATGTTGACTTGACATGAAATTTAAATTGGAATATACTTTTATGTAAGGTAAACTTTACAGGAGTGATGGTTAAATGAAAAACAAATTAAAAGAATTTCGAGAAGCTGTTGGATTAACACAGGAGCAATTGGGAGAACTTGTTGGAGTATCAAGACAAGCAATAAATTCGATTGAAACAGAAAAATATGAACCATCTATATGGTTAGCTTATGATATTTCACAAATATTTCATTGTTCCATTGAAGAAGTTTTTCTTTTTGAAAAAAGTGAAAGAAAATCGAGATCACAACAAAGCAGGAGGGCAATTTAAATGGCATTAAGGCAAATCAGACTTTTTGGTGATGAAATATTAAGAAAGAAAAGCAGGGAAGTTGAAATTATAGATGAAAAGATAAGACAGATTTTAGATGATATGGCAGAAACCATGTATAATGAAGAAAATGGTGGTGGATTAGCAGCACCTCAAATTGGTATACTAAAAAGATTAGTTGTTATAGATATGGGGCAAGGACTTATAAAATTAGTTAATCCAAAGATAATTAGTAAGGAAGGCAGTCAAGAAGTCGTTGAGGGATGTCTAAGCAATCCTAATGTATTTGGAAAATTATTAAGACCCCAAGTAGTAAAAGTACAAGCACTTAATGAAAATGGGGAAGAAATAATATTAACAGGTACAGGAGATTTAGCAAAATGTTTCTGCCACGAAATTGACCATTTGGATGGCATTCTTTTTAGTGATTTTGTTACAGATTATATAAAATAATTATAAATAATAGATTTTCAGATACCGTATTATTCAAAAATGAGTTTGCGGTATTTTTTCTATATAATGCTAAATTACAATTATTTTGGGGCGTGATCTATCTATATGATAACTTATAGAAAAGAAATAGTCTATATTTTTTGAAATTTATCTATATAATTATTATTGTTGCAACAAATAAATAATTGAATTGGAGAAAGAATATGATAAAGAAGAAAATAGCAAATATCCCTTTTGGACCATTTATTACAGTTTTAGCAGGGGCCATGGTTAATGGAAAGCCAAACTATGCAACAATAGGTGCATATGGTGTTGTAAGTGAGAAACCTGTACTGTATATTTCATTGAAAAATTCCCACTATACAACTTCAGGCGTAGTAGAAAATGGATTCTTCAGTGTAAACATACCATCCTCTGAATCTGTTTATAAGACTGATCTTTGTGGGTGCGTCTCTGGTAATAAAGAGGATAAATCCAATGTATTTGATTCTTTTTATGATGATGCAGGAAATGCACCAATGATAAAAGAATGTCCTGTAAATTATCTTTGTAAGGTAATACAGACAATTCCTATATTTGATTTTACGATGTTTATTGGAGAAATTGTTGCAGTATATGCAAATGAAGACTGTTTGGAAAATGGAACACCAAATGCCCTAAAGGTTAAGCCAACAATTATGATGTATCCAGGGTACTATGATTTAAAGGATAAAGTTGGTACATTATTTAAAACATATAGGAGCATGAGTACCGATGAACCTAGATAAAAGTCACTAATTAAAGCCACAGGAGATGACCCTGCAGATGACCCTGCAGGTTTAAGTCTTATGGGTATTTTAGCAACAAGTATCATCACTGCTGTTGTAGGCGTGCACCAAAAACTATTAAAAATATATCATGAGCGTATTTGTCTAGTATGTCTTTTACTTAATTTGTATATTAACAGATAGTTCAAAATTGAACTATCTGTTTTAATATGTATATATCGACAATAAAGAATAATAAAATCTAGCTTAATTATAAATTCTTCTACTTATTATATTGATTAAAATTGGAAAATATAGTACCATTGTATACAATTACATGTTTAATGGTAATAATTTAGGTTTTGTGAATATTCATTTCAAGCAAACAAAGCAAGTTAATTAATTTTATTTAGGAGATTACATTTTATGGAGAGATTTTTTATAGATAGCATAATTAAGAAATATTTAGCAGAACAGTTTTTTTCCAATTTATCAGTATTAGAAGAAGACAGTACTACTTTTACTATAAATAGTCTTATTAAATCACCATATATTAAAATTATGGCATTTAATAAATGTGTAATTATAAATACTTCTAAATCTATTCATTTAAAGGTTAAATCAGCATTGAGTAATAAAAGCAGGGATGAAATATTTGAGTTTCCATTTATATATGGACAAACAATACATTATATACCAGATGTTAAAAAGATTCAGAAAGTAGAACTTCTTGAGGAGTATACATATGAATTATTGCAAGGCAATGATATTTATAAGTTGAGGGGTATTGAAGGTTTTGATAATTCAATAGTTTTTGATTGCAATGGCAATACCTCAACAAAGATTGTATTTTTAGCTAAAAAAGATGATGAAATTGTTGGGCTGGCAGGGGCAGGAGAAGAAACAGAAAAATTATGGGAAATAGGGGTAGATGTGAAGTCTGAATATCGCAAAGGTGGTCTCGGAACAAAGTTAGTATCTAACTTAACATTAGATATTATTAAGCAAGGGATAGTTCCTTTTTATTCTGCTTCAATAACTAATCTTGGTTCTCAGATGGTGGCTAATCGCAGTGGTTACATACCATATTGGATTGATACATATGGTAATATACTTGATGGTAGTTCGCCTTATAATATTTATGTTAAGAATTTGGAATTATAAAATAGTAAAATCAACGGGTTCAGGTATTTTTTCATATGCCTGATAAATTTACCGAATTAAAGGAGAGTAAAAAATGAAAAAACAAGGCTTTAATCCTTATCTTCCATCGTGGGAATATATCCCTGACGGGGAACCTTATGTTTTTGACAACAGAGTATATATATATGGATCTCATGATCGTTTTAACGGATATGCATACTGTTTAAATGACTATGTGTGTTGGTCTGCCCCGGTGGACAACCTTGCGGATTGGCGTTATGAAGGTGTTATTTTAAAAGCTACTGATGTTGAAAATAATGAAGACCGTGATAGTTGTCTATACGCTCCAGATGTTGCAGTAGGACAAGACGGCAGATATTATTTATACTATGTTGACAGCAAGCGTTCTATCGTTTCTGTTGTTGTATGTGATACACCAGCAGGCAAATATGAATTTTATGGATATGTTCATTATTCTGACGGAACATATCTTGGAAATAGGGAGGGGGATGAACCTCAATTTGACCCTGGAGTACTTAGAGAGGGAGATAGAACCTATTTGTATACAGGTTTTTGTGCAAGAGGGGACAAATCTAGAAGTGGAGCAATGGCTACAGTGCTTGGTCCAGATATGTTGACAATTATTGAAGAACCTGTATTTATCGTTCCAAGTGAACCTTATGGTAAAGGCTCAGACTTTGAAGGTTTCGAATTTTTTGAAGCTCCATCAATCAGAAAACATGGAGATACTTACTATTTTATATATTCCTCTATATCAATGCACGAATTATGCTATGCTACTAGTAAACATCCAACGAAGGACTTTAAATACGGTGGAGTAATTATAAGTAATAATGATCTTCATATCAGCTCTTATAAGCCTGCTGAAAAACCAATGTTTTATGGCGGCAACAATCATGGAAGTATAATTGAAATTAATGGACAATGGTATATTTTCTATCATAGACATACTAACGGAACAAATTTCAGCAGACAGGGCTGCATGGAGAAAATTGAAATTTTACCGAGTGGAATAATTCCGCAGGTGGAAATGACTTCATGCGGTTCAAATGATGGTCCACTAAAGGGACTTGGAGAATATCCAGCTTATCTTGCATGCAATTTATTCTGTAAAGAAGAATCTATTTATACTGATTTTACAGCCTCATGGATGAATAATCAGTTTCCAAAGATAACTCAGGATGGAAAAGACGGTGATGAAGAAATCGGATATATTGCTAATATGAAGGATTCTGCCACTGCCGGCTTTAAATATTTTGATTGCAAGAGCATAAGGAAAGTTAAAATTAAAGCTCGTGGATATGCCAGCGGTGACTTTGAAGTAAAAACATCATGGAATGGTCCGGCTCTTGGAAAAATATCAATTGGATTTTCAAATGTGTGGAAGGAATATTCATCTGATATTGTAATCCCTGATGGAATTCAAGCAATATATATTACCTTTACAGGCGATGGAAGCGCAAGCCTTGCATCATTTACTTTAGAATAAGAAGAAGTGGAGGAATGTCAGCTTCTAATTTCCGCTGTACTTAAGGTATAGCGGAAGAGATTATGTTTATATCAATTGGTCCTAATTGCTTTTTAAGAATTTATTGATATGTTTTAATATAATGTTGCAATATAGCTAAATAAAAATTATAGGTGGATTGTCCACCTATAACTCATAATAAGAATATTGTGTATTAATAAGCTTACTGTAGATTAATGCTTATACTGTACGTGACCATGACCTGCCTGTGCAGAAGTTTTGCATAAAGAAATTAATTCAGTTAAGCCATAGCCACTCACCACAACTAAAGTGTCTCATCCAACTTCTGAATCTTTGAATGGGAAATTAAATATACATTGCCTAAAATGTCGATTTTGTCTCCCTTTACACGTACAGCGCAATCTTTGTTCGACGCATAAACATTCATTTCTTCTAATAAGGGAGATAGTTCGCCTTGAATCTGCGGAATGTTATTTTCAAGATCACAATGAGACAGGACAGAAAAATCGTCAAGTCCGATACCGTCGTAAATAGAGCTTATTTTACCTTTATCGTCAGTGTATTTCGAGCATAACCATTTAGCGGACATGTTTATTGCACCAGCGCTTGTTCCCATCACAACGGCTCTGCTTTTTTTAATCAAATCCGACAATTCATATTCAATCAAAATACCGTTCTGTTCAACGGTATTTCCACCCAACAAGAAAATGACCGAAGCATTTTGAATTAATTTTTTGGCCTCTTCCTTCTGTACGCCATAATCAATTAAATAATATTCATCAAACATAATGTTGGCCTGGTCAAGCCACGAGCGTTCAGTAGCACCAACTTCCTCATCTTCATGAAGAAATGGATTCGCGCTAATCATAACAAGCGATTTTCTATCAGTTATATCCTCATGCAACAACCTGACCAGCTTCTCAAGAAAAACATCGTTAAACCAACCGAAATAATAGTGAGTTTTCATAAGTACCTCCGTAGTAAAATTTATATACTATAAATAATCTGTAGTTCTAATTTACTATTGTTAATTAGATTATAGTTTATAATAACACTTATTATAACATAATTTACATAATATCACATACACTATACATATATTGGCATATGTCCATCATATAATGTTTCTAATTCATTAAATGTAATTCTACCTTTACATGCTAATTCCATAATTAAATTACCTTGACTATCAATAGCAGTAGCAATGCAAACTTGTTCCTTAGAAATCCCCTTTTCGTAACTTGTTTGTCTCTTTTATGAGAGTTTCTTGGCATGTTAGAAGCTTTTGTACCTTTAAAACTTTCTGCAAAGAATAGTTCATCCAATAAACTTAGAGGAATCCACTTTCATATAAATTGTATCCACCTTGTATCAAAAAAATAGTGCAATACTAAATTCTTTAATAATGAATTTACCCTTGCAATCACGAATTTAGTTTTTCATTTTAGGAAAAAAAATTAAGATATTTATTGACTTGGAGTAGACTCTAAGGTGTAGAATTAGAAAGTCGTTTAATTTTTAATGGTATTATAAAGGAGGAGTTTTTTGAAGATGAGTAACAAAGGAACTTTGATTGTAACGCTGGCGCTATTATTATCAAATGCAATGGCGGGTTTAGATGCAACAATTGTCAACACTGCATTGCCAGCAATCATAAGTGATTTACATGGAATTCAATACATGGGTTGGATAGTAGCTGTTTTTTTGCTGGGAATGGCAGTAGTAACTCCGCTTTGGAGTAAATTAGGAGAACGCATCGGAAACAAAAAAACATATCAAATAGCCACATTATTATTTGCTATTGGTTCAATATTTCAAGCATTATCAAGTAATATTATTTTTTTCTTGATTGCAAGAGCTGTTATGGGAATAGGCGCAGGCGGAATGAATACTATCCCGTTTATTATTTATGCAGATTTGTATAAGAACTTAAGGAAGAGGGCAAAGGTTATTGGGTATGCTACAGCAAGCTTTAGTGCAGCTTCAATTATTGGACCACTAATTGGTGGCTTTATAGTCGATACTTTTAGTTGGCATTGGGTATTCTATATTAATGCTCCAATTGCATTAATTTCAATACTAAGTGTTCAATTTTTCTTTAAAGAGCCTAAAAGAATTTCTGCCGGTGAAAAAATTGATTATTTAGGTGCTGGCATTATGGTAATCAGTTTAGTAACACTTTTAACAGGTATTCAAATGATAGAGACAGGTTCATTAAGCTTAGTTAGTATCTTAATTATTGTCGGTTTAGTTTTATTGATAGTATTATTTAAAGTCGAAGAAAAGGCAGCTGATCCTATAATTCCTAATAGACTTTTTAAGAATGGTCCATTAGTAGTTGATTTCATATTATTTTCTACGTTATGGGGAGCGTTTGTTGCTTTTAATATATACATACCAATGTGGGCGCAAGGATTGCTTGGATTAAGTGCTTTAATTGGAGGTGCGACTCAGATTCCAGGCTCTATTACAAACTTTCTTGGCTCAGTAGTTGGATCATCTATGCACTCAAGATTGGGTAAATACCGTATAGTTGCTTTGGGAACCTTAGCTTTTATAATTTCCTTTGGCATTATGGTATTAGCCGGAATAACTATACCATTGTGGTTTTTATTAGTAGCAGGGGCATTTCAAGGTTTTGGTCTAGGTTTAAGTTTTAATGTTTTACAAATAAGTGTACAAGAAGATGCAGAAAAGAGAGATATTCCAATTGCAACATCATTTGCATACCTTTTACGTATTCTTAGCCAAACATTTATGTCATCAATATATGGAGTAATACTAAATCATGCCTTAATTAAAGGTGTAGCTGAATCTAATGGAAAAATTTCTATTGATATGCTAAACAAATTAAGTGACTCTCAAAGTGCAGTAGATTTGCCTAAAAATTTATTACCACTTATGCAACAAATTATGTATGGTGGTTTACACGATATCATGATAGTTGCACTAGTTTTATTAACTATTGCTCTGATTTTCAATCTTGGAATGCAGTTGAAAATCAAGAAAGAAAAATTGTATAACGTTTCACTAGACTATACAAGATAGGAAGAATTTTAGTTAGATATTCATTTAAGAAGAGCGCATCATAGCTCGGAATTATTAAATGGGATTTATTGTAAAGGGCGATACATATAAAAAAATAAAGGCTTATCCAATTTTGATTTTGGATAAGCCTTTATTTTTCTAACTCAATTTTATGCTACTTCATATTTAGTAACTTGTCTTTGAGTTAATTGAGCACCGGATTTCTTAGCTAAATCGCCAGAATTAGTTTTGAAAATATTTTTGGCGATGATTGTATCCATAAGTGTATTTACTTCACCTTTAGTGAGAGTAGATTTAACACCAGAAATGCTTAAAGTACTCTTCTCACCATCTATAGTTAAAAAAGTCATAACTAAAGTATATTCCATCTAATTTACCTCCTTTCATTGGGTTTAGAGTTAAGGAAGTTAAATCATATACATGATTTAACTAAGTTCGAGAAACCAAATCATAGATTTGGACTCTCACTTATCTCACTTATCTGCTTAAGCATTAACTAAACTAGAAGATTCATTAATAAGGTAATCTCTAGTTGAAGCTTCTAAAACATCTTTAATTGCATCAGCAACATCAAAGACATTTTGAGGGGCAGCATTTGTTTTTACATTAGAAAAAGTTTTTTTACTGTAAATTGCATCGCCGGCTTTATCTGTCCCGCTTTGAACTTCAATGCTTAATGATGCAGTTTCAATTGATTTAGTAACAGCCATAGTTTTTTACCTCCTTTATTTTGTTTTCATAGAGGATATATGTACAAAATTGAAAGATTACCTATTTTCATAAAAAATATAACAAAAAAGAAAGTAAGTAGTAATTAATCAAAATTTACAATATATGTTATGATTAACTCAAAGGTAAATTAAAAGAATTTGCAGAGTAATAAATAATTTAGAATGAAGAACGAACTGCTGCTTAATTATTTTAGCCGTTAAGAAAAACAAGATAGGATGGCGTTTAAAATCAGTTTAACAAGTAGAAATTGTGTATAACAAAAAGACGCTATAAGTGTCTTTTAAGCAATAATCACTTCACCTTTTCCGATAATTACAATTCTATAACTAGGTTCAAGAGGAATCAAGCTATAGTTTTCTGATTTGGGAGGTAAATGAATAGATTGTATTTGACGTTGCTCTTCATCAAAAAGTGCTACATAAGCACTATTATCAAGTGATACATTTTGAATAGTATAACGATTTTTAGGCGTAATATTGAGGTTAGATAATTGATAAACACCTTCCTTAAATGAAGTTATTGCAAATGAGGGAATTAATGCAAGATAATTAAAGAATAAACATACTAAAATCAATGTCACTGTAATATTTTTTTTCATAATATAAGATCACCTTCCAAATAAGTAATATAAATGTCACTTTTTAATCAATAAAAACATCTCCTTTGCCAACTATCGCAATTCTGTAGTCCGGTTTAAGTGGTAATAAATTATATTTCCCAGATTGAGGGGCTAATCGTATAGATTGCAGTTGAAGTTGATTTTCATCAAACAGAAGTATATAAACACTATCTTTCGGAGATACATTTTGAACACTATAGGTATTTTCTGGCGAAAAATTAAAATCAGATGCTTTATAAATACCCTCCTTAAAAAGGTTAGCAGCAAATGCGGAGAGTGTCAGATTAAATAATAAAAATATTGAAATTAAGAGTAGTAGTATAAGTTTTTTCATAGTATAACCACCTTAAGATATAATATAAACAACAATTATCAATAATATTATTATGTGAAATTTAAAATCAAATATTCAAATTTTAAGTTAGTGATTTAATGGAGAGAGCTTACTATTAAATCTAAAAAAGTATGACCCGAAGATTATTTATAAACTGAACCTCAAAGGATAAGCAACGATGAAATTCCGAATATCTTTATTTCATATACAAAAAAATACTATGCACGTAATAAAATCAAATTATTTTTTAAAAATATGTTATAATTAACATATAATGTTAGAAAAATGATTTATTTATTTAAGGAGAATTATTTTTATGAAAGGTTATTATTATTTTGTGGCAACTGCAACGTTTATTATATCTTTTTTAATATGTTTCAATGTTGGCTTAAAATTGGATATAGAAAAATTCATAAGTGGTAAAATAATCAGAAGAATTGGCCTGGTTCTAATTTCTTTTTTATTTAATATTGTTGGCTCATTAATTATAGAAAATTTAAATATTACAAAAGAATACCGATTTTTGATTGAGAGCTTTTTTGTTATTGGACCAGCAACAGCTATTTTTGTTTGGGCATTGCCAGTAAAATTAAATCGTAATCGTCATGATTAACAATTAATAGAAGTATTGAAGGAATGGCTAAACAGTCCATAAATAATTTTGTTTTATTATAATTATTTGTGTTATTAGGGGTGAGAATTTGGATAAGCTATTTAAAATGAAAAAGGGAATACTTAGCTGCTTGGGAATAATAACATTGTTTATATTAATGGGAAATAGTAATAATGTGCCAGAAACTTTTGTTGAAAGGATATTTGCTCCAATAAGAGGTGATAGCTGGAGGTTTTATTATGCTGGATTAATAGTTATAGTAGGAACATATTATTGTTTAAAAAATTTCAATGAAATTAGAGAAAACTTCTTAATTAGCACATCATTTAGAAGAATTATTATAACAATTGCTCTAATGAATATTTTTTCTGCAGTGTGGGTGCATTGTATTCAAATATATAAAGGATTTTCTAATGATTTAAATGCCATATACCTTGATAGAGAGAAAACTTCTGTAGAACTTCATGGAGATAAAGATAAGCTTATTGTATATGGAACAATGCATATAGTAAATTGTAGTAATAATGAACAAAAATTTCAGATAAAAGTTAAGGCTCCGTTTTTAGTAAAAGAAGATATAAGTAAAGATTATATTACATTAACAAATGAGTTTACAGTACCTCAAAATAAAGAAGAAACTTTAAATGTAAATGAAGTAATAAAATTAGATAAAGAAAGCCAATATTCAGGCTATAGCTCAAAAGCATTTGAATATATATTGTTTAATGAAAAAGGGGAATCGCTTTTTAAAGGCAAGTTAGATGAATATCAAATGGATGAATTAAATTAAAAAATTTATATGTAATGAAGGAAGGAATTATTATGAAAAGATCAATGATGCAAGCATATGTTACAAGAAGTGATGAGGCGGTAGCTCTTTACCAAAAGGCTTTTGATGCTGTTCTAATTAGCAGTTATCCAAATGAAGATGGAACATTTTGCCATTCAGAACTTGATATTCACGGGGAAATTTTAGCTGTGGCAGAACGAAATTCAGAATATGCCATAATTGGTGAGGAAACGGTTACGGGCAACGTAATGCAGTTTTGTTTACATTATGGAGAAGGTAATGAAGAAAAGGTGCGGAAAGCATATGAAGTTTTAAAAACTGATGCTAAAATCTTAGTGCCTCTTGCACCATGTGAATTCAGTCCACTTATGGCAGATTTTATTGATAAATATGGCATTAGATGGTGCTTATTTGTTTAGTGCGACTTTTGGAGTAATATGATCCCAAATTTTAATTTAATATTGAGTACTATAAATTATAAAGTTATAGAAGGGAAAAGGTGATGGAATGAAGGACAGATTTTCAAATGAATTCATAGATGCACTTGAAAAAGAAGATATAAAAGCTTTAAGGGGGATTCCAAAGGCTGATTTACATAATCATTTTGCACTTGGTGGAAATCGAGAATACATTAGAGAAGTTACAGAAATAGAAATACCATATTATAAAGGTATATTGAAATCTATGGATGATATGCATAAATGGAATAGCATATATTTAGGTGAGAGATTCAATAATAGGGAGATGAGAAAGCTTCAAATTGATGCTACGTTTGTACAAGCTAATTTAGATGGTATTAAAATACTTGAAATCGGAGAAGATGTCTGGGGGTTAGGAGAGTTTTTTAATAATGATATTGAAGAGCTTATTAATACTTTTTCGGAATCAAATAAGAGATTTGCACCAGAAACAGAGTAAAGACTACAAATAGGTCTTTCTAGACATTGTTCCATTGATTATTTATTAGATTGTTTAGAAAATTTTTGGGGAAGAAAAGAATTTTATTCAATTGATTTATATGGAGATGAATTAGCACAACCAATAGAAAATTTTGAACCTATATATATAAAGGCTAAGGATAATGGACTAAGATTAAAGGCACATATTGGTGAGTGGGGAAATGCTGATGATATTAAAAAAGGTGTTGAAATATTAGGGCTTGATGAAATTCAACATGGAATTTCGGCTGTGGAATCAGGTAAAGTTATACAATATTTAATAGATAATAAAATAAGATTAAATATAGCGCCTACAAGTAATGAGAAACTAGGTCGTGTAAGATCTATATGTGAGCATCCAATTAAAGAATTATATAGAGCAGGAGTAGATGTAACTATTAATTCTGATGATTTATTAATTTTTGATAGTGATGTTTCAAAGGAATATCTAAGATTATATAAAAACCATGTATTGTTAGCAGAAGAGCTTGACAGCATAAGGGTAAATGGGTTAAGTAAGTGAGAACTATGGAACAGTCTTAAATTTTCATATGTACCTGAATGATAGATTCCAATTGAGTGGAGATTAAATTGAAAATTATTGATATATGATAGCAATAAAATTATGGCGTATAAATAAGGAGGAGCAGCTATGAGTATTAGTGGAATTATGATAAGTATCTTCTTGTTAGCAGCCACAGTTCTTATTATAGAATTCATAAAGAAAAAGTTCACAATAAAGAAGGCATTTAAAATTATAATTATTATCTTACTATTAATAAGTTGTACTGCATTGGGTGCTTATAAATATTTACAGAGGTCAAGTAGTTTTATGTTTACCAAAACAACACCCCTTAGCCAAGAGAACATAGATGGTATTTCAATGTATGAGAGTATTGATAGTAAGGAATTTGTACAAAAGTATGGTACAAACCTCGAAAGAATTGATAATGCTTTATTTGACTACTATAAACTAAGTGATGGTTTAGAAATTGCTACAAATAAGCAGAGGCAAATTATTAGAGTTGTTATTAATAGCGATGTCAAAAGTAATATGAAGACAAGTAAAGGTATTGGGTTAGGCAGTTCAGTTGATGATATAATTAATGCTTATGGGACTAACTATTATAAGAGAACTGAGGAACAAATGCCTAGTTCGCCAGTAATTGGATATGTAGACCATGAAAGAAATGTAACAATTGAATTTTGGAATGTGGAAAATAGAGTAGTAGAAATAAGATATGATATTACTTCCATGGAATAATATTATATTTAAATATGCTATATTATCAACACTATTCTTTAACATAGCTAAAAATAAAATTTGAAGCTGCTATCACCACTATAATTAAACTGCGAAATAAAATAAATATAATCTGGAGGTTAATAATGAATAGTAAAATAGAATTTGATTCAGAATTTTGTAATGTAAAATACATTGAGAAGGATAATATAGTATTTTTAACTTGGAAGAAATTCTGCTGCTTAGATGATTATAGAAAACCAACAATGTTTGCGTCAGAGTTAATGAAACAATATCCTAATAGCAATTTTGTTGTTGATGCAAGAAATGGATTTGAAGATGATAAAGCAGATGTTGAATGGGGATTTTCTTTTTTGCTTCCAGAAATGGCAAAAACGGATTGTAAATATGTTGTGTTTATAATGAATGAAGTTAAAGAAATAGAAGAAGAAATGGATATGTGGACGAAAGAATTTGAGAAGTATTTTGTTGTGAAAAAAGTAGAAAATTATTCAGAAGCAGTTGAATTTATATTAAGGAAATGTGTATAGTCTCAATTTATAATTAATTATTCATCTTCCTATGAGATTGTTTCATTAGACATATTACTTGTGTTAGGAGACACTAGAAAAGGAAAGTATATGCAAAGGTTAGCCATATTTTTTAAATTAATGTAATAGTAAAATATGGTGAACATAATGCATTATTATATATGAAAAAATGAAATTATCGGGAGTATTTATATGAAAAAATTGTTAACTTTATTAAACGGAATAATATTAATTATATGATTTTAAATGGGGTGGAATTTATATGAGAAAAGTAGTATCTTTTCTTTGTCTAATTTTAGTAGTAGTCTCTTTTGTAGTTTATAAACAAGTTGGAAAAACTGATAATGTTGTAGTGAGTATTGGAGCAACTGACAAGTTCAGTGAGAATGAATTAAATGATGCAGTGAATTGCGTAGAAAAAAGTTTTAAAAGTTATAAGGGATGTACTCTGACAAAATTATGGTATGATGAAAAAAAATCGGATCAATTTATTGAAGGTTATTTGAAAAATGGGAGAGGTTCAGTGAATGGTGTCAAACCTGAAAATGTAATTGTTTTGCTATCAAATTTTGATGTAGATCCATCAGGTGGGGATGGAAGTTTAAATCCAAATTCAACTTATGATAATTATAATTGGATATTAATAAGGGGCAGTAAAATGGATAATTGGAAAGTTGATGATCGTGGATATTAAAAGAAAATAACTAAATACGTTGTATTGATAATATAATTTAAAGTTGTAACTATTACGAATTGATATTATGTTTACATAAGGGTGCTAAGTATATGATTAATAAGAAAATTATGATGGAATGCGTATACAATCAACTTGCTATTGATTACAATTGCTCTCCAGATGATTTCCTAAAAGAAGGGATTATTTTTACAGAAGCAAAACAAAATGAAGGAAGACGAACTTTTCCGTGGATAACACCGCGATTGGAAATGATTACAATGGGAAACGGCGTAGTAATAAATGCATCTACAGATATTTTGCCATTAGTTTATCAACAGCTTGAAGGTAAGACAAGATATGAAGTAATGAATATGCCATTCATTTACGGTGTGAACCCTTATTTTCTTCCGGATTTAGACAAGATTACTCTTTCGAGTAGAAATAAAGAGTTTGAATATGTAACTATTGAAAAAGATGATATACAAAAGCTTTATGATTTGAAAGATTTTAATTATGCATTGCAATATGATATTAATAGTCAAAATCCCAAAATGGTAGCGGCTATAGCTAAATATAAAGATACGATTGTTGGGATAGCAAGCGCAAGTGCTGAATGCAAGACTATGTGGCAGATCAGTGTTGATGTTTTATTGCCATATAGAGGGAATAAACTTGCCACTATTCTAGTAAATACATTAACACTTGAAGTACTTAATCGTGGATATATTCCATATTACAGTACAGATTGTAGCAATGTTATTTCTCAACGCGTGGCAGTTCAAGCGGGTTATCTCCCTGCATGGTCGCATTGCTTTAGAACAAGGTTGAGTGAATTATTGAAATCCTAGAGGAGATATTTATGGGTTGATGAACAAAATGAGCATAATCTACACTTGGTGCAGATCTAATAACTCCTGATGGAGTAGGGATTGTTTGGGCTTCAAGATTAATAAGAATTTCAAATCCTGATATTCTTATAGTTGCATTAGGGTCACCACTTGCTGATAAATGGATTTATAGCAATAAAAATAACATTAATACTAAAGTTGTTTTTGGTGTGGGAGGAAGTCTTGATGTAATCAGTGGAAGAGTGAAACGTACTCCAGAAATTTTAAAAAAGTTAAATTTAGAATGGTTACATAGAAGGATAACTCAACCTTCAAGAAGGGCAAGGCAGAAAAAGCTAAAAGTTTTTGCATACAGGGTTTTTATTGAAATACTTCCTATGAATAAAATCCAATCTTCATAAAAGGTGTAGCAATCAGAATTTTTAGTTACTGCAACAATGTAAATAAGCACGAACTAAAGATTATTATATAATCTTTACGATAAATAGTAATTTGAAAGGATGAGGGTATTATGATAAGAGAAATAGTAAAAGAAGATTTTAGTGGGTTAATGGAACTATATATGCAACTGGGTGATAATCCAATGCCCGAAAAAACGCCTCAAATAATGGAATTGTGGAATAGAGTTTTGCAAGATAAAAATTATCACATTATCATTATTGAGAAAGATGGAAAGATAGTGTCTTCGTGTGTTTGCGCAATAATACCTAATTTCACACATACTCAAAGACCGTATGCTTTTATTAAAAATGTAGTAACTGATAAAGAATATAGAAAAAAAGGATTTGCTACAGCGTGTTTAAATTATGCAAAAGAGATAGCAGTTAAAGAGAATTGCTATAAATTAATGTTACTAACGGGTTCAAAAAAAGAGAGTACACTAAATTTCTATGAGCAAGCAGGATATAATAAAAAAGATAAGACTGCTTTTATACAGTGGATATAAGATAAATTACAATTTAAGGTTGAGTGTTATAAATAGTAATTTGTAAACGAGAGGATAGTTCACTATTTTTATTGAATACTATGTAAAAATTTTATATTTAGTACAGGAGGAATAAACACTTGAAGCATGCAGGAACACAAGCAATAAAAACTACACGATTGACATTACGGAAACTCGAACTTACTGATGCCGAAATGATGTTTAGGAATTGGGCAAGCGATGATGAAGTTACACGCTTTTTGCGGTGGGACGCACATAAAACAATAGATGATAGCAAGAACATGATTCAAATGTGGGTTAACAACTATCAATCTGATTCCACCTATTACTGGGGAATGTATTTAAAAGACGGCGAAATGATTGGCTCGATTGGTATCATAATAACTTCAGAACATGACTTCAAGGCTGAATTAGGTTACAAGATCGGTAGCCGTTGGTGGGGTCAAGGATATACTAGCGAAGCGGCAAGAGCAGTTATCGATTATATGTTCAAAAATACGGATATTGAACGAATTGATGCATATAACTCGGTAGAAAATCCTGCTTCAGGGAAAGTGATGGAAAAGGTTGGAATGCGCTATGAAGGCTTTTCACGACACAACTATAAAACCCGTGACGGCTTTCAAGATTGTACTTTATTCGGAATAATACGAGATGAATGGGAATAAGCAAAGATATTGGTGGAGATATGTATAAAGGATCATATGGAATTTTTAGAATGGGCTGCTGCATATGACAATGGAGATATAGATATGAGAAGTAAAGCAAAACATGACGAATGGAGAAAATGCTCCAGTGTAATGAGATGACATTATATGGAATTGTGATTTGGAATATAATTTAGAAATAGTAAAACGTTTTATATAAATTACAATTTCGTAGAGTTGAATTAACATAATTTTAAGCTCAGTTAATTCGCATATTTCTTAAAGTGTGTCGCAACAGTAAATAATGATGTACGCTTTATTTATGTTTCTACTACAGTTGGAAAAGGAAAAGACCAGATTGAAGATATAAATCCTCATAAACGTAAATCTGATGAATATTTACATAAATATGTTAATGGTAAAATTGAAGGGGAAAACATAGGTAGAAAGCACCCTAATCATGTAATTGTAAGACCTGGGAGTATATATGGGTATGATTATGATGGCAAAATGGATTGTAGAATGAAAGGATTACTTGAAATTTCAAAAATAGGCAAAAAGTATTCAAGAACAGCAAATATGTATGCCAGTTTTGTTAATGTAGAAGAATTAGCAGACGCAATAATTGAACTTGCATATAATTATTTTACAGGAACAATAAATATATCAGGAGAAAAGCCAGTGAGTCATTATATTTTTAATAAATATTTAGCAAGTCTAATGAATATTGATAACAGTTTTATAATACCTGATTACAAGGAAGAATCGATATATCATAATTTAAGTAACGATAGAAGAAAACTTCTGCTAAATACCATAATACAAGACATTTGAATGATAGTAACAATATAAGTGAATTTTAATACATAATATTTTTACAAAACGGAATAGTAGATAGTTATGAATTAAATCTATGGGGGAGCTATGAAAAAATTAGTAAAGATTTTTATCTCTAGAATTTTGCCTATAATTACTCTAATCACATTTATAATTATAGGGGGCATAAAGAATCAATTGATTGCTGCCGAAGAGGGACTCCATCGTACAATGAGTGGGGTAATTGAAGCTATCGCATGGTCATTAAGAGGTATATATGTGGCGATATTAATAAAGGTCTTTTCATCTGTGTTGTATTCAGAACTAAATAAATTAGTTAAGATTGCTGTATTTCTACTTATGGTTGTACTTAATTTTCCATTAATTTATTTTATGGATTTAGCCCCTTTCTTTCCTTTAGCGTTGCTGATTGCTATACCTTTAGTAAACTTTATTGTATACATACCTATATTAGTATCACGTAAAGTTAAGAAAGAAATCACAAAGCTAGATGAGAGTAATGATAAATTAGAGTAATGTACAATATTCTTAAAGTGTGTCGCAACAGTAATTTACTACGAAGTAAGGATTAAAATATGAGGAGGAAAGAAGAACATGGAGATTATAGCCTACAAAATGCAATATTTAGGGAATGTTATAGTTTCAAATATAGATTTAGTTTGTTATGAAGATAAATATTATGAGTCATATAAAATAGTGTATGAGCAATGTTTTTATGAAATGAGAAAAGCTTTGGAATTAGTTCCATATAATTGCTGTGATTCAAAAGACATACTTGATAAGAAAAAGTCAGATATTTTTTTGCTTGTTGCTGATGATGAGATAATAGGTTCTGTTGCAATTTATGGTAATGAAATTGATGACTTAATCGTGTACAAAAAATATCAAGGTCAAGGATATGGGAAAAAACTTCTTTTCTTTGCAATCAGTTATATGCAGAAAAATAAAATAGAACCGATAAAATTATGTGTACTAAAGTGGAATGAAAAAGCTGTAAATCTTTATGAAAAGTATGGCTTTAAGTGTATTAAGATAGAAAAAGTTAGATAGGGGTAATAGCTTATCCAATTAGATTAGTTGGTATAATTCGTATTTACATTGGTGTCAAGTTTTCTAATGGATTTGCGATATTTTTTATATCCCCCCATGTATTGAAGAATTTTTTACTGAGTATCTCAACACCACTAGCCCCCAATTACTTACGAAGTTTTCCCTAAATGAATTTTTAAGAACACATTACTTGCAAAATATGTCATTATCAATACATAATTGTAAATTATTACGAGGAGAATATAGTTATGATGAAAAAATTATTAATAGGTATTTTAGTTATTATAAGTGTATTGTACTTGAAGTTTGAGGTTTTTAATCCATATAGGTGGGATGGTATTTTAGTAATGAAACACAATGTTATGTATCAAGGAAATCCTGAACTATCTATCAAATACTCAAATGGTGATATAAAGCGTGAAAAAGCTATAGGTATTGTTAAAGGAGAGAGTATTCTTGAATATATATTTATTACATGGGTTATTAAACTCGAGGGGTTTGATGAAGAAGAAACATTTCTAATTAAAGGTCTAATGTTTGATGAAGTGTATACAAAAGTCGATTTTTAAAACGTAATAGAAACTGTTGTGTATTAATAGGGGGAGAATATTTATGGTAAATATGTTATTTAGTTTATATAATTTTCACGAAAGTTGGGCAAAAGATATAGTATCGAAATACATAAATTCTAATGACAAAGTTTTAATAATTCCATTTTCATTTGGTGAAAATATATGTGGTGATAATGATTGGCAGAATGCGTATAGTAAGAATAATGGTAGATATTATAAAAGTATTATTGTACCATTTTTGAATTACGGAATTAAAGAAGAAAATATAGATTTGATAAATTATTTTAAAGATACAAAGGAAAATGCAAAAGTTAAAATAAAAAATAGCGATATAATATTTTTTACTGGTGGTTTGCCAGATAAAATGATGTTACGCTTAAAAGAGTTTGATTTTATTGATGATATTCAAAATTTTACAGGTGTTATTATTGGAAGTAGTGCAGGAGCAATGATTCAAATATCAGAATATCACATTACTCCAGATGAAGATTATAATATATTTACATACAATACAGGACTAAATTTGATTAAAGATTTTGATATTGAAGTTCACTATGAAGAAACTGAAATTCAGGATAAATATATTAATAGGGTGCTAGAAGAAAAAAGAGAGAAGGTATATGCAATTACAAATACTGGTGGAATAATTATTGATAATAAAAAAATAGCCTTATTAGGAAATATTCAGACATTTAGTAAACAGTAATACACAAAATTCTTAAAGTGTGTCGCAACAGTTAGATAACATAAAAGATTGATATATATAGAAAGGAGAGGGTTATAGATGGACAGCGAGAAGATTATTGAAATTACACCAGACAATATCTATGAAACAGGAGTATTGTGTGGGAGTGAAGTTCAATTTAAAGAAGGTAAAATAAAAAAATTGAATGGTATAAAAAACGCTACGAAGAAGGACTTCGAATAAAAATTTCTATTAATCAAGATGGTATGAAAACAGGAATGATAGAATATGTCTGAATTATGATTTTTAGAAATTGTAGGGAGGTTGGGAAATATGGATAATATATTATTACTTTTAGAACAAATACGCTCAATAGCACAACTTGGATTGTGTTATGCAAAAGACCCATATGACCATGAAAGATATGAAAAATTACTTGAATTAGCATCTAATGAATATTCTCAGATATGTAATATTGAAGAGAAATTAATTGTTGAACGATTTAAAAAAGAGTTAGGTTATATAACTCCTAAGGTTGGCGTAAATGGAGTAATTATATCACAAGAAGGAAAAATTCTTTTAGAAAGACGTGCTGACGATAAATTGTGGGGCATTCCTGGTGGTTGGACTGAAACAGGTGAAAGCCCTCAACAATCAATAAAAAGAGAGATTTATGAAGAAACAGGACTTAATGTAGAAGTGAAGGAAATCATAGACATATTTACGAGGATACCAGGAGATTTCGGACAACCCCATACATCATATCATATATTGTTTTATTGCGAGGTAATAGATGGATGCTTAAAAGCATCGTTTGAAAGTATAGAGATTGGATTCCATGACTTTAATAAGATAACTGAATGGCATAGAGACCATCTTGATATGGCTCGGAAAGCGATAGAGTTTTTAAATGAATATAATAAGAAAATCAATGTATGATAATTTTACAGGAGTTATGCAAAATGAACAGATGTAGTGCTTGTGGTTGTGATTTAATTAAACATCATATATTAGAGACAAAGGTTATAAATCCAATGAAAAATGGGTCAAGAATTATAGCACCATCATGTGACCAATGTGGAACTCCAATTACAGTAGAAAATGTATTAACCAATATATCTTCAATGCAGAAAGTAATACTTATTAGTGGAACTGCTGGTGCAGGAAAGTCAACAATAGGACAATATATTGAAAAAAAATATAATTACATATTTATTGATGGCGATGCTGTAAGCAAAAAATTAAATTATATGATGAAAACTGCCACTACTATTAAACGTGATGAATACATATGCCATACAGAAACAATAAATACAATGCTTATTACATTGGGGCTGGGATACAATGTTGTTGTTGGATATGTCTTTAATATTAAGGATACTGAGAAATATAAGAATTACTTATCTGAATTTAATATTAATCCAGTCTTTCGTGTGTTAGTTCCTAATAGGGATATTTGTATTACAAGAGATAAAGAAAGATCTTGCTGGACAGCAGGAGTAGAATTTGTAGATAAATGGTATTTAGAACAAGAGTTATATATAGATATCAATATAAACATATGTATTGATAATTCTTTAGAGACAGTAGAAGAAACAGTTAAACGTCATTTTGTTGATTTTCTATATTAGTAGATGTTAAAGGAGTAAGAGGATGGAGTGACAACATAAAATGAAAATAACGCTTACTTAAAGAAATGCACTACATTCTTATAAAACGCAATAGTAAATAAGTGTGACTTAGTTGTTTATTAAACTAACCTATAAATAGGAATTTGTAAGAAAGAGATAATGGAATAAGTGTATTATTTATACAACAATATCATACAGGTTAGGAGAGATTAATATGAGAGAAATACCTCTATACAACACTTTTGAAAAAATTGAACCAATAAATAAAGGAATGTCAGGTGACAAAAAATATTATATTGAAACTGTGGATGGAAAACACTTACTGCTTCGACTTGCGGATTTTTCAGAATATAATCAAAAAAAAACGGAGTATGAATTAATAAAGAATATGATTAACCTTGGTGTCCCTATGCCTTCTCCTGTTGATTTCGGTATTTGTAATGAGAGTAAAAGTGTGTATACTTTACTTAGTTGGATTGAAGGCAATGAAGTTGAAACTACTTTATCAACATTGACAAAAAAAGATCAATATAAATTAGGTATAAAATCTGGAGAAACCCTTCGTAAAATTCATAGTATGTCTGCTCCTCAAGGGATTGATGATTGGTCAGTACGTTATTCTTCAGTCATAAATGAACGATTGGAGGCATTTCGTTCTGAAGGTGTACCTTTCGAGGGAGATAAAGTAATTTTAGACTATATTGAAAATAATAAATCTTTATTAGAAAATCGACCTCAATGTTACCATCATGGAGATTATCATATGGGAAATATGATCCAATCTAAAGAGGGAAGCTTATTTGTTATTGATTGGAATACTGTTGATTTTAATAATTATGGAGACCCTTGGTATGAATTTAATCGATTAGGTATAGATTTTCCTGCATTTGCGTCAGGACAAATTGATGGTTATTTTAATCATAAACCGCCAGAAGAATTTTGGAGATTATTAGCATATTACCTATCGACAAGTGCAATAACTTCTATTGTATGGTCAAAGTATTTTGCACCAGAGAGATTATATTCTATTCTAAATTTAAATAAGGATATTCTTCATTGGTTTGATGCTATGAAGAATGTTGTTCCAATATGGTATCGTTCAGAGTTTTTGATATAAAGTGGTGATTTGTCCTATTCAATTATTAATAAGGATAGTATAAAGACTACAAATCGCAATTCATCTAAGAAGTTATATATAATTTAATGTGAACAATATTCTCAAAGTGCGTTACACTAGTAACTTTTGGTGAAGAAAATTAAAATTAATTAATCAAATAATAATTCAAAAAGGAATGATTAAACTATGATTCAACAGTTGACAATGGTAAGTTTAAGGCAGTTTTGATTAATCCTAAAAATGAAGTGGAAACTATATTAGAAGGAACTGAGAAAAGCAGAAAAACAATTAAATTAACAAAAGGAAAGTATAGATTCAGAAATTTTGGAGCAAATGCAGACGGGAAAATAAGAATTTCTGTTAGTAGCAATTCAGATGTTAAAATAACAAAAGATAAGAAACAGTAAAATTTATTTATAAATGATACTATTAAAAATCTAGGGAAGTGGGGTGCATTATGCCAAAAAATGATAATATGCTAGCAATTTTATGGATGCTGAATTCAGGTACAAAAATAACTGCAAAGCAAATATCCGAAAGGTTAGAAATAAACATAAGGTCAGTATATCGTTATATGGATGCATTGTGTGTTAGTGGAGTGCCAATAATATCGGAGCCTGGTCATAACGGCGGATATAGTTTGCTTAACAATTTTATCCAAGCACCCCTGTTTTTTGATCTTGAAGAGAAAAAATCACTTTTACATGCTGCCACTTTCGCAATGGAAGCAGGATATCCTTTTATGGAATCACTAAATAGTGCGACATCAAAGTTAAAGATGTTCTCGAATCAAGAACAAGAAAAAGTTCTTAATCGTCATTTAGTCGGATTTGAAGTAGTGAGCCGTATTTGTGATCCAGCTGTCAAACCTATATTAATGGAAATTGAGCAAGCTGTTGCTAATGAATGTTCTATGGAAATTGAATACTGTACAGGTTATGAAGGGCATCCGAGGCTTAGGGTTGTTGACCCCTATGGGATGCTTTACTGGAACAATAAATGGTATGCTATTGCATTTTGCCATCTTAGGAATGAAATTCGCAGCTTTAGGGTAGATAGAGTAGTAAATATTATAAGCACTAAAAATACGTTTAAGCGTCCTGAAGCCTTTTCTGCACGTGAGTTTTTTACAAAAAACTTATTATCGGATGTGGAAAGCAAAGTAGGAATTTGCACTTTAGTAATTGAGGGCAAATCAGAAGCATTGAATGACCTTTGTGCGCATTGGTTTTTAGGATATCATCTGATAGAACGAACTGAATGCAGAGCTAATTTTTTAATGGATGAAAACTCAATCCATACCTATGTTCCTCATATTCTACTTCAATATGGTAAATCAATAAAGGTGCTTGAACCAAATAGTTTTAAAGATGCTATGGCAGCAATTCTTAGAGATTTGATGGAGCATTATCTTAACTGACTGAATTTGTCAGTGAAGATAATATACAATAGATCAAGATGGAGCTTGAAAGCATCCTGTAGTAAATAGTAACCATAAATGAATGTGGAGGAATAGAAAATGAAAAATGTTGTATATCTTTATGTATTTGATACAATGGCAGACTGGGAAATAGGTTATTTAAGCACTGAAATCAATTCGGGAAGGTACTACAAAAAGGGATTAATGCCGCAAAAAATAGTAACTGTAGGAATTAACAAGACCCCTATTACTACAATGGGAGGTCTTACAATATTGCCAGAAATTGAAGTTAAGGAGTGTAGTATTAAAGATACTGCTGCTTTGATTCTACCTGGTGGGAGTACATGGACAGAAGCAATTAATGCTCCCATTATAAGAATGGCTGAAAAATATTTGGAGGAAGGTATTGTTGTAGGGGCAATTTGCGGTGCTACAATAGCACTTGCTATGGGGGGAGTATTGGATAAGCGATATCATACAAGCAATGACCTGGGGTATCTTAAAATGGTCTGTCCAAACTATGATGGAGAGATGTATTATAAGCAGGAGTGTGTAGTAACTGATGGAAGTTTGATTACTGCGTCGGGAATAGCTCCTCTTGAATTTGCTTTGCATATGTTGAAAGTTCTAGATGTATTCTTACCACAAACACTAGATTCTTGGTACAATCTTTATAAAACAAAAGAGTCAAAATATTTCTTTGAGCTTATGAACTCAATTCAATAAAATGGCTTAAAGTGGGTGAAATAGCTACTTTTCACCTTATAACTCCTTTTAAAAGTCGCGCAAAATGTGAGAAGTGAAGCTCCTTGAGAAGGAACTTCACTTCTTATTTTTTCCATATAAATTTCTAATGATCAGTGTAGTATTTGGAAAATATGCTATAATTTATTAATAAAGGTGAATACTTATAAATTTTAGTAAAATCATCAATGAAAAGGAGTTAATCATGAGCATTATAAATACAAGAAGAATGGAAATAGAAAATATTCCAGCGATTTTATGGGGAAAACCTTCAGATAAAATATATATATTTGTTCATGGAAAAATGTCAAGTAAGGAAAGTACATGTGGATTTGCTGAGATAGCGGTCGAAAGAGGATATCAGGTTCTTAGCTTTGACCTTCCAGAACACGGTGAACGAGAAGATAAAAATTATAAATGCAATGTTTGGAATGGGGTACATGATGTTGAAATAATTGGAACATATGCACAACAAAATTGGAGGGAGATAAACTTATTTGGATGTAGCCTTGGTGCGTATTTTAGCTTACTTGCATATAAAAATTTTCCGGTAAAAAAATGTTTATTTCAGTCACCTATTGTTGATATGGAACATTTGATAAATAAAATGTTCAAATGGTTTAATGTCACAGAAGAATTGCTTAAAGAAAAAGGGGAAATATTTACGCCAATTGATACTCTTTCATGGGATTACTATTGCTATGTAAAAAAACACCCAATTGATAAATGGAATATACCTACTGAAATTATTTATGGAACAAATGATAATTTGCAAAATCGTGCTACTATAGATAGTTTTGCAAAAAAGTTCAGTAGCAACTTAACAGTATCACTAGGAAGTGAACATGATTTTCATACGAAGGAGCAATCACAAGATGTAGCACAGTGGTTAAGAAAGTACATCTAATAGGATTTATATAATATAGGAGGACATTTATATGACAAATAATGATATCTTGAATATAGCTATTAAGCAGTCTGCCATTGATAGTAACTGCCATATGGACGACTTTAAAAGCTTTGAAAACAAAGTTGTAATTTCAGGAGATAATAAAAATGCAAGAAAGTATCTTGAATTACCTTTTTTATGCGACTTAACTTCGTATGGTAATAACATTGTTGCTTCTGTTTCAGAGGAATTATCAACAATCGTTACTGAGTATATCAATAAATATCCTGTAGAGCATTGTTTTGAAACACCAAATTTACATGTGCTGATAGAAAAATTGAAGCCGTTTAATATGAATGTTTGCTTTATGGCTGAATATTTTTTACCTGATATGACAGTTATAAAGCCCATTGAATGTGATTATGAAACGAAAATTTTAGAAGCAGCGGATTTTAAAGATTTATATTTGCCTGAATGGAGCAATGCTCTGTGTGAAAAGCGCAAGCATTTAGATATTTTAGCTGTTGGTGCATATGACAAGGGAAAACTTATCGGACTTGCTGGTTGTTCTGCAGATTGCGATTCTATGTGGCAAATCGGAATTGATGTTTTACCTGCTTACAGAAAACAAGGAATAGCTTCTTGTTTGACAAATAAACTTGCATTTGAAGTTTTAGCAAGAAATATTATTCCGTTTTATTGCTGTGCGTGGTCAAATATAAAATCTGCTAGAAATGCAATTAAAAGCGGATTTAAACCTGCTTGGGTCCAAGTGACTGTTAGAACAAATGATTTTATATTCGATATCAATAGATAATGCTAAGGAGATGAATTATAAATTAATATTATAGAAAGGAAAAGGCTACTTAAATGATGTTTTATAAAAATGGTGAATTAATTATACGTAGTTTAGAATATAGTGATAAGTGCCTAATAATTAAATGGCTTTCAGATAATGAAGTTCTTAAATATTATGAGGGGCGGGATAATCCATATAATAAAGAGATGGTTGAAGAAAAATTTTATAAAAGTAATGAAAATGAAACAAGGTGCATAATAGAGTATTCTGAAATACCAATAGGATATATACAATTTTACTCTATTGATAAAAAAGAATGTGAAGAGTACGGATATCAAAATTTTCAAGATACTGTATTTGGTACAGATCAATTTATTGGTGAAACTAAATACTGGGGACAAGGAATAGGAACGCTATTAATAAAGTCAATGGTAAATTTTCTAATAAGAGAAAAAGGCGCAAAGAAAATAATACTAGATCCTCAAGTTTGGAATGAAAGAGCCATTAGGTGTTATGAAAAGAGTGGATTTATAAAAACTAAAATCCTTCCTAAGCATGAGTTGCATGAAGGAGAATTGAAGGATTGTTGGCTAATGGAGTACTCTGTAGATATCTAATTCACAGATGGTGAATTTTCATCAGTATTAATAATACACTGGATTATTGAGTTGATTTCCAGTTTTAATTTCTTGATTAAACGCATATATAAACATATGTAGAGTAAATAAGATAAAATGGTGAAAGGCGAGATATATGAAATCTATTTTTGACTTTTTAATAAGAAAATTTGTGAAAGACCACAAAAATGTAAATTCCCAATCAGTCAGACAATCTTACGGAACTCTTGGAGGAAATGTTGGGATAATAATAAATTCTTCTATTCTTGTTCTTGAAATTGTCATTGGTTTATTTCTAAACAGTATAGCCATTACAGCAGATGCTTTTCATAATCTGACTGATGCATTATCTTCGTTAGTTACAATATTTAGTTTTAAACTTGCAAATCGTCCGGCAGATGATAAACATCCTTTTGGTTATGGAAGAATAGAGTATATAACTGCGCTTTTATTTTCTGGTGCCATACTTGTAGTAGGATTTGAATTTCTAAGAAGCTCATTTTTACGTGTTTTACATCCTGTAAATATACCTTTTAATAAAGTAAGTTTTATTTGTATGCTGTGTGCAATACCACTTCAAGTTTTTCTTAACAGATTTACAAATTATATAGGTGATGTTATTGATTCATCTGCACTTAAAGCATCAGCGTTAGAATCCTTTACTGATATCTTAGTGCTATCTATGGTTACATTTTCTTTGCTTGTTACAAGGTTTACGACTTTTCCTATTGATGGATATATAGGAGTCATAGTATCTCTTTTTATTTTTCATTCAGGTATAGAACTTGGAAGAGAAATGCTTGGTACTTTAATCGGGAAAGCACCAGAAAAAGAATTTGTAGAAGAACTAAAAAATAGCGTAATAAGTTATAAATATATATGCGGAGTGCATGATCTTGTAATTCATAATTATGGTCCAGGTAGATACATGGCTTCTTTGCATGCTGAGGTTCCAAGTAATATATCCATTATGGAACTGCATGATGTTATAGATAAGGCTGAGAAGGAAATTGGTAAACGAATGAATGTATATCTTTCTATTCATATGGACCCAATTAATACAGACAGCCCTGAGATCATAGGCTTAAAAGAAGAAGTTTATAAAAAGATTAAAGTGATAAATGGCATAGTATCTATGCATGATTTTAGAGTTGTTGGAGGAAGTGAAGAAAAAACCATATTATTTGATGTGGTATTGGAAAAGACCAGTTTTAAAGATAATGAAGAAAAAGAACTGCAAGCTCAAATACAAGATATCATATATAGTATTAATCCTTCTTATAGGAGTATCATTACTTTCGATAGAGAGTTTTACTAAATGATGTATGATAACAGGAATGCCTGTTAACTCATCAGAAGTCTTTATACTGATTAATGAAAGGAGAATCTTATTATGATTAGAAGATTTGAAGAACGTGATGCGCAAGAGGTTTCAGATTTAATAGCAAGAACATTGAGAGAAACAAATATTAATGACTATTCAGTGAAATATATTGAAAATGACGTAAAAATATTAACGGCAGAGTATTTATTAGAGAGGTCAAAATGTACACACAGTTATGTGGTTTATGAAGATAATAAATTAGTTGGTTGTGGCTCAATAGGTCCGTATTGGGGGAGCGAAGAAGAAAGTAGTCTATTTACAATATTCGTTTTACCTGAATATCAAGGAAGAGGAATTGGAAGAAAGATAATTGAAACATTAGAACAAGATGAATATTTTTTAAGGTCTAGGAGAGTAGAAATTCCTGCATCAATTACTGCTGTTGAATTTTATAGAAAACTTGGTTATGACTATAAGAATGGAATTAATAAAGTTGATGATGAACTATTATACAGACTGGAAAAATTCAAATAATGGATAAATTACAATTTGTGTGATTGAGCAAAAAGAGTATAATATCTGGCTGAGTTAAGGAATAATAGTAAGGTTTTGTATAGCAAAGTTAGGGTGATTAAAAATGTTGGAGTTTATTAGAGCAACGGTTGAGGATATTAATGAATATATGAAAGCAAAAATAGATGCTTTTTCAGATGATGTAAAAAAATATGGGTTTGGTCCAAGTGGCTATGATGATTTTGATAAGGAAAAGGAAAATATCACAAGCTATCCGACATATAAAATTGTATTAGATGAACAAATAATAGGTGGGATAACTTGTGGAGATAAAGGAAATGGAGTATTTTGGCTGGGGGGAATCTATATTGATAAACAACATCAAAATTTAGGTATTGGTACTAAGACAATTGAATTTATTGAAAAAGAATTTTCGCAAGCCCGAATATGGAGACTGCATACTCCATATAAAAATTACAGAAATCATCATTTTTATAAGAAGATGGGATATATGAAAATAGGTGAAACATTACCTAAAGTAGAAAAGGGTGGATTTTATCTATTTGAATATGAAAAGATAATATCGAAATAAAATGAACATGGTGGGAATAAATTAATTCGTTATATTCTTATAAAACGCAATAGTAAATTATGGTGAACTTAACTTAATATTTAACAGATAAGAGTAGGAGTGATAAAGTGAGAACATTAAAATATGATTTATTTCCAGAATCGTATGGTTCTGAAGGCAGATTTGCTTCAAGAGAAGGAACTGTAGCTGATTTGATTATAGATACTGGAGTGCTTCTAAATTCGGACTTTGACAAAGTGATTCCTAAACTTAATATATTAAATAAGATATTATTACATGGTGATTATCTTCGTGCTGGAGAATGGGAATCTTTCGAAATCACGCAGAAAGAGTATGAAGAATTAGTAAGGTATCTATGTTAATTGCCTTTATCAAGACCATATAGAACTCTTGAAGGTATATAATGTTTTCTTTTGGGTTAATATTATTCTTATAAAGTGTTGCACCTTTTTATAATATGATATTGGATTAAAGGAGATAGCATAGTGGAAAAATCATTATTTGAACCTATATAGATAACTGGAAGATTTGCTTTTGGAGTAACTTGCTTGGAACGTCTTTGCGAAGTATGGCAGGTAAAAAAACAAAAGATGAATAAATTAATTGAACTTCTGTGGACTTTTATATCTTATGATGATTAAAGTATATGGGATAAACACATAAACGAGGCTCTGCCTGATTATACTTATGAAGTTCCAATTAAGTTCGGGTATGATTTTCTTGATGAAGATAATCAAAAAACCATTACAAACGTAATTCTTGAAGTAGTTGAGATTGGAATGGCAAATGCATATGGTGGATTTAAAAGTGAATATACGATAGCTCCGACAATAAAGGTTGCTAATTTGTTGGAAGTAAATAATATCGGATTACCAGATTTAAAGCCATTTAAAAAGTCAAAAGTTACAGAATTTCATGGATGGGGTAATCGAGTAAATAGAAACTTTTTTAGTAATGAATAAAATTAGTTATTTCACACTCTTCTTAGAGTGTGTCGCAACAGTAAATTATTATGCATTAGGAGGGATTCAGTTGGAGAGAAGATTTAGCCTTTTATTTGGGATGATTGGAGGTTTTTTTCTTACACAAATATATGGTGTATTTCAATTACAAATGGCTTTTGGAAGCTTGAATGGATACGTTACAGAGGTTATATTTAGGTTACTTTCAATCATTGGACTTATATGTATTATTTACTTTAGCATTTTACTGATTATTGACACGATTAAGACAGTACACAAAAAATAGCAATGAATTTATAATTATGGCACAATATTTGCATAAATAAAATGCATTAGTGATTTGTGTATTCATTATATGCATATGCAAGGAGGATATATAAATAAAGAAATCAAGAATTATAATAGGATTAATAGTATTATTTATTATTACTGTATCTATATCATTCGCAAATCGTACAGTATACGGTACTTGGAATATATTTAGTTATCCTAATAAGCTGTATTTCGATGTATATCGCTATAATATTGGACAAATTGTAATATTAAAAGATAATGAAAAACCTCAATATGATGTAAGTCGAAAAATTGACAGACTCACAGGTAAAAGAATTTATAGTAAAGAGAAAGACTTCATTGGAAATGGGAAAGTAGTATATTTGCATTTGGATGACGACAGATATCTTGCTTTTGCGTCTGGTGGCGGGGGTTGATGTAACACTAATACTGATTTATTAATAATTAATTCACAATATTTTTGTATGATGTAATAGTAATATCAATTGTACAAGGAATGTAGATTTAAGCGAGGTATATTGAGTGAGTGAAAATAAAGTTGATTTTGTAACATATACAAATGACCATAGTTCTATTGTAAAAAGTGGTATAAATGCAATTAGTAAAGTTTTAAAAGGTACAGATATAGCAGAAAAAAGAAGTTTGTTATTTTGCTTAGACAAATATCTTGACCCCTATTACGGATATAATTTACCTTATTCTGATGATATTTTTATACTTCTTCAAGAACAATTATTCTTAACAGACACTAAGGAAGTTAAAGAGGATATTTTGCAGTTGTTAAGAGACTATTCAAAGAAATCATTGGATTATTTGGCTGAAAAATTAGAAGAGTTAGAGTCAGAACCTGATTTGCTTCAAGATGCTTTATATGCGCTAGGTCACACCTATAATCTTAAATATGTACCAGTTTTTATAAGATATGAAAGCCACCATAATCCTTTTATAAGAAGTGCCGTAAAAGAAATTCTGATAGATTTGTCCGAATTAAATTAATAAAGGATAACTTTCGTTTTTAATATATGGCGTAATTGTAGAATTGTGAATTAAGATGTTTTTAAAATTGAATATTGAAGTATAAAAGTATATCATAATTGTCTATATGTGTTGTAAGAATTACAAATAATGAAGCAGGAAGTGAAGTAATATATGAATTTTATGGGTGTTAATTGGGGTGTAACATTTAGTTCAAGAAACTATTTTATACCATGTGCTATATTTTTAATTATATTTATAATATCTTTTATTAAGTGTAGAGAAATTATATTTTTTGGGGTATATGTACGATGCTAGTAAGTATATTTATTGAGTTACATTCTAATATGACGCGATAGGGGCAGCCAATTACGGATGCCCTTACTATTTCTCCATTGTAAATTATTGAGTATTAGTAAAATAAATAATAATAATTTCTTAATAAACAAAAAAATCACTAGAAATATTCTAGTGATTCAGGCTGTCGACAAAGTCGACAGCTTATAATTTTTCAATTAAAATTATACTGGGTGATAAAAATGATGACGAGAAAAGATGTAGATAATAGATTTCAAATTGAATTTAATAGTGTAGATGCATTAGTTCCTAAAAATCATTTAGTTAGGAAAATTGATAAAGCAATAGATTTTAATTTTATATATGATGAAGTTGCAGAGTTATACTCTGCGTTCGGCGCGCCAAGCATTGATCCAGTAGTGTTAATTAAAATCATTATGATTCAGTATTTGTTTGGTATTCCATCCATGAGACAAACGATAAGAGAAATTGAAGTAAATATAGCATATAGATGGTTTATTGGGTATTCATTTAATGAGAAAGTACCTCATTTTTCAACTTTTAATAAAAACTATGAAAGAAGATTTAAAGATACTGATTTATTTAATGTAATCTTTACTAAAATATTAGAGGAAGCTGATAAACATGGATTTATAAATTTATCTGAAATATATATAGATTCTACTCATATAAAAGCTAGTGCTAATAAGAGAAAATATACTAAAAAAGAAATTGAAACGGAAGCCAAAAAGTATCAGAATCAATTGGAAAAAGAAATAGATGAAGATAGAGAAAAACATGATAAAAAAACCTTTAAAAAAAACTGAAAAATCAGCCGACACGAAGGTAATTGTGGAAAGCACTACTGATAAGGATAGCGGTATGTTCTATAAGAATGAGAAAGAAAAATGTTTCGCATACTTAGCTCATACCGCCTGTGATAACAATAACTATATCTTAGATTCTCATGTTACATCCGGAAATGTACATAATAGCGTTGGATTTATTGATTTATACAAAAGTTTGAAAGAAAAGCATGACATTAACGACATCCTAGTAATAGCTATGGATGCGGGATATATCACACCATACATATGTAAAATATTATTTGACGATAATATTTTACCTACACTTCCATATAAAAGACCAATGCTAAGGATGGTTTTTTCAAAAAGTATGAGTATGTTTATGATGAATATAATGATTTTAATATTTGTCTGAATGGCAAAATATTAAAATACAGTACAACCAATAGAGAGGGCTATAGAGAATATAAATCTAATCCATGTGAATGCCCAAAATGCCCATATATAAATAAATGTACAAGTAGTAAAAATCATCAAAAACTTGTAACTAGGCATGTTTGGAGAAATATATTGAAGAAGCAAATCATCGTAGACATGACAGATACGTAAACTCTGTTTACAAATGCAGAAAAGAAACAATAGAAAGAGTTTTCGCTGATGCTAAGGAAAAACACAGCATGAGGTATACACACTTAAGAGGCTTAGCCAAAATGAAAATGGAGGTTACGCTTACTTTTGCATGCATGAATTTAAAAAGATGGCAAATCGCTTATGGAAAAGGAATGGTAGCTATCTCGTCGATAGCACTTTAAACATTTTAATAATAAGAATCTCAATAAATATTATCTTAAAACTAACAAAAAGCATTTTCTTCTCTCTAAGAAAATGCTTTTTGTCTACAATCTGAAATCACTAGAAATATTCTAGTGATTTTTCAAACACCTATGAAACTATGATAACATAAGGAGAATTATAAGTCTAGTAATATGTGGGAAAAGTGATAAAATTTCATTATCAGATTAACTTGCAAGTACATTTGATTATAATAAAAAGTTTAAATTATAAAGGAGAAGAAATGTACTATGATAAAAGAAATATATGCAAAAGAACCAATTACGTTTGAATATCCGCCAGATGGAGGAACCATTCCTATTATTGATCCATATGATGGGTGTACAATGGGATGTCCTTATTGTTTTCAAAGAAATAATCCAAATTGGAATAAGGATTTAATTATAAAGTTAAATATGCCAGAGTTAATAAAAGAACGATTAAAAGACTGGGAGGAAAGGGAAACTATATATATAGGTGGTAAATGCGATCCATACATGGAAATGGAAAAGAAATATGAATTGACGAGAAAGTGCTTAATAGAATTAAGTAAACTTCACATACCAACAATGATTACTACAAAAGCACACCATGAGATTATTTATAGGGATATAAATGTACTAAAAAATTATGAAGCAGATTTAACTGTATTGTTAGGTCTATCAAATTTAAATCAGTTGTCAAGTTTGGAGAAATCTCATACAGTCAAAAATATTGAATTAGCAAATACATTATATGAACAAGGAATAAAAGTGTGGACTTTTATAACTCCAATTTTACCAGGTATTACAGATGTAAATAAAATGATAGGAAGTTTAAATAAAGATATACCAGTGTTTTTAGATAAATTGAGAATAAAAAAAGATAGTGTACCAGCAGAAAAAATGCTTGAATATATAAATAATAAATATCCCAATTTAAATTCTATATATAAAGATATTGTATTAAATGATACAAATGAATATATTAGCGAATTAAGAAATACATGGAAAAATAATTCTCGAGTAAAGTTTGTATTCGATTAATGTATTAAGTGTTAGATAATGCTCAATATTCTTAAATTGTGTCACAACAGTAAATTATTGTGGCTCAAAAGAATATGAAATTGAACATATTAAAAGGCCCGCAAAATGTGAGAAGTGAAGCTCCTTGAGAAAGAACTTCACTTCTTATTTTTTTCATATAAACTTCTATTTAATCGCCAAACCAATCCGTTTCTTTTAGCGATTTAGTTCTACCAATATGTTATGCACTATTATTGCGTAATGTATAAACAATAAACAGAGATAGTACAGGTGATCATCAGTACTATCTCTTTACAGAGAGTTAGATTTTAACTTAGTTTTAATTCATTTATAATAATTGCCACATATTAAAGAAAATATACATATGATAGAGCCAATTTAGATCATCTCGATAAAATTTGTAAAGTTTTAGAATGTGGTCTTAATGAAATGATGAAGAGTTTACCAGATAAAGTAGTGAATTATTTGCTTTCAACTTTAAAGTCTCTTAAACAAGCCACTATATTACTTTTACTACGGTGAAAATTAACACATTCACAACACTTGCCATGTCTTTCACAAGCAACGTTTGGGCATGTACAATTTTTTTCGTTACAACCAGCCATCTTGAATCCCTCCTAATTAGTTAAATTAATTATCTTTAGTTTATTATAAGTGTAAAGTTGATTTTAAACAATATGTAGTGAATACTTGGTAATTAGTGAAAATAATGTTTTTCGAAAATTGAATAATGCTGTACTTACAAAATATTTTCATGAAAAATGAATCGTATAATATTTGGGAAATATGCTATAATTTATTAATAAAGGTGAATACTTATAAATTTTAATGAAAACTTTATTAAGGACGACAAATTAATGAACAAGATTACCTTGCTTCAAAAATTATATGAGAGGAATATTAATATGAATTATATATTGAGAACTAATAATCTAACTAAACGTTATGGCGAACAATTAAGTGTAAATAATTTATGCATTAATGTTGAGGAAAGAGAGATATATGGATTTATAGGAAGAAATGGTGCAGGGAAGACTACTACTTTAAAAATGGTATTAGGATTAATACCAGCAACTAGTGGAAGTATGATAGTTTTAGGAAAAGAAGTTAATAAAAGTGATGTTTCTTATTTAAAGGACATAGGTTCTATTATAGAATTTCCTTCATCCTATGAAAATCTAACTGCTTATGAGAATTTGAAGCTTCATGCTGAATATATGGGATTAACAGATAAAAATATAATAGATGAGTGTTTAGACAAAATGGATCTTTTAAGAGATAGAGATAAGAAAATTAGAAATTTTTCATTAGGAATGAAGCAAAGACTTGGTATAGCACGTGCAATTCTTCATAAGCCAAAGCTTTTAATTTTAGATGAGCCTACTAATGGTCTAGACCCGCTAGGAATAAGAGATCTTAGAAACTTCATACTAAGACTTGCTCATGAGGATGATTTTACTTTTATAATATCCAGCCATATTTTAAGTGAGCTTGAACTTATAGTGACTAAGTTAGGTATCATAGAAAAAGGTGTTTTATTAAATGAAGCCTCAATGAAACAAATTAATAATAGTTATGAGGAATATGTTGATGTTAAAGTTAATGATGTTAAAAAAGCACAAATAGTTTTAAATGAACGTTTGAATTTAAATAGTACATTAATTGATAATGCCTATATAAGACTTAACATAAAAGGAAAAGATATAGGTACAAACTATATAAGTAAAGTGCTGGTTAATAGTAACTTAGATTTATTTGAATTAACTACACATAAAGAAGGTCTAGAAGACTATTTTGTAAGAGTTTCAGGAGGAGTAAGATTATGATGAAATATGTCTTAGCAGAAATTTTCAAGTATAGAAAGGCAAAGATTAGATTCTGCACAATAGTATTGTTTATTCCTATTGTTATTTCATTTATAATATATGGTTTTAATGAAAAATATAATTATTTAATTATATGGGAAGATTACTTCAATGTAATATTAAACTTTCTAAATGATATTGTAGCTCCCATAGTTTATGGAATAATATCCGCTTATATCTTTGGACATGAATATGAAACCAAAACTATGAATGTGATGTTTACTTATCCTATTAATAGAATGAAGCTCTTAATTTCTAAACTTGGATGTATTTTTTATATTATAGCAAGCACTTTAATCTTAGCATTTTTTACTTCGTTAATTTTAGGACTTTTAATAAAGCATGAAAGCTTAACTATAGATTTTCTTATATATTATTTTGTATCATTTTTAAAGATGATAATATTTCACTTTATGCTTGTTTGCATAACTTGTGCAGTAGCTATTTATACCAAAAGTGTATTACCAAGCATAATATTTGTCATTTCAGCTACTTTTATAAATTTAGTAGTGGTAAATACACATTTATCAGCATTTTATCCATGGAGCGCACCGGTTTTACTAAGTCCACATGAAGGAGTGGGAAGAACTTATATTCCATATACTTTAAATATGATATCTTTAGTAGTTATTTTTTTAATTGGTCTCACTATATCAATTAGAAAATATAAATATGTTGAATAGCGCATATATATGATACTGAAAAAATAAATTATAATTTATATAGGAGAAATTATTTTATGATAATTAATACTTTTGATGATCAAACAGAAGCTATAATTAGTCCTGAAAGTTTTTATGGAGAAAAAGAAAAAGTATGTGAGAGTTGTATTATAACTTTTTCATATGTTGTAATAGAGAATGTTTTACAAACATTTAGATGTGAAAAAATTGATGATATAGCGTCAGCTAATGGATTAACTCCAATTTATAAATTGAATTATAAAGGAAAAGAAATTGCATTTTATATGACGATGATTTCGTCAACAGGTGCAGGGACATGTATTGAAGAAGCTCATTGCTTAATTGGTGCCAAAAAATATATAATGTTTGGTTCTTGTGGTTGTTTAGATAAAGAAATTGCTGCAGGGAAAGCAATAATTCCAACAGAAGCCTACCGTGATGAGGGTTTTTCTTATCACTATGTTCCAGCGGCCGATTACATTACAATTAGAAATGCTGATATTGTTGCAAAAGCTTTTGAAGATATGTGTATTCCTTATGTAAAGGGGAAAACATGGACAACTGATGGTATTTATCGCGAAACAAAAGCTAATATGGAAAAAAGGAAAAAAGAAGGCTGTATTGCAGTAGAGATGGAATGTGCTGGTGTACAGGCTGTGTGTGACTTTAGAGGACTTGAATACTATGATTTCTTAATTAGTGGAGATTTACTTGATTCGCAGGAATGGGACCGAAGAATATTAGGTGACGATGAAGAAAGAAATCATCAGTTGAAAAATTTTTATATAGCTTTAGAATTAGCTTTGAGAGTTTAATAAATATTAATTTATAGTGGAGTTTTATGGAAAGATCAATTGCCTCATCAATGAAAAGGAGTTAATTATGAACATTATAAATACAAGAAGAATGGAAATAGAAAATATTCCAGCGATTTTATGGGGAAAACCTTCAGATAAAATATATATATTTGTTCATGGAAAAATGTCAAGTAAGGAAAGTGCATATGGATTTGCTGAGATAGCAGTCGAAAGAGGATATCAGGTTCTTAGCTTTGACCTTCCAGAACATGGTGAACGAGAAGATAAAAATTATAAATGCAATGTTTGGAATGGGGTACATGATGTTGAAATAATTGGAACATATGCACAACAAAATTGGAAGGAGATAAACTTATTTGGATGTAGCCTTGGTGCGTATTTTAGCTTACTTGCATATAAAAATTTTCCGGTAAAAAAATGTTTATTTCAGTCACCTATTGTTGATATGGAACATTTGATAAATAAAATGTTCAAATGGTTTAATGTCACAGAAGAATTTCTTAAAGAAAAAGGGGAAATATTTACGCCAATTGATACTCTTTCATGGGATTACTATTGCTATGTAAAAAAACATCCAATTGATAAATGGAATATACCTACTGAAATTATTTATGGAACAAAAGATAATTTGCAAAATCGTGCTACTATAGATAGTTTTGCAAAAAAGTTCAGTAGCAACTTAACAGCATCACTAGGAAGTGAACATGATTTTCATACGAAGGAGCAATCACAAGATGTTGCACAGTGGTTAAGAAAGTACATTTAATAGGATTTATATAATATAGGAGGAGAGTATATGACAAATAATGATATATTGAATATAGCTATGCAGCAGTCTGCCATCGATAGTAACTGCCATATGGATGACTTTAAAAGATTTGAAAACAAAGTTGTAATTTCAAGATGCAATCAAAATGCAAGAAAGTATCTTGAATTACCTTTTTTATGCGACTTAACTTCGTACGGCAATAATATTGTTGCTTCTGTTTCAGAGGAATTATCAACAATCGTTACTGAGTATATCAAGAGATAATGTTAAGGAGATTAATATGAGTCAATAAATTTCTACATTCCACAGAGTATTTTGTGTTTAATTAAATAAAGGGGGGAACCGTATTTTGTATAGCATTAAAGAAAGTTCAAAAGATGAAGAGGATTTAGTTTGGACTGGAATAGCTGTCATTTAGCACATTTACAAGCAAAAGATTTTTATTTAAAGAATGGATATGAAGTGTTTGGTGAATTAGATAATGTTCCTTTAGGACATAAACGATATTATATGAAAAAGATATTATAAACTGAAAGAAAATATAACTAATACCTAATGTAGATTAAGGCGTACATAAATAAGCAGGAGGAAGCCGAATATGAAAATTTATCTTATTGAAGAAAGTACAAGAGAAGAATATGATTTGGTTGATAATGGGATAGTTGAATATAATTTATCCAAAGTTCCTTTTACAAAAGAACATTCTTCTATTTCAATTAATAGAGTAATAAAAGATTTGAATGGAGATGCATTAGCAGGAATAAATAGTCAATTATACTTTTCGAATTGCTTACATGTAGATGTTTTATGGGTTAAAGAGGAGTATAGAAAAGAGGGATACGGTTCAGTACTTTTAAATGAAGTAGAAAAAATTGCGAAAGAAAAAGGATGCAATTTAATTCACTTAGATACCTTTGATTTTCAAGCGAAAGATTTTTACCTTAAACATGGATATGAGGTTTTTGGTATATTAGATGATTACCCAATGGAGCATAAACGTTATTATATGAAAAAGAATATATAGTTCAACATATTATTAAAGTGTGTCGCAACAGTAAATTATTATGAATTAGTAAAATAACAGTACAATTAAAATAATACAACTTTTAGAGGGGCTAATATGAATATAGTTAATAAGACGATATTTTCTAATGATATATTTGAGAATATAGAAAAGAAAGATTCAATAATAGCAGTATTATTCTTTCTTATTCTTTTTATAACCACTTTTGCACTTTTTTATATAGTGAAAGTTTCACCGTTATTTTCATTAATTAAAGAAGAAACAAATATGAGGTATCACTTATTATATGGTTTAATTATGGATTTACCTGGATTATTAGGGGTATTATTAATTTTAAAATATAGAAAACAACTTATATCTACTATTGGTATTAGAAAGAAAGGGACAAAATTTTCTATATTAATAGGCAGCATATTACTTTTGTCAGTATCAGTACATTTTGTTATAAATAATGGATCGATTGAACAACTTATATACAAAACTTTATTCTATATAATTTTTGTTGGATTTTATGAAGAATTAATTTTCAGAGGATTTTTATGGCCAAGATTAGTAGTAGGTTTAGGTAAGGTGTTAGGAACTATTATTAGTGGAATATTTTTTGGAGCAATGCATATACCAATGGATATTGTATATAACAATAAAACATTTTATGATACGGTTGTACTTGGTAACACTTCAAGCATTGATATTGGAGGTGGAGTAATAGTTGCTTTAATATTTATATACATTTATACTCGAAATAACAATATTCTATTGCCTTCATTTGTACATGGTATATTAGATATGTTATAAGTAACAACACATAATATGTAAGTACTATGAGTTTTTATTTGAAATATGCAAGAATTGCATATGAAGAAATGTTAAATACTATTCTTCCAAATTCAGATTATGTTATAGATAGCAGTATGCAGTTAGACGAAATTGTCAAACAAATTATGAATATAATAAAAATAAATTATGAGTGCAAAACGAAGGAATGTAATTCGTAATGTTCTTAAAGTGTTCCTCAAAAGTAAATTATTGTGAATAAAGAAGGAGACGTTTTAAATGATTATTCGTAAGGCTAAATTAGAAGACGCCAATAATTTATTAAGTATGTTATTGTCTTTGGATAAAGAAACTAACTATATGTTGTTAGAACCTAATGAAAGAGACAATGATGTCAGCAGAGTACAAGGAATGATACAGCAGAGTATCAATGGTTCTAATCTTTTATTAGTTGCAGAGGACGAAGATAATATCGTAGGTTTTCTTTCTGCTCAAAAGGGGATTTTGAAAAGAATTAAGCATACAGCGTATATCGTTGTTGGAATCCGTGAGATTCATCGTGGAAAAGGAATTGGAACAAAATTTTTTTCTGAATTGGACTTATGGGCAAAAGAAAATTTAATTACGAGACTTGAATTGACAGTAATGTGTCCTAATATTGTTGCAAAACATTTATATGAAAAGAATGGATTTGAGATAGAAGGTATAAAAAAGAGATCTATGTTGGTTGATGGTGAATATGTAGACGAATTTTATATGGCAAAGTTGTATTGATAATATAATTTAAAGTAGTAACTATTACGTGATTTACTTATAGAACTAAATGTTAAATTAAGAAAGGTGAAAAATATATGATGAAAGCACAGATTAATCTGATTACGATTTGGACAAATGATATAGATAAAATGAAAAATTTCTACAATCAAGTTCTCGGATTTAGAATTGAAAATGACCTTGGTAATTATGTTGAATTTGAAAACGATGGAGCAAGGTTTGCTATTTGTATGAGAGATGTTATGTATGTGTATAGTAGCGAATATAGGAAAGAGTCATTTGGACAAGGCTTTGAACTTGCTTTTACATGTGAAAATCCTAATGATGTTGATGAATCATTTAGGGACTTAATCTCTAAAGGAGCAACCTCCGTTCATGAACCACAAGATATGCCTTGGAATCAAAGAACAGCACTATTTGCTGATCCAGATGGAAATATACATGAAATTTTTGCGGAAATTAATTAGTACGTGGTTTTCTTAAATTGTGTCACAATAGTAAATTAAGGCGTCACAACTATAACATTGCAAAATAAGGAAAGTTTATAAGGGGAGATAGGTAATGTTTTTATTAGGCAAGATAATCCGTTCGTTTATTAAGGAAGATGTATACATTGGATATTCAATTGAAGAAGTATCAAAAGTAATAAATATTCTAAAAGAGAACAATATCGAATATACTCACGAAGCAATAAATGATTCAAGATATGGTGATAGATTTAGTTTAAGTAGGGTTGGAGTGAACATAGACTATCAAATCCAGTATACTATTTCTGTTCGCAAAAGTGATTATGCTAAGGCAAAATATCTTGTTAATAAGGTTTTGCACCCATAAAATGTCATAATAATAAGTTGATGAATAGGAAAATACAAATTGGAGGGAATAGCATGAATATTTGTTTAGTTGAGAAAGATATAACAGAAATTGAACTAATAAAGCCATTATGGGAAAAACTTAATTCAATACACTATAACAAATCGGTTTATTTTAAAAGTAAATATGAAAAATTCACTTTTGATAGAAGAATGGAATCTATTCATAAAAAGGCACAAAACGGCATTATAAGGATTGATATGCTTTTAGATAATGAAACTGGGAATTATATAGGATATTGTTTAAGTTCCATTGAAGATAATCTAGGAGAAATAGAATCCATATTTATCGAAAGTCAGTATCGTAAGTTTAAATTAGGGGACAAACTTATGAGAAGTGCTTTAAATTGGTTTGAATTAAATTTAGTAACATATATTGAAATTAATGTAGTCTATGCAAATGATGAGGCATTACCCTTTTATGAACGTTATGGTTTTCATATCGGAAATTATATTTTAAAAAGAATTTAAGACGCAACATTCTTAAATTGAGTCATAACAGTAAATTATTGTGGCTCAAAAGAATATGAAATTGAACATATTAAAAGGCCCGCAAAATGTGAGAAGTGAAGCTCCTTGAGAAAGAACTTCACTTCTTATTTTTTTAATATATACTTCTATTTAATCGCCAAACCAATCCGTTTCTTTTAGCGATTTAGTTCTACCAATATATTATGAACTATTATTGCGTAATATATAAACAATAAACAGAGATAGTACAGGTGATCATCGGTACTATCTCTTCACAGAGAGTTAGATTTTAACTTAGTTTTAATTCATTTATAATAATTGCCACATATTAAAGAAAATATACATATGATAGAGCCAATTTAGATTATCTCGATAAAATTTGTAAAGTTTTAGAATGTGATCTTAATGAAATGATGAAGAGTTTACCAGATAAAGTAGTGGATTATTTACTTTCAACTTTAAAGTCTCTTAAACAAGCTACTATATTACTTTTACTACGGTGAAAATTAACACATTCACAACACTTACCATGTCTTTCACAAGCAACGTTTGGGCATGTACAATTTTTTTCGTTACAACCAGCCATCTTGAATACCTCCTATTTAGTTAAATTAATTATCTTTAGTTTATTATAAGTGTAAAGTTGATTTTAAACAATATGTAGTGAATACTTGGTAATTAGTGAAAATAATGTTCTTCGAAAATTGAATAATGCTGTACTTACAAAATATGTTCATGAAAAATGAACAGTGTAGTATTTAACAAATATGCTATAATTTATTAATAAAGGTGATGTTTCTTATTTAAAGGACATAGGTTCTATTATAGAATCTCCTTCATCCTATAAAATCTAACTGCTTATGAGAATCTGAAGCTTCATGCTGACTATATGGGATTAACAGATAAAAATATAATAGATGAGTGTTTAGACAAAATGGATCTTTTAAGAGATAGAGATAAGAAAATTAGAAATTTTTCATTAGGAATGAAGCAAAGACTTGGTATAGCATGTGCAAATGTTCCAGTCAAAAGTATTAAGATTTATGTTAAACTTTTGCTAGAAGGAAGTCGTACTATTGATCAAAGAATTAATCTCATTAAAGAATATAAAGAAAAAATGATAAAAGATCTAGAAAGCATTCAAAATGGATTGAATCTGATACATTCGAAATTAAGTTTTTACGAAAAAATTAAAAGCCAGAATTGTATTGACCTCACATATTTAGATGAATGGAAGATGTTTAAAGAAAGTGAGTGAATTTATGAATACAGTTTTAATTACTGGAACTACCAGTGGAATTGGTGAGGCATTTGCTAAAAAATTTGTGTTAGAAGGTTATAATGTTATTTTGGTTGCCAGAAATCACGAAAAGTTAAGATTACAAGCCAAGGAATTAAGTACTAATAGAAATATTAAATATATCACGTGCGATCTGAATAATGAAAATGCAGTAAATATAATAGAACAAAGTATAAAAGATTGGAATGTAACAATAGACATTTTAATTAATAATGCTGGCTTTAAGTAATTATACCCGGTTGGTATAATAAAATTATGGTGGCTTGTTCTAAAATACTGCCTGTAAGCATTTTAAATAAGATGACTTTATGGATGATGCGATAGGGTAATCTATTAAGTTGAATGAAAGGGGAACATTATGAAAACAAAATTTATGTTAATAATATCAATTCTTATATTGGTTGTCTCAATCCCTTTTTTATGGAATAATAATACTCATATAATAGGAACTGTTTTATTGATGACTTCAATTATGTTAAATCTTATTAGAGCACTTATTAATTTATGGAATGAGCGAAGATTAAAGTAAGTCGTCTTATTATTAAAGTGTGTTACAACTGAAATTTATTGTGAAGTTTTGGAGGTAAGTATGGAACAAAAAAGAATAGCTGGAGAAAAAGCAACAGAATATATAAAAGATGGAATGATATTAGGGTTGGGTACTGGTTCTACAGCTTATTATATGATTAAAAAGGTTGGAGAACTGGTTCGAAGTGGTATGAATTTAAAGGCAGTTGCAACTTCAAGAAATACAGAGAATTTAGCAAAAGAATTGAATATTACTCTAGTAGATATAGACGAAGTAGATAGAATTGATTTATGTATTGATGGTGTTGATGAAATAGATAAACATTTTAATGCAATTAAAGGTGGCGGTGGAGCATTATTTAGGGAGAAAATTGTTGCTAACTTGGCCAATGAAGTAATATGGATTATGGATAATAGTAAGTTAGTTGATAGTATTGGAGCGTTTCCATTACCAATTGAAGTATTACCTTATGGTTATACACAAGTTATTAGAAAATTAAAAAGTTACTCTTTAAATCCTGCAATAAGAGTGAAAGATGGTAATGTTTTTATATCTGACAATGGTAATTATATAGTTGATTTGCATATAGGAAACCCAATGGATATTAATGATGTTTATGATAAAGTGAGTGGACTAACAGGAGTTTTAGAAACAGGATTATTTATTAATATGTGTAAGCGCATTATTGTTGGTACTGATAGTGGTGTAAAGGTTATTGAAAATAGCTTGATTTAGTAGATTGACAGAAAGGAAGAAAAATTTAGATGGCAAAAAGTGAAAAAAAGGTATTCTATTGTAATGTTGAACTTACAATAGACATAATTGGGGGTAAGTGGAAGCCGCTTATTATTCATCATATAGGGAAATCTGGAGTTATTAGATATGGAGAACTAAAAAGAAAAATTCCGAGTATCAATGAAAGGGTATTATCAAGACAGCTTAGGGAACTGGAAGAAAATCAATTAATTATTAGAAAGGTTTATGATGAAGTGCCTCCTAAGGTAGAGTATTCAATAACTGAAATAGGCAAAACACTAGCACCTATTTTAAATGATTTAGGTAACTGGGGTAAAAAATATAATGAAAATATTAAGTATGGAAAAGTTGATTTCGAGGATGACTGTGAAGAATATAAAAATTCATAATAAATTAGCCACGCAATACGTTAACTCGTAATGCGTTTTTTTTTGCAAAATTGTACATAAATGACCGTACGGCTAATAATGTCAGTACTTGTTGAGTGATATGATAGGATATATAATGTAGCCATTAGTAAATTTAAAGAAAGAAGGTACTTAAAATGGATGCAATAACAATGATAAAGGAAAGAAGAAGTGTAAGAAAATTTAAAAATGAAAAAGTAGATAGAGAAACTATGAAAGAAATAGTTGATATAGCAAAATGGGCTCCATCATGGGTAAACTATCAAATAGCTAGATATACATTAGTTGATGATGAATCAATAATTAAAGAGCTTGCAAATGAAGGGGTTAATGGCTTCGTTTATAATATAGATACTTTAAAAAATGCAAAGGGTGTTGCAGTGTTAAGTTTTGTTCAAGGGAAAAGTGGTAAGATAAATGAAGCATATGTAACATCAAAAGCTAATGTTTGGGAAGTATTTGATGCAGGTATTGCATGTCAAACATTCTGTTTAGCAGCACATGCCAAAGGTGTTGGCACATGTATAATGGGAGTTATAGATGAAAAATCAATATCAAAAATAGTAAATTTACCAGAAGAAGAAACAGTAGCTGCACTTATCGTTTATGGTTATGAAGATGGAGAACATGCAGCGCAAACTCCAAGAAAAGATGCTGAAGAAATAATGCGTTTTGTAGATAGATAAAGTTAATATCTAACACATAATTTAAACTTATGAATATAACTTACCGAAAGAATGTATACTCTGTTGTTTCGGTTTCTAGATAATTAGGCTGTGGGAAATGGAACTCGACTCACATTCGTTCCCTGAGTAAGTTCGAGTAACCAAATACAAGATTTGGACTCTTACTTAAAAGCAGAAGTTGCACCCATTTGAGCATGCTCCTTTGGCAAGCAAATGACAAGCTCAAATGGAACAACTTCTGCTTAAGAAATCCTACAGCCCAATTATCAATGAAACACTACAACAAAAGAGTACACATTCTTTCTGGTATTGGATATACTTCAAGTCATAAATCAAATTTAAGATTTGGATATCTATAAAGATATAAAAAGTATGGTGAAATATCACATTATTCGGAAAGAGAGTGTGGTATTTTTTTATGTGCATTCTAAAACATTAATACTTATTAAAGTATGTAAAAATTTACAAACTATGTTATGGTGTGATTAAAACTACTTGGAGTTATTGTATTCCAAAGAATATGAAAGGGTAGTGCGTAATGTTGTTTAACTTATGTCAATTGGGTATAATAAGAAGTATATAAGGAAGCTCTAGCAGTAAAAGTGGATGCATCAGATATAAGATTTATATTATAGGCACTAAAAGGTTGATCCGATAGCTAGCATCCGTAACACCCCCACTTCTTTAAGTGGGAGATAACGGCTGCACGCTCCTGGACATTGTGACCCTTGAGGTTATAAGTTCAACTAAGATTCAGATGGGGATCAAACCCCACCTGAATCAAGTTTCACTTGATAATTTCCTATACATAAATAAGGTAGGTGATATACATGAAAAAGATACCAATAGGAATAAGTGATTTTAAAACATTAATAGAGGAAGATTATTTATTTGTTGATAAATCTGAATTAATAAAAGAGTTTTGGGAAAGTAACGGGCAAACTATATTAGTTCCAAGACCAAGAAGATTTGGTAAAACTCTTAATATGAGTATGTTAAGATATTTTTTCGAAAATAGTAATGAAGATAATAATTATCTTTTTAAAGGACTTGAAATAGAAAATCATAAGGATATTATGGAGCTTCAAGGAAAATATCCAGTTATATATTTAACTTTTAAAGATGAAAAATATAGCTCATTTGAATATTTGCAAGCTGGTTTAAGAAATATATTAGGTAAATTATATCAAGATCATAAGTATTGTTTAAACGCAGATAAGATGGATGCTATAGATAAAAAATACTATAATTCAATAACAAATAAAGAAGCAGATATAATTGATTTGTCTAATACGTTAAAGAAATTATCGGAATATCTGTATGATTATTATGGTAAAAAGGTAATAATTCTAATAGATGAGTATGATGTGCCAATTCAAGCTTCTTATATAAATAACTATTATAATGAAGCTATAGAATTTATGAGAAACTTACTAAGTGGAGCCTTTAAGGATAATAATTCTCTTCAAAAGGGAATGATTACAGGGATACTTAGAGTTGCTCGTGAGTCTATATTCTCAGGATTAAACAATCTTAAAGTTGAAAGCATTTTAAGTTATAATCTTTCTGATAAATTTGGATTTACTGATTCAGAAATTGAACAATTAGTTTCTGATTATAATATAAAAGAAGAGCTTAATAATATAAAAGATTGGTACAATGGTTATTATTTTGGAGAAACTACCATTTACAATCCCTGGTCAATATTAAACTACTTATCAAGCCCTAAAGCAGGACTCAAACCATATTGGGTAAATAGTAGTTCAAATGACTTAGTTGGGATTCTTTTATCAAAAGGATCTAACGAAGTTAAGAAAAACCTTGAGGATTTAGTTAATGGAAATAATATAGAAAAAGTAATAGATGAAAATATAGTAATGGAAGATATAGAAAAATCTGCTGATAATTTATGGAGTTTTCTATTATTCACAGGATATTTAAAAGTTAACTCTAAGAAAAGAAAGGGGTTGAAAGATTATTATACTCTTTCAATACCTAATTTAGAAGTTACAACACTTTACTATGATTTAATTGAAAAATGGTTTGAAGATACAATAACTAAAGAAAATTATGAGCTTATGATAAATAGTCTTATAAATGGTGATATTAAAATCTTTGGCAAGCTATTAAGGCAATTTGTTTTAAAAAGCATAAGTTACTTTGATGTAGGTGGATATGAGGGGGAAAAGGTTTATCATGCCTTTGTACTTGGAATGTTAATATCCCTAAATGATACCCATGAAGTTTTATCCAACAGGGAAAGTGGCTATGGCAGATACGATGTAATGATAATACCAAAGGATATATCTAAACTTGGTATCGTTATAGAATTTAAAAAGTTAGATCCTGACGATGATGAAACATTGGAAGAAACAGCAGATATAGCTTTAAAGCAAATTTCTGACAAGAAATATATTACTACATTAGAAGCACGTGGAATAAATAATATGAAAGAAATTGCTATAGTATTTAAAGGAAAAGAATTATATATTAAAGAAAGATAAATGTAGTAACAAAGAGATAATATATAATAATAGCAGAAAAAGCATTGACTTTCTCTGCCATTTTTTTGTTATCAAATGTAATTTATTATTGTATTATTAAGTTATAAAAATTTAAAGTTGTCTGCTAGATACAATTTTAGATGATTAAGCAAAAATTCAGTACAGTATTAGAATCTGGGGGGAAACATGGGAAAAGATTTTATAATAGATGAGAATATGTATGGTTATTCATTAGAGAATGTAGGAGGAGCCTCGGTTCATGTAGAGCACTGTTTTGTGAGTGGAAGTGGAAGTGTTTTTCCGCCTCATTGGCATGAGCAACTTCTGCTAATGTATATTAAAAAAGGGGAATTGCTGCTTAAGTGTAGGGAAGAAAGAATTTTAGCAGAGCAGGATTCAATTGCTGTTGTGAACCCAAATGAAATACATTCCATAGAAACTTTAAATTCGGATTTAGAGTATTATTTAATAAAAATTGATCTTTTGTTACTTTTAGGAAACCAGTCTGATTTACAGCAAAATATATATACGGAGCCGCTTTTAAAAAACCGCTTATTGTTTGAAAATAAAATCAACTATGATGATTATATATTTGGAATCATGAACAATATCATTGAAGAGTTTCAAGAGAAAGAAGAAGGCTATGAACTTGTAGTTAGAGGATTAGCCTGTCAGATATTGATAGCTCTTTTGAGGCGGCATAAAAAGACAGTACCAGATCAATCAGAATTGGATATGCAGTATAGAAGATTGAAGCAAATCAAACCAGCTATTACATATATGGAGACGCATATGGCAGAAAAAATCACTCTTGTAGAGCTTTCAGAAGTAACGCACTTAAGCCCTAACCATTTCTCTAGAGTTTTCAAAATCGTGTCAGGATTTTCACCAATGGAATATCTAAATAGAATAAGGGTTCAGAAAGCTGCTCAACTTTTGCTAAATACTAATAAAACTATTGTTGAAATCGCTATGGACACAGGATTTAATGATGGGAATTATTTTAGCAGAGCTTTTAAGAAATGCCGTAACGAAACTCCTAGTGAATTTAGGGAAAGGTATTTAAGAGGATGAAGAAGTTAAAACATTTGTCTCCTGATTTTTCTTTGTAAAAATAAAAGTGAGATGATTATTTAAAGCTTTTGATCATAAGATTATGCTAATATCTTATACAAGAATAAAAAGACATTCTACTAATGGAGTGTCTTTTTTCTTTCTAAATGATAGAATTGTGCTATATTCTGATTGAATAATTCATGAACCTGAAATTTAGATATGATAAATTTATTATAGAAAGTGCAAAACACTTTTAGGGGATATTAGCCAATAGTCTCCTATAGAAAATAACAGAGATACTATAGCTAAAATAAAAGAAAAGAGGGATTATAATGCGTGTATTTGTAACAGGAGCGACTGGATTTGTTGGCTCTGCTATTGTTCAGGAATTAATTAATAATGGGCATCAAGTAATTGGACTTGCCCGTTCAGAGAAGGCGGCTAAGTCTCTTATAGAGGTTGGCGCTGAGGTACATAAAGGCGATCTTGAAGATCTAGAAAGTTTGCGCAGGGGAGCGGCCCTTGCAGATGCTGTAATTCATACAGGATTCAATCATGACTTCTCAAAATTTAAAGAAAACTGTGAAAAAGATAAGAATGCAATAGAGGCTTTAAGTTCAGTTCTCGCTGGATCTGACCGCCAATTGATTGTTACATCTGCTATAGGAATTCTTCCTAAAGGTAAAATTGTTACAGAAGAAACTTTACCAGTCTCTGGGACTAATGCAAATCCTCGAGTAGCTTCAGAAGAGGCTGTAGCTTCTGCTATAGCACGAGGTGCAAAGGTGTCAGTAGTACGACTTCCTCCATCTGTTCATGGCGTGGGTGATCATGGTTTTGTTTCTAACTTGATTGGCATTGCCCGCGCAAAGGGTATTGCAGCCTTTGTAGATAAAGGGGATAACACTTGGCCTGCGGTTCATAGATTAGATGCGGCTCATCTCTTTAGACTTGTTCTTGAAAAGGGAGTTTCAGGAGTGTATCATGCAGTAGCTGAAGAAGGAGTTCCTTTTAGGGAAATTGCTAATGTGATTGGTTGCAGACTGAACATGCCAGTTGTAAGCAAAACCTTGGATGAAGCAAATAATTATTTTACATGGTTCAATCATTTTGCAATGATGGATATTATATCTTCTAGTGATATAACTAGAAAACAGCTTGGGTGGCATCCTACACAACTTGGTCTTATGGAAGATCTTAATAGTTCGTGCTATTTTGAAATGTAAACTAGCGCCGCATTTGTGGCGTCTTAATACTTTAGGCATGAATTCTAGGAAAACTCATGTTACTAGAGAAATCATTTATGTAAAAATATAAGGAGAAAGAAATATAATGGAAAAAACAAATAGATTAAGTTTAAATAAAGCAAGTAGAGGATTAGTGATTTTTGTTCTCTCACTTACAACTCTTATGTCAGCTATTGATACTAGTATTGTAAATATAGGATTACCAACTATAGCAAGAGCATTCAATGCCGATTTTGCAAGCTTACAGTGGATAGCACTTAGTTATCTTCTGGCAGTTACGTCTCTTATAGTGGGTATAGGACGAATAGGAGATATATTTGGTAAGAAAAATATTTTTATTTATGGAATTATAATATTTACTGTGGCGTCCTTGTTATGTGGAATTTCAACATCAATTTATGAACTGATTATATTTAGAGCTTTGCAAGGAATAGGTGGTTCAATACTTGTAACATTATCGTTTGCAATTGCAGGAGATTTGGTTCCTAAAGAAAAACTAATACAAAGTATGGGAGTACTTACGTCAATGCTGCCCATAGGATTTGCTCTTGGACCATCCGTTGGAGGTTTTTTAATAAGCTTATTTGGATGGAGATACATATTTTTTATTAACATACCAATGGGGATTCTTGCATTAATATTGACTACAAAATTTCATGAAATTCCAATATCTAAAAAGAAACAAAAATTTGATTTTTTAGGGATGTTAATATTAACTTCCACGCTTATTTGTTATGTCCTTTCTGTAACATTAGCGGAAGAACAGGGATTTAGTGCTGAAGTTATTATACTTGCAATTGTGGCAATCATTGGAATAATACTATTTATATTTTTAGAAAAAAACAGTACTTTTCCTTTGATAGATTTAAAAATATTTAGAAACAGTGTGTTAAGTTCAAGCCTTGTTATAAGTATATTAGTTTATACGGTTATATCAGGAGCTGTTGTTATTCTTCCTTTTTATCTCCAACAGGCAAAAGGATTTACAACAGCGTCATCAGGACTATTAATGATGACTGGGCCTATAGGGTGTGCAATTTTTACACCTATAGCAGGAAGGGCTGCTAAACGCTTTGGAAATTTTACTGTTATGATATTTGGAATCTTAGCCTTGTGTATAGGAACTTTGCTGATGTCCATGATGAATTTATCTTCAAGTGCTGTGTTATTTGCCATAGTATTGTTCGTATTTAATGGTGGCCTGGCATTTTTCCAAACACCTAACAATGCTTCTATTATTTCTATGGCAAAACCTGAGCAGCGTGGACTCGCATCTGGTCTTCTTAACTTATCGCGCACTATTGGACAAACTACAGGGGCTGCTGTAATAGGTGCAATATTTTATCTTTTTAATAAAACTAAAACAATGGATAGTTCAAGTCCTGAGAATATCACAGCAGGTATACACAATACTTTTTTAATTGCGGCACTGATAATGGCTTGTGGATTAATCATAGGAGTAATAGCACTTTCCTCAAAAAAAGAACGAGGGGACAGCCAGATTAGAGAGAGTTTGTTTTGAAATATAATTTAATTTAACTATTATATTTCTATAAGAAAATAATAATTTTATACAAAAGATAGGTCAATCCACCAACCATCTGCTCCAGAAGCTCTTACTGGTGTGTTTGGATCTGGATTTGTATTTTGTGTACCAATCTCTAAAGTTACTAATATTGGAACTGCAGTAGTGTTGTTATAAAGGACAAAAGCAGGTGTTTCTTCATTCGCATTGCTGGAGGATAGAAATATTGTGGAACCTACTGCAATGCGTAGTCGAAGAAAACTGTTAGCAAAATAATACCGTATCCTATTAATAACCAATTGCGTCCCACTAGGTATATTTATAGAAATACGTTGCAAATTTCTAAATGAGTTAAATGGTATTCCAGAGTTAAAATTATCAGCTCCACCTACATCACCGCTAACTTGAAAGCGAGTAGTTGGATCTGGCCCAGGAGGCCCTTGAGGCCCTTCTGGTCCTTGAGGTCCCCGAGGTCCTAGTTGTAGCCTCACCCACCATTTTCCAGTATCACGATAAAGAATACCTTGCTTAGTATCTAAATAAAGTCTGCCCTTAATTTTGGGTGCAGGTCTTTCTATGATAGGCCCTTCTTGGATAGAAGGAGTACCACCTGCATTAATAACAAATGGACACTCGATAAGTTTATCATTCGTATCATCTTTATTATTTAATTTATTTGTACTCATAGATGCACTCCAATCAATAATCTTTATATAGCTTATATGTTAACTATAAAGTTTTTGGTATCAATAATAAGTGTATGAAAGTGCATTTTGATATATTACTAAACTATAATAACCTTTGAGTTTACACTAACATTCTATATTGCAAAATAAGAATATATTTTTTTAACAATGCAGATAATAGCAATATCATCAAAGTTATAATTCCTATACCATTCGAAGAACCTAAAAATAAAAATGGGATATATAGTTATTAATTAATCTATATATCCCACTATATTATTATACTATATCAAACAAAGCCTTGATTTTTACTTATTTTTAATTCTGTTTACTAAAAATTAACCATTAACAGCATTCAATTTTATCTATACAATTTAAAGCCTTTTCTTTAGCAACCTTACATCCGTTTTTAACACCTTTTTCATAGCCTTCCTTGAAGCCCTCTTTTACACCTTTTTCATAGCCTTTTTCAAAGCCTTCTTTTTTACCTTTTTCAAAGCCTTCTTCAAAGCCTTCTTTTCTACCTTTTTCATAGCCTTTGCGGAAGCCTTTCTCTAAGCCCTCTTCAAAACCTTTATGGAAACCTTCCTTTTCTCCAGCTTCTAAACCTTCACAATATCCTTTTCTTAAACCTGCATTAAATGCTTCCTCTAATGCATCAGCTGTTGGATAATTTCTCTTTCCACAGCAAATATCTTTTTTTTCTTCGCAATCGTCTTCTTTTCCATATACCATTAATTCATAATCTCCCATTTTTTCATCCTCCGTATAATTAATTTACTTATTATAATTAATTTTATAATATATATTATGCTGAATATTTTAATTTGCTATTAATTTTAAGACTATTATAGTGAAAAAATGCTTGAATAATTTTACAACTGAATAAAATAAAAAAACATTTATAATAAATCCTTGTTATAATTGAGTTTGCTCTTCAAGAATTATTGATAATTATAATTTTTTGAAGAAAAGATCCCTAATTTTTCAAAGATATATGAAGAATTCAAGAACTACCACAAGAGTAAGTTCTCGGGAACTATTCAGGAATTCTGTAATAATCTATATATCAATGTTAAATATTATACTAACATGTATTACAGAAGAGCTGTATATAACACCTGGTTCTTATTAGATACTATAAATTTAAAAAATAATTAACAATAAAAATAATTTTAAAGGCAATAAACATCAATTTATAATGTTTATTGCCTTTATTTAAGCTACTCTATGAGAATCGTCATTAGAATCTACATCAAGAGCAACTCCTAGCTTTGCTGATATTATGGTATTTAGTTTATTAATTGAAGCTGATAGTCCATTTATTTGCTTTTCTAACCGAATCAGCAAATACGCTGAAACAGCCACAGCAAATCCATTATTAACTACCAGATTAATTAAGTCATTTATTTCCACAACTCCATCACCTCCCATAATGGATATATGATCAGAAGCATATAATTTCATGAAATCAGATTAAAAAGTGATAAATAAATGAAGGCAAATTGATTCAAAAAGAACAATAGAAAATGTAAAGAAACCTAGATATAGATGGCATAAATTTAAGTATTATCCTCTGTCTAGGTTTTATTATTATGAGTAATTATTAATTGCCACCTTCATTAATTATGTGATTATAGTAATGAGCTATAGCCATATCAACTATTGTACTGACATAAGTATTTAATTCAGGGTGAATACTCTTAAGTTCATTGAGCTTTCTAACAGTGGAACTTCTAAGCATGTAAGTTCTCTTGACATCAAGAAATTCTCCATCAATTGGAGGTGCCATGCCATTTGCTATTGGAATTTTCCTTTTGCCAGCTAATATGCTGTTATCATTTGATATAGATTTATTATTTGATGAGGAAGCAGTTGTTGCATTGCCTTGAGTATTTCCATAAGAAATATTCAAATTTACAGAATTAACGGCTCCAGGTGAAGATTCATTAGTCTGATTGTTATCTATAGAAATATTTTCGTTAGAATCACCATCAAATGAAAATGAAGAAATACAATCTCCATTTATAACGGGTTCAGAAGAGAAGCTACATATTTCAAGATCCTCCACAGGAGCAAAATCATTTTTAGGGGGCTTTGATATTTTTTTCTTAGCCATAAATATAATCTCCTTTACTTAATATCATCACTTAAGATATATGACTAAGAAGAGGATATTCTAATATGGCAGGCCATAAATATTCTAAAGAATATTAGAATAGATATTGTACTATTCTATTACAAAAATAAGAGCTCCAAGAATAGTAATCTTGGAGCCCTTAAGCTTGATAATTTAGGGAAATATAGTTGAAGATTTTATTTAAAGCAACTTTCTTTTTTCGAGTAGCTGTAGAGTAGCACATATTTTTAAAGTGAGCATATTTTTGAACTGTATTGTTTTTAAAGAAAATAAAATCTATAAGTTCTTTTTCATCATCGTTTAAATAATTAAGGGCTAGTCTCAAATCCGTATAATCACATTCCTCACAAAATAAATCTTCTAAGCTGATATCATGAGATGGCAGATCTTTTTCGAAATTATCAAGGAGACTTAAAGCCCCATATCCTTCAGTGGAGCTTCTAGTTTTAATTCGTTTTATAAGATCATTCATGTTATTTTTAATTGAATTAGTGGCATATGCGACAAATCTATGCCTTTCTAAATTGTACATGGAAACACATTTAAATAATGATTTGTAACATTCATTATGAAGATCCTGTATGTCATATCCATCAATAAAAGTTTTTTTAGAAACATTTAAGATTAAAGGTCTAAATTCTTCAGCCAATTTATCTTTTGATAACATATCTCCATTTTTACATTTATAAACTAATTCTTCAATGTAATTAAAATCCATACAGACCTCCTATGAGTATTATATAAAATTATTTTACCACTATATGTAGTGCGAAATATAAAATTCTCTCTACATATAGTATATATGGTGAAATTTCATATATCTCCAACGAGGTGTATAAAAATGAAAAATTTTAACCGATAGCTAGCATCCGTAACACTCCCACTATAGATGAAACTCCTCTTCCTAAAGTCAGATGAGCAAGCGATTTACTCTCATAATGTTTATAATGGGAAGATGAAGCGAATATAATAAAAGACTTATAATATTGAAAAAAGTTTAGGATGATGAAGTGTGAACCGTATCATAAATAACATATTATTTTTTGAACAGAAGTAACGAGTGCTTCGCTTTCACCATGAACTACGACCATTTGTATGTGGCTTAAATAGCTGCTTACAGATGGTCGTGTTTTTTATTTCAAAGTCTTAATATAAAGAATATTGACTTCTAAAAATATTTGATGTAGTATAAAATTATACGAAGTATAAAAATGAACTTAGTTCAAAAATAAATTTTGGGAGGAATTACAATGATAAATAGAAGAGAACGTAAAAAAGAATTGACTAAGGAAATAATAATAGATAGTGCATTATCTCTATTTGAAGAAAAAGGTTTTCAAGAGACTTATATGGAGGAAATAGCTACTAAATCTGATATTTCTAAAGGTACATTATATAATTACTTCCAAGATAAAGAGTCAATATTATCAGCTTATTTTCAGGGTCTTATAAATAATCATGATAATAATTTTAGTGAAGTTAGTGAAAAATTCAAAGAAACAAGAGATATAAAAGAAACATTAAATAAGATATTAGATTTCATAAATCATATATTTAGTGGAAATATTCAATATACAGCAATTTATTTTAGATACAGACTCCAAACACTTTTTAGCGTCAATCCTTTAGATAATCCTAATAGAAGTGGATTGGAAAATTTGATTTCAGAAGTTATAAAAAATGCACAAGAAAATAATGAGCTTAGAAATGATATTCCTTCAGTAATAATGGCGAGAAATTTTCAATTCATGTATATGAATTATTTCATTTCAAGTGTTTATGGAAATGAAGATATTAATTTAGAGATATCAAAAGCACAAATTATAGAATTGTTTATAAATGGAGCAGGGGCACAAAATAATTAGAGGGAGATGATTGCCATGGAAAACAACTACATATTATATTTTGATGAAATAGATAAGAAAGATTTATCACTTCTAGGAGGCAAAGGTGCAAATCTAGGAGAGATGACTAAGGCTGGTTTTCCAGTTCCTTTTGGTTTTTGTGTAACTACAGAAAGTTATAAGGAATTTATAAATTATAATAAACTTTATGATTTTATTATAGAAGAAATTAAAGATGCAAATCTTGAAAATATTGCTACCATAGGAGCTAAAATAAGAGAAAAAATAGAACAAGCAGAAATGCCTAAAAAAGTAGAAGAAGAAATCATTAAAGCAGCTGATAAGATTGGGATTGATAACTATTATGCTGTTAGATCCAGTGCTACTGCAGAAGATTTAGCTTTTGCCTCTTTCGCAGGTCAACAAGATACCTATCTTAATATTAAAGGAAAAGCTTCACTAATTAATTCCGTAAGAAATTGTTGGGCGTCATTATTTACTGATAGAGCTATACTTTACAGATTGCAAAATAAAATTGAGCACGAAAAAGTACATATGTCTGTAGTAGTTCAAAAGATGGTTTTACCAGATATAGCTGGTATTATGTTTACTGCAGATCCCGTATCAGGACATAGAGGAATTATTTCTATTGATGCAAGCTTTGGACTTGGAGAAGCGTTAGTTTCTGGTCTTGTATCCCCAGATATATATAAATTTAATAAGAAGAAAAAGGAAATAATAGATAAGACTATAGCAGAAAAGAAACTTGCTATAATGCCAATTCAAGGTGGGGGAACTAAAAAAGTTGATATTACAGGTGAAAAATCTACTAACCAGGTAATGAAGGATTCTGAGATAAAAAGGCTTGCTGAACTTGGAATGAAGATAGAAAAACATTATGGCTGCCCTCAGGATATTGAGTGGTGTCTAGAAAATGGTGAGCTGTATATTGTGCAGAGTCGTGCAATTACATCATTATTTCCACTTCCAACTCCTAATAATAATGATGATAACGCACATGTATATATTTCTATAAATCATCTTCAAGTTATGACAGATCCAATGTCTCCTTTAGGGATTGATTTATTTAGGGATATGCTGCCTTTTGGAAAAAATATTAAAAGAGAAGAAAAATATAAGATTTTGGCTTCAGCAGGTGGTAGAATTTATGCAGATGTAAGTGGTCTTATGTGTTCAGAGAGAATAAAGGAAAAGAGTTTAGACTTATTAAAAAATGCAGATGCCTTGATGGCAGAAGCTTTAGGGGAGCTTCTAAAAAGAAAAGATTTTGAGGAAAAGTTTAGAGGAAAGAAAACTAACATTAAACCTTTCTTGAAATATATAGCTCCAGTAGCAGTTAAAGTTATGAAAAATCTTATTTTCACTAATCCTGAGGGAACAATAGAGTTTATGAATAACTACATTAAACAGCGTGAAGAAGATACCTTGAAGACTATTTTAAATGCAAAGCAAGGTGCTGAAAGATTAAATATAATATATGAAAAAGCAAGTCTTTATGAGGATGCTAAAAAAGTAATTCCGTATTTAGCACCAGGAATTATTGCTTTTAAGCTTCTTGAAAAGCTGGAAATGAAGCTTCTAGGAACAAATAATTATACTAATATAATTGCAAAAGGTTTAGAAGGTAACATTACAACAGAAATGGGATTACTTACTGGAGACTTGGCGGATATGGTGAGAAGATCTCAAAGCTTAATTGATGAGTTTGAAAATGAAGATTATGAAACTTTGGCTTCAAGAATAAATGAAGTTAAAGGAAATGAGGAATTTAAGATTTTTTTCAATGATTTCATAAATATGTACGGAGTGCGTGCCTCAGGAGAAATAGATATAGCTAGAGATAGATGGACAGAAAACCCAGAGCCACTTGTGAAATCGATACTTGCAACTATTAAAACATCAGAGGAAGGCGCTCATAGGGAAGAATACAAAAATACTATAAAAAAAGCTAAGGCAGCAACAGAAAATATGATAGAGGAAATACAAAAAAAGCATGGTAAAATTAAAGCGAAAGTTGCAAAAAGGCTTATATTTGTTTTAAGAAATTCTTTTCCAATAAGAGAACATCACAAATTTATGATGATGAGACTTTGTATGATTTTTAAGAAGGAATTGCTAAAAGAAGCAGAAAATTTGGTTGCTAAAGGTAATTTAAATGAAGAAAAGGATATTTTTTATGTAAATTTCAGTGAATTATATAGAGCGATTGAAAATAATGAAAGTCTTAAAACAATAGTAGAACAAAGAAAAGAAGAATATGAACATTATAAAAAGTTAAATGCTCCTCGTGTTATTACAAGTGAAGGGGAAGAAATAAAAGGAGGATATAAGATAGGGAATCTTCCAAAAGGAGCACTTCCAGGCATTCCAGTTTCTTCAGGAGTTATTGAGGGAATTGCAAAGGTAATAACTGATCCTTCAAAGGCAGCATTGAATAAAGGGGAGATTCTTGTAGCACCTTTTACGGATCCAGGATGGACACCACTTTTCATAAATGCAGCTGGATTAGTCATGGAAGTTGGAGGTCTACTAACTCATGGGACTGTAGTAGCTAGAGAGTATGGAATACCAGCAGTTGTAGGAATATCAGAAGCTACCCAAAAGATTAAAACAGGTCAAAAAATCAGAGTGGACGGAAATAACGGGTATGTGATGGTAATAGAAGAATAGGCGGTGTTTTCTATGATAGGATTTATGGGAATACTCTTAAGCATGTTTGCTATGGGAATGATGCAGCTGGTACTAGCCACTGCACTTCCTTATATAGTTAATGAAATTGGAGGGGATAGTCTATATAGCTGGGTTTTTTCGAGTTATATGCTTTCATCTATTATAACTATCCCTATCTTTTCAAAACTTGCAGATATATTTGGAAAAAAGAAATTTTATTTATTAGGGCTTTGTATATTTGCTTTTGGAACTATTTATGGTGGATTTGCGCCCAATATGTATCAGCTTGTTATTTCAAGGGTGCTTCAGGGGTTAGGTGCAGGAATTATAACGCCTGTGTCCTTAGCTATGATTTCTGATATGTTTGAGGAGAGTAAAAGAGGAAAGATGATAGGGCTTTTTGGATTTGTTCAGCTCTTATCAAATATTTTAAGTCCATCTATTGGAACCTTTATAACAGGACAGTTAGGCTGGCATTGGATATTTTTTGTAACTGCGATTATGATACTTCTTGCAATGGCTTTAGTAAGTGTTGGTATTAAAGTATTAGAAACTAGTTCTCAAATCAGATTATCTGAAATTGATATTAAAGGAGGATTACTTTTTGGAAGCTTCTGTGTTGCTCTTGTAGGTTTTTCTGATATGCTTAGCAAGCATCGTAAATTTGATATAGAATCAAGTTTATTACTAATAGGAGTAGTAATATTAATACTATTATTTGTATCAAATGAAAAACGTCATAAAAATCCAGTTATAAAACTAGAATTCTTTAAAAATAAAATTATTAGAAGGGCAATTTTTAGTGCAATAATTTCTGGAGCAATTATGTATGGTCTTATTACAATTCTTCCTTTATGCGGAATTGCTTTTATGAAGCAGGGAGCTTTGATAAATGAAAGTAGAATACTGTTCTTTTTTATGTTAGGAATTACTGTTGGAATGCTTATAGGTGGAAGAGAATTAGTAAAATTAAATTCAATGAAGATGACAAGAATATTATGGATTATATTATGTTTTAGCTCAAGTTTAATATTATATTTTTTAAATAGAGGAAATCTAATGGTACTTAATACATTAAATATAATTATTGGTATATGTACTGGTGCGATTATGGCAATGTTTCTAACAAATTCTCAAAATGCAGTAAACAGTGAAGATAGAACTGTGCTAAGTGGATTAATTCAACTCAGCAGATATTTAGGTGCTTCTATTGGAGTGATAATTCTCACAAGTATGGCGCCTGAAGTGAAATTGATAAATAATACAACACAATTTTTAGGGGTTTTCGTACTTTTAAGTTTGCTTTGCATTGCAGGGTTAGTTAATGAAAGTATTTAATTTTATATCATCCTTGTAATAGGAGATTTAGACTTTATTTTTTAATCTATCAGTATGTTATAGCAGTCTAGAATATTTGAAGTGTTCTTTTCTAGAAGGTGAGTTACTAGAATAACAAAAAATTATTCATGGCAAACTAGCAGAGCAAAACTTCGAATAAATTCCCCAAATAGAAGGCATAAAAATAGAAGCCTATCCGATATTTTTTACACGGATAAGCTTCTATAATTTTGCCTAAGACTAAGCTACATTAAATTTATTGTAAGCATTCTCAATTAAGAGATATTGGAATGCCTGTCGAAAGAAATTTTAGTTATAAATCTGAATTTATACCAGATAAAAAGATTGAGACTAAAAGTATTTGCTCAACAATTAATAAAAAATGTACGATAAGTGATAGATGCAGAAATCTTAAAAAGTCTTTTTTAATGTATCAAATTGCTTAAAAAATTCCATTATTTCTTGGAGTGGTTTTTGCTGGCCACTTAGAAACCATTTTCGCCAAACAGCATAAACACCCGCTGACATGAAAGTTGTCCAGTATTCACCACTATCAGGAGCATAAAATTTGGTTATTTCTTCTATGAAAATCTGCTGAATAATTGGTTCATATCCACGGTCAACAGATGAAAGTAAATCATCACTAAAGGTACTGAAAAACTTTAATTGGATATCAAATTTATCAGAGAAGGGTGGATTCTGCTGAATCGTATAAAATACAGCCGCAATCTTTGGCTTGTAATACTCATACAAAATCTGCTCGAGATCGTTAAAATTTCGGTAAAAAGCCATGCGGCTTACCCCTGCCCGTTTACAAACTTGTGAAACTGTCAATTCTGATAACTTTTCTGTTGCAAGCAATTGCAACATAGCAGTTGTAATAAAATCCTTTGTATCTTTTTTGATGGTTTGCGAGTGATTTGTTGCTGCCATTACAATACCTTCCTTATTGTCACATATGATCGTTTCTGTGTTGATTTCATCTTGATAATAGTATATGCTAATGGCACAGAGGTTACAAGTGAAACTTTAGTGAGGGGGAATTATTATGGAAAAAGAATTAGTTTTAGTAACAGGCGGAAGCGGCTTCATTGCCGTCCATATAATATTAAAGCTTTTGAAACGGGGATATCGAGTTCGTACAACACTTCGCACATTGTCACGTCAGGATGAGGTTAAGTCAATGCTTGAACAAGGTGGAGCAGTTAATTTTGAAAACCTTGAGTTTATACAGACAGATTTGACAAGTGATATAAACTGGATGAAGGCTGCAACTGATGCGACTTACGTTATTCATGTGGCATCACCAACACCAGCCACACGTCCTGATGATGGTGATGAAATGGTGAAAATGGCGGTTGATGGTACATTGCGCGTGATGAAGGCAGCGAAAGCGGCAGGTGTTAAACGTGTAGTCCTAACTTCTGCTTCCGGGGCAGTGCTTGCAGGCCATAAGTCTCACCCGGAGATTTTCACAGAGGAAGATTGGACTGACTTGTCAGGGGATATTGATGCATACCAACGTTCAAAAACTATGGCAGAGCTTGCGGCTTGGAAATTTGCAAAGAAAGAGAATATGGAACTCTCTGCTGTTAATCCTGTGGCAGTCATGGGACCTGTACTTGGACAGGATTTTTCTCACTCTAATCAGATTATTCGTGCGATGCTCAGCGGGAATATGCCATTCCTCTTAAAAATTGGATTTGATTACGTTGATGTGAGAGATGTTGCAGAATTACATTTGCTTGCAATGACATGTCCAGAAGCAGCGGGAGAGCGATTTATTGCTACTACGGGTGAAAATCTGACATATAAAGAAGAAGCTAAAATTTTGCAGAGATACTTAGGAAGTACAGCAAAAAAAGTATCTACTAAGGTACTGCCGGATTTTATAATTAAATTTATGGCAATTTTTAAAAAGGATTTGCGCATGCCAGCAACATTTTTAGGACAAAACACAGCTTGCAGCAATGCAAAAGCTAAAAAGTTACTTAGCTGGCAGCCAAGATCAGCAGAAGAAGCAATCGTGGCAACTGCAAAAAGTATGATTGAACTTGGATTAATTGATAAATAGACATTAAAATATATTAAGTTCCTCTAAATAACAGGCAATCATTAAGTTTTTGAGTTGTCTTCCATTAAGCAAAAATCGTGCTTAGTAGCGATACGGGGAACCGTATCATAAATAACGTATTTTTTTGAACATGTGTATAGAACGCTTTGCCTCCACCATGAAATCCACGATCATTTGTATATGGCTTAAATAGCTATTTACAGGTGGTCATGGTTTTTTCTTGTCTGGTGGCTTAATTGTATATATTTTGTAAAAGATGAATAATCTATAAATTAATTTTATGACGGGTTAATAACTATAATCACGAATAAAATCTTGGGGGGAACAGGAATTAACGATGCGAAATACTTTGGAGAAATATGATACGCTGCCAAATCCTAGAATATCAGCCACCTAGGATACGGAATAGCCATCGTCTCGGAAGCTAGCTAATGATGTAAATATGTATGGAGCTTAATATTATCTTCTTCATAAGGAGTAAAATGATAGAACAGTAGTATATTAGTTTTGATGGATTGGCAGCTCTGAAGATAAGTGCTTCAACATGCACATAAGAATTGTAAATTAATAAGGCTTTACCTTCAAAATGTTAACGTTTTGAAGGTAAAGCCTATTTTTCTTTAGTAACTGGAGAGCACTGAAAAAACTGCCCCTACTATAGATAACCCAAACAAGAGTTTGATTTATACTTTGAAGTATATTCCTCACCAGAAAGAAAGGGTATTCTCTCGCAACCGAGCAACAGAATACCCTTTCTTTCGGCGAGTTGCATTCATAAGTCTAAGTTACACATTGTTTATCTATATGATTAGGTTTTTCATTTTGTAGTATTTCATATGTATTTCTTTATTATAAGAATTGACATTAAATATTAATTTCAGCAATAAGTTTGGCCATTTCTTCAACACTCTCCTTAGTATCGTTATTTATCCATTCTATTAAAATGCTGTAGAGGCCACCCGATGCGTATCTTGTAAGATAATTATTATATGGCAAGTTATTACCACCTATACTCTCAAGAAAGTTGAATAAATAATAACTCAATCTATCATAAAAGATATATATCAATCCTGACTTAATTAATACTTCAATAAAATCTTTCCTTTCTTTAAAATAAGAAAAGTAAAGCAACGCAACATCGTATTTTTCGCTGGCCCTTGAATTTTTAATTTCATTCATAAATTCATTGAACAGCTCATCCAGATAGGTGGTTATAATATCTTCTTTAACATTATAGTTTCTATAGAAAGCCATTCTTGATACACCTGCAAGATTAGTTATCTGCGTTATGGTTACTTCATTAAACTGATGTTTTTCTAATAATTTTATCAGGGCAATAAATATACTTTCTTTTGTGAGTTTTTTTTGGACCTCGGTATAAGAATCAGGCAAAATAAATTCCCCCTTTATGTAATAGATGACTTTGGGAATATAAATTTCAATAATTAACATTATAATATAAGAATAAATCCATTACAAGTGTAACGTTACACTTGTAATTTAGAAAATGGATAACTACAGATGTTCCGAAATAACAATTCCATAAATCTCATTTCTTCATTAAGAATTTTCCCAGATTTATAATGGGCGGATATTGCCTAAGGTACAAGCAAACTCAAACATAGGTATAGATTATGATGTACCATTGCAACCATATTGAAATCATGTGATTTTTTGAGCTTCAGTTTATGAATCATGCGTAACAAATTTTTCTCTATTGTAACAGACGGCCTTGAGAGTATTGACTTCAGGTGATTAGCAATATAATATAAGAATTAATCCGTTGCATATGTAACGTTACAAATATAACGGAACGATAAAAAGTTTAACAAATTAACGAGATTTTATCTTAAGTAAAAAACAAAACAACAATGTCCAATTAACAGGAGATTTCAAGAATATTCACCACAAGGGAGTTGCAACTTATAACATTAATTAGAGATAGGAAGGGGAAAAAGCATGAAAAAATCAGAAGAATGGATAAATATCAATATTCCCAAACAACATAGTCGTTCAGTTATCATTACAGGTACAGGTGGATTGGGATACGAGACGGCATTGGTTTTGGTTCGTGCAGGAGCAGAGGTCATTTTGGCAGGTCGTAATGAAAAAAAGGGAGCTGAATCAGTAAATAAAATTCGTACAATAGTTCCTTCAGCTAATATACGCTTTGAGAGTATCGACTTAGCTGATCTTGCATCTATAGAAGCATTTGGTGCTCGTATAAAAAATCAGCGTCAAAGCCTCGACCTACTTATCAATAATGCAGGTGTGATGACGCCACCAAAGCGAAAAGTCACTAAGGATGGATTTGAGTTGCAATTTGGGACAAATTACCTTGGGCACTTTGCATTAACTGCTCATCTAATGCCACTATTAAGAAAAGGAAATAAACCGCGAGTGGTCACTGTCAGCAGTATGGCAAACAGAGAAAGAAAAGCTAAAATTAATTTTGATGACTTGCAGTCAGAGCGTAATTATCACTCAATGGATGCTTATGATCAATCAAAACTTGCAGATTTAATGTTTACTTTAGAACTTCAACGTCGTAGTGATGCAGCAGGCTGGGGTATCATGAGCATCGCATCTCATCCAGGAATTTCAAGTACGGATTTGATGGCTAATGGTCCAGGTGAAAAAAGTTTATTAGCAAGGATGTTAAATATCTTTACATTTATGCGACAATCGGCTCAAAATGGAGCGTTACCTTCCCTGTACGCAGCAGCTGCACCAAATGCTGAAGGCGGAGGGTATTACGGACCGGGTGGATTTTATGAAATTAAAGGTCTACCTGGACAAGCTAAGATACCGACTAAAGCACAAGATGTAAATGTTGCAAAACGCTTATGGGAAGTTTCAAAACAGTTAACGAGTGTAGATTTTGACAAGATAGCATCAATGTGTGAAAAATAAAAATGAGGAGGAAAAGCTATGTCAAATAGTTCAATTAGTTTAAATGAAAATATAATAACAACGAATAAAAATAAAGAATTTAGTTTTTTAAGATGGTCATTAATTGCAGTTGTATTTATACTGTATACTTCAATTCTAGTTGCCCCACACAACCCTTTAAGTGACGTTGCAAGGCCTGCGGGTGCTCTTTGCATATGCCTTTTGGCGTTTATTCATGGGGGTAAGCGTTATGGATTCAAAAATATGGCTATATTTTTTGTAGTTACGTGGATAGTCAGTAATTCCTTTGAGGCTTTAAGTATTTACATGGGGTTTCCTTTTGGGAATTATCACTATACCATGTCTGGTCCACGAATATTGGAAGTCCCATTATTAATAATGCCTGCTTACTTTGGAATGGGTTATATGGCATGGACTTTATCAAACATACTAAATGGACAGACTGGCAAAAGACTTAAAGGTGCTCATGTATTCCTAGTACCGTTAATTGCATCTTTTATTATGGTAATGTGGGATGTAGTTATGGATCCTATTACTGCAACAGTTTATAAAGTATGGATATGGGAGGATGGAGGCAGTTACTTTAACGTTCCAATTTCAAACTATTTAGGTTGGTTTTTAGTAGTCTATATATTTCTACAGATTTTTTCCATCTACATCTCAAGATATGATATAGTGGAAAAAAGAGATGATTTTAAGAAAACATTCTGGCTTGAAGCATCAATCATATATGGGATACAAGGCTTGAGCTTTATAGGGCAAGCTTTGGTGGAAACGGGAAATAGAGAAATATTTAGTTCTATGGGCTTAGTTTGTGTATTTACGATGATGTTTGTGAGTATTCTCTCCGCCATAACGATATACAATTCAAATGAGCTTAGATATAGATAAACAAGTTGAAAACTATACTTTAGCATAGAACTTACCGAAATAAGGTGCATGCATTTATTCCAGTTGCTGAGAATTTTGCTGGATGCATCTAAAGAATACTAGAATAGATATTCTAAACAATATTTATTCTGAAGAATATTACCATAGAAGAATATACACCTATAAAAAAAGCAGCTATGCTGCAATTCAGAACTTTCACACATTTAACAAGAGTGCGTCAGCAAAATCAAAAAATAACAAGTTCATTTGACAGTATATCTGAACTTAATAATCTCATTATGAAAATAAAAGCTCCAAGAATTTAGTAATCTTGGAGCTCTTAAGCTTGATAATTTAAGGAAATATAGTTGAAGATTTTATTTAAAGCAACTTTCTTTTTTCGAGTAGCTGTAGAGTTGCACATATTTTAAAAATGAGTATATTTTTGAACTGTATTGTTTTTAAAGAAAATAAAATCTAAAGTTCTTTTTCAAAATCATCAAGGAGACTTAAAGCATCATATCCTCCAGTTGAGCTTCTAGTTTTAATTCGTTTTATAAGATCATTCATGTTATTTTTAATTGAATTAGTGGCATAGGCAACAAATCTATGTCTTTCTAAATTGCACATGGAAACACATTTGAATAATGATTTGTAACATTCATTTTCTTAAGAATTCTTAAGATTTTTTGGGGGAGAATGTTAAGCTTTTATCTTTATACTAGGACCATGTAATAATTCTTAAAACAAATCAGCAATAGCTGTCCATCAATTATTAAAAATAAGGGGGAAGATTTAGTGTGAAGATAGTAAAATTTCTGAGAGAATATTTTAAATCGCCAAGAATTGTTGGAGCCGTGGCTCCTAGTTCACAAAGGTTAGCTGAGAAAATGATCAGAGATATTGATTTTGAAAATGCAAAGTGCATAGTTGAATACGGACCAGGTACAGGTGTATTTACAGACAAGCTTGTAGAGGGGAAAAGAAAGGACACGATATTACTGCTGTTAGAATTTAATAAAGAATTTTGTAAGCAACTAGAGGAAAGATATAAGGGATATGATAAAATTATCTTAAAAAATGACTCTGCTGAAAATGTAGATAAATATTTAAAAGAGCACAATATTAATGAAGTTGATTATGTAGTTTCAGGTCTACCTTTTGCAAGTTTACCTAAGAATGTTTCAAATAACATATTAAGAAAAACTAGAAGTATATTGAAGAAAGATGGGTTATTTATAACTTTTCAGTACACTCTTTTAAAGAAAGAATTTATTGCAGGATTTTTTAAAAAAATAGATTTAGAAAGAGTGGTACTTAATGTTCCGCCAGCTTATGTACTAAAATGTCAAAATTCTTAAAGAAAAGGAGTAACTTTATGTCAAACAAAATTTTAATAGTTGATGATGATAGTGAAATAAGAAAAATTACAGGGATATATTTAGAAAACGAAGGCTATGAGGTGTTAAAAGCAGAAAATGGAGAACAGGCTCTTAAACTTATTGATGAATATAATATTGATCTTATCCTTTTAGACATCATGATGCCGATTATGGATGGGATAGAACTCTGTATGAAAATTAGAGAAGTTAATATGATGCCTATTATCTTTTTATCTGCAAAATCAGAAGAACTTGATAAAATTCATGGTCTGGCATCAGGTGCTGATGACTATATAACAAAGCCCTTTAATGCTATGGAACTTATTGCAAGAGTTAAGTCGCAGCTTAGAAGATATACAAAATACTCCACTCCCCAAAATATAGCAAAGAATATAATTGAAATTGGTAACTTGATAATAAATACCGATACAAGGCAAGTGTATTCAGGAGGCAATGAGATCAGACTTACACCAAAAGAATTTGATATACTTGAACTTCTTGCAAGTAATAAAGGAATTGTTTTCAGTATAAAAAAGATTTACGAAAGAGTATGGGGAGAAATCTTTTATAAATCAGATAATGCAGTTATGGTGCATATAACAAAGATAAGAGAAAAAATTGAGGAAGACCCAAGAAAACCTATATATATCAAGACTGTTTGGGGAGTTGGGTATAAGATATGAAATTTTCAATATTTACAAAAAAAATCAGTGTTGAACTTATATTATCAATTATAATTTCTGTCTCATTTGCATTTTTGTTAGTATATATATCTTCGACTTTTATTACTATACCCTATTTCTTGGCAAGAGATAACGCTGGGGAAGTAATAGATTATTGTATTATAAGCTTTATTATCTCTGCAATTGGAATAGCAGCTTTTTTGGTCATATTTTTATTATTAGTAAATAAGAAAATAAAATATATAAAATATATTTCTGAAGAAGTCTCTAAAATTGCAAATGAACAATTAGGTTCAACCTTGAAAGTACGTGGGAATGATGAATTAGCAGAACTTTGCAAAAGCATTAATTCTATGTCTTTGGAGCTAAAGGATAAGTTTGAACATGAAAGAGGAATAGAAAATACAAAGACTGAGTTAATAACCAATGTTTCTCATGATTTAAGAACTCCTTTAACAGCGATAATTGGATATATAGATATTTTAAAAAATGAAAAATATAAAAGTAAAGAAGAAGAGAAGGAACATTTAATCTCAACATATAACTTATCAATAAAATTGAAAAATCTTATTGATGAATTATTCGAGTACACAAAGCTATCTAGTAGAGATATATCCTTAAAACTTGAAGAAGTGGATTTGAGTTCTATACTTATTCAAATACTAGGAGAATATACTCCAGTGCTTGAAACTAAAGGTTTAAGTATTATAACAGATATAGCTGAAGAAATCCCAATTAAAATAGATATTGAAAAAATAGTCAGAGTTTTTGATAACATTTTAAATAATGCAGAAAAGTATAGTATTAAACCATCAGAAATTATTATCAAGGCAGAAAACAAGTCAGACTACACTCATATTTCTATTTCAAACAAGGGTAAACATATTGAACAGGACAAGTTGAATAAAATGTTTGAGAAATTTTATAGAGTTGATATTTCAAGATCAAGCAAAATCGAAGGTTCAGGACTGGGATTGGCAATATCACAAAAAATTATAGCACTTCATAATGGTGAGGTTTGGGCTGAATGTGAGGATGATATGATAAGAATACATATTAAATTGCCTATTAGCAATTAAATTGCGTTATACTCAATAGTTCCAATAAAACCTATAGATTAGCTTAAAGGTACGAAGTAGACATAATACTCATTTACGGAATCTCAATAATTATAAAATAATAAGGAGCTGTTATTATGGCAAAAAATATGAAAAAAAATTGGACTTCAGAAGATATTACTTCACAAAAAGGTCGTTCAGTTGTTATTACTGGAACAGGTGGAATTGGATATGAGACAGCATTGGAGATGACACGTGCTGGAGCTGAAGTTATAATGGCAGGTAGAAACAAGGATAAAGGAGAAGAAGCTATAAGAAAGATTAAGAAAATAAATCCTAATGGCAATATACGTTTTGAAAAACTTGACCTAGCAGATCTTGCTTCTATAGAGGCCTTTGGTGAACGAATGAGATCTGAGCGCAAAAGTTTGGATATTCTTATAAACAATGCAGCGGTAATGGCTCCGCCTAAGCGTTTGGTTACAAAAGATGGATTTGAACTACAAATGGGTACAAATTATTTTGGACATTTTGCATTAACAGCACAAATGCTTCCTCTTCTTAAGAAAGGAGACAAGCCTAGGGTAATCACATTGAGTAGTTTAGCTCATACTGCAGGAGTTATAGAATTTGGTGATCTTCAATCAGAACACAATTACAAACCAATGGTAACCTATGGTCAGTCAAAACTCGCATGCCTTATGTTTGCATTTGAATTGCAACGACGAAGTGGTGCAGCTGGCTGGGGGATTACTAGCATGAGTACACATCCGGGGATATCAAGAACGGAATTAATCCCTAATGGAGCTGGAAAGAATAGCCCAACTGGAATTGTAAGACGTTTAATGGGTCCGTTTTTATTTCAGCCAGCAGCTCATGGAGCATGGCCATCACTTTATGCTGCGACAGCAGAAAATGTAAAAGGCGGAACATATTATGGTCCATCAAAAATGAAAGAGATGAGAGGGTATCCTACGATAGCTAAAGTTGCACCACAAGCTATGGATGTTGAGGTGGCTTCAAATCTTTGGGAAGTATCTGAAAAACTGACAAAGATAAAGTTTATTTAATAAAACTGTTGAGGAAAATTTATGCCCAATGGATCAATGTATTCCTAGTACCGCTTATTGCAACCTTTATTATGGTAATGTGGGATGTTGTTATGGATCCAATTACCGCAACAGTAAATAAAGTATGGATATGGGAAGATGGGGGCAGTTACTTTGGGGTTCCTATTTCAAATTATTTAGGTTGGTTTTTAGTGGTTTATATTTTTCTACAAATTATATTCATGATAAAAGTAATATCATCATGAATAGATAGTAGGTGACGCTGTTATGATGTAGGACAATTACTTTTCAACCAATAAATGCAGTAAAATTTGAAAGGGAGAAATTATATGAATAAAATTCTTATTTACGCAGCATATGGCTGGCTAACTTTTAGTGGAACAATGCACATATTAATTGACGTTGTTTCGCAATATTTCCGAAATACCCGTGTACCCAGTGCCGAAACAACACTTTATTGGGGCTTGAATATCGCTTATGGAATGGGACAAATTATATTCGGAGTGTTTGCACTTTTAGTTGCTCGGTATGCTTTCGGAATCCTAAAGAAATTGCCCACAATTGCACTTAGTTATCTTGCAGCAGGCGCCTGGCTGGTATTTGGTCATTTCTTTATTGAATATCGCCAGCCCCAAAACATGGTTTTCATATTTATTGCACTTCATACTACGGCGACTATATCCGCTAAGTACGTTCATAGATAGATTAGTATAATAAATGTACTGTTAGTGATGTTCAAAAAGATAACAATTGTCATGAATGCATTAGAGTAGAATTAACATTACAATTTAAATAGTGTCATTTATAAAAATAGCAGAAAAAGCATTGACTTTTTCTGCTATTTTTTTGGTGTGCCCAGCATGGGCATGAACTAATCGGTTCTTTCTTGAAAACTTCTTGTTTTTCATTATCAGCCTTTTTAAGTACATCTGTTGGTCTTGTATAACTTAAGAATCCATTTTAAACAAGTGTCCATGTAGATACTTTTATGAAACTAGGTCATAATATAGATGAAATCAAATTTCTATTGTAGCACAAGATTTTTTATATTTACTACAAGCGTGTCTAAAACTGGCACGCTAAAATTTTTTTTGTGAGTAGTGTAATATTTTGAGTTTTAATGTGACTAATTATATGAAAGGGGGATTTAAATGAAGCAAATAGAAAAATTGTACTTAGAATATAAGCAGGATATATATAATTATTTGCTTAGTATTACTCATAATCAGACCCTTTCAGAAGATTTGCTCTCAGAAACCTTTATAAAGGCTATTTATTCTATTGGAAGCTTTAAGGGGAATTCATCAATTAAAACCTGGTTATTTAGCATAGCTCGCCATTTATGGTTGCAAAATTTACGAAAAAACAAGCCTACTGTGGAGTATAGTGATCTTTTAGAGTTATATATTGCAGATAGTGCCTTTGACAACTTTAATACAAAACAAATAGCACATAGAGTGTGTGAACTCTTAAAAACCAAAGATGAGCAAGTACAAAAGGTAGTAAGTATGCGTGTCGATGGGATAAGTTACTGTGAAATATCAGAGAAAATAGGTATTTCTGAAAACTCGGCAAGAGTACTAGATTTTAGAACAAAGAAATGGCTCAAATCCGTTTTGAAAAAGGAGGAATTAATTTGAACATATCATGTGATGTCATATTGGATTTAATACCGCTAGTTAAAGATAACGTTGCGAGTGAAGATAGTATTAAATTAGTTACAGAGCATATAAAAAGCTGCGAAAGCTGTAAACTAGAGCTTGGAAGACATACTTTGCCAATTCAAACAGAATTAGATGATAAAAGAGTAGTATCCTCAATTAAGAAAAAGCTATTTCTTGTAATGTCAGCGTTATTATTTATTGGAGCATTTATCGGAATGGCATTAAATAAAAATTCATCTTCAAACTTTATGCCAGCAATAATTGTTGTTTTAGGTATTGTTTTTGTAAGTTTACTAATATTTAAATTTGACTTGAAAGGGGATAGGTATATGAAAAATTTCTTTCTAGGAAGAGCTATTGTTACAATAATTATCTTTACTATATTGGGGATTTATCTATTGATGAAAAATGTATTACATCTTTTTTAGACATGGACAACAAGGGATATAGTATAATACATAGCTTTTGTATTACATATTATTTTTAATAGACGACTAAAAATAAAAGTGGACAAATTAACCTGATAACTTTTAAGATACTAATTTATAAGCATTGGTTAAAAGTAGAGCGTAAAGTAAAAACTCACTATAGAAATATCGAGAGTTTTTACTTTTTGTGCGACAACCTCTTTTTGATTTCCATAGAAAGTATAAAAATATTAATCTTAACATGAATTAATGAGTTCTATGCAAACTGAGTTTCCATTGTAATTTACATCAATTTATGATAAAAAATTAGTATCATAATTAAAGATATGGGAGAAAAATCAATGAATTTTGTAGCAATAGATTTTGAAACTGCAAATGAAAAAAGAAATAGTCCATGTTCTATAGGAATTATTGTTGTAAAAAATGGTGAGATTGTAGAAAAAGAACATCACTTAATAAAGCCTAAGGAAATGAGATTTATGCCAATAAATATTGGAATTCATGGAATAAGACCTAGTATGGTAAAGGATGAATTAGAATTTGATAAAGTGTGGGAAAAAATTAAGCAATATTTTAATGATAATTTGATAATAGCTCATAATGCTTCTTTTGATATATCTGTATTAAGAAGAACATTAGAGCTTTATGAAATAGAAATGCCAAAATTTCAGTATATATGCACAATGAAGCTTTCTAGAAATTTTTATAGTAATCTTGACAATGCAAGGCTTAATACAGTAAATAATTTTTTAGGATATGAATTTAAACACCATGATGCTTTAGCAGATGCAATAGCTTGTGGTAATATCTTAACTAATATAAGTAAAGAATTAAACTGTAAAGATATTAATGAAATATCAAAATTAGTTGGAGTGACTTTAGGTACAGTAAATAAAATTGAATATACTCCATGTTCAATAAAAGGAAAAGTTTTAAAAAAATCTAATAAACAGTTTTCAAAACAAAATGAAAATACAGTAAAAAATCTTAATTCTACTGCATTTGAAAATGAGATTATTGTATTTACTGGTGGATTAGCTTCTATGACAAGAGATGAAGCAATAAATCTAGTTAGAAAGCTTAGTGGCACTGTAGGAAGTTCTGTAACTAAGAAAACAACCTGTATAGTCACTAATACGAAAAATATAGAAGATTTGCATAGAGAGGAAATGAGTAATAAGCTTAAAAAAGTGATGGATTTAAAGCAAAAAGGGCAAAATATAAAGTTATTAAATGAAGAAGAATTCTTGAATTTATGTGAGGCGCCTTTATAAAGTCTTAGAATAAGACATCTAAGTATTTTGGGGATATAATGTATTATTAAAAATAAATAATATAAAATAAAATATTTTTCTATTGCAGACCATAATAGTACAAATGGAATAGAGGAAGCAAAAGAATATTGAATTGGCAAGGATATTGAAATTATTCCGGCAATTGAATTAGATTGCACTATTGATAAAGTTAACTTACATGTTTTAGGTTACGGCATAGATTATAAAAATTCTATATTTCATGAAATTGAAGAAAATATTATACAGCAGGAACAAGCTGCATCAAAAAAACGTATGAAGCTGATTCGTGAATTAGGAATAGATTTTTCAGATGAAGTTATTGCATCATTATCTAGGAATGGGGTAGTTAATGGTGAGATGATTGCTGAAGCTGCTATGGAATTCGATAAGGAACATAAAAATCCACTACTTATGCCGTATTATGAAAATGGTTCAAGACATGATAATCCGTATGTTAATTTTTACTGGGATTATTGTGCTCAAGGGAAGCCTGCTTATGCGAAAGTAAAGCTTATAGACTTGCAAGAAGCAATTAAAATTATTGAAGAAAGTGGTGGAATACCTGTTTTAGCGACCCTGGAAATAATGTTAAAGAAAATATGCCTCTATTAAGAGATATTATTTCTTGTGGCATTAAAGGTATAGAAGTTTACAGCAGTTATCATAGCAGAGAACAAGTAGATTTTTATAAGGAATTTGCTTTAAAAAATAAATTGATTTTAACATGTGGAAGTGATTTTCATGGTAAAACTAAACCAAGTATATCTATTGATGGAACAGACTGTGAAAACAGTGAAGAGAATATTATATCAAGATTAAAAGAGCTTCTAATATGAAAATAAAATTTAATATAAAGATTTAAGAGATTACAGCACTATTCTGTATAGGATAGTGCTTTTGTGTATGCTTCAAATTTTAGTTTATCTGATTTTCCATTTATAGATATAAAGAATTTATCTTTAGCAAGTTAATTTATATGATAAAGTATTCGTCTCGATTTACTTTCCCGATGTTGATAAGGTAATTATAAATTGCTATTATTGATTAAAAGATTAAACCATTAATACGTGAATGAGTTGATTTATTGTAAAAGGAGTTAACCATTCATTATTTGATTCTTTACTTAAAGCAGGCATATCAATGAATGAATTAGAAAATTTAAAAAAGCTAGAAAATGAATTCAAAGAATGTAGACCTGTGTTAACTGCTATTGGGGATGAGACAAGACAATTAATTATTTTAAGTTTGTCTAAAGGAACATATCCTGGAATGAGAGTTGGAGAAATAACTAGAAGAACAAACTTATCACGCCCAGCCGTTTCGCATCATTTGAAAATATTGAAAGAAGCAAAAATTGTGAATGTGGTAAAACAAGGTACGATGAATTTTTATCATATAAACAATCCAGCAAAAAGTGGATTGGCTTTGGTGAAATTGTTATTTTCCCATCTTGAAGAATTTATGTCTGATTGCTGGAAAGAGAATTTGGATGAAAAAGAGATATAAATAATAATTTACAATTGCTATAGTATTTTAAATTGTTTTGAAAGGAGTAAATAAATGAATGTAGCTAACAGAGAAATAAAGGCAGCTAATGGGGTGAAAATTCCACAAGTAGGGTTCGGAGTATATAAACTAATTAAGGAAGAAGATTTTGAGAATGCAGTTGGGGAAGCTATTAGAAATGGTTATCGTCATTTTGATACAGCTAAAATTTATGGAAATGAAAAAAAGTTAGGGATGGAAATTCAAAAAAGTAAGATACCTAGAGAGGAATTTTTTATTACTTCTAAGGTCTGGAATACGGATCTTGGTTATGAAGCTACTAAGAAAGCATTTAAAAGAACTTGTGAAAATCTAAATGTAGAATATATTGATATGTATTTAATTCATTTTGCAGCCCCTTGTTATTTAGAAGCATGGAGAGCTATGGAGGATTTGTATTCTGAAGGAAAAATCAAAGTCATTGGAGTTGCGAATTTTGAAATTCAGCACCTTGAAGAATTAATGAAACATTCCAAGATTGCACCTATGGTTAATCAAATTGAGACTCATCCAGAGTTCCCGCAAAATGATTTACATGATTATTTAATTAAACATAAAATTTTACATGCAGCTTGGGCACCTTTAGGGCAAGGGAATAAAGATTTATTGAAAAATAAGGTGTTGGAGGAAATTGCAAATGATCATAAAAAAACAGTGGCTCAAGTCATTCTACGGTGGCATACGCAAAGGGGAATTATTATTATCCCAAAATCATCAAATCCAAAAAGAATAAAAGAAAACATTCAGCTGTTTGATTTTGAATTATCCAGTGAAGAAATGGGAAAAGTTAATCAACTAAATACAGGCAAAAGGTATTCTCACAATCCTTCAGGTTATATGGTTAATCCCCTTTATAATAAACTGATGAAAATTTTCCTTAAGTAGATTGGGACTCTATCCTAAAATCAGCGATTAATATTCTACGGTTAATATATAAATAAATGGTGTAGGTCGTACGTTATGTAAAAATATGCTATAATCTCTAATATAAATACATCATAGTTAACTAATAAGTATAGACTTAGGTAATAATTATTTACTTTAAAACTTACTGGATATGAGGTGATAACATGAAAATTGGTGAATTTGTTAAAGTCAACAATTTGACAATAGATACTATAAGACATTATATGGATATGACTCTGATAATACCCGAAAAGCAAGGTGGACAATACAACTTTGATAATAGATGCCAAAGTGATTTGGAAGATGTGCTCCTGCTTAAAGGAATGGGTTTTTCATTAAGCGAAATTAAATCAATTTTTATGTTTAAAAGATTAGGGAAACTAACTAAATATGAGGAAGAGGAATGTTTTAAAACATTTTTCATAAATAAATATAAGCAAATAGAAAATCAGATAAAAGAACTTAGAGGAATGAAGCAAAAGCTCGAAACAAAATTAAGTGATCTTTCAAATGTAGAAGGCAAAGATAAATCTATTATAGGTATAGATATTAGAGCACTTAATATTTTAAAGTGTTTTAGATGCAAAAAAGATTTAGAACTTCTTGAAGGTAATATAACAAATAATCAAATTATTAATGGAAAATTGGAATGCTCTTGTGGTGAGGAATATATAATTGAAGACGGCATATTAAGGGTCTCTAATACAAAAGTAGATTCTGATTTTAATTTTGACTTTAACTACATTATAGATTATATAAATTCTACTAATGAAGCTTATCTTGAAAATGTTTATCGTGGAATGGATTGGATATATAAAAAAATTGATTTTCAGAATTTAAAAAATAAAGTTTTACTTGAGCTAGGTTCTGGAATTGGATTTTTTTTAAGAAATGTTTATCAAAATTTACCTGACGATTCAATATATATTGCTGTAGATCACGATATAAATAAACATTTATTCTTAAAAAGCATTTTAGAGAGTATAAATTGTAAAAAGAATATATTATTCATTTGTTCTGATTTTGAGCAAATTCCAATAAAAGATAAATCTGTTGATATGCTCTTAGATATTTCAGGAACAAGTAACTACAGTTTTGATCATGAGGAGTTTTTATTAAATCAAGTTAATAATTATGTAAAGGATAGTGCAGATATAATAGGAAGCTATATTCTATTCAAAAATTTTGCATCAAACTGCTTAATAGAAGATAAATACCGAAAAAACTTCACAATAGATAATGTTAAGAATCAGCTTTCAAAACTTAACTATAATATCTTTGAAGAAAATATATCAAACTATATAGAAAAAGGCGGAAAATATGAAAGTTATTTTAGAGATGGAGAAAAGGTATATTCATATTTGATTTTTGGAAAAAGGTAGGGTTAACCCTATCTTTTCTTCATTTTAGCACAAAATTTTACTGAATTAATCAATTGATATGGTGATAAGACTACTATTTACAATGAAATTAGAAATATTATTTTTAAGGAAGAAGGAATTAAATTGTTAGTATCAGTCTTATCATTGAAAAAGCTTCTAAAGAATGCGGAGCTAGTAAATGTATTTTTATTTTCAATTGCAAGTTTTATATCTCTATTTGGAACGTCAATATATAATTTCGCCATCAGCCTATATGTGTTAAAGCTTACTGGTTCAGGATTAAGCTTTGCAACTACATTAATAATTGCCATTCTATCTACCGTTCTTGTAAATCCATTTGCAGGTGCACTTGCTGATAGAATTGATAAAAAACTGCTTGCCGTTATTACAGATGCACTAAATGGAATTCTATTATTAGGTATATTTATGTTAACTGCAAAACAGAATCTAAATCTAACAATTATATATTTAAGTACATTTTTCTTAAATGTATCTTCTACTATTTATGCAATAAGTATTGAAGCAGCAAAACCTAATATAGTATCAAAAGAAAGGCTTATTCATATAAATTCCATCAATAAAGTAATTGAAGCTTCCTCTTCTATACTAGGTCCAATGGTTGGAGGTATAGTTTTTGCTTTGTTAGATATAAGGTTATTCATAATAATTAATGGTTTTTCTTTCGGTATTTCAGCATTACTTCAGCTATTTATGAATTTTAAGTTCAATTATGATAAAAATGAGAAAACTGAAGAAAAATTTAATATTTTCATTGATATTATTGACGGCATCAAATATTTAAGAAGTAAAAAAAGTATTATAAATATGTTTGGAATTTTTATAGCATTGAATTTTTTTATTGGACTTTCAATTAATGTGCCAATGCCATATATAATCAATAATATTTTAAAATTAAATGCTAATTTTTTTGGCATAATACAGGCTTTTTTCTCTGTAGGAATGATTGCTGGTGCACTAATAATAAAAAAAGTTATGAATAAGTATTCCTATCTCCAAATTATAAAATCCTCTAATATCATATTATCAATATGTATGATAGCAATAGGAATCTCTGTTATAATGCACTATAAAATATATGATAAAAACATTTATTTAATATATTTCAGTTTGATAATGTTATTAGCAGGCATAGCTGTATCTTCGATTGATATACCTATTTTTTATATACTACAACAAACTATTTCAGAAAGTTTTAGAGGAAGAGTATTAAGTATAGGAATTAGCATAGCTAAAATAATTCTACCTATCGCGCTAATCATAGCGGGAGCTCTTATAAATCGTATACCGGCATATATATTACCAATAATAAGTGGAGTAGGACTTTATGTTTTTAGTATATTATATGCTAAAGCTGACTAGCTTTACTTGAGAAAAAATGATTATAAAATATAAACCTACTAAATTATCTAAATATTTATTGGAAGATGAATTAAGCATTAAAATTTAAAAGCTTTTTTAGAGTATAGTAATATTTTTAAGAATATGATATTCTATACTAATGCCTAATTTTAAAGTTTGGCTATTTTAAAAGGAGATGGTTGATATGATACCAATAAATCATAAAAGTTTTATAGATAATTCAATAAAAGTTTTAAAGGATGACTTTAGAATTGTAGGAGTTGCAACAGGAGGATCATATATTACAAATGAAATGGATGAATATTCAGATATTGATTTTATAATTGCAGTAGATTCTAACTACTATGAAGAAGTAATGAATGAGAGGACTAAAATAGCAGCAAATTTAGGTACATTATTATCAGCATTTACAGGAGAACATGTTGGAGAACCACGACTCTTAATATGCTTATATGGTCCAGAATTGCTACATGTTGATTTGAAATTTGTATCAATAAATGATATAGCACATAGAGTTGAAGATCCTGTTATTTTGTGGGAACGAGACAATTGTGTATCAGAAGCATTAAAGCAAGATAATGCAAAATTTCCAATTCCAAAACTACAATGGATAGAGGATAGATTTTGGGTTTGGATTCATTATGGAGCTACCAAAATAGGCCGAGGTGAAATTTTTGAGACTATAGAATTTATATCATCATTGAGGCAAATGGTAATAGGTCCACTAATATTAATGAAAAATGGAGAATTACCAAGGGGAGTTAGAAAAATAGAATTTGTTGCTCCAGATAGCATAAGCCTATTGAAAGATACTATACCATCATATAGCATAGAAAGTTGTATAAAATCGTTAAAGGTGATAATGCAAATATATTTGGAATTAAGAGAATACTTTATAACGGAAGATTTTGTGAAACGTGTAGAAGCTGAAAAATGTTCTGTAGATTATTTAAATAAAATAAATCATGGGAATAAGTAATCCATAAAATTTCTTTCACCTACTTCTATAAGGTGTCTTGTGGTCGCTCCTTTAGCAACTTCAGCTCTTCGGCCTTCATGTGAAGGAAGAATGACTGAGCTTGTTCTTTCAAATGCAAAAATGATGATAAATCAAATGCAAAACTAGAATAAAAAATTTAAGATTATAATGAAAAGAAGAGGTAACAAATGTATGCTGCCTCTTCTTATTTTGACTTACTTATATTATATAAAAAATAATATTTTAATTGTAAAATGTAGTAACTAATAAGATACGGTTGTCATACAATATATTAGTTAGGGATTATATTCTTAACTAGTATGTATAAATGTTTGGAAGGAGTAAAAATGGCTTCGATAGAACAATTCGAGTATTTTGAGCTGAATCCTAATGAATTCAATAGCACCGAAATACCAGTATCAATTATGCCTTATGTAATTAGTGAGGTGTTTATAGATGAGGTTATTCCTGGGGATCTTATTTGGATAAATGCAGTAATTGGTGGTGTGGATAATGACAATGAAACTAAAGCCGCATCACTTAACATTAATTTGTATAAGGGAAATGTTTTTATACCAGGAAAGGAAATATATTCGTCTTATATAGAAGTTGATAAAGATGGAGATGGAGATATTACAAATGTCCCTCTTTCTTATGTTGACGCTATAAATAAAGCTGCTACAAATGTCAGGTATGTGTTAACAGTACAATTAACTAGTAATGTAAAAAATGTATTTATAAGAGGGCCAATTACCTTTACAGCATTACGCATAAGACCTTGAATAGATTAAAAAATATATCTTTTCACAATTTAAAAGCTATAATCTGAGGAGGAACTAAAATGGCAATAACTATACAACAATTTGACTTTTTCACTGGAGCTACCTCAGCTACTGATAATTTAATTCCAGTAACAAGCACTCCTACTGTAATAGGTGAACTAGTTATAGATGAAGTAATTGTAGGTGATCTTATTTGGTTAACTGGTGTGGTTGGTGGTCTTGATAATGACAATGAAACAACTTATGCTTCCTTTGATATAAAAATATTTAAAGGGGATGTATTTATCCCAAGTAAACAAGTTTATTCAATTTCTACAGAGGTTGATAAAGAAGGCGATGGAGATTTAGTTAATACTCCATTGTCTTATGTAGATGTTATAGATAAAAATGCTACTAATGTGAAGTATGTAATAACTATTCAAGAAACAACAGGTAATAAAAATGTATTTGTTGATGGACCAATTACCTTTACAGCTGCTAGAATTAGAAAATAACACCATTAATTACAAAAAGTAAAAATGATAGAATTTTAAATTAAGACACATGAACTAATTTCATTTTACTCATCTAAAAATACAAAACTTAATCTTTATTTTTAGATGAGCTTTTTCATATTTTTATTACAATGATCAACTTCAGTCCTTCGGCCTTAGAGGCACGCCCAGGGGTTTTGTGAAAGCCAAATGACTGGACTTGCTAGTCATTAGCGGCGATGGTTGGATATGTAAGCCATTGTATTACAGATTAGAAAATGTAACTTCGGATGTACATATGTTACTACCTACATATCTGTGGGTATATTGAATAAACCTAACATAAAACTATATTATATTTGATTTACTAAAAGTTAATTTTTTTGTGCCTATTTCTATATTAAGAATTAATGCCATAGAAATCATTGTTGTAAATAAAGAACTCCCCCCATAACTTATAAATGGTAAAGTTATACCTGTAATTGGAAGTAATTCTAACGTCATTCCAATATTTTGGGTTACAGCGAATAAAATGTATGAAGCCATACCAACACAAATAAATTCTCCAAATCTATCCTGAGCTTTTTTTGCAATTTTTAATATTTGTATAATTAATATTGCATATAAAAATAATAGAAACAATGATCCTATAAAGCCCCATTGTTCAGCTATGGCAGTAAAAATAAAGTCTGTTTGAACTTCGGGAACATGAGTTCCAGCATATTCTGGGGATACTTCTGGATCTAATGATAAACTATACCCTAATAATCCGCCAGATCCAATACTAATTAGCCCCTGATCAAGCTGATACCCTTTACCTGTTGTATTATTATTGGTATTTAAAAACTCCAGAATTCTATCTTTCTGATGTTGAAAGATTAATCCAGAATTCCATAAAAGAGCTATAGCTAATACCAAGATTGAAAATCCACCTAATATTATTTTTTCATCTAATCCGGCTATATACATCATGCCTAAAATAATAAAGAAACATACCATTGTCATTCCCATATCTTTTTGGATTAAAATTAACCCCACAGGAAGTGAAACATAAAGTAAAATTTTTCTGAAATTATCCCGATTATTAATATGACAATTCATATCATCTAGCAATTTAGATAACATTAAAATTATAGAAAACTTAGCCACTTCAGATGGCTGCAATAAAGAAATTTTTAAATCTATCCAACCACGTTCCCCATTAATATTTATACCTATTCCAGGTATCCAAACTGCAATTAGGAGTGCAATTGTTATCCAATATATTATTGGAACATATTGATAGATAACTCTATAGTCAAAAGTTAAAAATAAACAAATTGAAATTAGTGAAATAAAAAACCATGTTAATTGTTTTCTTGTAAATAAAAAAGGATCATTGAAAACCCCACCTTTAGTACATAAGTATATGTTAATAATACCAAATGATGTAAGGAGAACTAAAGTAGTTAATAATTTAAAATCCAATTTCTTTAATGATGTAAAATCTAGATTGTATTTTTTTAACATAAATATAAGGCCCCCCTTTTTTGATAGCATTTGTTTTGTCATATTAAAAAAATATCCATTTTGACTATATCATATTTGGAGTTATTTTCATTAAAATACATATAATTGTAATATATTTTTAAGTTATAAGAAATTATTACAATTTATAGAAATACTTAATACCGATTTTGAAAGTTTTTGGAACATTAATTACTCACAGACTAATTAAAATAAAAAAATATTGGGATGCAATTAACGCTGGTAATAAGCAAAAAAGCTTGTTACCAGCGTTTTAATGTTATTTTACTATATTAATAGTTCCTTCTTTTCTTGGTGTTGCTTTAGGTTCTTCTTTGCTATTGTAACCTAAAACAGCAGTACCATATACTGAATAATCTTCTGGAACGCCTAGTTCTGTAAGTACATTTCTAACATTAGGATCATTACCAGTAAGAGCTAATATGTGAATCCAACATGATCCAATATTAAGTGAATGAGCAGCTAAAAGCATATCTTGAAGTGCTGCTGCACAATCAGATTCCTTTGTTAGTGAATTTTTATCATAAGCTGTAATAACTATTGTAGGCGCATTATAAAATGGATTGAAATTAGGATTTTCTCCCATCTTTCTATATTGTTCTATAGAAGATTTTAGCATAGCTTCTTTTATTGCAGAAACTAGCTTTTCAATCTCTTCTTTATTTTGAACTGCTGTGAAATGCCAGCTTTGTTTGCTCATACCACTTGGAGCAAATTGGGCAGTTTCTAAGATCGTATTTAAATCAGCATCGGAAATTTGATCTTCTTTATAAGTTCTTATACTTCTTCTTGTTAAAATATTTTGGATTACTTCATTCATAATTTTTCTCCTTTCAATGTAAAAGACATTTTCATTCTATCTTAGTATTTACTAGATGATGAAAAAATATATTAGACTTTTACTTTATAAAGAACATTGCTATGTTTGACTAATATATAAAATAATTTTATAATTAACTAATCGAAATTTAAATGAAATTTATAAAGTAGTATAATGATATCAATATGTATAGAATATGTCTAATTGATATTTTTCATTAAATCCATAACTATAAGTTATAGATGCTTTATAATTTGAGATATTATAGATTAAGGGGTGCATATTATGAATTGGCAGCAATTAGAATATTTTAAAACCGTAGCAGAAACACAAAATTTTACATCAGCGGCTAATTTACTTTCTGTAACTCAACCAGCCTTGAGTAAGTCTATTTCCAAATTAGAAGAAGAGCTAAATGTACCTTTATTTGAGAAAAGTGGTAGGAATATAAAGTTAACTCGTTTTGGCATTATGTTTTTAAAGCACGCAAATATTGCAATAAAAGAAATTAATGAAGGAGTTCAAGAATTACAGGATATAATTAATCCCATGACAGGTACTGTTTCTATTTCCTCACTCTACACTATTGGAACACATTTTATTCCTTCAATCATAAGTGAGTTTTTGAAGGAAAGTCCAAATATAAAATTTGAATTTGGGATTCAATCAACATCTAATATTTTAAAAGGTCTTAAGGATGGTAAGTTTGATTTTGGTTTCTATGACGAATTTGAAGATATTAAAAAGTATGAAGAAATAGAGTCATTTCCAATAAAAAATGAGGAACTTGTTGTAATAGTGCCTAAAAATCATCATCTTGCTGATAAAACAGAAGTATTTCTAAAAGATTTAAAAGAGGAATCTTTTGTGTTTTTTTCAGAGGGAATCAAAGGAAAAATGTGTTCTGTTTTTGAAAATCTTGGTTTTATCCCGAAAGTGTCCATGAGACCTAATGAAAGCAGTATGGTGGTAACAGGTTTTGTTAGTGCAGGAATTGGTATTTCTATAGTTCCCGATACCCCAAATTTAATAACCCATGAATTATCAGTATTAAGAATAAAAGAACCTTATTGCTATAGAACTGTACATATGGGATGGTTAAAGAATGGATATATGACGCCTTCAGCTAAAATATTTAAAGATTTTGTTATAGAGGCCTCCTCAAAAATCATAATTTAATAGGTTTTGTTGATTTTGTTTAGACTCTGGAAATATACAGTTGATTTCCGAATTATAATTTGGTTTATGTGAAAATCAAACCAAGTAATATAAATGTTTACTTCTTTAAATTATGAAAATATCACTAAAAGCACTAAATGAAAGGTTGCATTACTTCAACTTGATTCAAATACTATTTTGATAAGCAGAAGTAAAATAATCCTTTATTAAGTGCTTTTTTCAGTTAATTTTCAAATACCTAATTGTATTATTTTCTTTGAAATTACATGTATTTATATAATTTCTTTACTTTCAGATATTCTTCTATTAGGCGAATATCTCATGCAACAATTTAGATAGCAAGTAAAATTAGCTAATTGTAGCATGTCCAATATTTTTAGGTAGAAATAGTACTTCAATTGCTGGAAATAGCATCAATAGACCAAGGAAAATAAAACCTAATTTATATGCTAAAGTAATTGAAAAGTAAATTTGAAGTAAATTCACAATTACTGTAATAAGTGATATTCCCATTCCTTGGGCCAATGTTGATACTACAGCATTTAAAGTATTTGCACTGTTACGATCTTTAGGAGCTATTTCAGAAAAACTAAGTCCACTGTAAGCAGTTAAAGCTAATGAACGTCCAACACCTGAAACTAATGCAAGAAACATTATCCAAATAGGTAAGGTATCAATTTGAATAAATGCTAAGGCAATTGATGTAATAAATACCATTCCAAATGATGATAATAGTGAACCACGATATCCTAGTTTACGAATAATCGGATTAGTGAAAGGCTTGATTCCAATATTTCCAACAAAAATAAATAACACATAACTTCCAGCTTTTACTGCAGACCAATGAAAGACAGTTTGTAAAAAGATTGTTAATATATAAGGTAATGCTCCAACACATAGCCACATAACAGAACCACTTGTTTGGCAGATTCTAAAAGAAGCTACTTTTAATGAATCCAGTGAAAATAATGGATTGTTTATTGTTTTTAGGTGCTTGAAAACAACAAAGGCTAATATCAATCCTAAAATAATTAATCCTAATGCAATAAGCCAATAATTTTCTCCACGAGTCGCTACTTCTGCTCCAACTAAAATAATACCGGATGAAAATGCAATTTCTATAAATCCTAAAAAATCAAAAGCAGCTTCCGTTTTTACTTTATCACTATCGATTAGCTTTGTTCCAATTAATACGATAATTAATCCTATTGGTATATTAATTAGGAAAATCCACTGCCAGTTCCAATAAGTAACAATAAAGCCTCCAACCACTGGAGCTATTGCTGGAGCTATAAGTGCAGGCCAAATGAGATAACTAAACATCCTTAATAGCTGTGAAGCAGGTGTCTTTTCTAATACAATTAATCTTGCTGTAGGTGTCATCAAAGCACCAGAAATTCCTTGTATAATTCTCATTATCAAAAGGAAGGAGAAGTTAGGTGCTATTGCACTGCTTAGTGAACTAAGAGTAAAAATTATAACGGCAATAATCCAAATTTTCTTTTTCCCAAATCGATTAGCCATCCACCCACTTAAAGGGATAAAAACGGCAACGGTAATTAAATACACACTGACAAGTAAAGCAATTGTTGCTGAACTCGTACTAAAGTATTGAGCCATTCTAGGCAGGGCAGTAGTTACAATTGTTCCATCTAAAATCTCCATAAAGAGACTTGCAGCCATTAATAAGGCTATTTTAATTTCTTTTGTCATTATGTTCACCATTCTTTCTTCATTTCCTGCTTAAATCTTTCGATCCATTCAATTGCAACATTGGCCTGCTGAAGTCGTAACTCAAACTTTTTACTTGCATACCAGTGATCTTTTGAATTTTCTTCAGCCAACTTTTGTAATGCAATTTGTGCATCTTCGATGATATCTTTTTGCTCCTGATAGAATTGATCTAATATTTGTATTTGTTCATCAATAGCAAGGTGTTGCATTACATCAAGCTTTATTAAATAGATATCGGCGTTGTGCGCACTACCTGGAACTGGCATTTTCATTAGTTCAAAAAAACGTTTTGTTCCTTTTTCTGTGATAGTAGACATCTTCTTATTTTTTCCGTCTGAACCAACATTGGTTATTTCTACAAGCCCCTCTTTTTCTAATTTTTCAAGTAGGGGATAAATCACTCCATAGCTGACTTTACGGTGACGGCCCAAAGAAACCTGCAATGCATTACGTAGATCATAACCACTTTGAGGTTCTTCCATTAATTCACCTAAAATAAAGAGTTCATTCATTGTTTTATTCCTCCTGTATATGTAAAATATGTATCTAAAAGATATATTTAATATATATCTTTTAGATACATATTGCAAGTTCTTTGAATAAAAAAATTTGATAATCAAAAAGGTTCGTAAAAACTAAATAGTACAATATTTGTAAACATGCTATAATTTAGTGGTTAAAATTATAATATGTGTTCAAGGAAAGGATATTTAAATATTATGATTATTGAAAAGCTAAAAATAGAGGAACTTTCCCAGGTATTAGAATTACATAGTACAATTATTCCGTTTGAAATATCATTTGATAAGGCACTTGAGACATATAAGGAAATGTTGTTGGATGAAAATTATTTTTTGGTAATTGCTAAAGAAGATGAAGAAATTATTGGTACTGCAACTGGAATATGTTGCAAAACATTAGCAGTACCTTTTTTAGTAATAGAAGATGTAGTAGTTAAAGATGGATTAAGAGGAAAAGGCATAGGCGGAAAACTAATGAAAGCACTTGATGATTTTGCTGAAAGAAAAAACTGTGCTTATGCAATTCTTGTATCTTCTGATTTTAGAAAGAATGCACATAAATTTTATGAGAATCATGGATTTACAGATAGTGTAAGAGGATTTAGAAAGGTTTATTAGGTGAATAATAGATTGAATAAAACAAGTATAGGATTATTGCTATTAGGAAAGGAGTGCTTTAATAATGTTAGGCAAATATTGTGAAGAATTAGGTACAATTAATTCTCAGGCATCAAATGAAACAGAAATGAGTAGGTTGGTCAACTTAATCTATAATAATTCTCAGAAGGATGGTACCTTTAGTCAAAGTATTTCTGGCTTGCATACCAGACGTTACTCCAAAATAAGCAAGGATTGGGAGAAATCATTTTACTTTCCTTCTGTGATAATTGTTGCACAGGGGGTAAAGGCTGTTAGGATAGGAAAGGAAATCTTTCAGATAGACAAAGGTTGTATACTAATGCTTCCAGTTGGGGTACCAGTTGCTCTAAGGACTATACAGGCTAGTTCTGAAGAGCCATTTCTAGGCATTGGATTAACTTTGGAACCGGAAAAAATCGCGGAATTTGTCCCAAAAGTTTATCCCAAAGGTCTGCCACCTATGCCAGAACGGAGTGCTGCCTATGCTTCAAAAGCTGATGCAGGTATTATAAATGCAGTGACGAGGCTTATGGAATGTTTGCAAAGTTCTAGTGATGCAGAATTACTTGCGCCAATTGTTAAGGATGAGATTTTAATGCGTCTTTTGCGCAGCCCGATTGGTATTCAAATTGCGGAATTAGGTTTTGCAGAGTCTAGGGTGCAGCATATTACAAAAGCTATTAAGTGGCTGTTAAATAACTTCTCTCAGCCAATGAAGGTTTCTGATTTAGCGACTATTTCAAATATGAGTGTTTCTGTTTTTCACAAGCATTTTAAAGAAGCAACATCTATGAGCCCTTTGCAATACCAAAAAGTACTACGATTGCAAGAAGCTAAACATCTTATGTTATCTAGGAAAATGGATGCAACTACTGCATGTCAGTTGGTAGGATATGCAAGTGCATCACAATTCAGTCGGGATTATAGCAACTATTTTGGAAATCCGCCCAAAAAAGATATTTCTATACTATATCAGCAGCTTAAAAAATCTGATAAAGCATATGACAGTTAGTAGAAGAAATATATTTACAACAAGAGAATCAGGCAATAAGTTGAGAGTAAGCAGCAACAATTTTTTTGAGACCTAGATTATAATAAATTCAGAGTATTACATCTAACTAAGCTAAGCACTAGTTGTTTTTTGTATGTCTTATGCTAAGGAGGATTTAACTCTAAGTTAATAGGATTTAGGAGGAATTAATAATGAGAGTTTTTGTTACAGGTGCAACAGGTTTCATAGGTTCAGCTATTGTTCAAGAATTAATAAGCGCAGGGCATCAGGTGTTGGGGCTTGCACGTTCTGATGAGGCAGCAGAAAAATTACTGGCAGCAGGTGCAGAGGTGCATCGTGGATCTCTTGAGGATATTGAAAGTTTGCGCAGTGGAGCAGCCGCTGCAGATGGTGTGATTCATACAGGATTTACAAATGATTTATTAGATCTAGCCAATGTATGTGAAATAGATCGCCGTGCCATAAAAACACTAGGAGAGGCTCTTAAAGGATCCAATAAACCTTTTGTCACCACTTCAGTGATCACAGCCCTTAAGGCGGGTCGTCTTGGAACGGAAAATGACGAAACTGATCCAAATTCTATCGGAGCACCACGTATTCCTTCTGAGAATGTAGCACTTGAGATGGTACCATATGGTGTACGTGTTTCGGTAGTACGACTTGCACCATGTGTGCATGATGAAAATCGTCAAGGTTTTGCTACAGCTTTGACTTATATGGCACGTGAAAAAGGTGTTTCAGCTTATGTTGGCGATGGACTCAACCGTTGGCCAGCTATACATAAGCTTGATGCAGTAAAATTATATCGAATGGCTTTGGAATCTGCTCCTGCTGGTTCATGCTTGCACGGTGTCGGTGAAGAAGGAATACCATTTAAGCATATTGCCGAAGCAATTGGGCATCGCCTTAATCTACCAGTTGAAAGCATTTCTAGTGAAGCAGCAGACAGACATTTTACTTGGCTTGCAGGTTTCGTTGTAAGCGATAATCCTACGTCTAATGAACTTACACAGAAGTGGTTAGGATGGAAACCAGAGGGGCCTACATTGTTAGCTGATTTAGGAATGAAATAAATTATTTTTATTGAAAGAATTAGATAAAATAATAATTATGACTAATTATATAAACATTATAAAGGCAGATTAAATTGTAGAGATTTAGTCTGCCTTTATTGTTGGGCTCTAAGTATAGCAGGTGCTAAGCTGCGAAAGTCATCTGCTATTTTATCATTTCACATTTCCCAGTGAGTTTGCTAATTTTATTTTTTGCACCAACTAAAGCTATTCCAAGGTAGTTCATATCTTCTGATGGTATATCTTTTGTGATCGCTAGAAATTCTTCATAATTTTTTGTTTTTTGACCTTCTACAGGGAAGTCTATAACATCGCAGCCTTTTTCTAATGCAGCTTTACGGAGAGCTTGTAAATCGTCCTGAGTTGTGCACAACATAGGAATTCCAGTAGGAATTAAACCAGGATGTGTTTCACCCGATGCGTCAATGAGTGGTTCTCCAAGAAGTGCAGGGTGACGTCTACCTGCTGTTAGTGCTATTACAGCAATTGCATTCGCAAGCAGACCACCTGATAAAGAGCTGTCCATGATAATAGTACAGCGAGTTGGGACTTCAGATAATACAGTTAAAAATTCGTTATTTTCATTATACATTTTAATTTTCTCCTCTCTGAATAGAACTTAATATAACACCGAAGATGACAATAATTCCGCCTAATATTTGTATGGCAGATACACTTTCATGCAAGATTAATATTGAAAATATCAAACCTAAAACAGGAACTAGATTCATAAGAGATACTGAAATGCTAGCAGAAAGTTTTCTAAGCCCCAAATTATATAATAGGAATGCAACAATAGAGCAGCCTATACTTAGGTATATTAATGCACTTGCTGAAGTGATAGTTGGCATTTTCCATGTCTTATTCTCAATGAGAACAAGTGGTAAAAAGAAGATTAAACCTGCCTTCATCTGATAATAAGTTAATGTTATAGCAGAATATTTATTTGTTAGATCTCTAGTAATAAAGTTGTAGAAGGCCCATACAATTCCGGCTCCTATTAGAATTACATTTCCGAGCATTGATTTAGAATCACCATCCACATTAATTTGAGTTAGAATAGCAACACCAATGACGGCGATTATAATTCCAAGTACCTTTTTAAAATTTGGTTTTAAATGATAAATAAAAAATTCCAGTAACGTTGTAACGGCAGGAAAGGAAGCTACTATCAAGGCAGAATTTGAAGAAGAGGTCATACTAACCCCAATGTTTTCTATTGCAAAATATAGTGTAATGCCTAAAAATCCACTGAATGCAATACGTATACGATATTCTTTTTTTATTTTTTCATTATTTGATGTGAATCTTCGTATGAACCAAAAGATAATTACAGCAAAAAGTGTTCTAACTGCACCTAATTGAATAGGAGCAAAAGTTTCATAAGCTAATTTTGTCGCAATAAAAGATGCACTCCACAATATAACGGCGCCAGTACTAGCTAAGTAATAGTGAGGTAATGTTCCTTTAAATAAATCCATTTTTTGATTATCTATTAATGGTTTGGCCTTTAACATTAAATATATCCCCCTTTTTTATATTTAGTGACTACCTATGTAACTACTTTTAATTACGATATCAGTTTTGGTTGATTGTGTCAATAGATTTGGTTATAATATTAGTTACTAAAGTAGCAACTAATATTATTGGAGGGTTTATGAAAGATAATATTTTAGATACATTGAAGAATTTAAATTTTACGGAATATGAAGCTAAGGCATACCTTGCTTTATTAGAGGAATCACCGCTAACAGGCTATGCAGTAGCAAAAAATTCAGGCGTACCTCGTTCAAAAATATACGAGGTTTTAGATAGTCTTGCTATGCGTGGAGATATTTTGATTAGTCATGGAAATACACAACAATACGTCCCAATTCCAGCAAAAGAACTTATTAAGAATCGTCGAGTAAAAGCAGAAGAAAACTTTAAGCTTGCAGAAAAATCTTTAGAGCAATATAATAAAGCATCAAAAAATCGTGAGAATATCTGGAATATAACCGGTCATGATGAAATACTTGATAAGGTGAAAGAATGTATCCTTTCAGCAAAACATAGAATTTTGATTGAACTTTGGGAAGAGGAATTCAAGGAATTAGAAACTGAATTAAATAAGGCAGCTGACAGAGGGGTAGTAGTAACTATTATTGCTTATGGAGAAATAACATCTACTTTCGCAAATGTTTACTTACATGATATGAGTGCAGAAATTACAGAAGAATATGGAGGACGCTGGCTTGTAGCAAGTGCTGATAATTCAGAAGTTGTAGCAGGTATTGTTTCGCTCGGAAAAGATAGCAGAGCAGCGTGGACTATGCACCAAGGATTGGTTATGCCTATTACAGAAGTCATGATTCACGATCTGTATATTATGGAAATAATGGAGAAGCATAGAGAGTTACTAGAAGAAAGCTTTGGAAAAAATCTTATTGAACTTCGTAAGAAATTTTCTATCTACCAAGATTTGAAGAAACATTATGTATAATTAATCTAGATGGTAATATATTTGAGCGCAAGAGAGTCGTAGTTTTGTTAATAGGCAAGCTGAATAGGGAGTATAACCGATGATTTAAAGAATCATTGAAGTTTCACATTTGCATCGTGTGGAGCTAGAATAATATTGGGTTTATATTATATATGGCCATTTCCAAGGTGTTTTTTATGATAATACCTCGGAAATGGTGGAAGGGCTTTATGATTTATTAAAATCAGAAACTAAATATTGCCTTGAGCATTTTTTTACAAAGTCTTCAAAGTTTTCTGCCTTAGTTGAAATAATTTCTGTGAATTTTAAATCATTAATATAAAACTTGGTATATTTCTCTAATGAAAATTTAGGAGCTTTAGCAATATCCACAATCTCATCTTGGATACCTTCAAGTTGTAATTTGACTAAATCGATATCTAAGTTCTCATTAAATAAATGTACTCTATCCCAATTTTTTGTTGAAATTAAAGCGGTTTCTTTTGTATCTCTATTAAATAATAAAATAGCTAATGTTATGCAGTCTTTTGAAATTAAAGATGGATGATGGCATAAAATAGAATAATCTATAGTAAACATGAAATCACTTCCTAATAATTAGTATTTAGAATTAAATCTGCATAGTAGTCAATATGCTCCATTCTATACAGTAAATATTGAATTAATGCCTTTAATTCATTTTTATTATGTTCAAATACTTCAGGGATTTTATCAACGATACTTTCCAAAAAGTCTTTTGTTAAATTTTCTTTGAAATAATCTACTGTTTCTTTCATAACAATAAGGTCAAGCTCTAAGACTGATTTGAATTTTGCATAATGGTACCAATTATCAGCCATTATAGCAGAATCTTTAAAGTCTTCATCAATAATCTTATATTCAAGTGCATGGGTATTCCATAAGGCTTCTAGATTAAAAGTATGACTATGATCTATAATATATAGATGTCTATTGGATTTTGAAAGTGAAATAAGAAGATTACCCTTATTTCTATCTTTATTATAAATTAAATGATCAAATAACATTAATTTAGGCAATAACCATTTATAATTACTTGCAAGCTTCAGCATTTTGCTTGAGGTTACTACAGTAACAGGTTCTAAAAATTCTGAACAAAAGGCTAATCCAAAACAGTCATCAGAAAAGTCCTCTAAGTCTAATACTTTTTTAGATATTACTGTGTTTGCATCTATAATCCCTAATTTTGCATCAGGAATTGGAAAGTTTAGTTTTTTAGCTATGTAATGACAAACCAATTCATTTATTAAAGTTTTATTTCCTTCGATATTATTAAAGGTTTTTATAATATAATTTTTATTATTAACAACTCCAAGTATAGGAATAGTAGCTCCATTGCCTATTGGATATAATAATTCATCTACATGATACGTGTCCAACTTTTAATCCTCCTATACATAGTTCGATAATTATAGTTAAAAGATAAGTGTTTTAATTATATCATATTTTACATATATATATCCAAATTTGAACTTAGAATTATGTGGGAACTAACCGAAATCATAAATATTGTTATAACCTCAAGGGTCACAATGCCCCAAAGGACTAAAAAAATATCGCTGAAGGTTCTAAGCAGCATGTTGCACACATTTAAGCATGCTCCCGCTTTCAGTGTGACAAGCTAAAATGTGACAACCTACAGCTAAAAACCTTTATCAGCTCATTTTTCAATGCCTTCTTCGCATAGTGCCCCCTGTGGGTAAATAAATGAAAAGCCTTTATTTTCTTATATAAATACTGGCATTAAGAATTCGTTTTTTAATCATTTGAATTTATAATTTCTTTTAAAGTAACATTTTCATTCATAAATCTTGCATTTGGATTTTTCTCATTTTTTAATTTAATTGCTTTTTTTGGACAAAGGTTTATGCAAGCAAGACAAAATTCACAGTTTTCTCCGAAAATCGGTTTAGATTTATCAATATTCTTGTTAAAAGTAATATTGATACGAGGGCATACCCTTGAACATGTGCTGCAGCCATTGCAACTATTTTCAACGGAAAACTTCTTGGCAGAATTAGGGTTTGGTAATGTTAGCATACTATGAGCGGCACTTGTGACTATTGAAGCAAGGAATGAGCTACTATTAATATAGTGTTTGTTTTCCTTGATGTTATTTAATATGCGATTGAAGTTTTCGTTTATATTTTTTTGTTTAAGTTTTTGTTTTTCTATATCAAAAACTGGTAAGTAATTATCAATCATAAGTAACTTATCTGCATAATGTATATGAATATTATTTGTTTCTGCAAATTTTACAAACCAATTAATACCGCCTAAAGTAAAATTTCCATAGGTCATAATTGTAAATATATAAGGACTTTTTAAGGTTACTTTCTTTATAAATTCACGTACTATATTAGGCGCAGCAGCATCATAACAAGGGAAAATTATCCCGATTTTGTCATCTTCAAAATTAAATATATCGCCCTTCAAGATTTTTGGTATTGAATAGAGTTCTCCGCCAAATCTTTTAGCAATATCCAAGCTGTTACCAGTAGCAGTAAAGTAAAAAATTTTCATAATAAGCCTCCATGTTTCAAAATTTTAATACTTTGACAATCATCGAAATGATTGTCAAGTTTTAAGGATAGTTTTCAAATTTGTATAATAAAATCTAAATGATTATTAGCTTTAATAATCCATAAATAGTTTTACAAACTAAAAAATTATTATTGATTTAGAACACATTGTCCTGAATTTTGAGCGCATCCGTTGCATCTAATACACTTCATTTTACTTGTATCACCTGATGCTAAGCGATTTATTAAATCAGGTTCAGCAATTAATGGTCTAGCTAGTGAAAGATACTCTATTGAAGTATCGTTTATTATTTTATTTGCTGTGGCAATATCATTTATCCCTCCTACCAAAATTATAGGAATTTCTTTTTCTTCAGCAATTTTCTTAGTATGATCAAGGAAGTAAAACGAGTCTGTATTTTTAAATATCATCCAAGGGCCGCTTACCTCAATAGCACTCACACCAGAGCTTATAATTTGCTTGCATGCGGTGTGAAAACCTTCAGATGTAATTCCATTTTCAATATTATCGCTGCAATTTATTTTCACAAATATCGGATATTCTAAGCCAACCTTTTCTCTTATGCATTGAATGGTTTCCACTAACATCCTTGCTCGATTTTCGTCTGATCCGCCATATTCATCCGTACGTTGATTATAATATGGAGTTAAGAATTGACTGAGCAGCAAACCATGAGCTGCATGTAGTTCTATTCCGTCAAATCCAGCTTTTTGAGCCCTTAGAGCAGCATCAGCAAATGAATGTTGAACCTTTTTTATATCTTCTTTTGTCATTTCAAAGGGAACTTTTTTAGAAAGAAGATTTTCAACTTCACTTGGCCCTAATATTCTAGCTACATGAGTGTTCACTAAAGTTACAGAACCAGGGTGTACTAATTGGAGTATAATATTGGCATCTTGTTGATGTACTACATCTGTAAGCTCTTTATATTCTTGTATAAAAGAATCATCATAAATACCAAGCATACCATCTGATACAGCATAATGAGATATATAAGTATAACCAGTTATTATTGTACTAGAGCCTCCTTTGGCTAAATCTTCATAAACTTTAAAATCTTTTTCTGTCATATGACCATTAATAGCATGAAAGCTAGTAACGGCAGCTGCAATAAATCTATTTTTCATATTCATATTTCCAATTTTAGTTTTTTCAAATAAGTTTTTCTCCATAATAATTATTTCCTCCATTTAATTTGTTAATAAGCAATCACCTCATAAACTATCAAGATTATCATATAATAGTTCTTATATAGATGCCCTTGTATTTAAATATAAATGATTTATAATTGAGATTATAGTTAAATAATGCTTATTTATTGCCTAAAACTACGATTTATTTATTTGATGTTTAGCCTTTGTAACACTCCAATTTCTACAAGTGGGAGTTAAGCATGATCCTAGATGAGGTACCCTTGTAGTCACATTGTGCTTTTTGTGGGTATAAGTTCAACTAGATTCCAGATAGGAATCAAGCCACACATGAATCAAGTTTTACTTTATGAGGATAAGAATATAAGCATATGAAAGGAAACATAAAATGTCTTTAAATTCTAAAACAGCAGCGTCTGTGATAAACGATCTTTTAGAAATAACTTCAAAGTTTCAATTTACAGATGGATTTTTCAAAACTAATATTCCATTTCTTTCTGTACTACGAGCAGCTAACCCCACTGAATTTGAGCATGGATTTCTCAATCCACAAATATGCATCTTAATTCAAGGGAATAAAAAATTATATATAGGTAACAAGTCCATTGATTTAGAAGCTGAAAATTATATTGCTTCAAATATTGATATGCCAATTAGTGGATATGTTTCTAAAGCCTCAAATGAAGTACCATATATAGCCATTAAAATTGAATTTACTTCCGATGAATTTGTAGATGTTGCATTAAACGCTAATATTAAGTCAAGAAGGGAAATTGAATTAAAGGAGGGTGCATGCGTTGGGAAAATAGGAGTTGATGTACTTTTAGTAATTGAAAAATTGCTCAAATTCATAGGGGATACTAAGGCCGCTGACTTTCTTGCACCAGCAATGAAGCGAGAAATTATATATTACCTGCTTACTGGAGAAGATGGTGATATGTTTTATAATAATATGCTTTTACATAATGAAGCTTTAAGTATTAATAAAGCAATTAACTATATAAAAAGTAATTACAAAAATTCGCTTAGTGTGGAAGAAATCGCCCGTGTCTGCAATATGAGTATGTCTACTTTGTATCATAAATTTAAAGTAATTACTACACTTAGTCCAATACAATACCAAAAGCAGCTTAGACTTCAGGAAGCAAGAAGAATACTTTTAAGCGGTGGAGTTGATGTCACTAGAACTGCTTTAGAGGTGGGGTATGAAAGTATGACTCAGTTTAATCGTGAATATAAGCGGCTTTTTGGCTTGCCACCTTTGAAAGATATTAAAAATATATTAACAAAAGCAAGCATAAATTAAGAAAAATGGTGATGTAAGAAAGTTAGAACTGCTTTTAAGTCAATTTCTTTCTATCTGGCATATTCTCTGTTAAATTGAGATAGGCTTTCATAACCAACCTGAAAACTAATGATAGCGGCGTCTAATATTTCTGATAGCAGTAAGCGACGAGTATCCTGTAATCATACAAGCTTTTGATATTGAAGATGACTCATGCTAGTTACTATTTTAAACTGATTATGCAGTGCTGAATTGCTCATGCTTACCTTGAGTATGTGGATTTAAAGATTTTTATGCCACAAGCTAGGTATTAAATGATACATTAATTGAGTCAGCATTGAAAATTAAATTTATATATCGTATAATACTAACAATTAAATTCTAGGAGGAAATATTATGAAAGCATTTAATTTGAAAGTAGTAAACTTCATACATCATCATCACTAGCAAGACTTGGTCTGTTCAAAAGCAGATGCAAGTCTATAATTTGTAGGCTTGTATCTTCTGGTGATGATAAATTAAATGTTAGTAATAATTTATTGAGCCATGTGGGATATATGCCTGCATGGTTTTTTGTTATTCAAAATAAAGATTAAATTAATTTTATTGATTCAAAATTTATCATAAGTAAGGAGAAAGAGATTATGAAAAATAATAAAATACAACCAAGTATATTACCCGGCTTTATGGAGCTATTACCTAGAGAGCAACAAATATTTAAGGATATAATAAGAAAAATAACTAATGTTTATGAGAAAAATGGCTTTTTAGAGATGGATACACCAATAATTGAAAAGTCGGAGGTATTATTAGCTAAAAGTGCAGGTGAGACAGAAAAACAAGTATACAGATTTAATAGAGGAAGTAATGATTTATCTTTAAGATTTGATTTGACAGTGCCTTTCGCTAGATTTTCAGCTCAGTATTTTAATGAGTTAATATTCCCGTTTAAAAGATATCAAATCGGAAAGGTATATAGAGGGGAAAGAAACCAAAGAGGAAGATATAGAGAGTTTTATCAATTTGATGTTGATATTATAGGGAATAATAAACTGAGTATTAATAATGATGCCTTAGTAATTAGTATGGCCTCAAGAGCCTTTAAAGCCATTGGTTTAAAGGATTATAAATTACAAATAAGCAATAGAAAAATATTATCATCTGTTTTGAAGGAGTTAGAAATTACGAATACAACAGAAGTTTTGATATTAATTGACAAGTACGACAAAATAGGAGCAGCAGAATTTGAAAGTTCATTAATTGAATTAATAGGTAAAGAAAAAGCAGATTATATTAATAAAATCATTAATATTAATGGAAGCAATGAAGAAATATTAGCTGAGTTGAAGAAATTAGATATGAATTCAGAGGAATTAAAAAAGGGTATAGAAGAAATTGATACAGTTAGAAAAATGTTAAAGCTCTTAGGCGTAGACGATAATGAGTATACAATAAACTTAAAAATAATAAGAGGACTTGATTATTATACAGGAACAGTAATTGAAACATTTTTAATTGGAAATGAGAATTATGGTTCAATATGTTCAGGTGGAAGGTACGACAACCTAGCTGAAAATTATACAGATAACATCTTACCAGGGGTAGGAATATCTATTGGGCTTACAAGATTATTTTTTGTATTAAAAGAAATAGGATTTTTAGATAATTATAAGGTGGAAAAATCCATAGAATATTTAATTATACCAATTGGGGACACACTAGAATATTGCGTCGAGATATATAAAATGTTATTGGCTAAAGGAAAATATACAGAAATATATCTAGAAGAAGATAAATTAAAGAAAAAACTTAATTATGCAAATAAATTAGCAATACCTAATGTAATATTAATTGGAGAAAATGAAGTTTTAAAAAGAGAAATAAAAATTAAGGATATGGCTAGTGGGGAAGAAAAAGTTATTAATCTACTTTGAATATAAGTATACTGATATTTGTTTGAAATTTTATTTTAAGGCTGTTAAAATAAATGTAAATATAAGTAAATGGAGGAGGAACAAGACTTTAAGACGAAATTCTTGTTTTATTTGACTAGATGAAAAATTCTTTATAGTTTTAAACAAGCCGGATAGTGAAGCATATATAAATACTTTTCGCTGCACCGGGATTTTAGATAGTATTGTAATAAAGCCTTCGTGAATATCGAAGGCTTTACTTTAGTATATTTGTTTATTTAATATGATTGATTACATCAACATTTCTTTTTGGAGCAGTTAACTCTTTCTCTATGTTTTTATAACCAAACGCTGCACCATAATAAGGCTCATATCCTTCTGGTATGCCGAGTTTTTCTACTTCATCTTGTAAACTAAACAAAGGAGTCATAAAACTAAGCCAAACAGAGCCGATATTTAAGCTTTCAGCAGCAATTAGCATATTTTGAATTGCTGCTGAACAGTCTATTTTTGGTTCAAGAGCATCTTTTTTTCCGGAAACTATAATTAAAGTAGGAGCATTATATATTGTATTTATTTTAGGATTTAACCCTAGAGTTCTTATAAAGTTATCTTCAGACTTAGCCATTAATTCCTTAGTTTTTTCGTTTATATGTGAAAGCAATTCCTCGTTTTGTATTACTGTAAAATGCCAAGGTTGATCATTGTGTGCAGTAGGTGCATAAATACCTGCCTCTATGATTAAATGTAATTCTTCCTGATTTATTTGATCTGGTAGATAAGATCTTATACTTCTTCTATTTTTTATTGTTTTTAATACTTCATTCATATTTTTTCTCCTTTTCTTCGTTGTTTGAAAATACATTTTGAATTTTTTCGGTATACCTATTATATTTAATACAAAAATATTTTGTTGAATTTTAAAGATTTTCATGAATATCTATATCAAAGCATAAACAACATGTGTTGTTTATGTCTTGTATATATGTTATTATAGTGCATAATAATACTCGAAACAACCAACAATAAAATCATTCTGTTGGGTGTTTAACAGAATTTTATGTTGAAAAGGAAAGGGATTAATTATGGCATTATCAATAAATGAAAAGAATCCAAGAGTAATTAAAACACGTAAACTAATTCAAGAAACAATTTTTAATTTATCAAAGGTGAAGAACTTCGATACTATTACAGTAAGTGATATCGCCCAAAAGGCCGAAATAAACAGGTCAACGTTCTATGCTCATTTTCATGATAAGTATGATTTATTAGAATCAATTGTTTCCGATCAGTTAGAATATTTTATTTCTAAAAGAATTGGCGACAAATTAGAAATAACAGAAGAAGTTATAAGGAATTTGATTCTGTCCATATGTGATTACCATGAAGATTTAAGTCAGCGTTGTAAATATAGCTATCGCTCTTTTGCCTCTGTAATAGAGATTAAAGCTAAAGTTCAATTGCGCCAGGTAATGCTTACACTTTTTATAAAAAATGAAAATAAGTTTGCCCATGATAAAATGAAAATAGAATTAATTTTTACTATGATAAGCAGTTCTATTTATGATGGCGTTCAGTATTGGTATAGCTTAGGTAAAAAGGTAAATTCCATCATTTTAGTTGAGGAAATGTTACCTTTTATAATGACATATTTCACACTGCTTTAAAATTAGAGTGTAATAGAAATAATAACTATTGTTTTCCGCCAATAAGTCGTTCACTTAAATTCCAAAGGCTTTCAGCTGCTTCATTATCAATAGCAAAAGGCATTACACCTGAAAAGTCTGTTGTATCTTCAATTTTCCAATTTTCATAATTATTAAAATCTATGTAAGCTATATCACAGTTTTCGCAATATACGCCGCCCATATTGTGCAATTGAGGACTTACCGCACACCATACGATAGTAGCTGCACCTTGTTCAATGGATTTTAGATTTTTTGAAGGATCGATTATAGGATTTCCTTGTTCATCATAAGAACCAGAAGCTAAAAGTGCCTCTTCTGGTAAGTACCTGCCTAAGCCTGTTCCAGCAATGCTGCCTGGATGAAGAGAAAAGGCTCTTATACCATCTTTTTTAAAGCGTATATCTAATTCAACCGTAAATAAGACGTTAGCAGTTTTGGATTGACCATAACCTTCCCAAGGTGTATAATTACGATTCTCAAAGTTGGGATCATCGAACACAAAAGGTGAAAAGTGGTGCCCCCAAGAAGATACAGAGACTACTCTAGATCCATTTGCTTTACGTAGAGCTGGTAAAAGTCTTGTAGTTAGTTGAAAGTGTCCTAGATGATTGGTTGCAAGCTGAAATTCATAGCCTCTACTATCACGATACAATGGGCATGCCATAATAGCTGCACAGTTTACCAAGATGTGCAATGGGCGGTCAGATGCTAAGAATTTATCAGCAAAGGCATCGATAGAAGAAGGATCAAGTAAATCCATTAACTCAATTTTTACACCATCAATATCCTTCAAGGCTGCTTCAGCTCGTTCATAGTCCCTTGTAGGCACTATAACCTCAGCACCTGCTAAACGCAATGTACGAACAGTTTCTTTTCCGAGTCCAGAGTAACCACCAGTTACGATAGCTGTTTTACCTTTAAGGCTAATACCAGTAATAACGTCATTAGTAGTAGAAGCGGCTCCAAAACCTGAGCCTATAGGTTTTTGTTCTGTTTTCATAAAAAATACCTCCATAAAAATTAATAAATAATAAGATTTTATTTTTAAAATCTTTATGACGAAATTATGCCCTAAAAGGATAGAAACAGCTAGACACATTAATGTATAAAAATTGCCTAATACTGCAATAGATATTTTTAGAGTAAGATTGAATTATCTTAGCTAGTAACGTATAATAAAAATATTTATTTCTATTATGTAAATTAAGGTAAGGTGAAAATGTATGTCTAAGCAGCAACAAGGTATTACAAGGCAAGAAGCTTATGTAGAGTCAAATACGAGTTATCAAGAAGTTCTAAATCAACTGGCTGCTTTATGCGAAAAAAATCTTACATCAGATGGAGACATGGAGACAGCAATTCCTTTTATAACACTTTATAAAAGCAGCAAGGAAACACCGTTACTTCCTGGAATTTTAACGCCATCAATTTGTCTTATTCTACAAGGAGAAAAAAATATTCATATTAAGCAGAATATAATTCAATATAATCCTGGAGACTATGTAGCATCTTTGATTGATTTTCCTGTTTCAGCACAAGTCATTGGCGCAAGCGAAGATAAACCATATATTGGCTTACGTGTTGAATTTACTGCCCAAGAAATTTTCTCAGTGATGATGGATGCAAAAATTAATGTGAATTCAAAAGATAATAACTTAAATATGGCTGCATTCATTGGAAAATCCAATTTTGAGCTATTAGATCTGCTTATGCGATTACTAAGATTACTTAATAAGCCTGATTCTATTCCTTTTCTGTCAACACTGATTAAACGTGAAATAATATATCATTTACTTACAGGGAACTATGGTCAATTGTTTCTTCAACAAGCCTTTATTGATTCCAATATAGATAGTATTGGTAGAGCAATTACTTTGATAAAAGAAAATCTATCACGATCATTTACTGTTGAAGAACTGGCAAAACTCTGCAACATGAGTGTGTCTGGACTTCATCACAAATTTAAAGCTACATTAAACATGGGACCTTTACAATATCAAAAAAATCTTCGACTTCAAGAGGCAAGACGTTTATTAGTTAGTGGATCTATGAGTGTGGGAGATGTGGCTATAAAAGTTGGTTATGAAAGTTATTCACAATTTAACAGGGAATATCGAAGATTATTTGGACTTCCACCTCTTCAGGATATAAAAGAAGTGCGTATAAACACTAAGATGAACTTTATGTGATTCTAAAGTAAAAAACTACTGTCTTTTATAAAAGCTGCCAAATTGCGAGTAGCTGGAGTAAGAAGTCTGCTATCTTTTTTTATAAAGATTCCATTTACGTTTTTATCTTTTAAATCTTCTATTTCCTTTAGCGCAACTCCTGGCATTGAAGATTCTACCTTGAGACTATTTAAAAAGCCAATACCAAATTCATTTTGTACAAAAGCCATTGGTGAAATCATATTTGTAATTTTAACTGAAACATAGGGGCCTGTTCTTTTATCTAATAAGTCCTCTAATTTTTTTAAAGCTGAGGTTTGTGGTCTTGGCATTAAGATTCGTTCATTTCGTAAATCCTTTAAATATATCTTTTTCTTTGAGGCAAGTGGGTGTGATATAGGAACCGCTAAGAGGATTGGAAGTTCAAGAATAGGGATAAAATTCATGTCATTATTATTAATGGATAGGGTACAGATAGCAAGATCTAGTTTGCCTTCAATTACCATGTTGTTTAAAGCAATGCTGGTATCAATTGTAATTTCAACATTAATAAGCGGAAATTGTTTGTGGAAAGCATTTAGAATTTTAGGTAATATGCGACTGGCGATGGGTTCATTTGCACCAATTTGTACAGTTCCCTTTGTGTTATCTGAAAATTCATTTATAGACATCATAAGATTTTCATAATCAGTGAGCATTTGTTTTGCAGGATTTTTAAATAATTCTCCAGCCTGAGTTAATCGTATTTTCTTGCCTCTTTCCATAAGAACCACTCCAAGTTCTGTCTCAAGGCTTTGTATATGATTGGTTACAGTTGATTGAGCGTAACCAAGTTCTTTTGCAGCCTCTTGGAAGCTGCCATTTTTTAATATGCTGAAAAATGTTTTTACAACTTGAATGTCCAAAATACTTCCTCCTTCATTGTATATAGATAATTCGATAAATCGAAATCATTCTATTCGATATTTCCGTTTTACTAATACTTAATTGCATTTTATAATAACATTAAAGAAAATAGAAAACAATAATTATAAATGCATAGCTTCAATATTAAAGCAGTTTTTAAAGGACTTTCGATATTTTAAGGAAATTTGAGAATATAACTTTAAATAGGGAGCAATACATTTTATAGAAGAAAGTGAGGAAGGTTATTTATGAAATATACGAGATTAGGTAATACGGGATTAGAAGTTTCTAGAATATGTTTAGGATGCATGAGCTATGGAAATACTGGTACAGGTATAAATGATAGACCATGGACCTTAAGGGAGGAGGAGAGTAGGAAATTTATAAAATTAGCTCTAGATAACGGTGTGAACTATTTTGATCTTTCAAATAATTACTCTGATGGGGACACTGAAAGGATAGTTGGACGAGCAATTAAAGATTTTGTTCGTAGAGATGATATAGTTATTGCGGATAGAGTATTTGCACCAATGCGTCCTGTTCCAAATGGCATGGGGCTTTCTCGTAAGGCAATAATGACAGAAATAGATGATAGTTTAATGCGACTCGGTACAGATTATATTGATATATATGAAATAGGTCGCTTTGATTATAACACACCTCTTGAAGAGACTTTAGAGGCTCTTAATGATTTAGTGAAAGCTGGTAAGGTACGTTATCTAGGTGCATCAACTATGTATGCATGGCAGCTTATGAAGGCTATTGGTATTCAAAAAGCCAATGGATGGCATCGTTTTGTGGTAATGGAGAATTATTATAACCTTCTTTACAGGGAAGAAGAACGAGAAATGCTTCCATTATGTGAAAGTGAGGGGATAGGTGTTACACCTTGGTCACCATTAGCGCGCGGTCGATTAACTCGTCCTTGGGCGGATGGTGTGCAGACTACAGAACGAGGAAAAACTGATGCACATGCATCACAGTTGAACATAACAACAAATTTAGATAAGCCTGTAGTTGATAGATTAGCTGAAGTTGCAGAGAGAAGAGGAGTACCTATGGCACAAATTGCATTAGCATGGCTGCTTTCAAAAAGTGTAATTACTTCTCCAATAGTAGGTGCAACAAAAGAACAACATATAAAAGATGCTGTAGAAGCGGTGGAATTAGAGCTATCAGAGGATGAAATAGCAGCATTAGAAGAATTTTATAAACCTCATGCCTCTTTGAATAATTACAATTTTAAACCTCAAACAAGATAATAATAAAGTATGTTATATAAGAAACGACTGAGGGAATATAAAAAAAATTTACATTAGTGCTAAATAAATAATACTGTGGACCATATTATAAATAAATGATAAAGTGAGCAATAAATTGATATTGAAAGGTTTATGAGGCGTTCAAATATTTGAATAACGCATTATAAACCTTTTTTTATTATGTTTACAATTAAAATATAGTAGATTGAGATACTAGAATAATTGTATGGAAATTGTTGGGGATGAGTTATCATGATATACTATAACTGGAATTATTCGCTTTGGAGAATTAGATAGGTTGTTGCCAAATGTAACATAAGCTACTTTGACAAAAGAACTTCGTACTTTAGAAAAGTATCAACTTATAGAGTGCAAAGTATGTCTAGAAGTTCCATCAAAGGTAGAATATTCATTAACTAATATAAAAATGTGGAGGAAATTATGTCGGAGAAAATAAAAGTTACTTGTGAAATGGAAATTACGTTGAAAGTGATTGGTGGTAAATGGAAACCTCTTATTTTGCATTATTTGCAGGAGGAAGGACCAAAACGTTATAATGAGATTCTGCATTTTTTGGAAAGTGCACCTAAAAAAACTTTGACGAATCAGTTACGCGAACTAGAAGAACAGGAAATTATACAAAGGAAAGTTTTTTCAACAACTCCAGTGAAGGTAGAGTATTCTGTCACAAAGCACGGGGAAACGTTATATCCAATTTTGGAAATGATGTGTGAATGGGGCAGTCAAAACGAAGGGGATAGATATGAAGTGACAAATAGGCAGTGTTGTGAGGAGTAAGTAGGGTACATATAAGTAACCTAGGCAAAAAAAAGTGCCTTCTTGTATTTGTTTTCATTTGGAAATAAAATATATTTAGACTAAGAGAAAGAAGGTATTTACTATGGAGAATTTCACATTTTATGCACCAACGTATTTTGCATTTGGAAAAGATACGGAGAATGAGACAGGAAAATATATAAAAAAATTTGGCGGAACTAAAGTCTTAATTCATTATGGTGGTGGATCAGTTATTCGTTCTGGTTTATTGGATCGAGTAAAAGAAGCTTTGAAAAAGGAAAATTTATCTTATGTGGAATTAGGTGGCGTAAAGCCAAATCCACGAAGTGGTTTGGTATATGAAGGTATTGATATTTGTAAGAAAGAAAAAGTTGATTTTATTCTAGCTGTAGGAGGCGGAAGTGCAATTGATTCGGCGAAAGCAATTGCAGCAGGAGCAGTTTATGACGAAGATTTCTGGAATTATTATCAAGGGAAAGTAGTGGAAAAGGCATTGCCTATAGGCACAATTCTCACAATTTCTGCTGCTGGAAGTGAGGGATCAGCAGATTCTGTTATTACAAATGAAAATGGAATGTTTAAACGTGCTACAACAGGAGAAGCACTAAGACCTAAATTTTCTATTCTAAATCCAGCATTGACTCAAACTTTATCAAAATATCAGACTGCGTGTGGAATTACGGATATTCTTGCACATTTATATGAAAGATATTTTACTAATACTGAAGAAGTTGAAGTTACAGATCGTATAATAGAGGGATTGATGATGACTATGGTTCATGAAGGACCAAGAGTTATTGCCGATCCAGATAATTATCAAGCACGTGCTAATATTATGTGGGCAGGAATGATGGCACATAATAATTCATGTGGTGTGGGAAGGTCACAAGATTGGACAAGTCATGATATAGAACATGAGTTATCTGCTCTATATGATTGTGCTCATGGTGCTGGTTTAGCAGTAACGATGCCAGCAGTTATGATATATAACATGGAGCATAATGTTATGCGTTTTGCTCAAGTTGCATGCAGGGTATGGGGATGTGAAATGAATTTTAATCATCCAGAAGAGACAGCAAAAGCTGGTATTCAGGCATTTCGTCAATTCTTGATTTCCATTGGCATGCCAAAGAACTTTGAGGAACTGGGAGCAAAAGAAGAAGACATTGAAAAATTGGCTCATACTGCTTGTTATGGAGATGTGAAAGTTGGTAATTTAGGCGGCTTTGTAACGCTAAACGAAAAAGATGTTGTAAATATTTATCGTTTGATGCTGTAAGGAGATTAGATGATATGACTAGTGAAGATTATATTAAATTGAATGAGATTATATTAAAACAGGAAGAGATGCTTAGATTTCCGCAGTTTTCAAATAGAGATGCTTGGGAACTAGGAAATTATATGGTAAATAAAGTTTATGAAAAGAAACAGGAATTAGCTATTGCTATTCGAAAATTAAATGGAAATATTCTCTTTCAGCATTGTACAGAAGGAACAAACCTTAATAATCAAAACTGGATGGATAGAAAATATAATACAGTATCCTTAATGGAAAGAAGTTCACTAGGTGCATGGGCGGTTGCCGCTACTACTGGTGAAGTGGTTAGTACCCATGGATTGACTGAGAAAGATTATATATTTTGCGGAGGTGGATTTCCAATTCGATTGAAAACGGGGGAAATGGTTGCGGTTTTGATCGTATCTAATTTTCCACACGAGTTGGATCATGATTTTATAGTAAAAGCTTTAAGTGATTGGCTCGGTATTGATAACGTTCCTGAAATAGATTTATCACTGTCATATTAGTCTGAAAAGGCAGAAAACTGTGTGATTCTATTAATTTTTAAGCAGTTAGGGCTATCAAAAGAATCAGAATAGTTTTAAATAACTAATTTACATAAAGGTAGTTCGGAGTTTTCTTATGTGAAGTTTAAAAGGTATTAAACTAAGATATAAGTATATATTATCATAATCAAAATAAAAGGAATACTCATAACAATAGAAGTTTTGAGTATTCCTTTTTCTATTTTAAAGAGATAATAAGATGATAAAATGGTACAAAAAAGAGCAACTAGAAATTATATTTGATTTCAGAGGAATTTAAAAAGGGCATAGAAGAAATTGAAACAGTTAGAAAAATGCTAGAGATCTTAGGAGTAGACGATAATGAGTATACAATAAATTTTAAAATAATAAGAGGACTTGATTATTATACAGGAACAGTAATTGAAACATTTTTAATTGGAAATGAAAATTATGGTTCCATATGTTCAGGAGGAAGGTACGATAACCTAGCTGAAAATTATACAGATAACATCTTACCAGGGGTAGGAATATCTATTGGGCTTACAAGATTATTTTTTGTATTAAAAGAAATAGGGTTTTTAGATAATTATAAGGTAGAAAAACCCATGGAATATTTAATTATACCAATTGGGGATACACTAGAATATTGCGTCGAGATATATAAAATGTTATTAATATACCATTAATAAATATGTAAGAAAGAATTTATTTATTAATGTTTATTTATTAATAGAATTAGAAATTCCATACCTTCTTGAATCTTCATTTCCTATAAGATAAATTTCAACAGTTAGCTGGTCATCTATTTCTATTATATATTTTTGTTCACTATCATTAAAATTATAATTACCAATTTGTTGATTTTGTTTCATTTTATTTAAAGTTGAATCAAAAAAAGACTTACATTTATTTATGTCATATTTATTATAATAAATTTCAGTTGGAGTTTTAAATAAAAAAGCAGAGTTGGATGGTAATGGAATAGATAATTCTTTATCTTTTTTGTAATGCACCGTGTAATTATTAGTTGCAAAAAAAGTACTTTTAATAATAAGATGAAAATCATAATTTGTATAGTATAAAATAAAGATTGTTATAGGAATAAAAATTATCATAAATTTTTTTAAGTTTAAGATATTCATTAATGTACTGCCTCCCATCATTATATTTTAACTATACAATCTTAAATATTACTTTAGAATTATTATACAAATCATATAAATTATATTCAATATATTAAAGAGTTACGGGTACTTATTCTTCAGAATATTACCATAGGAGAATATATATTCTAAAACATAATAAAATATATATTCTAAAGAATATGCGCCTAAAATGCGGATTGAGAGTGATTTTTTATAAAAGTATTAATATTTAATGATTTTTATAGCACTAGTCATATATCCATAAGAGTAGCAGATAAATTATTAATGCTGTAAATGAATTATTGAGGTGTGTTAGGAGATACATTAAGCGCTTGATATTGATTTACATAGGGAGTAGATTAATTGAAAGCGCTTAATGCTGATATTAACATAAAAAATAATTAGGAAAAATATCGGAATCATTTCAAATATTTCATCCAGTCTCCACGGTTTCCAATTTTATTACCAATAGCATAATAATTAAATGGGGCATAAATAGCAGGATCCAGTTTGTTTAGATCGATCTTACTGAAATCTATATTTTCTAAGGCCTCATCTATTTGTATATTTTCTATTTCTGAAATGAATAAATGACTTCCATTTAACTCAATTACTTTGCTAACATTGCATTCGTATATCCATCTGCTTTGTTCAAGCATAGGTATATTTTGATCCTCATTCCATATGTAATCATATTTGACCTTATTTTTTGTTTCGCTAGTACCCGTAGTTGATCCCAAATAATCTGCAAGCCAAATCATATCCTTGCTGACTAAGTTAGCAGAAAACTTATTTTCTCTTAGGAGATTAATTCTCGTCTGTTTATTCCCCCCGATGGTCATAACAATATGCGGAGTATTGTCAATAGTTACCTCTAGCCATGTGACAGTACCGAAGTTGGGTGAACCATCGGCATTTTGGGTACCAATAATATATATAGGTTGTGGAAAGAATATTAAACTTGGCTCAATACTAATTTTCTTCAATGTATGCTACCTCCAAAATTTGTTTTTAATACATATTGTCATTGTCATCATATTATCATGTCAAACTTGACGACAGTATGTCATGTTAAAGTTAGAGTTGTTTATTTTTCTTCTTTCTTCATTTTTTTGAGTATAATAGTCACGATGGGAAATCGCGATTTAGCCACAGAAATTCATCTTAATTTAAAAAGACATAGTTATATAATTTAATTACAGATAATTGTAGTATGTATTCTTTTGTTTTATACTAAATAAAAAGTTAGAAATGAAATGATGATTTTCATTGAATAAACTAGCAAAGTTAATTAAAGGCTGAGAAGCAGTGGCCCATCTTTTCAAGTACGCTGTCTAATTCATGATATTGAGTTGCCTGCATGGCTTTGAGTAATAACATTAAGTTTTTGATTTCTAAATCAGAAAAAAAGCGCTTTGCTCAATGTATAATTTTCCCCAAAATGTATTCTGCCTCCATTACCTTTACTCATGTATACAGGTACGCCAACGGAAGAAAGAACATCAACATCTCGATAAATAGTTCGTGTTGATACTTTGAAGTTTTCAGCTAATTCTTTAGCAGTTATGGATTTTTTGCGAGAAGTATTTACTTTTTTAACAGATGATGGTTTGGTTGGACGTTTAACCATGTCTCAGCAAGAGCGTTGGCCTAAAGGGGGATATACAACTTCTGAACTTGAACATAGCTTGCTGAATGTATATGGTGGCTGGTTGTTTTAGCTAATCGTATAAATATTGATATAAGTGAAGCACTTCACTAAGTTAATGTTTAGTGAGGGGTTTTTTATGCTTAGAGTATTAACAAGTTTCGACTGTTGAAAGTTCTGTTTTATCTAGCGTTTAGAACTATTTGACGAATATATATATCAATGATTAAAAGAAATTAAAGAAATTATTAAATCTGAGTAACCTTTTACAGTTTTTGTTTATTAAATAATATATTGATGTTAAAATAAACGTATATACAAAAGAAGGGAAGGGTATTTATGAGAAGTATAAAGATCAAAATATTATTACCACTTTTTTTAATGATTATATTTTTTGTGGGTTTCATGACAATTCAGTTTATCTTCGCGAAAAATAATTTAAAATTGGTAAAAGAAATGAATACAAAATATTTTTCTACTATTTCCAAAACTGATAAATTAAAACTTGATGTTGTGGAGGTTCAACAGTGGCTTACGGACATAAGTGCAACAAGAGCAGCAAAAGGATTTGATGATGGATTTGATAAGGCTGAAACCTATGCACAAGATGTAAAAGTTGTTATACAAGAGCTTAAACAAATAAATCCTGAAAGTACAGGAGAAATTGAAAAAATAGAGAAAAGTTTTGATCCATATTATGAAACAGGAAAAACAATGGCTAGAGCATATATTGATGGGGGCCCTGATAAAGGTAATTTATCTATGGAAGAATTTGATAGTACTGCTGAAGCAATTAACAGTGAAGTTGATAACTTTAAGATTTTAGCTTCTCAAAATATTGAAGTTTCTATAAAAAATATAGAAAAATCAATAACAAATACAATAATTTTAATAGTAGTATCTATTTTAGCTGTAATAATATTATCTATAATGGCATGGATCTATGTTACCAAAAATATTGCTAATCCAATAACTTTAATTTTATCAAAATTAAAAGACATGGCAAGTAGTGAAGGAGATTTAACAAAGCATATTGATTTTGTTAGTAAAGATGAAATTGGTGAACTTGCAAATAACTTTAACTTAATGCAAAATTCATTTAGAGAAATAATTAGTGTTGTTATTGATGAATCTAGAAATGTTGAAAATAAAGTTAAGAAAACTAATGAAAATATTGATCAGTTATCTTTATTGATTGAAGATGTTTATTCTACAACAGAAGAATTATCTAGCGGCATGGAAGAAACAGCAGCATCAACAGAAGAAATGAGTGTAGCAAATTCTCAAATTGAGTTAGAAATAGAATCAATTGCAGAAAAGGCAAAGAACGAAGCTGAAAAATCATCAGAAATTAAAGATAGAGCAAATGATCTTAAAAATAAAGCTGTTTATTCTAAAGAAACAGCAAAGCAAATTAATAACAAAACACAGGACAAGCTTTTAGATGCTATTGAAAAATCTAAAGAAGTAGAGAAAATAAGTGTTTTATCTGAAGCTATTTTACAAATTGCATCTCAAACTAATTTACTAGCATTAAATGCAGCCATAGAAGCCGCAAGAGCAGGAGAGGCTGGAAAAGGTTTCTCGGTGGTAGCAGAAGAAATTAGAAAACTTGCTGAAGACTCAAAAAACACTGTATCAGAAATACAAAATATTAGCAGCGTAGTTGTAGGAACAGTACAAAACTTAGTGGCTACATCAGAAGATATAATTGAGTTCATAAACACTCAAGTTATAAGGGATTACGAAATGATTGTTAATACTGGCGAGCAGTATAATAATGATGCAATTATGATTAACAATATGACAACTGAATTTAGTGAAAAGTCCAATAAAATAATGACTTCAATGGTTACAGTTGCAGAATCCGTAAATCAAATAACTAATGCAAATAATGAATCTGCAAATGGAACAAATAATATTGCTGAAAAATTGAATACTATATCTGAAAAATCTGATAATGTGGTGCAATTAATAAAAGAAGTTAACACTAGTACAAATAAATTAGTCGGAATGGTTAATAATTTTAAAGTATAACAATATCTCCAAATAAGGATTCGTATCACAGGTGAATATATGAAAAAGATTATGAATGAACAATTAATTTATGAAATACTTTCTGTTGTGGAAGAAATCCCTGCAGGCAAAGTAGCTACATATGGACAAATTGCCAGCCTTATTGGCAGAGAAAAAAATGCACGGCTTGTGGGGAAGGCTCTTAGCCAGGCAGAATTTTATGGTAGATATCCATGCCATCGAGTGGTAAATCATGCTGGAAGGTTGGCACCGGGATGGCAGGAACAACGATTTCTGCTATTAGAAGAAGGTGTATCCTTTAAAGATGAGAATCATGTTGATATGAAGAAAAATCAATGGGACTGTTAGGATGGTTATGCAAGATGAATAAACAGAATTATTTAAATTCGATAGATCAAAAAAAGGAAGGCGATTTGTTGCAAATAAATAAAAAAAAGCTGCACTACAAGGCATCTAAACCAAGTAATATGGCAATTGTACCGATAGCCGGATTGAGGTATATCCATTAAAATATTAGAAATCTAAGATAATAGATATTAAGAGAAAAATACCAACGGCTATACATTTCAACCAATGATGACTTAATCTATGAGTCAAAGTTTTTAATATTGACAGTAGAATTAATTTAGCGTATATTATAATTAATAAGACCTAACACGCCTCTTAACAATGCGGACCACGTTAGGTTATTTTGATTTAAGGAGCTTTTTAAAGTATGGATAAGAAAACTTTGCAAAATCCAATTTCAATAGATTATCAAATTGATAATTTAATTTCGAAAGGGTTAATAATTGAAGATAGAGATTATGCAAAGAGCTTTTTAAGTAAAGTATCATAATTACTATATGAGTGATGACAAATACACCATTTTTTATTTTTTAAATATGATGTATAAGCATCTCGTAGAAATTTTTCTTCAATTTCATTTAATTCAATTTTATCCATAATATAACTCAATCTCCTTTTCCGACAGTAAACATTTTCAATCTTATTATGGATAGTAAATTTAATATTTATGTATATTGGAACGGTGGGAATGGTTTTATTTATGGCATAACTTAACAGTAGTAATACTGGTATATATAATTTAAAACTGCACAAAATAATATATGAAAGAGGTGATTGTCATGGGAAACGATTTTGAAGATGATATTTGGGGATTACTCCGAAAATAACTTTTAAATCCCCATAAGTACACTTATTTCAAAAGAAGCCAGGGTTTAAGAATAAGCCCTGGTTTTATTTTATTTCTCTGCCTTATATTTTCTAAAAATCGAAAGATTACTTAAGCCATTAAAGAATATTATCTAATATTATGAAGACAATAAAATAGACTAATATTTAAGGAGTGATATTTATGGATGAAAATCCTATGTTTTGCTATCAGTGTGAACAAACAGCAGGGGGAAAAGGATGTACAAAGATTGGTGTATGTGGAAAAACACCAGAAATTGCAAATTTACAGGACTTATTAATATATCAATTAAAGGGAATTTCTTGTTATGCAAAACCTTTAATTGAACAAGGTAAAATTATAGATAAAGAAATAGTTAAATTTGTAGAGAATGGTTTATTTACAACATTAACAAATGTAAACTTTGATGCTGAAGTTCATGTGAGATTATTGAAGGAATCTCAAAAGATAAAAGAATCATTAAGAGATCAAGCACCAGAAGGAGAATATCCAGATGCAGCTACATACAATTTAAGTGATACAAAAGAAGAGATGTTAAAGGATTCAGTAAAAGCAGGGATAATGTATGATCAGAATCTAGATGCTGATATTCGTTCCTTAAGATCAACTATTCTATATGGATTAAAAGGTGTGGCTGCTTATGGGCATCAAGCAAGGTTTATTAATTACAATAATGACCAGGTAGATAATATTTATTTCTTAGGATTAGAAGCTACTACAAATGATAACTTAAGCTTGGATGATATGATACGTATGACAATGAGGGTTGGAGATATGAGCGTGCAAGTAATGCAGCTTTTAGATGAAGCTAATACTACTAGATACAAAAATCCTTCTCCTCATAAGGTAAATGTTAATATTAAAAAAGGTCCATTTATTATAGTATCTGGTCATGACCTTAGGGATTTAGAAATGCTTTTAGAGCAGACAGAAGGTAAAGGAATTAATATTTATACACATGGTGAAATGTTGCCATCCCATGGATATCCAGAACTAAAAAAATATAAACATTTAGTAGGAAACTTTGGTTCTGCATGGCAAAACCAACAAAAAGAATTCGATGGAATTCCGGGCTGTATTTTAATGACTACTAACTGTTTGATGAGACCAAGAGAAACCTATAAAGATAGGATATTTTCAACAAGTGTTGTAGGCTGGGATGGAATAAAGCATATCGATGTTCTAGAAGATGGAACTAAGGATTTTAGTGAGATAATAAATAAAGCATTAGAATTAGGCGGCTTTAAAGAAGATGAAGAAGAAAAAGAAATCTTAGTGGGCTTTGGACATCATGCAACATTATCTCATGCTGAAGCAATTGTTAATGCGGTTAAGGAAGGAAAGGTTAGACATTTCTTCTTAATCGGTGGGTGTGATGGTGCAAGGCCAGGAAGAAGTTATTATACTGAATTTGCTCAAAAGGTACCAAAAGATTGTATTATCCTTACACTGGCATGTGGAAAATATAGATTTAATAAATTAGACTTCGGAGAAGTGGCTGGACTTCCAAGATTATTAGATGTAGGTCAATGTAATGATGCATATTCGGCAGTTAGAATTGCAACAGCACTTGCAGATGCATTTAATACAGATGTTAATGGATTACCATTATCAATAATTCTTTCATGGTATGAGCAAAAAGCAGTTGCTGACCTTTTAGCATTACTTTCATTAGGCGTAAAAGGAATCTACCTTGGACCATCACTTCCAGCATTTGTAAGCCCTAATGTATTACAATATTTAGTGGATACATTTAACATAAGACCTATAAGTGAACCAGATGATGATTTAAAAACTTGTTTGCAACAAGGTGTGTAAAATATAAAAAAAATACATTAACAATATTAATAAAAGTGTTATAAACTATTTAAAAGAATCTAATTGATGAAGGTTATATTATCAATTAGATTTTTTTGTATTATTATAAACGTACATCATAGGCTTTGTTATGATTTAGCATAATTGCAAACTTTAAATTTTGTCTCATCAGAAGTTATACAATACTAATTTGTTATTCATTTCGCTCAGAACCTCTGGGGTAATAGTCGTGAGTTTACGAACGACTTGCTTAAAGCGTATCATTAGATTTAAACAGCTTGATGATACATTTATTATTTAGATTGAATATATCCTATACCGTCTGGTAATATGTTATAGCTTGTAAGACCCACACACCTATCAACTTCAATAAATATAATTTTTTTTAAATGTTCTAAACCATCTATTTTTGCCTTAGTAATCTGTCTATCCTCATTACTATATGAGTGACGATATGAATGATGGCAAATACACCATTTTTTATTTTTTAAATATGATGTATAAGCATCTCGTAGAAGTTTTTCTTCAATGTCATTCAATTTGATTTTATCCATAATATAACTCAATCTCCTTTTTTCATAGAAAACATTTTCAGTATTATTATGTATAGTAAATTTAATATTTATGTATATTTGAACGGTCGGAATGGTTTTATTTATGGCATAACTTAACAGTAGTAATACTGGTATATTTATTTTAATACTGCACACAATAATATATTAAAGAAATCATTGATATTTATTGTTATAATAAATTTTCTTGTAATAATACTTGAATGCACTATTACGATAGGTAATAGTGAAACTATAATAACTAATGCCTCAATTGCAATAGATAAATTCCAGAGAATAAGTAAACTCTAGGCCACTACCCCTTAGGTCCAACATTAGGACCTAAGGGGTAGTGGCCTAGAGTTTATGAACGACTTACTATATTATATAGTTTAAAATTTTTCGTAAATATGCTATAATTAACAAAATAAGTAAATTGATAGAGGTAAGTTAGTTATGATAATTAATTGTAAGGATATCAGAGCGGAAGCAAGACGGAGTTTGAAAGGATTTTGGAAGGTTATAATATTAATTAGTCTGGTATATAAGCTTGTTGACATTGTTGGGGATTTCATTCCAAAATCAAGTACTTTAGTGATTGTTCTAATGTCAGTTATTTCTACTATCTATGGATCATTTTTTTTGTTTGGATACACATCCGTAATATTGAAACTAGTAAGAGGCCAAAATATTAAATTAAAAGATATGCTTTCTGGAAGGTTTTTAAAAGCATTAGCAATAAACGTAGTAGTGGGTATTTATACTATATTGTGGTCACTGCTTTTGATAATTCCCGGAATTATAGCAGCAATTAAATATTCTATGACTTTTTATGTATGGGTAGATAATCCAAACATTGGCATTAATGAAGCAATAAGTAGAAGTACTGAAATGACTGATGGGCATATAATGGATATATTTACATTAGGACTAAGTTTTATTGGCTGGATAGCATTAATATTTGTTCCAGCTGCTATTGTTGGATACTGGCATCAACAATACTTTACCATAATTGCATCTGTTGGAATGGTTTTTCTAACTCCATATATCGATTTAGCAATGGGAACTTTATATACTAAGTTAGCTGAAGAGCAAAAAACCGAAATATAGATTTGTGCTGATATATGGAATAGATTATTCAAGCAAAAATGCAACATTATAATTTAGTAGTAATTTTTAATAAAAATATTATTGACTAAATATACATGTATAGAATATAATTGGTAATAAGCAAAACATAGTAAGTTAATAGGAGTAATATGAAAAAAAGGATATTTATATGAAGTTAATGCAGTGAAGGGAATAAGTGCATTAGGAAAATTTTTCTGATGGGAATTCAAAATGCAACTTATATAGAATACATCCTAGATTAATAAATTGAATAATAAAATTTATCAAACAGTATCTGACTGGTAAACCAGAGGACATGTTTCTAAGAATAGAAGCATGTCCTTTTTATATATAACTTTATTCAAAGTTATAATTATAATTTGAAAAGTATTTTACATAAAGATATTTTTCCATATGTATAGAGAGGGTGATACAATGTCAAAAAAAACAATAAATATTGAATTAACAGAAGTAGATAACAGAGAAATGAGATTAGGAACTATAACTGCTTGGGATGGTTCAGCAACGGAGTTGTGGAAAGAATCAAATTATGAATTGAGAAGTCAAAGAAAAAATGGCTGTGCTGGAAACCAAAAAGCTTGTCGATTGTGTGAATTAGATTCGCCGTTAAATCAACAGACCATGTGTGCCAATGCGATTGTTGAATGTCAAATAGGAAATATTACAGATTGTATACTTATTCAGCATGCTCCAATTGGGTGCTCAGCAGATAATCCTTGGTTTAATCTTGCTTTTAACATGGGGCTTGGAAGAAGGAATAAGCCACCACAAAATTTACAGATTTATAGCACAAATCTTTTGGAAAATGATATGGTTTTTGGCGCATCGGATAAACTAAGACAAACAATACGGGATGTAAAGGAACGTTTTAATCCTAGAGCAATTTTTATCTCCATGTCGTGTGCTACTGCTATTATAGGTGAAGATATAGATAGTGTTGCAGAAGAGATGGAGGAGGAAATTGGAATAACAGTTATTCCGTTGCATTGCGAAGGGTTTCGATCAAAACACTGGAGTACTGGATTTGATGTTTCACAGCATGGAGTTTTACGTCAAATAGTGAAGCGTAACCCTGAAAAGCAGAAAGATTTAATTAACATTGTAGCTTTGTGGGGAACTGATTATTTTACAGAAATATTAAAACCTCTTGGTTTGAAAGTAAATTATATGATAGACATGGCAAGCTACGATGAACTTGCTCAGGCTTCTGAAGCAGTGGCTACTGCAACTTTTTGTCACACACTTGGTTCTTATATGGCTACAGTGCTTGAAGAACAATTTGATGTTCCTCAAGTTGATGCACCTCAACCTTATGGAATCGAAGGTACGGATGCTTGGCTCCGAGCAATTGGAAAGATTGTTGGCAAAGAAAAAGAAACCGAAGAGTATATAAAGACTGAGCATGAAAGAGTGCTCCCTCAAATTCAAAAATTGCGCGAAAAGTTTAAGGGAATTAAAGGATTTGTTATGACAGGCTCATCCTATGCACATAGCCTTATTTCAGTTTTACGTGAATTAGGAATAGGAGTTGATGGTTCGGTGGTATTTCATCACGATCCTGTTTATGATGGTGGACATGAGAAACAAGATACCCTGCATGAACTCATCAGCAATTATGGAGACATTCCTAATTTTACAGTAAGTAAAACACAGGCATTCCAACTAAATGCTTTATTTAAACGAGTGGAGACAGATTTTGTAATAATTCGACATCAAGGACTTGCACCTGAGGCAGCAAAGCTTGGTATCCCATCTTTAGCCATGGGTGATGAACATTTCCCTGTTGGTTATGATGGAATAATTCGGACAGGTGAGGTTTTGTTAGATATTCTTGCTAGAAAGAAATTTAATGAAGTTCTTTCTAGACATGTTAAAAGTCCGTATAATGAATGGTGGCTTAGTCAAAATGATCCATTTTTGCTTGCAAGACATCCTGAAGTTCTTGACGAACGAGTTAAACTTTTGTAAGTGAGTTACACTGAGACTTTGGTTAAGAGAGGTAAGGGGAATCAATAACTATTGGCGTTACGATAAAATAATTAAAAAAATAAAAAATCGAGAAAATTCAGGAGAAGAATTTTTGTAAGAATATATAAGGAGGATTAGAATGACTAAGATTAATATAGAGAAAAAAAGTAATACAATAGTACATCCACATTATGCTTGTGCGGTTGGTGGTGTATATACTACAGTAGCAATTAAGGGTGGGGTTCCGATTGCAAATTGTGGTCCTGGATGTATGTACAAGCAATATTTTTTTATGGGGTTTGAAAATGGTTTTCAAGGTTCTACTAGTTATGGCGGCGGTAATGTTCCTAGTGCAAATGTAGGTGAGAATGACATAGTATTTGGTGGTGAAAAAAAACTTGATGATTTAATAAAATCAGTTTTAGCAATTTATAATGGTGAATTATTTGTGGTAGCTACAGGATGTACTGGAGAACTTATAGGAGATGATGTTGGATCAATTGTAAAGAAATATCGTGAGGCAGGTTATCCTATAGTATATGCAGATACAGCGGGCTTTAAAGGTTCAAACCTTATAGGTCATGAAATTGTTGTGCAAGCAATAATAGATCAATTTGTTGGAGATTATAAAGGTGAAAAGAAAAAGGGATTAATTAATTTGTGGCTTGAGACACCATTTTTTAATACAAATTGGCGTGGAGATTACTTGGAAATTGTAAGAATCTTAAGAAGCATAGGATTTGAAGTAAATGTACTTTTTGGACCACAAAGTGGCGGTGCAAAAGAATGGAAGGAAATTCCTAAAGCACAATTTAATCTTGTAATTTCGCCTTGGGTAGGGGTAAATATTGCGAAACATTTAGAAAAAAAATATGATCAGCCTTATTTGCATATTCCTGTAATACCTGTTGGTGAGGAAGCTACTACTGCTTTTATAAGACAATTAGTTCAATATTCAGGAATTGATGCTGAAAAATCAGAAGCGTTTATTGCAGAAGAAACAGAATTGTATTATTACTTTTTAGATTCTTTTTCACATATGTTTGCAGAGTATTGGTATGGCTTACCTTCTCGATTTGCTGTTGTGGGAGACAGTGCTTATACACTTGCATATACAAAGTTTTTGGCAGATCAAATAGGACTTATACCAGTAAAACAAATAATTACGGATAATCCACCAGAGAAATTTAGAGAGGAAATAAGTAAGGAATTTAGAAACCTATCAGAAGGTGTGTCTGTGGAGGTAGAATATATTGAAGATGGTTATCTTGCAGAAAAATCACTTTCAGAAGCTGATTTTGGTTCAGGAGTTCCATTGATATTAGGTTCGACATGGGAATCTGAAGTAGCACGAGAAAAAAATGCATTACTAATAGAAATAGATCCGCCTTCTTCTGAGACAGTAGTACTGAATAGAAGTCACATAGGATATAGAGGTGCTTTACAGTTTATAGAAAGAATTTACACGTCAACTGTAGGTGGAAAATAAAAGTTATCTATATTACATATATAGACGAAATACTTTATACAATGGTAATTAAAAATATCTTTTCTATTTTATCCATGCAGAAAATGACAGAACAGAAGAGTTCAATTAAGATGAATGCATAAAAGCTTAAGTAATATCCTAGGAATGGATGTGATTTGTTGGTAAATATAATTTAATAATAAACAGTTGACTAGAAAACTAGAGGCTAAGTATATTCTTAAATATTTAAGAATATACTGGCCTCTAACTTTTGTATAAAATTTTAATGAATTGGAGTGTTATAAATGGGAGGAAAAAGATTAAGACAAGTAGCTATATATGGAAAAGGAGGAATAGGTAAGTCAACAACAACACAAAATTTAACAGCAGGACTTACTGAACTTGGAAAGCATGTTTTAGTAGTAGGATGTGATCCTAAGGCAGATTCAACTAGATTATTACTAGGAGGGTTAGCTCAAAAAACAGTATTGGATACATTAAGGGAAGAAGGCGAGAATATAGATTTAGATGCAGTTGTAAAGACTGGATTTGGAAATACTAAATGCGTTGAATCAGGAGGGCCAGAACCTGGAGTTGGATGTGCAGGAAGAGGAATAATTACATCAATTGGATTACTTGAAAGATTAGGAGCTTACACAGAAGATTTAGATTACGTATTTTACGATGTACTTGGTGATGTTGTTTGTGGTGGATTTGCTATGCCAATAAGAGAAGGAAAGGCACAAGAAATATATATAGTAGCTTCAGGAGAAATGATGGCATTGTATGCAGCAAATAATATTTCAAGAGGTATTCAAAAGTATGCATTAAAAGGTGGAGTAAGACTTGGGGGAATAATTTGTAATAGCAGAAATGTTGATGGAGAATTGGATCTTTTAGAAGCTTTTGCAAAGGAGCTTGGAACACAATTAATACACTTTGTTCCAAGAGACAATGTAGTACAAAGAGCAGAGATAAGAAAAAAGACAGTTATTGAATTTGAACCAGAAGCAAAACAAGCTGATGAATATAGAACATTAGCTAAAAAAATAGAAGAAAATCAATTGTTTGTAATACCAAAACCAATGAAACAAGAAAGATTAGAAGAAATATTATCTGAATATGGATTAGATGCTTAAAATGTTAAAAATAAGGGAAGGAGCAGAGCAATGCCAATAAAAATTCCTGCTGAATTACCTGCATTTAAGGTGTTACGTGATGATAATATATTTGTAATTAACAGTGAAAGGGCAGATACCCAAGATATAAGAGTATTGAAAATAGCAATTATTAATTTAATGCCAAAGAAAATAGTAACAGAAAATCAATTATTAAGATATTTGTCTAATACACCATTACAAGTAGAAATCAAGTTGATTCAAACAAAGAGCTATGTCTCTCATACCACACTGTTAGACCACTTAGAGAAGTTCTATAATTATTTTGATGAAATAAAGAATGAAAAGTTTGATGGACTTATAATAACAGGTGCGCCAGTAGAAAAAATGAAATTCGAAGACGTAACATACTGGAAAGAACTTACTGAAATTATGGAGTGGAGTAAGACTAATGTATTCTCAACACTACATATTTGCTGGGGAGCTCAAGCAGGGTTATATTATCATCATAATGTACCTAAATATGATTTAAAGGAAAAGATGTTTGGAATATTTTTGCATCGCGTAAATGATGAGAAAGCTGATATTACAAGAGGGCTTAGTGATATTTTCAATGCTCCTCATTCTAGATATACTGAAGTTAAAGGAGAGGATATAGAAAAAGTTAATTATCTTGAGATTTTATCTGAATCAGAAGAAGCAGGAATATTTATTGTAGCGACACAAGATAGAAGAAAAATTTATATTACAGGACATCTTGAGTATGATAGAAACACATTAAATGATGAATATATAAGAGATAAAGAAAAAGGAGAAAAAATAGATATTCCTAAAAATTATTTTAAGAATAATGATCCAAATGAAATCCCTATTCATTCGTGGAGAGGTAGTGCAAATATAGTTTTTAGTAATTGGCTAAACTATTGTGTATATCAAAATACACCTTATGATATTGAAACACTTCATTAATTTAAAATCACAAAACTAAAATTACAGTTATTAAATAATGATATAAAAAATGGATATCGATTAATAAGTCATAATAATTAAAGGGGGCGAGGCTTGCAGATTTAGGAAAAGAATTAATTATATATTAATAAAAAATAGGACAGCTTGTATTAACAATTGAGAAAAAAATCGCGTGGAAATCATAGTAAATTAATCATATAACCATGATTAATAAAAATAAAGATAAAAATAATGGAGGAAAAATTATGAGTAATCAAGAAAGAAAATTAAAATTCGAAACGTTACAACTTCATGTGGGACAAGAACAAGCAGACCCAACAACAGATTCAAGAGCAGTGCCAATATATCAAACAACTTCATATGTATTTAGAAATTCAGCACATGCAGCTGCAAGATTTGGACTAGCAGATGCAGGAAATATATATGGACGTTTAACAAATTCTACACAAGATGTTTTTGAAAGGCGTGTTGCAGCTTTAGAAGGAGGGGTAGCAGGTCTTGCAGTAGCATCAGGGGCAGCTTCAATAGCGTATTCAATTCAAAATATAACAAAGGCAGGAGACCATGTAGTAGCAGCTAAGACTATATATGGAGGAACATATAATTTATTAGCACATACGTTAGCTGATTATGGAGTAACTACAACATTTGTAGATCCAGGAAATTTAGAAAACTTTAAAAATGCAATTAAAGATAATACAAAAGCAATATTTATAGAATCACTTGGAAATCCTAATTCAAATATTATAGATGTTGATGCATTATCAGAAATTGCACATAATCATAAAATTCCACTAATAGTTGATAACACATTTGGAACACCATATTTATTTAGACCAATTGAACATGGTGCAGATATAGTAGTTCATTCAGCAACTAAATTTATAGGTGGACATGGTACATCATTAGGTGGAGTAATTGTAGATTCAGGAAAATTTGATTGGATAGGATCAGGAAAGTTCCCACAATTAACAGAAGCTGATCCAAGCTATCATGGAATTAAATTTGCAGAAGTAGTTGGACCAGCAGCTTATGTAACAAGAATAAGAGCAATTCTACTAAGAGATACTGGTGCATCAATTAGTCCATTTAATGCATTTTTACTATTACAAGGATTGGAAACTCTTTCTTTAAGACTTGAAAGACATGTTGAAAATACATTAAAGGTAGTAGATTTCTTAAATAAACATCCAAAAGTTGAAAAAGTAAATCATCCATCATTAGCAGATAGCCCGGATAACGCATTATATAATAAATATTTTCCAAATGGTGCAGGATCTATATTCACTTTTGAAATTAAAGGCAAAGCAAAAGAAGCTCAAGAATTTATTGATAAGTTAGAAATATTCTCATTACTTGCAAATGTTGCAGATGTTAAATCATTAGTAATACATCCAGCAAGTACTACTCACTCACAATTAAGTGGAGAAGAATTATTAGATCAAGGAATTAAGCCAAATACAGTTCGCCTTTCTATAGGAACTGAGCATATTGATGATATAATCTATGATTTATCACAAGCCTTTGAAAGTTAAGTTAAAAATGCGAATGAATGAATTTTTGTAAGAAATAGTTGACATTATTAAATAGTAAAATATTATATTTAGAATAGTCGACTAGAAAACTAGGGACTAATTATTTTGTTAAATAAATTTAACGAAATAATTAGTCTTTTGCTATTTTATTAATGAGATTATAGAAGTTTAACGTAGTTGTCCTTAATAATATAAGAAATATCATAATAACTATAATCTAATATATGGTAATAATTATTAGAGGGTATATTATTTACCTTTATTTCAATATATATATATTTATGTTATTTGATAAAGTTTATAAAAATATAGTCGAATATATAAAGGAATAATGTAGTAAATAGTCGAATATAATTAACGACAGTGATTTGGAGGTGAAGATATAATGGATGAATTTACAGATATATATTTTAAGAAATATTGTGATCTGCTATACAAAAGGACGGGCATATTTGTCAAAGAAAACAAAAAAGAAACCTTCAAATTGAAAATAGAGAAGTCAATGAGAAAATTAAATATACACAATCATGATGAATACTTACTATATTTGCAGAAATATGATTGTGAAGAGCATTTTCAACAATTTATAAATGATATGACTACAAATACAACTGAATTCTTTCGAGAGAAGCAGCATTTTGATTTTATAGAAAATAATATACCATTTATAATGAAAAACAACCCTAGAATTGCAAGTAAGAATGAAATTAGAATATGGAGTGCAGCTTCTTCTTCAGGACAGGAAGCTGTATCATTAGCAATACTTTTTAGAGAGTGTTTTGGTAACCGCATAAACATTAAAATTTTAGCAACAGATATAGATAGCGAAATATTATCAAAAGCAGTAAAGGGGATATATTCTTACTCTGAATGTAAAGATATACCTGAAGAATTTCTTTATAAATATTTTGATAAAGTTAGAAATGGTTTTTCTATAAAAGAAGAAATTAGATCCATGATTCAATATAGGCATTTTAATTTAATGCAAGATTACAATTTTAAAAAAGGATTTGATATTATTTTCTGTAGAAATGTAATGATTTATTTTAGTAATCCTATTCAGGAAATGTTAATTAATAAATTCTATAACAATATTGTGCAGGGAGGACTACTATTTATTGGCCATTCTGAAAGTTTAGTTAGTAAATCCCACAAATATCAATATATTGGACCTGCTATATATATGAAGTGATTGGAAGTGAGATAAAAATATGAATGAAATACTTGTGGGGTATATTGAAGATTTAAAGTATAATTTAATGAGTTTAAATGAAGCCTTAATGGAAATGGAAAAAGGAAATACCAAAAATGATGTAATAAATACCGTTTTTCGAGTAGCTCATACAATTAAGGGTAATTCAGCAGCTATGGAATTTTATAATATAGAAAAAGTAACACATAAGATGGAAGACCTTCTTCAAGAGGTACGTAGCGGTCAGAGAGTCTTGACAGATGAAATTATCAATATTTTGTATTCTTTCCATGACTTTATGGAGGATTGTCTTACATTTATTAATAAAGATAAATGTGATGAAAATATTGTTATTACCGAAATAGTTGAAGGATTAATAAAAATTTTAACAGGAAATGCGCCAGATATAGATGAATCATCTGAAAATAATAATAAACATGATGAGATATTAAGCAAACTAGAAGAATTTAAGAGTGATACGGAATTATGGAATAGAATATTAGAAAATTTTAATAGAGGGTTTATACCATATTGGATTGAGGTAACTATAGATGAAAAGTGTGTAATGAAATCTATTAGAACCTGGCTTGTTTTTGAAGTAGCAAGTGCTTATGGTTCAATAATTTCATCTGTGCCTAAATGCCCAAGTGAAGAGGAACTAGGAAGTGATGAAGAATTTATAATTAATAATAATAGCATTAGTTTCCTAATTGTTACTGATAAAGATGTAGATTTGCTAATTAATGAATTGTTCAATACATCAGAAGTAACCAAAGTAAAAAAGCAAGAAATTGTTATAGATTTAATTAAGCAAGAACTAGAAGGCAGCAAAAAAGAAAATGAAGTTACTATTGATGAAAAAGCAAATGCATCAAATTCGCGGAATATAAAACAAAGCCCAGCGAGTGAAAAGCAGGCAGATAATTTTATCAGGATACCTGTAGTGAAAGTCGATGGCCTTATGGATATGCTTGGAGAGCTTCTTATTTTAAATTCTCAGTTTGAGCAGCAGATTAGTGAAGCTTTTGGAAGAAATTCTGCGATGATGAATAATTTATCAAGGTCATCAAAGCTGATTAAGGAAATACAAGCTTCATCTATGTCTCTTAGAATGATAGAAATTAAACCAACATTACATAGACTTCATAGAGTTGCAAGGGATACAGCGGCTGAACTTAATAAAAAAATCTCCATAATAATTGAAGGGGAAGAAACAGAAATTGACAGAAGTGCAGCAGAAAAAATATTTGATCCATTAATGCATCTGGTTAGAAATGCTGTTTCTCATGGTATAGAAGAGGAAGAAGAAAGAATAAAAGCTGGTAAAAAGAATGACGGCACAATAAAAATAAAAGCTTATAGTAAAAGAGATAGTGTCTATGTAGAGGTATCTGACGATGGAAAAGGTATTGATACGCAAAAAATTCTTAAAAAAGCTTTAACTTTAAATATGGCTGAAGAAAATAAAGTATATAGTGAAGAAGAAATTATAAAATTTATTTTTAAGCCTGGCTTCTCTACACAAGAAGTTGTTAATAACATTTCTGGCAGAGGTGTAGGAATGAATGTAGTAGAAGAAGTTATTTCGCATTTGGGTGGAAAGATTGATGTAGTAAATGTTTTAGGGGAAGGTTGTGCTTTTACAGTAAAAATCCCTATGAATCTTGCTGTAATGAATGGAACAATAATTGAAGCAGCAGGAGGAAGATATATTATACCTACTTTATTTATTAAAGAGTTTTTTATAGTAGATAAGAGTAATTTGATTAGTATTCAAAATAAAACGGAAGCATTACTCATAAGAAACAACGTTATTTCAGTTGTAGATGTGCCTAAGATGTTTAATATTCCTGAAAGCGATACACTACATAATTTAAGAGAAGTTGTTATATTAGAAATGGATCAAAAATTACTAGCATTTCCTGTTGATAGGATTATTGCAAGGCAGGAAATTGTATCTAAACCTTTAGAAAGTGAATTTTCTTCGATTTCTTATGCATCAGGGGCAGCTATACTTGGGGATGGAAGGGTATCTCTTATATTAGATGTTGAGGAAATGTTTAAAATGTAGGAATTAAAACTGTTTTTAAAGGATGGAAATTAATATGGATAAGATAAAGGTATTGGTAGTGGATGACTCCGCTATGGTAAGGAAAATGTTAAGTAGTGAACTGTCAAAAACAAAAGAAATTCAGGTTATTGATACAGCACCAGATCCCTATATTGCAAGGGATAAAATCATAAAATTAAAACCTGATATTGTTCTTTTAGATATAGAAATGCCTAGAATGGATGGATTGACTTTTTTGCGCAAGTTAATGAAGTACTATCCAATTAGAGTTATCATTGTTAGTTCCATAGCAGAAAATGGCAGCGAAACAGCTCTAAAGGCATTGGAATATGGTGCATTAGAAGTAGTGGCAAAACCATCAGTTTCATATTCAGTAAATGATATGATTGAACAGCTCATAGAAAAGATATTAGCTGTTTCAAAAATTCCAAATTGGAAAGTAGGAATTAAAGAAAATAAAAAAGAGGTTGCTGTTTTTAGTGAAAATAAGAAATCGTCTCTAATTAAAACTACAAATAAAATTATTGCGATTGGTGCATCTACAGGAGGCACAGAAGCATTGAAAGAATTACTAGAAAAAATGCCTCCATCTGCACCTCCAATAATGATAGTGCAGCATATGCCTCAGCATTTTACGAAATCCTTTGCACAAAGGCTGAATCAAATATGTGCCATAGAAGTAAAAGAGGCAGAAGATAGGGAAATACTTTCTCCTGGTAAAGCATTAATAGCGCCTGGTAATATGCACATGGAACTAAGAAGAAGCGGAGCAGTATATTATGTGCAGCTTCATAATGGACCTATGGTTTATCATCAACGTCCTTCAGTGGATATTCTCTTTGATTCAGTCGCAAAGTATGCAGGAAGGAATGCTGTAGGGGTTATACTTACAGGTATGGGAAAAGATGGTGCAGCTGGTCTTTTGAATATGAAAAATGAGGGCGCATATACTATTGCCCAAGATGAAAAAAGTTGTGTGGTTTTTGGAATGCCGAAGGAAGCAATCGAAATGGGAGCTGCTAAAAAAATAGTTTCACTAAATCACATTGTAGATGACATAATTCAATATTTAAATAATTAAATCATTAAATCAGAGTGGAGGTATAGAAATGGCATTAGAATTGAATAAATTTCTTACATTTAATATTGGAGAAGAGTTTTATGGAATACCAGTTTTAAATGTTAAAGAGATAATTGGCATGTTAGATATTACTCCGGTACATAAAATGCCAGAATATATAAGAGGAATTATAAATTTAAGGGGTAAGATTATTCCTGTAATGGATTTAAGAATTAGATTTGGAATACCAAGTAGAGAATATGATGCTAGAACTTGCATTATTGTTATTGAAACAGAAGTATCAAATCAAACTCGTTTAACTGGGATGGTAGTTGATACAGTTTCTGAAGTTTTAGATATAAATAACGAAACAATAGAATTACCTTCATCATGTTTTGGAGGAGTCAATAAGGATTATCTTACAGGAATAGGAAAGATAAAAGATAAAGTTATTATGCTGCTTGAACCTATAAATATTATGTCAACAGATGAAAAGGATGTAATCTAAGAATTAGAAATTGGAGGAAAAGAAGATGAATTTTAATAATTGGAAAGTAAAAAACAAAATCATTTTAAGTATTATAATGTCGTTTATAATGTTTGTTACAATGGGTGTTGTTGCAATATTCGCAACTGGAAAAATATATGACAGTGGAAGTTATATAGCTACAAATAGTCTGCCTAGTATTGATACAGCCAATGCCATAAATACGGCAACGAGTGATTTTTTATCATTGCAATATCGTCATGTAATCTCAGAGGATAAAGGTCAAATGGAAAATTTAGAAAAAAACATGGTGGATAAAAATTCACAAATACAGCAGCTAATACAAACATATAGTAAAGATTTGATTTCTAACGATGAAGACAAGAAATTAATAGATTCTGTTAAACAAAAATGGGATAGTTATATGGAGGCAAGCTCTAAAGTAACGGCACTTAGCAGGGATATGAAAACTGCAGATGCTATGAAATTAATGGAAACTCAGGGACTTCCAAGTTTTGACGATGCTAGTAAGCTTCTTAATGATTTAGTTGCATTTAATCAAAAGCTTTCAAAGGAAGATACTGATGATCTCAGTTCCACATATAGTGCTACTAAAATAGGAACTATAATATTTTTATGTATTGGTACAGTAACTTCTATAGCAGTAAATGTTTTGATACTTTTATCTATTACTAAGCCACTAACAAAGAATTCTAACAAATTAGGAGAAGTTGCTAGGTCTATTGCTGGAGCATCAAGTCAATTGGCAGCTTCAAGCCAGCAATTAGCAGAAGCAAGTTCTGAACAAGCGGCTTCTATTGAAGAGGTATCTGCAACAATGGATGAATCATCTTCTATGGTGATTCAGAGCACAGAAAATACAAGACAAGCCTCAACCCTTGCAAATCAAGCTAATGAAGCTTCAACTGCAGCTAGTTTGGAAATGAAGGACATGATGGTTTCTATGGAGGAAATCAAGCAGTCTAGTTCAGAAATAGGGAAAATAATTAAAGTTATTGATGAAATAGCATTCCAAACAAACATCTTGGCACTAAATGCAGCAGTAGAAGCAGCAAGAGCTGGAGATGCAGGAAAAGGATTTGCTGTAGTTGCTGAAGAAGTACGAAATTTAGCCCAAAGAAGTGCAGATGCTGCTAAAGATACAGCAGGAATCATTGAGAAAAATATACAACTTTCTGGACGTGGAAGTGATGCTGCTGGGAAGGTAGATACTGCATTAGATGATATTTCGTCTAAGGTTGATAAATTAAATAATCTTATTTCAGAAATTAGCGCTGCTAGCCAAGAACAGGCTCAAGGAATAGAACAGGTGAATAGAGCTATTAGTCAGATGGAATCAGTAACACAGCAAAATGCATCTGGAGCAGAAGAAAGTGCTTCAGCAGCAGAAGAAATGAAAGCTCAAGCACTCATATTACAAAAGATAGTTGAAAGCCTTACTTTAATGGTTAAGGGTGCTATTGAGATTGATGATGAAGGATTTAATATGAATATTAAAAATAATATGGGAAAGAAAAAAAGTAAAGGGACTTCATACTATAATACAAAATCTTCTTTACAGAACAAGAAAGTAAAATATACTAAAACTATGACAAATCCAGAAGATATAATCCCTTTAAATGAAGATGATGATTTTTAAGGCATATGAAATAAAATATGCTGTCAGATATATTAATTATTTTTTGAATTTGCCTAAATAAGATGATTATAAATTGAATCAGTGCAAATATAAAAAGTATATTTGATAGATAAGGGACTACAGCAGAAAGTTTTGTTTTCAATAGAAAACTTTCTGCTATTTTTTAATATTTAATTAGCAAAATTTAGCGATAAAATCGATCTAAAATGAAATTTGAACATTAGGGGGAATCAAAATGAGAAACTTCAAAATTAGCACGAAATTAGGTATATTAGTATCAGTTGTAATTGTTGCTTTGATTATTGTAGGATTATTCTCAATTTATAATGGGCGAATAGCTACTGCTAATATGGATAAGATGTACAATAATAGCGAAAAATCCATTGAAATTGGAGGAGACTTAAGAACACAGACAAGAGCTAATAAGGCTAATTTGCTCGATTTAATCATTTCAAAAGATGAAAAATATAGAACACAAGTAAATAATGATATTGAAAAGCGAAAAAAGACTATAAATGATGATATGGATAAATTAAATGAATTATCAGCAGATAACAAACAGAAGGAATTGTACCAAACAATAAAAAATAACTTAGCAGCTTATCAAAAGGAGTTTTTGAATTCGGTAGATCTAGTAAAAGCTGATAAAGTTGATGAAGCCTATAAATCATATAGTAATAGTGTTAATTTATTAGAAACATATCAAGCAAGTGTAAGGGATTTAAATGATTATAACTCAAATAATGCTAAAGCTATTTATGACAATTATAAAACAAATGCACAAAATACAGAACGTATTACATTTTTTATTGTAATTTTAGCTATTACTACGGCTTTAGGTATTAGCTTATATATTATTAAGAATATCAGAAAGTCAATGTCAAGTTTATCACTTACGTTAAATTCTATGAAAAATGGAGATTTTACTGTAGAGGTTCCTGAAGATGTGCGTAGCGTAAAGGACGAAATTGGAGTAATGTCAATGGATGTTTTTCTTATGCAAGGATCTTTAAAGAAATTAATTGAAATGGTTAAAAATGAAGCAATAAATGTTAATCAAAATGTAAATGGAAGCTTAGATAATATAAATATTATGAATAATAATTTAGAGGATGTTTCTGCAAGAACAGAAGAGTTAGCAGCGAACATGGAAGAAACAGCAGCGTGTTCAGAAGAAATGACAGCTGCCACACAGGAAATAGAAAGAGCTATAGATACTATAGCTAAAAATTCACAAAAGGGTGCAGTTGAAGTTTTAAATATTAATAAAAGAGCAGCAGATACAAAAGAAAGTGTTAATATAGCACAAAAGAAGGCAGCTGATATATTTGATGGAACAAAAGGAGAGCTTGAAAAAGCAATTGAGAATTCTAAGATAGTAAATCAGATAAATGTTTTATCACAATCAATAATGGCGATCACTGAGCAAACCAATTTACTTGCATTAAATGCAGCGATTGAAGCCGCAAGAGCAGGGGAAGCAGGAAAAGGATTTTCTGTTGTAGCAGAAGAAATAAGAAAATTAGCTGAACAGTCTAAGGAAGCCGTAATTGAGATTCAAAATATTACTACCAAGGTAACAGATTCATTTACTGAACTTACTGTCAGTTCAAATAAACTCCTTCAATTTGTGTCTACTGATGTGTATGAGGATTATAAAACAATGCTTGAGGTTGCAGATAAATATAAAGAGGATGCAAACTTTGTTGAGAATCTTGTTACAGAGTTCAGTTCAACATCAGAAGAACTTTTAGCATCAATACAGGATGTATTAAAGACTATTGATGAAGTGGCACAAGCAGCTAGTGATGGAGCTGAGGGAACAACTGATATTTCCCAAAGAATAGCTGACGTTACTTTAAAATCTAGTAATGTGTTAGACCTATCAAATAAATCACAAGATAGCTCAGAAAAATTAAAACAAGAAATTTCAAAATTTATAGTCTAGTTTATTAAATATAAATCAAATAGTGACCGGTAAGCTGAGATTTTCTTGAATTGCCAAGAATTTAAACAAGAACTAGGGGTTATAAATATCCCTGGTTCCTTTTGCTGCTTCAATTTATTATGGTATATTCAATTCCTTTAGCTTATGATAAATTACCATACATGCATAAGATTCCTGAATTTCCCATTTTCCTCAGAACTCTTCCTCCCTAAAAATATCGCTGTTTAGCAGCACAAGGATTTCCAGTTGCATCGGTATAGAATACAGCTTTTCCATGTTCTGCATAATGTCCGGCAAGACCTGCTTTTTTAATTTCGTCCACAGTTGCATTCTCCATAAGTTGATATACCATAGTAGCAATTATTTCTACATGAGCCATTTCTTCTGTTCCTATATCTGTTAAAAGTGCCTTAGATTTACCAGTAGGCATTGTAAATCTTTGATCTAAATATCTTAATGCAGCACTTAATTCACCATCTGGACCACCATATTGAGTTATTAGGTATTTGGCCATAGTTAAATCTTTGCATTTAAGATTTACTGGATATTCTAATGTTTTTACATAATACCACATAAACTTTTATTCCTCCTATTAACAATTTTCCCATGGCCATGGTTGTTCGACCCATGCGCGTGGATTTTCTACATGAGCAGAACCCAGATTAGTTAGTGGACCATAATCTTTTTCATATTGATTAATCAAGTCATTTAACTTGCAAGATACTTTGTCATAATCATCTTTTGCATTTTTATCATCTGGAAAATTGTCAAGGTAAAGATTAAGTTCTATGGCAGAAAATTGGTATATTCTTATAGTATCTAGTGCATCTTTAGCGTGCATTTTTTTCACCTCTCATATTTCATTTTTTTGTATTGATAATAATGCTCATTTGGATCCCCATGATCATGAGCACGGTATGGTCTGTAAAGGTCTTTAAAGATTGTACCTTTAAGAAATCCTTCCTTGATTGAATACAAATTTTCATATTTTTGAGGAATTATATATGCACGAGCATATTCTTTTTCTGGTTTACACATACAGTCATCATGTCTGTACATAAGGTTTACTCTCCTTTGTTTGTGACTTACTTAATTAATAATCTATGCAGATTATAAATTAATGTGATATAAAATATTACAAATTTTAGAATTAGAATGTTTTTTGTAGTAATATAGATAAAAATTATATAAATATGTTTACAAATAATGGTTATGGTGTTAATTTATTTTAAGAAGGTAAAATTAAAGATGAAGAATTTTAAGAATTAAAATTTATTGGGGGACAGGATTATGAATTTTGATAATGTATTTGAAAATTATAGTAAATATATTTATAATTATGCACTTAAACTTTCTTGCAATCCTAGTGTTGCTGAAGATATAGCTCAAGAAACTTTAATTAAAGTTTGGGAAAACATTTCGCAACTTAAAGATGACAATGCAATAAAAAAATGGATTACAATAATTTGTCTTAATATTTTTAGGATGAAAATGAGAAAAGAAAAAGGATTTAGGGAATTATCTTATGAAGAAATTAATGAACTAGAAGGAGATGGGAAGCTTTTTACATCTAATGATCCTCTTCCAGAAGATTATGTAATAGTTGATGAATCAATTAAAGATTTACAAAATGGTTGTTTTCTGGCAATGGTACGAAGGTTAACATTAAATCAAAGAATAGCATTTTCACTTGTAGATATGTTTGGCATAAAGGTAGATGAAACTGCAGAAATATTACAACTTTCTAAAGCTGCTACAAAAGGACTCCTTTATAGAGCAAGAATGAATCTTGATTCGTTTTTTGGAGACCATTGCAATATTCTGAGCATTGATAATCCATGTAGCTGCAGTGCTTGGATTGAGTTTTCTAAAAGAAGAAGTGATTTACAGAAAGAAGTAGAAAAAATTAAGTTGGTTAACTATTTAGATTATAAAGAGAAAGATTACAAGTATGATGAGGAAGTAAGAAAAAAAGTTAAATACCTATATGAAAATATGCCAGATAAGAAGCCTTCAGATGAATGGTATACAAGCGTAATTACAGCTTTACATAAAACTAATGAAATTAAATATAATTAACCCTTCTACATCATTTTGCAATGAAAGAAATGTTAATTAAGAAAAGTCGCATTATTTATAGATGCGGCTTTTCTTATATACAAAATTGATATGGATAAATAATTTATAGAAAAATATTTTGGAAAAGTATTTACAAATACAAAATTTAGAAGTATGATAAATACATAAAGTCAATTTGATAATATCTAAATGATTAAAACAAGAGATATATGGCAGATTAATATTTAGTAATATTAAATTGATACAAGATTAATTGATATAATATCGCAAAAATTAATGAAGAAGGTGCTGCAATTGAGTTGTAATAGTTTATATAAGAATGAAGAAGAGTTCCTAAAGAAATATGATGTAAGCATTTACGAAAGACCGAGTGTTACAAATGATGTAATAATATTTACTACAAGTGATCGTATTGAAAAGAATTCCAGGAAAGTTCCTAAAAAAGGTATGCAGATTCTTTTAATTAAAAGAGATGATTATCCTGATATAGGTAAGTGGGCAATACCAGGCGGTTTTGTTAGAAATAATGAAAGCTTAGAATCAGGAGCCATTAGAATATTAAAAGAGGAGACGGGGATTGATAATGTGTATACTGAGCAGCTATATACATTTGGTGAACTTAATAGAGATCCTAGAACACGAGTTATAAGTATAGGAAATATAGCTTTAATATCAAAGGATAAAATTACTTTGAAAAAAGAAAAGAATAGCAAAGAAACAAACTGGTTTTGGGTTGAAAAAAGCCTATTAGACTCTAGTAAAGATGAAAGCTTTACTACAAACAGATATAAATTGAATTTTCAAAGCGAAGATAATGAGATAGATATTGAATATGAAATAATTGAAAAGATTGAAAGAAGTATTTTTAGAAAAAAAGAAGAAAAGTTTAAATTACTAAGTAATAGTGACCAAGAGTTAGCTTTTGATCATAATAAAATAATTAATTACGCAGTTGATAGAATTAGAAATAAAATTGAATATACTCCTATTGCTTTAAATCTTTTACCAAAGTTGTTTACAGTAAAAGAACTCCAAAATGTTTATGAAGCTATAATGGGGAGAGAAATTCTTAATTTTAGAAGAAAGATGGATAATATGATTATAGAAACCGATGAGATAATCGAAGGTAAGCCATTTAGACCAGCAAAGGTTTTTAAGTTTAATGAGAATTTTGAACATGAATTTTAAATAAGAGAAATGAGGGGTATAAAATGATTTATTTAAATGGTAAAGAAGTATCTATTACAAAATTTCCAAATGGAGAGAGCCTAATAAACTCCAAAGAATTGAAGATACAAGAAGATATCAATGAAATAAAAGTTAAATTTCAAGATGATAAAGACATTACTCACCTAATGTTTTTAAAAGAACATTTAGATGAATTAAATAAAAAAAGTAATTTGGTTATTCCATATATGCCCTACAGCAGAATGGATAGGACTGAAGGAATGACAATTTTTACTTTAAAATATTTTTGCAGACTTATTAACCGCTTAAGATTTGAAGAAGTTTTAATTTACGAACCTCACTCAGATGTATGTATTGCTTTATTGGATCGAGTTAAGGTTATAGATATGTCACAAAAGTTAGCAAATAATGTGCTTGAAAAACTAAATAATAGTCAAGAACCTGTTTATTTAGTTTATCCAGATGCAGGTGCTGCTAAAAGATATGGAAAACAAATAGAATATGAAAAAATACTAACTGCCAATAAAGAAAGAGATTTTAAGACAGGATATATAAAAAAGCTTGATATGAATGGAAATATTGATGATGATAACTTCAAAGCAATTATAGTAGATGATTTATGTTCAAAGGGTGGAACTTTCATTTTAACTGCAAAAAAATTAAAAGAAATGGGGGCTTCTGAAATCTATTTAGTAGTTACTCATTGTGAAGATTCAATTTTTGATGGTGAAATTTTAAAGACGGATTTAATCACTAAAGTATTTACCACAAATAGTATTTTATCAAAAGTTCATGAGAAATTAGAAGTCACTATAATTATATAAATAAACGTAAAAAGTTCAAGATAAGTAATTTATATAAATTTAAATGTTTAAAAAGAAATAAAGTTTACTTGTTAAAAATAAAAGAATTTTAGAACTTTTAAATTAATAAATTTAAAAACAAAAATATTTTTAAAGATAAAAATATAAAAAGTTAACAATTTATAGTGTTTTCAATGTATTGAGAAAGTATGACATGGAAATAGTGAAATTATTTAAAAATTTAATTAGTAAAATTGGGGGAGAAGATTATGAATAAATTATTAGTTGTTGTAGATTATCAAAAGGATTTCGTTAATGGTACTTTAGGATTTAAAAAAGCAGAGAGCTTAGAAGAGGGAATATATAATAAAGTAAAAAAATATCTAGATAATGGTTACAAGGTTTTATTCACTTATGATACTCATTTTGAAAATTATCTAGAAACAAGAGAAGGAAAGAATTTACCTGTACCTCATTGTTATATATATACTGAAGGTCACAATCTTTATGGAGAATTAAAAGAATTTGTAGGTGTAGAAAATACTTTTCATTATAATAAGAACTCTTTTGGAATAGCACCAAAGGATATGCTAAAGATATCAAAAGATGTTGGAGAAGATATAGATGAAATAGAGTTTGTTGGGATTGTTACGAATATATGCGTGATAAGCAATGTGATTACATTTCAATCTCAGTATATAAATGCAGACTTAAGTGTAGACGGAACTTTATGTGCAAGTTTTGATGATAGTCTTCATGAAAAAGCATTAGATGTAATTGAATCACTAGGCATTAAGGTTATAAGATAGGAGAGATATAAATGATAGATCCATTATTGTTAACTGATTTTTATAAAACAATACATCATATGTGTTATGCACCAGGACTCACAAAGCTTGTAAGTTATTGGACTCCTAGAATGTCCAGAAAAGAAGACATGAATAAAGTAGTTATGTTTGGACTTCAGTCTTTTATAAAAAAATATTTAATAGAATATTTCAACCAAAATTTCTTTATGGTTCCTAAGGATGAAGTTGTTATGGAGTATAGGAGAGTAATATCTAAAACCATGGGAAGCATAGCTGCAGATACAGCTCATATAGAGAAATTGCATGATTTAGGCTATTTACCTATACAAATTAAAGCAGTTCCAGAAGGAACAAGAGTAAATATAAAAACACCTATGATCGAAATAACTAATACTCACGATGAATTTGCGTGGCTTGTAAATTATTTGGAAACTTTTATGAGTTGTAATATATGGCAGCCTATGACAAGTGCAACAATTGCATATAGGTATAGAGAAATTGTAGAAAAGTATTTTGATTTAACCATGGAAAATGGCGATGTAAAAAAAGCTTGTGGAGATTTTAGTATGAGAGGATTTAGCTCTATTGAGAGTGCACAGGTCAGTAGCGCAGGACATTTGCTCTCATTTACAGGAACAGCAACAATTTCTTCAATACTTTACCTTGAAAAATATTATAACTGTAATATTGATAATGAAATAGTAGGTCTTGGAACTCCATCAACTGAGCATAGTGTGATGTGCACTTATGGAACTGATGAGCTTAAGGCTTATAAGAGATTGATTAATGAAGTATTTCCTAGTGGTATTCTTAGTATTGTTTCAGATACCTATGATTATTGGAATCTTATAACTAATATACTTCCAACATTAAAAGAAGATATATTAAATAGAGATGGAAAGATAGTGATTAGAGGGGATAGCGGAGATCCAGTTAAAATAATCTGTGGAGATAGTGAAGCACCAAAAGATAGTCCTGAATACAAAGGAACAGTTGAACTTCTATGGGATATATTTGGCGGAGAAATTAATGCTAAAGGGTATAAAGTCTTAAATTCTCATATAGGAACAATTTATGGTGATAGTATTACAGTTGAAAGATGCGAAGAGATCTGTAAGTGCCTTGAACAAAAAGGATTTGCAGTAAGCAACTGTACTTTTGGAATTGGATCATACACTTATCAATATAATACTCGTGATACTTTTGGATTCGCTCTAAAAGCAACTCATGCAGTAATTAATGGTGAAGAAAAATTCATCTTTAAAGATCCTAAAACTGATACAGGGAATTTCAAAAAATCTCAAAAGGGTATGTGCTATGTATACAAAGATGGAGAAGATATTATTTATAGGGACGAGCTTACTATAAAAGAGCAGGACGAGTTTAAAGACAATTTATTAGAAGTGGTTTTTAAGGATGGAAATTTAATCAAAGATTATTCACTTAAGGAAATAAGGGATAGGTTACACGGTTGAGGTGATGATCTTGTTTAATGTTGATGAGATACTTGGAATGAAATACCCCTATGAACTTTTTACAGGTGACAAGGATATAGCGAAAAAAGAGCACATTAATCTTCTTAAAATGTTTCATCCTGATTTGCATAAAGATTCAGAGAAATACAAAGAGGCTGCAAGTAAAATTAATGAATTATATACTGAAGCTATTAAATTATTAGTGAATGGGAATTGGATAGGAGATGGATTGATTAAAATAACCAGTTCTGATGGTGAAAAATACTCAATGAAATATAATGTACAATATTCATTTGAGCTTGGAAAATATTATATTGGAAATAGATCAATTTTATATTTAATTGATAAAGTACATCTAAAATTTATAGATAATGCATTAGACAGAATCAAAAATTTAAAGTACGAGAATAACAATATGAAATTTGAGTTTGAAAAGTATTTTCCCAAAGTATCAAGAAAATTCGAAACCATAGATGGAAAAATAGGCATTCTTATAGAAAAATCAGAAGATGCTTTTTCTCTTAAAGATATATTAAGCTATTATAGTAATAAAGTTCCACCAAGACATGTAACATGGATTTTAAGCAGTTTATACAATATAGCATGTTTTCTATATTATAATAATCTGTCACACAATGGATTAACTATTGATAATTACTTTATATCTCCATCATATCATAATGGATTTTTATTAGGTGGTTGGTGGTATACAGTACCTCTAGATGGGAAGATGCTTGGAGTATCTAATGAAATTTATAATATCATGTCTCCAGATATGAAATCTACTAAAAAGGGAACGTTTCTCTTAGATTTGGAATCTATAAGATTGATTGGTAGAACTTTACTTGGAGATAAAAATGGAATAGATATCATTGGAGATCCAGATATACCGAAACCGCTTATTGATTGTGTTAGAGGAGTTTCGGTAAATAACCCTATAGAAGAATATAAGCTTTGGGATAAAGTTATTAACGAAAGCTATGGAGCGAGAAAATTTATAGAAATGAATATTGATAAAGATAAATTATATACCAATAAAATATGAGAATTTAGGAGGTATTAAAATGGGAACAGGAAGATGGGATTCAAGGGCTTGGGATAGCTATTCAAGTGCGGCAATAAGAGGAAAGAAAACAGTAGATGATGTATTTGCGGCAAGGAGTCTTGATCCAACCTTGAATCCTTATAAAGTGAGTTTTAGGGAAAGCTGTGACAGCAGTGATAATCCAAACTCAACACCAATTATTATTGGATTAGATGTAACTGGTTCAATGGGTATAATCGCTGACAATATCGCAAGGGTAGGATTAGAAAAGTTAGCGACTGAAGTATATAATAGAAAGCCTGTGTCTGACCCTCATATAATGTTTATGGGGATTGGTGATGTAAAGTATGATTCGGCTCCTTTACAAGTAACACAATTTGAAGCTGATATTAGAATTGCAAAAGAGCTAACTAAAATTTATGTAGAACACGGCGGGGGAGGAAACAACTCTGAAAGTTATACTCTGCCTTGGTGGTTTGCTGGGATGCATACAAAATGTGATAATTATATAAAAAGAGGAAAAAAGGGATATTTATTTACTATAGGAGATGAAGAGTGTCCGAAAACAGTCCTAAAAAGCGAAATTGAAAAGGTCTTTGGAGATACAATCCAGACTGATAGTATGTCGGCTCAAGATTTATTAAGGCTTGTATCTAAGCAATATGAAGTATTTCACATTATTATTGAAGAAGGAAACCATATGCGTTATCAGCCAGATGAGGTAATAAAATCGTGGAATGAAATATTGGGGCAGAGAGCTTTAAAATTATCAGATTATACAAAGCTTCCTGAACTTATAGTATCAACACTTCAAGTATTGAATGGTGAAAATAAAGATATAGTTTCAGATAGCTGGGATGGAAGTACAAATTTAATAATTAGAAATGCTATAAAAGAACTAGTTCCAAATGCAAAAGATGATAATGGACTTGTAAAGTTTTAATATTATCCCCCTATTATTTATAATGGGGGGATGTGTTTAATATCATAAAAGGAGAGTGGAACATGAAATACATAAAAGTGATAATAGGTTCTAATTTTGGAGATGAAGGAAAAGGGTTAATGACAGATTACATGTGTTCTATAAATGAGAATCCGATTGTAATTAGATTTAACTCTTCTGCACAAGCAGGTCATACAGTAGTTACTCCAGATGGTAAAAGGCATGTATTTGGTCATTTCTGCTCAGGAAGTTTACAAGGCATTCCAACATTTTTAAGCAATTATTTTTCAGTAAATCCATTATTATTTATAAAGGAATATGATGAGTTGAAAATGAAAAATGTTGACCCGTATACTATGATTGATTTAACTTGTCCTGTGATTATCCCTCAAGATATGATTTTAAATCAAATAGTAGAAAGATATAGAGGAGATGATAGGCATGGCAGCTGTGGGCTAGGATATAACGAATCTATTATAAGAAATAATATTGAAAGATATAAGATAACATGCAGTGAGCTTTTAAACAAGAATTATATAGATAAATTAGAGCTTATAAAAAATGAATATATAAAAGATAGACTCAAGGAGTTAAATTTAGTTGGTTGTAAAGACAAGTTAATGGAAAAATTATATGATGATAATCTAATTACTCATTTTATTAATGATATCGAGAAGTATTTTATACCGAAAGTACACTTTAGTAATATAAAAAAGGCAGCAGAAAAATATAATACTCTGATTTTTGAAGGAGCTCAAGGGTTAATGTTATCAGAGGATTATAAATATTTTCCCCATGTAACACATTCAAAAACTGGTGTAAGCAATGTAGTAAATTTATTAGAAGAAATAAATAATGATCAATTAGATATAGAAGTAATTTACCTTACAAGAAGTTATCTAACAAGGCATGGGGCTGGACCTTTGCTAAATGAAGTTCAAGAAAAACCATATAAAAACATTATTGATTCAACAAACATCTCCAATGAATTTCAAGGGACATTGAGATTTGCACCATTAGATATAGATTTATTGGAAGAGAATATAAAAAATGATTATACGAAGATACTGCCTGTAAAACAACATGAATATTGCAACCTAAAAAAATCAATAGGATTAACATGTTTAGATCAAATAGATGATGATAAGGCAATTTATTATAAGAATAATCAGTTGTACGTAAATAGCACCAATAGGTTCGTCGAGGAAATATGTGAAAAAATCAACCCAGATAATTGTTATTTAAGTTATGGAAAAACCAGAAACACTATTACAAAGCGTTGAAATATAGATAAACTTTTGGAACGTTTGTTAATTAGTGAAGAGTATGGTATCATGTAATTCTTAGAAATAATAAGAACGAGGGGAGAAATGAATTCATGGATAATTTACCAAATTGCCCAAAATGTAATTCAGAATATACTTATGAAGATGGGAGTCTTCTAATTTGTCCAGAATGTGCTCATGAGTGGTCTGCAGGATTAGAAAGCCAAAATAGTGAAGATAATAAAATTGTTAAAGACGCTAACGGAAATATTTTAAGTGATGGTGATTCTGTAACAATAGTTAAGGATCTTAAAGTAAAAGGTGCTTCATCAGCATTAAAAAAAGGTACAAAAGTAAAAAATATACGTTTAGTTGATGGAGATCATAATATTGATTGCAAGATTGATGGATTTGGAGCTATGAGTTTAAAATCTGAATTCGTTAAAAAGATATAAACTTATTAGAGTATTTAGGAGAGCAAATCGAGATGGATTTGGCTCTCCTTATTTCGTTGTTTAAAATAATAAATTTCACGAAAATATTATTATCGAATAATATATAAGTTAAAGAGTATTTTATTGGAGAAAAAAATGGATAAAAATTATCAAGGGTATATATTGGATTGTAATATTTTGAGTGAAAATATTTATCGGCAAGCTTTTGATAGCATAACTATGGAGATAAACGATCTTAAATATTTAGTAGAAGCTGATTGGGGAGATCAGTATAAAGCTAAAGGCAAACTTTTTATAATAGTAAGTTTTCCACTAGAAGAATCACCATTGTTACGAGAAACAATAAATAACGAAATGGGACAATGTTTAAGTGATTTACAGATAAAAGCGAAAAAATTACTTGATCCAGTACTGCCTTCAAATGACAATTCACTTTTGTCAGATGATTTCGAGGGAGTATTTAATAAAGTGCGTGAAGAAGTACAACGTGAATTTAGGAGATGCTTAGAAAGTGCCCCTAGCTTTAATTCAGTTTTTAAGGATTATGGAAGATTTATTTCAATTGATTTAGTTCTTATTCAGGATATATTGGCATAATCAGTAAGTTAAAAATAAAGATATATGATTTTAGTGCCATGCTATATGGATTTAAAAGTGTGTGCTTACAATATAATAAATAAAAATATAGTTTATTAGCGTGATACTTGCTTCTTGTGTCAGAAAAATAGTACAAACAACGTATATTATATAGATTGACTGAATAAAATCATATATATAACTTGTATGGAGTGAGCGGATGAATAATGATGTAAATATGATATTAGAAAAAATAAAGGTTACGCCTAAAGTGCGTTGTGGTAAACAATCAATAGTAGTGTTATCTAGTAACGATACAAAATTAAATACTGAGCGTTTTAGTGAAGCTATTGAATACATTTGGGAACATAACATAGTTAAAATATTAAAGGTAGAACGTAGAAATATTTATATAGCAAAGATATATGTAGATGTTTCAGCGTAATTTTTGAGAACTCTAGTGATAGGGTTCTTTTTATATTCATATAAACCATTGTTAAATAATAAGGTTAGTATAATATTACCTCTTAAATAATTTTGTTAGTTTGAAATTTGCAACAATAGCATTTCAATTTTAAATGAATATATATGTATTGATAGTAATTCTGCAAAAAGGAAAATCAGAATGTTAGAAATAAAAATATTATTTAAAAGTGGATACATCGGGTATTTTACACCAATAAATGAAGACGATCCAACTGAAGAAAGTATTTTTAGGCTAAGAGAACTTATAAGTACTGCTAAGAAACAACTTATGAGAGGTAGCTTTGAATTAAAAGAATTAAAAACAGATTATATAACTGTAATAGATGTACAAGAAATAGTAACGTTTGGAACAAGATTAGTAGAAAAAAGTAATGAACTAATACTGAATAAACCAAAATGCGTAAATAAAAAGGTTAGTAAGAAGAAGAAAACTTAGGTCTTCACTAAAAAGTGAAATATCAATAAGTACATAAACAAAAGAATTTTTAATATTTATTTGTGTTTAATGTCAGAAATTAATATTAAGTATCGAATTATATAATGAAAGAATAAAAATCCAATATAGTATATTCCTTGATTTAAATTGGATGTTATTCCCACAAAACTATATCCTATACCCTTAATACAAAATATCCTGTAAAGTTGAAGTCTTAAATTTGTACTTAAGATTTATAAAACTGTACAGGATATTTTTGTTAAAGCCTTCTTTTATAACTAGTCATAATTAGCAGGAATTTCTCTATTTATATATAATTATATAATATACAAGGGTTCCTCATCGAGAACTTAAAGTATGCTCAACCTAGAAATTGAATACATGTTTGTAACCACAAGGGTCATAATATTAAATAGGCATTTAGAACCTTTCAGCTTATTTTCATAGCCCTATGGAAGAAACATGTATCCAATTTCGGTGAGTATATACATAAGTTCGATTTTCATTTCGGAACCCTATATAAAATAAAAATAGAGTATTTATTATTTTTTGTATTTAAATAAACGCTATAAAAAAACATAATTAATAAAAAATATTTATGTACGAAAGGGGGAAAATAGGTAGGTATATTTTTGTTAGCAGACAGAAATTAAGAAATATCTATCCTATTGATTGAATGAGTGAATTAGGTATTTGTGGATGGCTATCTAGAGAAGGGAAATTTTATGAGTGTGGAGAATCAAAACATAATCTTTTAGCATCTAGATTGGAGAAAGAGTTAGATTTAAAAAGGTTTGATGAAGACAAATCTATTTATCTTCATGATACAGCATTATTAGAAACACTGGGATTTATTAAGTTTACCCAATCAAAATATGGTAAGACAGATGAACTTCAGATTAATCAATTTATGCTATTCTTTGGGGAAAGATTTTCTTACCCACAACGAAGATGGATGGAATCCAATATATTAAAGATGTCTCCTGGTCAAAAATCAGAATGTAGGCAAAGATTAATATTAGGATATTAACTTGTGAATGGTTTTATTATAACTTTAGTTTAAGTGCACCTTGAATGTTATGCAGAATCTAACATTCAGGGTGCTTTCTTATTGAAAAAAATATCTTAGACTTTATGCATTAAATAGCTCAATATTATCTTTCAGGTGAAATTTCGTTAATATTTAAAATAAGTAGATATTAATATTGGCATGATTCTTGCTACTAATATTATTAAATATTTTAAATTATTGGAGGAATTAGAAATGAGTAATTTGGAAACTTTTAAGAAAATAATAAAATCTGTTTGGAGCATCAATAATGTTGATGAAATTGAAGATAGTTTTGGACCAGATGAAATTGAGGCATGGGATTCACTTAGTCATATTGAATTAATTGTAGCCCTTGAGGAAGAGTTTGAAATATCAATAGCAGTCCAAGATGTTTCAAGATTATATACTATTGGAGATATTAAAAAGACACTAGAAAAGTATGGAGTTGAAATATGAATTTTACTGATTATATTTTTGAATTTTCCTCAAAGCTTGATGAAACTGCAATAATCCATAAAGGCAATATTAGCTATAAAGAAATATATTTAAAAATATTAATGATATCGAATGGGATAAAAAGAACTAAAGCTGGATATGAAGATAGAATTCTCTTAATATCAGAGAATTCGCCTTTCTTCATAGCAAGTTATTTTGGAATAATAAAAAGTGGGTGCACTTGTGTACCCATAAATCCGACCTTAAGTAATCAGGACATTGAATATATTATTAATAGCTGCAATTCTAATGCAATTTTTATAGAAAAGCGTTTTTTAGATAAGTTATGTACAACTATAAATAAAGATATTAAAATAATTACTGAAGAATCATTAAATGATTTTCTAGAAATAGAAGAGAATCTTAATGTTGATGAAGAAGCGATAGAAAGTGACTTAAAAAATCATGTAGCCGTAATATTATTTACATCTGGTTCTACTGCAAAACCAAAAGGGGTAATGCTTACACATTATAATCTTCGTTATAATACAAATTCCATAATAGAATATTTTAAGTTAAGCAGTAAAGATAGAATAGAAGTAGTTCTACCATTTTATTATTGCTTTGGAACATCATTACTCCATACTCATTTTAGAGTTGGCGGAAGCTTAGTAATAAATAATAAATTTATGTTTCCTGAGTCAGTCTTGGATGATATAGAAAAATATCAGTGTACAGGATTTGCCGGAGTTCCAAGTAATTATCAAATACTGCTTAGAAAGTCGAGTATTAAAAATAGAGATTTACCAAGTATAAGATATATAGCACAAGCTGGAGGAAAACTTCCTGACAGTTTTATTAAAGAACTTATACAAACTCTTAGTGGCGTGGAAATATTTATAATGTATGGACAAACTGAAGCAACTGCAAGACTTTCATATCTTCCACCTAATATGCTTGAAAAAAAATTGGGGTCCATAGGTAAGGGGATTCCTGGGACTGAACTTAAGGTTATAGATAAAGAAGGCAATAAGATAAAAGCAGGTGATATTGGTGAAGTAGTGGCGTCTGGTGGGAATATAATGAAGGGTTACTTCAATGACAAAGAAGAAACAGATAAGGTTATTAGAAATGGATATTTATATACAGGAGATTTGGCTACAGTGGATAAGGATGGATATATTTATATTGTGGCAAGAGAAAAACAAATCATCAAAAGTGGCGGAAATAGAATAAGTCCCAAAGAAATAGAAAACATAATAATTCAAATTCCAAGTGTTATTGAAGCTGCAGTAATTGGAACACCTGATGATATATTAGGAGAAGCAATAAAAGCGTTTATTGTACTAAATAATAAAGATTTAGAAGTTAATGAAAAGTTTATAATTGAGTATTGCAAAGCTAATCTGCCATCCTATAAAGTACCTAAGCATGTGGTGTTCTTAGACGCGCTTCCAAAAAATTCTTCTGGTAAAGTAATGATAGGTGATTTGAAATGATAGATACAATTATAAATAATGAGCAGTTTAAATTGTTGCAAAAAGATAAAGAAAGTAAATTATTAGATATATTAAAGCCACAGATAGATGAAAATAGAAAAAATGAAAACTTAAACAGCATGTATAAAAAACTAGGAGTTGATATAAATACTATAAAATCCCTGGAGGAAATCCCTTTTATTCCTGTAAATATGTTTAAGTATTTTGACCTTAGAACTTGCAGTGAAGAAAATGTGGTTAGAATATTAAATTCAAGCTCTACAACTGGAAATGAGCCAAGCAAGATATATATTGATAAAGAAACTTCGATAAGGCAATCTAGCGGGTTAATATCAACATTAACAAGCTTTTTAGGGTCTTATAGAAGGCCCATGTTAGTAATTGATAGTAAAGAGGTTAATAAAAAAAATGAAACTCTAACTGCTAGAGGAGCTGCCATAAGAGGAGTAAGCAGTTTTGGCAAAAGTTTAACTTATGTAATGGATTTGGTAGATGGGAATCTTGTACTTAATGTAGAAAGGCTTAAAGAATTTGAAGAAAAATATAAAGATGCAGACATATTGGTATATGGCTTTACCTATATTATTTGGACTAGATTTGTTAAGATCTTAAAAGAAAAAGGCATAAAGTTAAACATGGGAAAAATAAAACTACTTCATAGTGGAGGATGGAAAAAACTAAATGATCAAAAGGTTGAAAAGGAAGAATTTAATAAATCCGTGGCTGAAGTATTTGGTACTGATCCTGAAAATATAATTGATTTCTACGGAATGGTTGAACAGTTAGGCGTAGTTTTTCTTGACTGTGAATGCGGATATAAACACGTCCCTGACTTTGGAGAAATTATTATAAGAGATTTTTCAACTCTTAAGGAAGTAGAAAAAGGTCAGTGTGGATTTATAGAAGTTTTGAGCGGCCTTACTTCAAGTTACCCAGGTCAAGCCATATTAACTGAGGATATTGGTGAATTTATAGGTATAGATGACTGCAAGTGCGGAAGGAAAGGTAAATACTTCAAGTTTAAAAATAGGGTTGAAAAATCTGAAACAAGAGGATGTGGAGACACTTTTGCAGAAAAGAGGGATAAGACATGATAAGTTGTTTTATGTTAGGAGATAAATTTTTTACAGAACCTAAGAAGTATCAAAATTTAGATAGAATTATAGAAGAACTTAATAAAAATAGAGAAGTAATTTACTCTTATCCTTCAGGGGCCATAGTTGAAATAATTAATAAATATAGTAAAATATTGTCAAGGGATAGAAAGTTCTTGAATTACGAAGGTGTGCCCTTTTTAGCATTATGGCTTAAAAAGAGCAATATTATAAAGCTTTTATGTTTAGATTTAAATAAGCAGGAGTACTTAGATGATTTTGTACAAATTGAAGATAATAAATTTATGAAAGCCCAGCCAAGGGGAGTTGTGTGTCATTTTATGGCTGGAAACGTGCCTACTCTTCCAATATATTATCTAATTCAGGCTCTTCTTTGCAAAAATATTAATATATGCAGAGTACCACTTGAAAGCATACGCATAGCTACAGAACTTTTAAAACCTTTATTGGACATTAAAGTAAATTATAATGGTGTGGAGTATAATGGTATTACATTATTAAAAAGTATTTCAGTAATAAATTTTTCAAGTGATAATATAGAATTAAATACTGAAATGTCAAAGGTAGCAGATGTAAGAGTAATATGTGGTGGTGAAAAAGCTGTAAATTCATTATCTACTCTTCAGAAGAAAACCACTTGTAAAGATATCATATTTGGACCTAAATACTCCTTTGCTGTATTTGAAAAATCTGCTATGGAAAGTCTTAATCTATCTAAAACTTTTGATGATTTTGCAAAGGATATAATTAGCTTTGATCAAAAGGCATGCTCTTCGCCTCAAGTATTATTTATAGAAAAAAGTAATGTAACTTTAAAGGAAGCAGCACTTAAGCTATCGAAATCTTTAGAAAGAGTATTAAAACGTTATCCTGAAACCGAAATTAACCAAGGAACATCTGCTAATATAATAAACAAAAGAGGAGAATATCTTTTATCTCCAGAAAAGGATATAATATGTAGTAGAGATCTGCAATATACAATACTAATTGATAAAGATATAGCTCTTGAGGAACCAATTCAGCATAGAACTATATTTTTAAAAGAGGTAGAAGATATCTTCGAAGTATGCAAGCTAGTAACTCCAAGGGTACAAACTATTGGAATAGCTTCTGAAGATAATAATAAAATTATAAATTTTGCAAACAAAGTTAGTTTAAACGGAGTCGATAGGTTAGTTAGAGTAGGTTTTATGAATCTATATGATTCGCCTTGGGATGGAATGCTTTTTATTAACCAAATAGTTAAATGGACAGTGCTGAATCTAAATTGAAAATGAAAAATACTTAAGTAACTGACAAATCTTCAGATTTGTTTTATAACCAGTATTATGTTACTGGTGGATTATAAATTTTTATAAATAAGATATAGGGTGTGGAGAATGTGAAAGTAAAAGAATTGATGACAAAAAAGGTATTGGTATTAAAACCTAATAATACGTTTGAAGAGGCAGCAAAGCTTTTTATTGAAAATGGCATAGATGGAGCACCCGTTGTAGATAAAGATGGAAAGTTAATTAGCATTATAACAAAAACGGACTTAATGAAGGCTATTCTTAATAAATGGAAAATGAATGAAAGAATTGAGACGTTAGGACCTAAAAAAGTAACAACAATAAATGGTGAAATGAATTTAGAAGATGTATTAAAATATAAAGTTAGTCGTCTTCCGATTATTGATAAAAATAATAAAATTATAGGTATTATAACTCAGACTGATTTGATTAACAATTTAGTTGAAAAAATCACAAAAAAATATAGAGATCTGAAAAATACAAAGTTAAGTTTAATGGAGTTAGATTCTGTTATTGAATGCTCTTATGATGGAATCTATATAACGGATGGAGAAGGTAACACTATAAAAGTAAATAATGCATATGAAAGAATTACAGGGCTTAAAAAGGAAGCGGTTCTAGGCCGAAATATGAGAGAGTTAGAGTTGGAAGGTTTTATATCACAATCTGCTACTCTTTTGGTACTTAAAAATGGAGAAACGACTACAATTCAACAGGAATTCAATACGGGAGTTAAGGTATTAGTAAGCAGCAATCCTATTTTTGATAAAAGTGGAAAAATAATAATGGTGGTTACAAATGTAAGAGATGTGACACAGTTGTATGAGTTAAAAGAACAGCTTCAAAGAAATAAAGAAATTACACGTAAGTATGTTTCTGAGATTGAAGAAATGAGAACTCAACTATTAAATACTTCTGAAATTGTAGCTGAGGATCATAAAACTATTGAAATTATTCAGCTTGCTAATAGAATTGCAAAAGTGGACACTACGATTCTTATGCTTGGAGAAACTGGAGCTGGAAAAGATCAAATTGCAAAACATATACACAAAGTGAGCAAACGAAGCAAAAAGCAATTTATTAAAGTCAATTGTGGAGCGATACCTACAAGTTTAATAGAATCGGAATTTTTTGGATATGAAAAAGGGGCATTTACTGGAGCAAATAAAGAAGGTAAAATAGGCTTATTTGAACTGGCGTCTGGAGGTACTATTTTCTTAGATGAGGTTGGAGAGCTTCCAATGGATATGCAGGTTAAGCTTCTAAGAGTACTTCAAGAAATGGAAGTAGTGCGAATAGGTGGAACAAAGTCAATAAAAATTGATGTTAGGGTTCTAGCTGCAACTAATAGAGATTTAGAGGAAATGATAAAGAAAAAACAATTTAGGGAGGATTTATATTATAGGTTAAATGTAGTGCCATTATATATTCCACCCCTTAGGGAAAGAAAGCAGGACATCTTTCCATTGATAAATTTTTTTCTTACTCAACTTAATAAAAAATACAATTTTAATAAGGTATTTGCTTCAGATGCTTTAAATTGTTTGTATGAATATAATTGGCCTGGAAACGTTAGGGAGCTTAAAAATATAGTTGAGAGAGTAGTAATAATGAGTGAAGATGATAAGATAAAAAGGTTAGATCTTCCTAAAAATATAAATGGATCTAATGGCATGGTTGTAACTTTAAATACATTTGAAGAAGGCATAAACTTAAAAGAAACCTTAGATTCTATAGAAGGAAAACTAATAAAGAAAGCTTATGATAAATACGGAAATGTCAGAGCAGCAGCAAAATCATTAGGTATAGATCCATCAACATTTGTAAGGAAGAGGCAAAAATATATAAATAATATAGATACCCAATACAAAACTTAGAGTTATGCATATAACCAACCGAAAGAGAAGGTACTCTGTTTCTCGGTTGCTAGAGAAAATAACTGTGGATTTCTATCAGTAAAAGTTGCACCAGTCCTGCTTGTTCCTTAGGCAAGCTAATGACAAGCAGGACTGGAACAACTTTTGCTGAAGAAATACCTACAGCAATTTTCTCGATGCAACACTACGAAAAAGAGTACCTTCTCTTTCTGGTATGGAAAGTATTTCAAAGCATAAATCAAATTCATAGTCTGGATATCTATATAGGGTTCCTCAACGAGAACTTAAAGTATGCTCAACCCAATATAATAATTAACAAGAACATATTAGAACCCGTTGCAAAATTAAAACATGATGCAAAAATGCAACAATGAAAGATATTTTACAACTATGGTGTTGTGTAAACGGTTTGTGAGGTTTCTTCAAAAATTTATGAAAGAATTAGTTGCATTTTTGCAACTGAAAGTAATATTATGGAATTAATTACAAGTATTAGCGGGAGTGTTTTGGAAATTATTATGGGAAGTATTAACTTATAGGCAAATTATTTTGTTTTGGCACGCTTATTGCTTATATAATTATTAGAAACAAAAATAAGTAAAGGAAGCGATATTATGCCATTAAAAACAAAGGAACAATATATTGAAAGTCTTAGAAAATTAAACTTAAAAGTGTACATGTTTGGAAAACCAGTTGACAACGTTGTTGATCATCCAATTATAAGACCATCATTAAATTCAGTTGCTATGACTTATGAATTAGCACAAATGCCAGAATATGAAGACTTAATGACTGCTACTTCAAACTTAACAGGTGAAAAGGTAAATAGGTTTGTGCATTTACATCAAAGCACAGATGATCTTATTAAGAAAGTAAAAATGCAAAGATTACTTGGCCAAAAAACTGCATCTTGTTTCCAAAGATGTGTTGGTATGGATGCTTTTAATGCTATATTTAGTTCAACTTTTGAATTAGATAAAGCTTGTGGAACTAATTATCATGAAAACTTTAAAAAGTTCTTATTATATGTTCAGGAAAATGATTTAACAGTTGATGGTGCAATGACTGATCCTAAAGGAGATAGAGGATTATCGCCAAGTAATCAAGTTGACGGTGATTTATTCTTAAGAGTTGTTGAAAGAAGACCAGATGGTGTTGTTGTTAGAGGAGCTAAGTGTCACCAAACTGGAATGTTAAATTCTCACGAAGTAGTAGTAATGCCAACAATAGCATTAACTCCAAAGGACAAGGAGTGGGCAATATCTTTTGCAATACCAACAGATACAGAAGGAATAATTCATATATATGGAAGACAATCTTGTGATACAAGAAAGTTAGAACCAGGCGCTGATATTGATCTTGGAAATGCTGAATTTGGCGGACAAGAAACATTAACAATATTTGATAATGTATTTGTACCAAATGAAAGAATATTCTTAAATGGAGAAACTGATTTCGCTGGAATGATTGTTGAAAGATTTGCCGGATATCATAGACAAAGCTATGGTGGATGTAAAGTTGGTGTAGGAGATGTCCTAATTGGTGCCGCTGCAGTAGCCGCTGATTATAATGGAGCTCATAAAGCATCACATGTTAAAGATAAATTAATTGAAATGACTCATTTAAATGAAACTCTATACTCTTGCGGCATTGCATGTTCAGCAATGGGAACTAAAACAGAATCAGGAAATTATTATATTGATAATTTACTTGCAAATGTATGTAAACAAAATGTAACAAGATTTCCTTATGAAATATGCAGATTAGCAGAAGATATTGCAGGTGGAATAATGGTTACTATGCCTTCAGAAGCAGATTTTAAGGATGAAACAGTAGGTCCATATATAGAGAAGTATTTAAGAGGCGTTAATTCTGTTTCAACTGAAAATAGAATGCGAATATTAAGATTAATAGAAAATCTTTGTTTAGGAACTGCTGCTGTTGGGTACAGAACAGAGTCAATGCATGGGGCTGGTTCACCACAAGCTCAAAGAATTATGATAGCTAGACAAGGAAATTTAGCAGCTAAGAAGAAGATAGCTAAGAAAATTGCTAAGATTGAAGAATAATAGGAGCCGCAAATGTTGGATGAAATTAATAATGCCATAAATTCTAAAATAAGACCAATACTTGCAGAACATAATGGTGATATTGAGCTTGCAAAAGTGAATGACGGCGTAGTTTACGTAAAACTTTTAGGTGCTTGCAGCGGCTGTCCTTCCGCTAGATTCACAATGGAAGAATTAGTTTCAAGTGTTCTAAAAGAGATACCAGAAGTAAAAGATGTAAAAATGGCTGATCCAATTAGCAGCGAAATGCTAGATTTTGCTAGGCAATTACTTAGAAAATAAAGGTCAGGTGGAATTTTGGTGATAGGTATTAGATACTGTGGTGGATGTAATGCTAGCTATGACAGGAAAGATTTTGTTACAAAATTAATCAAAAATCTTGATAGCATTCACAATTTTGAGATTGCAAAGGAAAATAAAGAATATGATTATTTAATTTTAGTATGTGGATGTTTTAATTGCTGTGTAAGTCATGAAAAATATATATCAAATAATAAAATATTTATCAAAAGTATTAATGATTATACAAAATTATTAAGTAATCTAAAAGAATTTTAGTTAGGTTATCTTTAGGAGGTGTCTAAAATTAGCTGGGAGGATTTATACAAGAGCAAGGTAGTCACAGCCGATGAAGCTGTAAAAAAAATTAAGAGTGGAGACAGAGTAGTAACTGGACATGCATGTGGAGAACCAAAAGAAATAATAGATGCTATGGTTAGAAACAAAGATTTATATGAAAATGTTGAGATTGTTCATATGGTATCAATGGGAAAAAGTGAATATTGTAAACCTGAACTGGCTGCTAATTTCCGCCATAATTCTATATTTGCAGGTGGAACAACAAGACAGGCTATTCTTGAGGGAAGAGCAGATTTTACACCATGTTTTTTTTCAGAAGTACCTAAAATGTTTAAGGAAGGCACTTTACCAGTAGATGTGGCAATTGTTCAATTAAGCATTCCTGATCAACATGGCTATTGTAGTTTTGGAGTTTCAAATGATTATACAAAACCTGCAGCAGAAGCAGCAAAAATTGTTATTGCCGAATTAAATGACAAAATGCCAAGAACATCAGGAGATTCATTTATTCATATTTCTGAAATTGACTATATAGTTGAAACCTCGAATGAAATTATAGAGCTCATGCCACCTAAAATAGGAGAAGTAGAAAAATCTATTGGTGAAAATTGTGCAAAACTTATAGAAGATGGTTCTACACTTCAACTTGGCATTGGTGCAATACCTGATGCAGTATTACTATTCTTAAAGGATAAGAAAGATCTTGGAATTCATTCGGAAATGATATCCGATGGAGTTGTAGAATTAATTGAATCAGGTGTTATAACCAATAAAGCAAAGACTTTACATTGTGGGAAATCAGTAGTTACATTTCTAATGGGTACAAAGAGGCTTTATGATTATGTTAATGAAAATCCTAGTGTAGAAATGTATCCTGTAGACTATGTAAATAATCCATGTGTTATAGCAGAAAATTATAAAATGGTTTCTATAAATTCATGTATTCAAATAGATCTTATGGGACAAGTTGCATCCGAAACAATAGGCTTCAAGCAATTCAGTGGTGTAGGTGGCCAGGTTGACTTTGTAAGAGGAACAGCAATGGCTAAAGATGGCAAATCAATAATAGCAATGCCATCAACTGCAAGTAAAGGAAAAGTCTCAAGAATAGTTCCACTTTTAGATGAAGGATCAACAGTTACAACTTCAAGAAACGATGTTCATTATGTTGTAACTGAATATGGAATAGCTGAACTTAAAGGTAAGACATTAAAAGAAAGAGCAAGAGCACTTATAAATATTGCGCATCCAGACTTTAGAGAATCACTATCAAATGAATTTGAAATTAGATTCAAATGTAAATTTTAAATTAAGTTAAAGTATATTTTTAAATCAAATTAGAAAGGGGCAAAAATATGCCACAGAAAAGAATTGATGGAAAAGAACAACCATTTATTTCTGCAGGTCCTTTTAAAATCCGAATACCAGGAGTTCATTACAAATTTGAAGTTGCAGATTATGTTCAAGGCCTTATTATGTGTGCTGTATGTTTAAGTGCAATTCCTGTTCTTCAGGAATACTTGGGAATGCCATTCGATGTTGCCTTAGCTATTGTAGTTCTTAATGGAATTTTATATTGCGCGCATGTATTTTTAGGAGATCCAGTTGTCCCAGGATGGGTAACACCTGCTATACCACTTTTAATACTGTATCTTAATGGTTATCCAATGGGACCTCAAAGGGTACAGGCTTTAGTAGCTTTTGAATTATTATTAGGAATAACAGCTTTTTTAATAGGTGTTGCAGGTCTTGGTAAAAAGATAATTAGTTTAATACCTAATGCAATGCAAGCAGGCATTATTATGGGTGCTGGTCTTGCTGCAGTAAACGTAGTATTTAATGCAGGCGGAAGAATTGAAAGATTTCCTTATTCAATTACTATTTGCATTGGATTAGCCTTTTATCTCTTATTCTCAAATCACTTTAAAAGCATACGAAACAAAAATAAATTACTAGTTACAATATCTAATTTAGGGATTCTTCCAATAATGATTTTAGCAGTTATAGTTGGACCTATATTTAAAGAAACTGCATGGCCAGCTATTGAGTTTGGATTTTCAAAGCCTGCTTTTGGTGAGCTCTGGAGTAATTGGACAATATTCAGCACTGGTTTTCCTCCTTTAAGTATGTTTATAAATGCTTTTCCAATGGTCTTCTCTGCTTATATAATTTTATTTGGTGAAATGATACAAGCACAGGCATTGATAGAGGATGCTGGTAAAACACGTACAGATGAAATTGTAGATTATAATCCAAACAGATCCCATATGGTATTTGGGCTACGTAATATGATAATGTCAATAATAGGACCAGATATTAGTATGTGTGGGCCACTATGGGCTGCAATGCAAGTAGTTATTAGCGATAGGTATAAGCATGGTCGAAAATCAATGGATTCTCTTCATGGTGGTACGGGTTCTTTTAGATTTGGTACCCTAACAGGATATTTCTTGTTGCCAATAGTAACTCTTGTTACACCTATCTTAGATATTGCATTAGCTTCAACAATGCTAATACAAGGTTATGTTTCAGTTAAAATTGGAGTTCAGAAGGTACGCACTGCAAACGATTTAGGAATTGCAGGGGTCATGGCTGCAGTAGTAATCGCTAGGGGTGCAGCATGGGGACTTGCTGTAGGTATAATATTATGTTTATTAATTCAACTTGGAAATAAAAAAGATTATGATGTGAATATTTTTCAACAAAGTAATGCGGAGTAAATTTTTATTTTTTCATGTATTTAAACTTATTGGGAAATTAAGAAAATAATCAATTAGCTATTATGTTAAAATTATATTTAGATATAAAATGCCTTTTTAAAACAATAAAACATGCACCTGAATGTTATGAATAAATAGTAGTAAGTAACTATCAAGAGAAGTAGGATATCAAAATTTCTACTTCTTTTTTTGCTTTAAAATAGCGAGTACAGCTACAAAGACTCATGAGATTTTAAATATAATCAATAAAAATACTGTATAACATAAGAGTTAAATGCTAAAATATAGGTAATAAATATATGGAGGAAACAAATGAGTAATATAACAAATTATGAAAATGAAACGTTTGGAAAAATAAGAAAGGCTGAAATAAGAGATTTAGAGACTGTAGTAAAATTTAACTATAATTTAGCCAAAGAAACCGAAGATAAAGAATTAGATTTAGAGATTCTTAGCCAAGGTGTCAAATCAATACTAACTGATTCTTCAAAGGGACAGTATTACGTATATGAAGTAGATAATAAAGTAGTTGGGCAGATTATGTATACTTATGAATGGAGTGACTGGAGAAATGGTACATTTCTTTGGGTGCAAAGCGTATATGTAGATGCTGATTATAGAAAAAAAGGTATATATAAAAAGTTATACCATAATGTTAAAAATATCTGTGATAATGATGAAAATATAGCTGGTATAAGATTGTATGTAGAAAAGGAAAATGTAAATGCTAAAGCTACATATAAATCATTAGGTATGTGTGAATGTAATTATCATATGTATGAGTATGAAAAATAAGTAAAGACTAAAGTATTGAATAGTAAATTGTCTATTACATAATATAAGGAAGTATTCAATGCTTTAAGAAAACTTTGAATTTAAAACAAATAAATATTTTATATAAAGATAGGAGGATAATTATGATAAATAATATAAGTAAAATAACAATATATGTTGAAGATCAAGAGGCAGCAAAAGAATTTTGGGTTAACAAATTAAAATTCGTTATTAAATTTGAACAACAAATCGGACCAAATATGAAATGGATTGAAGTTGCTCCAAGTATGGATTCACAAACGACTTTTATAATATATGATAAAAATTTAATGAAAGTTCAAAATCCAAACATGAACGTTGAGCATCCTTCTATAATTTTAAGTACAGATGATATAGATAAAGTTTATTCAGAAATGAAAAATAATTCTGTAGAAGTAGGAGAATTAATGAATATGCCTTATGGTAGAATGTTCTCTTTTAAGGATTTAGATAAAAATGATTATATGCTTCGTGAGGATAAATAATCAAATTAATTATAAATTCCAAAATAGAAAGGAAGTGAACATTTAAAGAGCGGATGTATTATTGCAATCTCTCTTTGAATAACTATTATGGGAAACAAAAAAGTAGTAAGAGATGGACATATTCATTCTCCATATTGTCCTCATGGAACTAAGGACACATTTGAAATGTATGTTGAAAAAGCACTTAATGAGGGCTTAGAAGAAATAACATTTACTGAACATATGCCATTTCCGTGTTATTTCGTAGAGGATAAAGAATTTCAAGATGAATGTGCTCCAAGTAAAGATGTTATGGATGAATACTTTAAAGATGTTGAAAATACAAAATTAAAATACAAAAATAAAATTAAGATTAATTCAGGATTAGAAGTTGATTTCATAGACGGATATGAGGAAGAAACAAAGAAACTCCTAAATATTTATGGTCCAAAGCTTGAAGATGGATTACTTTCAGTACATTTTATAAAGATAGAAGATCAATATATAGCTATTGACTGGAAACAAGGATTTGAAGAAGCTTTGGAGATACTAGGAACACTTGAATGTGTCTATGATAAGTATTATGAAACATTACTCAAAGCGATTAAAGCTGATTTAGGAGACTATAAACCACGTCGAATTGGACATCCAAATTTAATTAGAATTTTTAATCAATTATATCCATTTGAGTATAAAAACACAAAACTTTTAGAGGAAATAGTTAAGGAGATTAAAAATAGAAATTATGAATTAGATGTTAATACAGCTGGTCTTAGAAAGCCATATTGTGGTGAAATCTATGTATCCGGAATATTCAAGGAATTAGTAAATAAATATGGTGTTAATCAAGTTTATGGATCTGACTCGCATACAGCAAGTGATATTGGGAGAGATTTTGATAATGAATAACTTTATCAAAACTGAAATGCATTAATATTTTTATATCTTAATAAAGGGGAGAATTATGGGAATAAAGGGTATGGAATTTATTAAGGAAATAACTTCGTATATTTTTGTTGAGGACAAACCTGAAAAAGCTGATATTATTTTTGTTCCGGGTGGTTCCTGGCCAGAGCCAGCAGAAAATGCAGCAAAAATTTGGCTTGATGGACATGCTCCTTATATCTTACCTTCGGGAAAGTATAGCATGAGTAAGGGATACTTCCCAGGAACCATGACTAAAAAAGATAAATACAGGGGAAACTTTAAAACAGAATGGGAATTTATGAAAGATGTTATTATGTCCTATGGAGTAAATGAAACTGCAATACTTAAAGAAGATGATGCGGTTTGGACAAGAGAAAATGCATTTAAATCTCGTGAAGTTACTGACAAACACAATTTAGTGATTAAAAAAGCTATAATTTGTTGCAAGTCCTTTCACGCAAAACGCTGCCTAATGTTTTACAGCCTTGCATATCCTGAAGCAGAATTCATTGTATGTCCTGTTGATATAGAAGATATCACTAAGGATAACTGGTTTAAAACAGAAAGTGGAATTGAACATGTTATGGGAGAATTATCTCGTTGTGGAGGCCAGCTTAAGAAAGCTATTCCAATATGGCTTGAAAATTGTTAAACTACTCTATAAAAGTCTTTAAATAATAGGGTTATATAAACCTTTCATTAGTATAATAAGTATGTTGACAATAACATGGAAAGTGTATTATTATATAGAATAAAATATCTAAATTGTAAAAAGGAGCAAGATAAAATGGCATATTATTTCAATGAACCATCCCATACTTTCGGAGAGTATTTACTAGTACCAGGTTATTCTTCAACAGACTGCATTCCTCAGAATGTAAGTTTGAAAACACCTCTTGTTAAATTTAAGAAAGGTGAAGAATCATCTTTAAGTCTGAATATTCCATTGGTTTCAGCTATTATGCAATCTGTCTCAGATGATAATATGGCAGTTGCTTTAGCAAAAGAAGGCGGAGTTTCATTTATCTACGGATCACAATCGATTGAAAATGAAGCGGCCATGGTTGCAAAAGTTAAAAATTATAAATCAGGCTTTGTTACTAGTGATTCTAATGTTAAGCCAGATTCTACGCTAGCTGAAATAGTAGATTTGAAGGAAAAGACAGGTCACTCTTCAGTGGCGGTTACTGAAGATGGGACACCTAATGGAAAACTTCTTGGTATCGTAACAAGCAGGGATTATAGAATTACTAGAATGGATATGAGTACTAAAGTATCAGAGTTTATGACACCTTTTAATGAATTGATATATGCTGATGCTAATATTACTTTAAAAGAAGCTAATAATATTATTTGGGATAATAAATTAAATATGCTACCATTAGTTGATAAAGATCAAAAGCTAAAATACATGGTATTCCGTAAAGATTATTCGGCCAACAAAGAAAATTCAAGCGAACTTATTGACTCTCAAAAAAGATATGTAGTAGGTGCCGGAATTAATACTAGAGATTATGCGGAGAGAGTACCTGCATTAATAAATGCAGGAGCAGATGTTTTATGCATTGATTCATCAGAAGGTTTTTCGGAATGGCAAAAGATTACAATCCAATATATACATAAAAATTTTGGTGAACATATTAAAGTAGGAGCTGGAAATGTAGTTGATAGAGATGGTTTCTTATTTTTAGCAGAAGCAGGAGCTGATTTTGTTAAAGTGGGAATCGGTGGAGGCTCTATTTGTATAACTCGTGAGCAAAAAGGAATAGGCCGAGGACAAGCAACATCACTAATTGATGTAGTTAAAGCTAGAGATGAATATTTTGAAAAAACAGGAGTTTATATACCAGTATGTTCAGATGGTGGTATAGTTCATGATTATCATATTACTTTAGCTCTGGCAATGGGAGCAGATTTTGTAATGCTTGGCAGATATTTTTCTAGATTTGATGAAAGTCCAACTAATAAGGTTAATATAAATGGAAGCTATATGAAAGAATATTGGGGTGAAGGTTCTAATAGGGCAAGAAATTGGCAAAGATATGACCTTGGTGGCGATAAGAAGTTATCTTTTGAAGAAGGTGTTGATTCATATGTTCCATACGCAGGAAGCTTAAAAGATAATGTTACAATATCGTTAAATAAAGTTAAATCAACAATGTGTAACTGCGGAGCACTTACTATCCCTGAATTGCAAAAGAATGCAAAAATGACTTTAGTATCTTCAACAAGTATTGTCGAAGGAAGTTCTCATGATGTTATGTTAAAAGATAATACTTATAGTACTCAACAATAGAGATATAAGATAAATAATTAAATCAATAAAAGTTATCTTACGAGATTATTATCTCTAAGATAACTTTTTATTTATAAGGAAAAATTACTAGTTAATGTTACTATCCGCGGTTTATGGTGATATATGTCTTTTTTGTATTGATAAATGGTGTTATAATAATATTAATACATAAAGGAATTATTATGGGTATTAAACAGTATTTATATAATTTAGCTGATAAAAAATATATTTAACTTTTATCAAACTTATTCCTTGCAATCAGGAGGAAAAATGAAGAAAAAATCGGAAGTAACATTAAAGCAAATAATTCAAGTTATACATAGAGCAATTAATTCAGTAGATAATAGGTTATTAAATCATGGGGAAAGAGTTGCATACATAATGTTAAATTTACTAAGAGCACAGGGGCGTCATAGTGAAAAAGAAATCCTTGAACTTTGTGCAATATCTATTTTTCACGATATTGGTGCCTACAAAGTGGCTGAGAGGGACAAGCTAGTGACAATTGATACCGTAGCTCCATTTGATCATGCAATTTATGGATCTTTATTTATAAAATATTTCTCTCCACTTTCAAAGTTATATAAGGTAGTATTAACGCACCATTTTTCATCTATGTATTATACGGAAAATAAGATAGATATAATATCTGAAGAAGGGTTATTATTGAATTTTGCAGATAATATAGATAGAATATATTCGTTTAAGAAGGCTTCAACAATTGATTATATGATGAATAATAAAAAAGAATATTTAATAGAGTATATTGAACTATTAATTGATGCCGATGCGAAGAATAACCTTATTGATAAGTTAATAGATGGATCATATGTGGAAGAATTATATGATTTTTTGAGAACTAAAACAGTTACAAGAGAAGAAATAATTTCATATAGCAAAATGTTGGCATACTCAATTGATTTCAGAAGCGAGGCAACAGTCAAACATACAATATTAGTTGAAGCTGTAAGTTATCAAATAGCAAAATTGTACGGTTTAGATGAGGATACTTTAGAAGAAATAAAGGTTGCAGCAGCACTACATGATATAGGAAAGATAGCTATACCAATAGAAATATTAGAGAAGCCAGGAAAGTTAACAGATGAAGAATTCGAAGTTATGAAAAGTCATGCAATAATTGGATATAATATTTTAAGTGATTTAAAAGTAGATGACATAAGAGATATTGGTACTCTTCACCATGAAAAACTTGATGGTTCTGGATATCCATTTGGGCTTAAGAACAGTGATATAACGCCGGAAATGAGAATTGTAGCAATTGGAGATATAGTAAGTGCTTTATTAGGCGTTAGAAGTTATAAAGAAGAGTTTAATAAAGAAAAAGTAATAAAAATTTTAAAAAACATGACTCAGTATAATAAAATTGATAAGAATATCGCAAACCTATTTATAGAAAATTACGATTTTATTATTAAAGAAGCAACAAAAGAGTCAAGTGATTTAATGGCTAAATATTTAAATATAACAGATGAATATAATAATTTATTAAAGGGTTTTTCTTAGAAAAAGGTCACATAATATTCGCAAAAGAATATGTATGTGGCCTTTTTTAATAATCTATTAAAGTAATCTAATAATCTATTAAAGTAATCTAATAGATTATTAATATTTTCTTTAGAAATTCTTTCGTTTTAAATATAGTTTATCTTAATTTTTAAATTATATATTATTAATTGTAGTTATGAGAAGTTGGCGTAATTTAAGAAAGGTTGAGGTGAAATATGAAAGAAATAAAAATTAGGGTGAGATAAGATGTTAAAATATTTTATTTATATTGCTTTGAAAATTAAATCCTTATTAGTACTATTATGCACTCAATATCTTACATTTTAAAAATACCAATACTATTAAAAGGAAAAACTCAAATTTTAATGAATTTATAACATAGTTCTCATAATAATATAGAATAAAATTTATGTGATATTATAATAGAATGTTAATTATAGTAAGTGAGGGTGTTTAATAATTATGAATCAGTATAATGTTTTAATTGTAGAAGATGAAAAAGAGATAGGTGATGGCATAGAAATATACTTAAAAAATCAGGGTTACAATGTTTTTAGAGCAAGTAATGGAGTAGAAGGATTAGAGGTTATTGAAAATCAAAATCTACATTTGGCAATAGTAGACATAATGATGCCGAAAATGGATGGCGTAACAATGGTCATGAAATTAAGAGAGAATTATGAATTTCCAGTAATTATGTTAACGGCAAAATCTGAAGAGATGGATAAGATACTTGGACTTAATATAGGTGCAGATGATTATGTGACTAAGCCATTTAATCCAATGGAATTATTAGCTAGGGTTAATTCTCAACTTAGGAGATATTCAAAATACTTAAGAGTAGTAAATGATTCAACAGAAAAGGATAATAATTTTGTAATTGGCGGATTAGAACTAAATATTAATACAAAAGAAGTGACTTTAGATGGGGATTTAGTAAAGCTCACACCAATAGAATTTAAGATTTTACATTTACTTATGAAAAAACCAGGAAGAGTTTTCTCAGCTGAAGAAATTTATGAAATAGTTTGGAATGAGAAGGCGATTAACACAGATACAGTAATGGTTCATATTAGAAATATAAGAGAAAAAATAGAAATAGATACAAAAAATCCGAAATATTTAAAGGTGGTATGGGGAGTTGGATACAAAATTGAAAAGCAGTAAAAATTTATATATTACTAATTTAGTAGCATTTACAATACTTATAATAATGTCAATGGGCATTTTTAACTTTTATCCAAAGATAAAGGAATTGTCGAAGGGAGAACCTTCACAACCTTATGAAGATTATGAATTGATGAGAACTATGTATCAAAGTAATTATGTTTTATATAAAGACCTTTTGAGCCAAACAAGTCAAGAAGAATTAAGCGCTGAGAAAATTTATATAAAATCATATGAGAAAAATTCAAATAATAATGGAGAGTCAAATAATGATTTGGATGTACCTAGAAACTTTGATAATATTTTAGACTCATGGAAAGATAATCTAAATAATGACTATAAAAATTTGAATTATTTAGTTCATAGTAACGATATGTCTATGAAGAAGACTAATACGGAAAATGATTTAAGTTTATTAGAAGATGAAACTAAAAGTCAATCTTTAACCGATAAATATGCGTTTTACATGGTAGTAAAGTATGATGAAAATGGAGTAGCCGCTGTAAATAAGGTTTATGGTTCTGATGATTATGTAATAAGAAATAGGTTTTTAGATCTTACAATGAAAAAAGTTTGGAATGATAATTATATCATTATAAATAATATAAAATTTAATCCTATTAAAAATGTGACTTTTGTCTATGGAATTCCTAAGGATTTAAAATATTCCGATACAATAAGTTCACTTGTAGATAATTCACAAAATAGAATATATAACAGAGCTGTAGCTACTGTTGTTTTATCAATATTCGGTTTTATGTTAATATTAGCGTTATTAGTACCTTATAGAATTGGAAGAAATGTATTTGGAATTAAGTATTTAGAAAAGTTATCATTCGAGATTAACTGTTTGATTTTAGGTTTTGGAGGAATTGGTTCTGGATTTGTCCTTGCATCTACTATTATTGAAACTTTAAAGAATACACTCATTAGACCTGGAATGGATAAATCATTAGAAAATTTTGCCATAATTACGATGAATGTAATTATATGGACTATAACTATTTATGCTATTTTTGCAGGGGCTATGCTCTTAAAGTTTATAATTAATACTGGAATACTTAAATATCTTAAGGAAAGATTGTTAATTATAAAAATAGTGAATTTCTTGAAAAAGTGTTTTAATAACTTAATTAATTATATAGGACATATAGATTTAAATGACAAATCTAATAAGTTTATTATAAAAGTTATTGGCATAAATTTGTTAATTACATCAATATGCTGCATATTCTGGTTTTTTGGAATAGTTCTTTTACTGATTTATAGCATTGGGTTATTTTATTTAATAAGAAAACACTATGAAGATATAAAGAATAAATTTATAATACTATCCAATGAGACCGAAAAAATTTCCAATGGCAATATAGATGTAAAAATTAATAGTGATTTAGGTTTGTTTAATCCTTTAAAAGATAAAATAGAAAAAATACAAAGTGGATTAAAAAAAGCAGTTAATGAAGAAATTAAAAGCCAAAAAATGAAAACAGAACTTATTTCGAATGTTTCACATGATTTAAAAACACCGCTAACATCAATAATAACTTATGTTGATTTACTAAAAAAAAGCAATATAGCTGATGAAGAATGCAAATCATATATAGATACTATAGATAAAAAATCTCAGAGATTAAAGTTCTTGATTGAAGATTTATTTGAGGTGAGCAGAGCTACGAGTGGAGATATAAGTCTAAATCTTGTGAATGTAGATATTGTAGAATTAATGAGACAGACACAAATTGAACTAGATGACAAAATAACGAAATCCAAACTATATATAAAGAACAATTATCCTAAAGATAAAACTATTTTGGAATTAGATAGCCAAAAGACATATAGAATTTTTGAAAATCTTTTAATTAATGTAGTTAAATATGCAATGGAAGGTTCAAGAGTATATGTAGATATAATAGATGAAGAAGACAAAGTTAAAATAACAATAAAAAATATGTCTGCAGAAGAAATTGAATTTGATCCTTTTGATATAGTGGAGAGATTTCAAAGAGGAGATAAATCAAGAAATACTGAAGGCTCAGGGCTTGGACTTGCAATTGCAAAAAGTTTTGTTGAGGTTCAAGGAGGAACTTTTAATATTGATATCGATGGGGATTTATTTAAAGTAATAATTATTTTTAAAAAATAGTCAAAGAAGAACTTCTATTATTGAATTTTTCATCCTTTAGTGATAAAATTTAACTCCGGAAAATATTAATATGATTTATAAAAACTATTATTAACGGAGGGGATTTAATGTTTACTAAAGAGGATCTTTTAGTAATTGAAGATGCTTTAAAAATTGCAGATGCAGAATATATAAGGCTGATTGATGAAAATAAAAATAACAAAAATAGAATGGTTGCTTTTAATAGAAAGCAAAAAAAATTATGGCTGGTTCAAAATAAACTGAGAAAACTTATAGAAGAAAATTAAGAAGAATAGTAGATTCATTATTTATACTTTAAAAAGATGAATCTACTATTTTTTTGTGCTTAAATTAATGTATAATTAGAACTAGTGGAAAAAAATGAATGCATATTATATCAATTTATTTGCAAAACAATATAACATATTATAATATTTTAATTATGATTGGTTTTTATGAAATTCAAAAGAGGAGTTAAAAATATGAATAAATTATTTCAAGTAAAAGATTTAGAATTTTATGAGGAGGATTTCGTTGATGATATTAAAGATTATGAAGATATAATAGACATCATAAGTGAGTTAAGTCCAGATTTAGATTATGAAATGATAGAAGTAGCTGGATCGAATGGTTGCTGCGATGAAACTAAGAAAAATTACTTAGTTGAAATTATAGGATATATTGATGAGAATGATGAATTTGTTACAAAAGAAGAAAGAGATGCAATGGGTATAATTGCACATAATAAGAAATTTGATTTGTTTGTTATAACTGTTCACAAATGTACTGCTTGCAGTAAATGGGTAATTTCAATTTTAGAATAATTAAGAGATAATTAGCTGTACATACAGCTTTTTATTTTATACAGAAGATTTAGTCAAAATAACACCTAAACCTTTAACTGAGTAGGGGGATTAATCGATGAATTACGATATTAAAAAATTAAAGTTTAGATTAAAAGTGTTGCTCATATTTATAATGCTATTTGTAGAATTTTTTGCGAATATTAATGTATTAAATCCTGTTGTAAATGCTTCAACTACAAATAATAATACAGACAATTTCTATATTTCAGAAAATAATTATGAGAGTGATATGAAAAGTATTGTTGAACCGTATATAAATGCAAGAATGGAGTCAGGATATATTAATGGAGATGAAGACGTGAAATTATACTATGAAAAGTATGAAGCTGAAAATGCAAAAGCAAGTATAGTAATTTCACATGGATATACTGAGAGTTTAGAAAAATACCATGAAATTATTTATTATTTTCTTAAAAATGGATATAATGTCTTTGGAATTGAACATAGAGGACATGGAAGATCAGGGACACTTGGAATAGCAGACAAAACTCAAATAGATGTAAAGAATTTCGATCAGTATGTTACTGATTTCAAAAGTTTCATGGATGAAATTGTTATACCAAACAAAGATAATAAAAAAATATTCTTATTTGCCCATTCTATGGGAGGAGCAATTGGAACAAAATTTTTAGAAGATTATCCTAATTATTTTGATGCTGCTATATTAAATGCGCCAATGTTAGAAGTTAATACAGGAAATATTCCTAAATTTTTAGCAGAGATAATTGTTGATTTTGAAGTTGCAATTGGAAATGGTGGAGCATATGTATTAGGTAAAAAGCCCTACACACCTGTATACAATAAAGATGAAATTGGTACAACCTCTCTTAATCGATATGAGTACTTCCATAATATCGTTGTTGATAATGAAAAGCTACAAAGAGGTGGCGCAAGTTATAATTGGACAAAGCAAGCATTTATAACAACTGAGGAAATTGTAAAAGAGAAAAATGCTTCAAAAGTTGAAATTCCCGTATTATTATTTCAAGCTGGACATGACACCTATGTAAAACCAGAAGGAGAAAATAAATTTGCAAAAGCCGCAAAGGATTGTAAAATAATAAAAGTAGATAACTCAAGGCACGAAATATATTTCGAAAAAGATGAAATCCAAAGGCCTTACTTAAAAGAAGTCTTTGAATTTTATGATAAGAATTAGATTTATGTAATAAACTCACCGAAATAAGTAGCATACTTTTATTCCTTATGAAACATTCCACAAAAGTATGCTACTCATTTCTACTTGGGTTATATTTCAAAGTATATGTTAAGGTTACATGTTGCTTATCTATAGGAGAGTGTGATAAAGTCTTTTTTATACATCAAGATATGGAAAATCAAATGTCTAATCTACTAATTCATAAGGGCTTATCTAATGTGAAATTATGGTTAATCACACCCCCTTATAGATATCCAAACTACGAATTTGATTTATACCTTGAAATGCTTTCCATACCAGAAAGAGAAGGTACTCTTTTTCGTAGTGTTGCATTGAGAAACCTGCTAATGAAAGTCAATACTTTTTATAGCAGGTTTTTTAATTATTTTTTATATTTTATTGCATACTAATTAGACCAGCTATTTTTCTGGTCCAAGCTTCCGATTATTAAATTAGATTCTATTTATATACTTCTTTTATTCTAGCATAATATATTCTTAAAAATTTATTTAATCCAGCAATTTTTGCTACTTTTGAAGCTTTTCCTTCCGCCTCTTTTTTTAGTATAAATAAATATACTGAATTACTCTCAGGTTTATTAATTTTTAAATATTTCATTATTTCAAATCCAGTTTTTCTTAATGTAGCAGAACCTCTCTTAGATATTCTCCTTCGCGTTCCGTTAAATTGCCCTGATTGATATGGTGGCGCATCAATGCCTGCATATGCTATTAAAGCTTTTCCGCTATGAAATCTTCTGATATCGCCTATTTCTGCTATTAGTCTTGGTGCAATAATGTCACCTACTCCACCCATTTCACGAACAACAGCATACTCCTTTAGAGACTTTGCTAATTCTTGCATTTGTGATAAAATCAATGCAAGAGTTTTATCTACTTCACGAAGAACTCTAACAGCTTCCAATACTAACATTTTGGTCGATGGGGCATTGGAAGATAGAGTAGGGATTCCTTGTTGAGCCAAGTCATATATCTTTATGGCTTTCGCTTCGCTTTGTTGGTATCCCTTCTTTTTTGCCCAATTTTTATAACTATTAATAAACTGTTCCTTACTTTTTACTGCAATGTTATCATAGTGCCAGTATTCTTCAACGAAATCATTTAATTTATCTTTTTCGGGTTTATCAGATCGATTTTGTAGCATTTTTTTAATTCCTGGCATTGTATGGTCAAGCATTGAAGTTAATGATAATTTACTTTCTACCCTGAGTTTTATGTAGTGACTGTATTGTCTTCCAAGAAGACGTAGTTCATTATAAACATCTTCACTTGATTCATAGTTAACTAAATGAAACCAGTTATCTATTCCATAGCTAGCAATCTTTATAGCATCTAACTTATCTGTTTTTCCTTTTCTAAGAACTATACTTGCATATTTTTTCATTACTAGTGGATTAATAATAGTTACAAAAATACCATGCTCTTTAAGAAAACTAAGTACTGGCAAATGATAAGTTCCTGTCGCTTCCATTACGACTCTTACTTCTTCATTAAAACATTTTATCAATGATGTTAATTCCAATAGATGATTTTCTGTATGAGTAACCTCATATGGAGATTTAACAATCTCGCCGCATGGTTTCAATATACATACTGTACTTTTTTCTTTTGATACATCAATTCCTACACTTATCATAAGTGACCTCCAGATATATTTTTTTCGTAATTGTACCCATCTACACTTATTAGAATTCATTTTGGTTAGTTACACGAAAGCCTCTAAGGTTTCAACCTGCTTAATCGAATTTTTATAATAAAGGATGGCTGACAGTTTCTCAAACGGATGTTATTAATCCAAAATAGCTGTCGTCAGACCAATTACTCCCTTAATTATAAATAAAATAAGTGCAAATACTAACCTTATTTCTTGGGTAGTATTTACACTATATACAGTACCAAAATAACTGTAGGTATTTCTTCAGTAAAAGTTGTTCCAGTCCTGCTTGTCATTAGCTTGCCTAAGGAGCAAGCAGGACTGGTGCAACTTTTGCTGGTAGAAATCCACAGTTAATTTTTTCTAGCAACCGAGAAACAGAGTACCTTCTCTTTCGGTTGGTTATATGCATAAGTCTAAGTTATAGTTGGGTTATCTATACATCGAGTAGTTCTAGAATTTGATCTTTTGTAACTGGCTTGCTGATTAAATAGCCTTGAAAATAGTCACATTTGTATTTTTTTATATATTCTAGCTGCTCTTTTTGTTCAATCCCTTCAGCTATAACTTTAAATTCAAGCTGTTTCATGAGAGTTATTATTAACCCAACAATGCAATTTTTCTCATTAGTACTTAAGATGTCATCTATAAAAGATTTATCAATTTTTATTGAATCCATAGGAAGATTTTTTAAATATGTCAGTGAAGAATACCCACAACCAAAATCATCAAGAGCTATTTTTACACCTCGCTCTCTAATATCTGAAAATAGAGTTGACATATCGTGAAAAGATTCCATAAATACAGATTCTGTAATCTCTAACATTAAATTTTCAGGAAGTATACCTGTTTCATTAATGATACTAAATAATACATCTTTGAAATTTTTTTGTATAAGTTGCACTGCAGATACATTTACTGAGATATAGAAATCTCTATGTCCTTTATTTAAAAGCTCTTTGGCAAAATGACAAGCATTTTTTATGACCCAAGTTCCTATTTCAATAATCTGTCCTGATTCCTCAGCAGCAGCTATAAATTTATCTGGAGAAATTAAGCCTTCTTTAGGATTAAACCATCTTATTAAAGCCTCCATACCAACTATTTTTCCACTAATAACATCTGTTATTGGTTGATAATATAAAATAAATTCATTATTTTTGATTGCATTTTGTAAATTATTATGCAGATTTATTTTCTTTAAGGTATCTTCTCCCATGGCTGCATTAAAAAATGTATATTTATTTTTTCCTGATTCTTTTGATTTGTACATTGCAGTATCAGCATTCTTAAGCAATTCACTAAGATCATTACCGTTTTCAGGATAAGATGTTATACCTATACTTGCACTTATATAAAAGTAATTATCATCTATTTTATATGGTTGTGAGATTTTATAAAGGATTTTATCTGCTATATCTTCAATATTTTTTTTATCATTTAGACCTTTATAAATTATAATAAATTCATCACCGCCAAGTCTGAAAGCTGTAAACTCATTTTTTGTCATAGAATTTAGACGTTGAGTTACCAATACTAACAATTTATCTCCAGCTGAATGACCAAAAGAATCATTTATTATTTTAAAATTATCAAGATCCACAAAAAACATTGTAAAATTTATTGCTGAATTTATTATTTTTGGTACTGTATCGTATAAGGATACTCTGTTGGGAAGTTTAGTAATTGAATCATAAAATGCAAGGTCGTTTATTTCTAATTGATTTTCTTTCAATTTGCTTATATCTTTATAAGCCCCAAATATTTTTATTATTTTTCCATTTTCATCGTGCTGTGGATTAGAATTTGAAGTAATCCATTTATATTGTCCATTTTTACATCGAACTCTGTATTCGATGTTATTTTCTTCAACGCTTCTATTGGGATATTGTTCTCTTGCTTTCTCTACAATATTTCTATCCATTGGATGAATTATGTTATACCAATCAAAATAGGTACTTAATTCATTACCAGTATAACCAAGTATTTCAAACAGCTTATCAGAGAATTTCCTTGTATTATCTTTTACATCTTCCTCCCAAATTATATCATTGGTAGATTCAGCTACTAATCTGTATTTTTCTTCACTTAAAAGCAGGTCATTTTGTCTTCTATTCAATTCCCCATAATTCATTTGTAATGATTCTTCAGATGCAAGCAGCTCTTCATATAGGGCATTAATTTCCTCATTGTTTTCAATGAGCTTTTTTTCAACTTCAATTCTTTTCCTAATATTAATTATTAGATATATGATTAATATTATAAGAATTATAAATATTAATAAAACAATATAAATTTGGACTTTATATGTTTCATAAAATGAAAATGGCTTATTGATAACAATACTATTTTGTGGGAGTATTGCTGATGTTAAATTATACTTTTTGAGTACATTGTAGTCATAGATAGAGCGGAGTGATTTTTTATCACCGTAAGAATTTGTGTTTATATCTTCAGCGTCAAGAGCTCTAAGTGCAAGATCCCCAATATCCTTTCCATGAACTTTAGCACTAAGTGTACTACCACCAATACATCCTTCACCTACTAATGCTTCTGATGTGGTAAAAACAGGTACGGAGCTGTTACTAGAAATTATATGTGAAATCTTTTTTAAAGGAAGAGAAAAACCATTATATTCAGAACTATAAGCATCTAAAAGAATAATACTGTCATTATTTAGAGATGAAGTTATATTGCATATTTCTACAAAGCTATAGTTACCTAAATCATATAAAGTAAGATTTTTATTTAGTGAGTATACAAATTTTTCAATTAAATTATAATAGGCAATTCCAGTCTCAGTATTATCATGAATTACATAGATATTTTTTGTTTCAGGTTTAATTTTTAATGCATCTTCAATAGTCCCTTCAGGATCGATACATTCATAAACACCTGTTACATTGGAAATATCTTTCAATATTGTATCGGCAGAGTCCTTATTAACGCCACCAAATACTAATGGTGCATCTGAGAATAAATCCTTTCTGTACTTTATTGCAAAGTTCAAAGCAGCGTCGTCTGTTGTAATTATTAAATCTATTTTTTTGTTTGAATATTTGTTTTTACAATATTCATAGAAATTATTTAAACTTTCTTTTGAATTATATCTTTTCCAATCCATATATTCTACGTATTTTATAATATTATCCTTAGAGTCTAAAGTGTCAACAATTCCTTGATTTTGTCCGTCTGTCCAATCATATCCACTAGAATAGGAATTTAAGATTAGAATATTTTTATTAAGTTCATTGGATTTTACAGAAATGCTCTCAAAGTTTATTAATATGCATGTTAAGAAAAGTACTATAGCTAATCTTCTTTTGATTTTTAAGGTATTTTTCATATGGTAGTCCTCCTATTCTTATTTTTTAATAATCAAAGTTAACTAAATAAGTTTAGAACATATTTAAATACAATTATACCTTATATTACCTCTTTTCTCTACATTAAATAACATGATATTTAACAAAAAAATATGTCATGTAAAAAAATAATGATAATAATTTATATATACTCACAAAAGCTAGATAAAAATTTCAGAAATTTACAAATATAAACCTATATCTTTTCATTACAAATAAATTATTGTACATAGTATGATTATTCTTGGGACAGTATATATTTATAGGGTCAAAAAAGGTGGTGAATTTTTATGAAAAAAATAAATATTTTTATTGTATCAATATTAATTATTATTAACATACCTGTAATATCAAAGGTGCCTGCGGAAAAAGATTATAAAACACAGATGAAACAAGATGTATTAATCCTTATGTTAGCTTACCCTGAGTATATTCAGGGTGTGGAAAAGAAAAGTGATGATGAAGTTTACCTAATAATGAAATCAGGAAAGAAAATTATATATGATGATATGAAAAATAAGAATCATGAGGAAAAATTGGCTAATCCAGATTTACAAGACATGTTAGAGCAGGAATATCCACTGCAAATGACTACCGAGATTATGAAAAAAGATTTTGATCCAGGCAGAGCAAGGCATTATGAACTTTTTAGTGAAGTTTATGGTGGTTCTAAAGGAGTTATAGAGAAAAATTTAACTAACTTGAAATTTGGATATACAAATTATCAATTTAATAAAAATAATAAAGCTAATGCATCTCTAGATGCTGTCTTTAAAGAGCTTATACCCTTAGCTAAAACAAGAGGAGATATTGGTAGCATTCTTTATCCAGCTAGTGGAACCTATAATTACAGAGTTATTTCAGGAACAGGAAGGCTCAGTCCACATTCTTATGGAATTGCTATTGACTTAAAAAGTGATAAAAGGGATTACTGGAAATGGAGTTCAGAAATACAAGGGCAGAAGAGGCTATTAGATTACCCAAAAGAATTAGTCGAAGCTTTTGAGAGGAATAACTTTGTTTGGGGTGGAAAATGGAATCATTTTGATATCTTACATTTTGAATATAGACCAGAAATAATTTTAAAAGCAAAATATTTTGGAAAATGGGATGGGAATCATGAGTGGTATGACGGTTCACCAGTAGATGAGAACACTAAAAATCACATCGAAATAATAGATAATGCATTACAATAGAATGATATTCGTTTAGAAAGGGGTATTAAATATGCGACTCTCTAAAAAAAGAAAGAGTTTGTTACTTATCACAAGTATTTCTACTATTTATATAATAATTTCACTATTTAAACCTATTGAACTAGTTGCACTAGCTGATAACAATTCAAATGATGAAATATGTGATATAGTTCAAAATATTTTTTCGATAAAAAATAAAGCTATCTTAAATAAAGATTTAGACTCAATAAAATCTTTATATGCCACTGATACCAAATATGGTCAGTGGGCATATGAATATGAACAAAGGAAAGCGAAGTATGTAAATAATTGGGCGGAAAAACAGGGGATTCAATTTGTTGATATAATTCCAAGGATCGTTATAAGAAAGTCTAAAGTTGGAGATAACAAATGCTCATTTAGTATATTATGTAATGCAGAATATAAATATATATATCCTGATCAACCTGAACAAATAAATAGTTCAAGAATTGGTACATATCACTCATTTCAATTAACAAAAAGAGATAGTGGATGGATAATTACTAAAGAATGGTATACTGATCCATTTGCAGATTCTTTAAGTTTAGAATCAATTAAAGTTGATACAATTAAAGAATATATAGCCTCTCAACCTTCAAGAGATTTATCTGGAATTAATGATAAAAGAAAAGGTGCAAAGGAATATGCAGATAAATATTGTGGTGCAGCTACAAAAGAAGAATATGGATTTAAATATAATAATAAATATCGGGATTTTAATCCAGAAGGTGGCGATTGTGCAAATTTTGCATCACAAATTTTGCATGAAGGTGCAAAATTTAAAGAGAATTCAACATGGAATTATGATAACGGAAGTGCTACAGGACCTTGGGTAAATGCAGGGAAATTTACATATTATATGCTAAACAGCGGAAGAGCTTCTCTTGTTGCTAAAGGAAGCTATGAAAAAGTATATAAAGCATCTTATAAGCTTCTTCCAGGTGATTTTGTTGCTTATGAAAAAAAGGGAGATATCACCCATGTATCTATGGTTACAGGTGCTGATTCAAAAGGTTATTCATTAGTTACTTGCCATAATTCTGATAGAAATGATGTTCCATGGGATTTAGGCTGGAGCGATAAAAAAATAAAGTTTTGGCTCATCAGAGTACACTATTAGTTTCACAAATGCTTTAGGATTTATTAGTGTCTTAAAGCATTTTTTAATGGTTTTTGCATAAAAAGTATTAAATTAAATTTGGTTCGGTGGGATTTCACAATGCTACATATCAGATAAAATTTGCATATACTATTTAGATATATTATAATTCAAATAAATAATATTAAGGGGGAAATTGACAAGAATTATTAGTTTTAGATATATTCTTGTTGGATAAAAATGAATAAAATAATTTTAAATAGAAAAGACGGAAGACAAATAGAGGCACAGTTAAAAGAATTAGATTTAACTTATATAAATAAAATAATGGATTTTCAAAAAATTATTTATAATGGTTTAGAAGATAAAAATCATTATGCTTGTTCTGAGAAAGAAGAATTTGAGGAAACTATAAAAAGTAAGGGAAAAATTATTGGATGTTTATCTATGAATGAGGATGAGTTAATCGCTATTGGTGTATATATTGAGTATGGATATGAAGAACATAACTATGGATATGATGTAAATATTAAAAAAGAAGAACTTTTAAAAGTTGGACAAATTGAATCCACTTTAGTAAAACAAGAGTACAGAGGAAATAGCCTGCAAAAAATTATGTGCGAAAGTCTTGAAGATATAGGAATCAGAAGAGAAATGAATTACATTTGTGCAACTGTTGCTCCTGAAAATATCTATAGCTTAAATACATTTAAAAAACTTGGTTATAATATTATCACTGAGAAATTAAAATATGGTGGTTTGAATAGATACGTGTTAATGAAAAATCTATAATACTGTATAATTATTAATTTTAATATAAATATATTCAATTGTTAAACCAAGTAAATCTGCGGTAAAATATTCATTAAGCAGTATTATTTGAAAAAATGTTAACAAATTTTTAGAAAAAAGTATTGATTTATGAATTATTTTGCAATATAATGAATTTCATAAGCGATAGGCTTATAAGTAATTTAAGAATTTAATTTTTGGAAATGAAAATTTATATATGCTATGATGAAGAAAAGTAAATTCAAATAGATGATTTTAAGAGAGCAGATGATGGTGGAATATCTGTATGAATCTTGAATTGAAGAACACTTCGGAGCAATTAACTGAAATTTGAAAGAAGAGTAGGCTTAATCGGGTCCATACCGTTAAAATTGGAGGGTATAAAACATATTAGCTGTTTTGTGCTTGTTTGAGGTGAGTTTTTTATAAACTAACTAGGGTGGTACCGCGAAAGTAATCTCGTCCCTATGCATTAAGCATAGGGACTTTTTTGTTACCTAATTTGAAAAAATTCTCTTAATAAAGAGTATATTTATAAAGTGAAACTTGATTCAGGCATCTGAATCCTAGTTGAACTTATATCCTCAAGGGGTACATTGTCCAGGAGCGTGCAGCCGTTATATCTAACTTCAAAAAGTTGGAGTTTTACGGATGCTATCTATCGGATAAAAACCAAATGTAAAAATAAGCAATAAATTGAAAAAGGAGTAATAATAATGAAGAGAATATTTGTTAAAGATTTAGTTGTAAATGGCGATGAAACAGTAATGCTTAAAGGATGGGTTCATAAAATCCGTGATCTATCACATGTTTCTTTCATCATGCTTAGAGATAAGTCAGGGATAGTTCAACTTGTATGTACTAAAGAGCAAATCAAAGGACTAAGACTAGAAAATGCAATCGAAGTAACTGGGGTAGTTCGTGCTAATGAAAAATCACCTAAAGGCATAGAAGTTGAAGTAACAAATTTAGAAATACAAGGTAAGGTATTTTACGATAAATTACCATTTGAAATACAAAGCTATAAAGAGAAAGCTTCGCTTGAAACTCAATTAGATTACAGAACAGTAAGTCTTAGAATTCCTAAGAAGAAAGCAATATTTAAAATTCAAAATGAAATTGAAGAAGCATTTAGAACGTTCTTTAAGAACAATGACTTTGAGGAAATACATACACCAAAGATAACTCACTCAGGAACTGAAGGTGGATCTGAAATGTTTACTGTTAATTACTTTAATAGAAGAGCATTCCTATCACAAAGTCCTCAATTTTGGAAACAAATGATGGTTGGAGCAGGATTTGAAAGAGTATTTGAAGTTGGTTATGCATATAGAGCAGAACTTCATAATACATGGAGACATTTAAATGAATACGTGAGTTTAGACGTTGAAATGGGCTTTATTAAAGACGAAACAGATCTTATGGATATGGAAGAAAACTTTATAAGATTTTTATATAAGCATTTAAATGAAAAATGTGCTGAAGAATTAAAGCTATTTGATGTAGTTCTACCAGAAGAAATTAATATTCCAAGAATTCCACTTGCTAAGGCTCAAGAAATTCTACTAACAGAATTTAATAAAAAATCGCCAGTAGGAAATATTGATAATGAAGGTGAAGCGTTATTCCATAAGTATATTAAGGAAAAATATAATTGTGATTATGTATTTTTAACAGAATACCCAACAGCAAAAAGACCAATGTATGCAATGGAATGTGAAGAAAATCCAGAAATGACCAAGAGTTTCGACTTGATTTTCAAAGGTGTTGAAATAACTACTGGAGGTCAAAGAATTCATGATTATGAAGCACTAAAAGCTAAGATGGAAAGATGGGGATTAAAAATCGAAGACTTTGCTTTCTATTTAGATACATTTAAATATGGTATGCCGCCACATGGAGGATTCGCTATTGGTCTTGAAAGAATCACAATGCAAATTTTAAATCTTGGTAATATAAGAGAAGCATCTCTATTCCCAAGAGATATGAAGAGATTAACTCCATAGTTTCAGGCAGCATTAGATAAATTACAAGAAGTTTGAATATGATTATTAGAAATTCCTAAATAGAATTTCTAATAATCCATAAGTAACTAATATGGTGCTCTGGAAGTTAGGAATTAGAACGCTATTAAGTTATAGAGATACTTAAAATTTTAAAGAGGTGAAAGCAATGAAAGTTAGTATTGATGAAGTAAAATATATAGCTAAATTATCTAAATTAAAATTTTCAGATGATGAAGCTGCAAAATTTGCAAAAGAATTTGAAAGTATTTTAGATAATTTTCAATATTTAAATGAATTGAATTTAGATATAAACGAAGATAACGAAAATGTAGAATTGAAACCAGTAATTAGACAAGATGAAGTTAAGTCATTTGAATGTAATGATTTATTCAGAAATGTTAAAGACATGCAAGATACTTATATTAAAGTACCAAAGGTTATTGAATAGGGTGGTGAAAGCATAATGAAAATGAATATTAAAGATATGGTAGATAAAGTTAAAACTGGAGAGTTAACTAGTGAAGCACTAGTACAGTCATATATAGATGAAATAGTTAAAACAGAGCCGACAGTAAATGCTTTCCTAACGCTTACTTGTGAAGAAGCATTAGCTAAAGCAAAGGAAATTGATTCAAGAATTAAAGCAGGAGAAAGTTTAGGAAGACTTGCAGGTATTCCAATAGCTATAAAAGATAACATCTGTACAGAAGGAGTTAACACTACGTGTGCATCTAAAATGTTAGAAGATTTTATTCCACCATATGATGCAACAGTAGTAAAAAAATTATTGGCTGAAGATGCAATAATTATAGGAAAAACTAATATGGATGAATTTGCAATGGGATCATCTAATGAAAATTCAGCATTTAAGAAAACTTTGAATCCAAGAGATTTAGCTAGAGTTCCAGGAGGATCATCAGGTGGATCTGCTGCAGCTGTTGCAGGAAAAATGGCACCTGTATCACTTGGTTCTGATACAGGAGGATCGATAAGGCAGCCAGCAGCATTTTGTGGAGTTGTAGGTCTTAAACCTACATATGGATTAGTTTCAAGATTTGGACTTATAGCTTTTGGTTCATCTTTAGATCAAATTGGACCATTTTCAAACTCAGTTGAAGATAGTGCTTATATTTTAAATATAATATCAGGAACTGATCAATATGATTCTACTAGCATTAGAGATTTAAAAGAAATTGATTATACATCTTCACTTAAAGAAGGAATTAAGGGAATGAAAATAGGTGTTCCAGAAGAATTCTTTGGTGAAGGATTAGATGAAGAAATTAAAGCTTCAGTTAATAACAGCTTAGAGGCATTAAAAGCACTAGGAGCAGAAGTTGAAATTTTTTCTCTTCCAATTATAAAAGACGGTTTAGCTGCCTATTATATAATGTCTTCTGCAGAAGCAAGTACAAATTTATCTAGATATGATGGTATAAGATATGGATATAAGTCACCTAATTATACTAACATAGATGAATTAATGGAAAACAGCAGAAGCGAGGGCTTTGGTCCAGAAGTTAAAAGAAGAATAATGATGGGTACATATGCATTATCTTCAGGATACTACGATGCTTATTATAATAAAGCAGATAAGTTTAGAACAAAATTAAAACATGATTTAAAAGAAGCTTTCAATAAATACGATTTAATTGCTGGACCAGTATCTCCAGTGTTACCATTTAAAATTGGTGAGAAAAATACTGATCCATTAGCTATGTATTTGGCCGATATTTATACAATAACTGCAAATTTAGGAGGAAACCCTGCAATTTCAATTCCATCAGGAATAAGTAATGAAGGATTACCAATAGGAATTCAGTTAATGGGCGATATGTTATGCGAAGAGAAAATATTTAAGGCTGCGTATAGCTTAGAACAAGCATTAGCACTTGAATTATAGGAGGGGACAAAAATGAATTTTGAAACAGTAATAGGACTAGAAATACATGCAGAGCTAAAATCAAAAACGAAAATATTTTGTTCTTGTTCGAACAAATTTGGATCAGAGCCTAATGCAAATACATGTCCAATTTGCACAGGGGTACCAGGAACTCTTCCAGTTTTAAATGAAGAAGTTGTAAATTTAGCAATAAAAGCAGGTACTGCACTTGGATGTACTATAAACAAATACAATAAGATGGATAGAAAAAATTATTTTTATCCTGACCTTACAAAGAATTATCAAACATCACAATTTGATAAGCCAATATGTTCAGGTGGAAATGTTGAATTTGAACATGAAGGAAAACATATTAAGGTTAGATTAAATAGAATCCATATAGAAGAAGATGCAGGAAAATTAGTTCACGTAGAAGGTGAACCAGTTTCATTAGTGGATTATAACAGAGTTGGTGTTCCACTTGCAGAAATTGTTACAGAACCAGATTTGAGAAGTGTTGATGAAGCTGTAGCGTTTATGAAGAAGCTTAAATCAATCTTAGAATATGGTGAGATTTCAGATTGCCGTATGGAACAAGGTTCACTTAGATGTGATGCTAATATCTCTTTAAGACCAGTAGGCCAAGAAGAATATGGAACTAAGGTTGAGCTTAAAAATATCAACTCATTTAGAGAACTTCAAAAGGCTTTAGAAAAAGAACAAAGAAGACAAATGGAACTTTATACTTATGGTGAAGGTCATAAAGTAGTTCAAGAAACTAGAAGATGGGATGCTGCAAAGGGTAAAACAATTTCAATGAGATCTAAAGAGCAAGCTCATGACTATAGATATGTTGTTGAACCAGATTTACCACCAATCATAATATACGACGAACAAATTGAAGCAGCTAAAAACTCTCTACCTGAAATGCCAGATGCGAAGAGAGAAAGATTCCTAAAAGCATATGAACTTACAGAAAAAGAAGTTGAGATCCTAGTAGGAGATAAAGGTCTTGCTATGTTCTTTGAAAAAGTTGTAGGATTCGCAGTTGCGCCTAAAATTGCTGCAAACTGGATTCTAGGAGATATTTTAAGAATTTTAAAAGATAGAAAAATAGAATCACAAGATATTACAATAGATGCTGAGAACTTTGCAAAGCTTCTTAAAGTTGTTGAGGAAGGAAAAATCAGTAACAATGTAGGTAGAGAAGTACTTGAAGAAATCTTTGATGAAAATAAAGACCCAATGAAAGTAATTGAAGAAAAGGGACTTATGCAAATTAGTTCTACTGATGAATTAGAAAAAATAGTTGCCGATGTAATAGCTAATAATCCTCAATCTGTAGAAGATTATAAGGCAGGAAAGACTCAAAGTGCTGGATTCTTAATGGGTCAAGTGATGAAACTTTCAAAAGGAAAAGCAAATCCAAAGTTAGCTAAAGAGCTTGTAGATAAAAAACTTAGTGAATTATAGAACAATAGTTTTAATAAGACCATGCAAAATTGAATTGCATGGTCTTTCTTTATTTCAATTAATCACATCTAATAGCAGCTGAATTATTATAAAAATAGAGATCTTTTATTTATATAGAAGTTATAGCAAATGGAATAAATATTAAGTAAATATAATAATATTATTATAGTAGATATTTAGAACATAAAAATATTTTTTAAAATAAAGTTTAATAAGGAGAGTATTATGAGAAATTTGAAAATGAAGATTGAAAAAGAAACTAAAACAAGAATCAACATAATAGGCTCGGCAAATTCATATAAGAAAAGGTTTTTGGCATCAATAATTAAACCTAGAATTTTTTTTGAGAAAGATTCTATAGACTTAAATACTCCCGTTTCTTTTCCAACAGAAATATTATGTTCAGCATCTGAAAATAATAATATAGTTATTTATTTAGCATTGAAGAATGAGGAAAATCTTATATCAGAATTAAAAGATAATATTTTAAAGGCCTTACACGAAACCTATTCCAAAATAGATGTCATCATTGAAGATGAAAACTCTATACTTAAAAATATAGAAAAAAGATTTCAAGATAACTTCATTGAAATACTAAATAAATTTTATGGTATATCTCTAAGTAAATATTATGGAATAGATGATATTATGAGTAAAATGAATGAGGATATAGACTTTACTGAATTATTTGAACAAATAAAAAAATTAAATGATTTGAAGGATATAAGTGAAGAAAAGGATGATTATATTTGGGAATTATATTTTAATAAATTTGAAATTAGTTTAAAAAATCAATATTATAAGTGGTTACAATTAATCTCCAAGTATTATATACATAGCGATGAAGGCTATGAATACATTAACGAGGAGCAAGAAAATTCAAATAATTATATAAATAAAGATCTTGAAAATTTATGCAAAGCATTATATGGAATCAGAAGTTCTTGTTCTCTTATGATTGATAGAGTTTACATGGAAATTCCATCTAAAAAAGAACAGTTTTCAGGTGTTGTTTTTATTGATTATTTACAAAGTACACAATGCAATAATTTAACAAGGCTATTAGAAGAGAGAATATGTGAAGATTATAAGGAAGTATTTTTATTTAATATAGAATCTAATAAAGATATAAACAGCCTTTCAGTACTAAAAGAAAAAATTAGCAGTGAAACTCTAAATAATAGAGTATTTTGCATTATAACTGATGGAAGTTATGTTAAAGAACAAATACTAAAGTTTAAAGAAAAATGGATTAATAATGATTATGAAAGTCTTGCTGATCTATTAAAATCAGATGTATCTAAGAAAATCGGTATTTCAAAAGATAAAATTGCTGGAACTATGCAACTTAATGAGATCCATAAGGATTCATTAGAAAATTCATGTACTAATAGTGATTTTATCGAATTAGTTAAACTTATACAAAAAGAAAGCGAAAGTTACAGAAGAACAATAAAAATAAAATCAAAGAATAAAGAGAATATAATAAATATATCATTAAATCAAGAAAGAATGAGTGTGCAGGCTTTAGTTAGTATGCTTTATGAGAGATATAATGGATATTTAGTTGAGGTTTGGAATGGCGTTATTAGTAATAGAAGGAATTGTGTATATTGTTATAGCAAAAATAAAATTATTATTAGAAATCGAAAAGATAATTATCAGAACTATATCCTATGTTGCGATGAAGAGGAGAAACATATAATCGATTTCAGTTTAAAAAGTGGGGATAATAAAGATAGTAAAAAAATTTTGAAATTGTTGTTAAACTATGGATATAATATTGTTGGCTTTGATTCTACTGAAAATAAGATTATAGTAAATGTTAATGGTGAAATATCTAAAGAGGACAAGGAAAAACTTGTGAAATCAATTAAAGGTAGATTGGAGGAAAGCGCAATTAATTATTTTGAAAACTCTTTCTTAATGGAAGTAACAAAAAATAAATTTAACACTAATAATTTGCATAAAGCTTTAGAAATAGAAAAAAATATAACTATTGATGATTTTTATAGTGCTTTTCAAGAGGCCTTTAGAAAAATAAGTGATAATATACTAAGATATGAAGTTATTCTTCAATCAATTTAGATATAATTCAAGTGAAATAATAATATTTTGAGAACTAAAATGCTTTGAAAAACTTCAGTAATAGTTAAAGTAGCTATTACTGAAGTTTTTCTATTTTCTGATATTGAACTATAATATAAATTTTAGATTATTATGTATATATAAGCTAAAAAAAGAAAAAACTTAATACATATAAATATGTTAGGAGTGATTATAATGAAATTAAGTAAGTTTATAAGAGTATCAACTATATTTATGATTTGTATGGTTTTATTAAGTAATATTATTGGGGCCACTATGCCAGAAAAGATAAAAATAATTACAGAAAAGGAGGCAATAAATACAGTTCAGTATAATGGTAATAATATTTCGGTACATAGATTAAGAATTGAAGGAAGTAAAAATGTAACATATTGCTTAGAGATAAATAGACATTATCCATCAGGTCATAGTTATACGATGAGTACAGATATTAATGAGAAACTTAATAACATTCTTGCAGCAGGATACCCTAACAAGTCTGCGAGTGAGTTAAATGTAGATAATGATAATCAAGCATATTTTGCTACTCAAATTGCAATATGGAGTTTAATTCAGGGTTATGATGTTAATGCAATTAAAAGTCAAAATACTAAAATTATAGAGGCCATAAAAAAAATATACGCTGGTGGGGTTGCTGCAAAATACAATAGTATCTTTCAAAGTAGAATTTATAAAACAAGTGATGAGTCAGTACAAGATGTAGTAGTTATATCTTATGACGATCTCACTATTGAAGAACAAGTTGAGTCAATGGAATCTGAATATCCGCCACAAGAAGGATAAAAAAATATTAAGGTGTATTTATCAAAACTAAATAACATACGATATGTAAGTATTCAGATTAATAAAACAAAAAAGTGTGGTGCATAATGTAGTATTATGTTAAAATATATCTAAAAATAACACTTTTCAAATTATTTACTTAAAAAGAGCAGTATTAGGAAGTTAGTACTGCTCTTTTTTCTAAAATTGTTATTATATTATTTTGTAAATCTTATATATACTATTAAATTTTACATTCATTTATTATATGATTCATGTGAATAAGTTTAATTGTTATGTATATTTGACAAAAGTATGAAACAATATACAATTATGTTATAAGGTTTAGGAGGAAAAATAAATGAAAAAAACGTTTTTTGGATTAATATTTGGAATTATATTGTTTTCGTTAATTGGTTATAGTAATTTTGCAGACAAAATTAGGACAAGTTTTAGTGATAACATTAAGTATTCAGGAATAAATATGCAGGAGATAAAGGAAGATAAAGTATTAAATAATTTAGGAGAAGAAATTGGCAAAAGGGGTATAGTAAAATATAATCCTGATAAAATAACCGAGGAATCCTTAAGTAATTTCTATAAAGACAAAATTAAAAATTCGGGCTATGACTATTATACTTTAATAAACGAAAAAGATAAGACAAAAGGAATAGTATCAGTTGCATGTATAAATGTATTAACATATGCTGAAATAGATAATAATGGATATATAACAAGAGCTACTAAAAACTTTGAGGTTAAGTAACACAGGTTTTTCTTTTTTCTTTATACAGTCAACAATTTGGCTGTATTTTTTTATTTAACAAACCTGATAAAAGGGTAGCAGCTGTAGCTGCCACCAATCACATAAAAAAATTAATAGTTTAAACAATAATTATTTAGACTAAATTAATGATTATTTTTTTAAACAGTATTTATAATCTTTCGTGTTTAATTTTTAAAACTTTGTCAAGGCTCTCAAAAACAGATTGATCATAATCCTGATGTAAGGATACTTCGAGCACATCATATAGTTTTTCTAATTGTTTAATAATTTGATCTAAAACAGAATCGTTTTTAACCAATAAAAACATCTTACTAGTTGAACCATCACCAGTTTGAGCACATAATATTCCTTCAAGATTGAACGCTCGTCTAGCAAATAATCCTGTAATATGGCTCATCACTCCGGAATGATTTCTAACTAATAGTTCAATAAGATAAAAATTTGTATTAATCATATAAATATTCACCACCAATCATTTCAATATTTGCTTTTCCAGGTGGTACCATAGGAAGTACATTCTCAGTTTCTTCGATTGGTACATTAATTAAACAAGGGCCATTTATTGATAATAATTCCTCTAATTTTTCAAGAGGATTCTCCTCACAGCCTAAATCACATGATTGTATGCCAAAGCCTTCAGCAATAATTTTGAAGTTTGGATTTGATATAAAATGTGACGCTATATAATGCTCACTATAAAATAGTTGTTGCTGTTGACGAACTAAACCCAAATGATGATTGTTTAGTATGATAATCTTAACATTAAGATTATAGTCAGCAAGTGTTGCTAGTTCTTGAATATTCATTAAAATTGAACCATCACCGCTAAAACAAATTATTGTCTTATCTTTATTTGATAAGGCTGCACCTATGGCTACAGGAAGCCCAAATCCCATAGTTCCTAAGCCGCTTGATGATAAGTATGACTTGGCTTTTTTAAATGGGTATCTTTGTGCTACCCACATTTGATGCTGACCAACATCAGATGTAATTATAGCATCTTCTGGCACTTTATTTCCAACATACGGAATAATGTTTGAAGGATGTAATTCATTATTATAAGTAGGTAATGGATATTTTTCCTTATAACATTTAACTCTTTGATTCCAGGTATCCCTTGGCTTATCTTCTATATGTGGTAGAATATCTTCTAAAAAGTCATTAACATTTGCAACCATTGATAAACTACTAGTTTTAACTTTATTTATTTCTGAAGGATCTATATCAATATGAATTATTGATGCATTAGGACAAAACTTTTCTACGTTTCCTGTAGCTCTATCATCGAATCTTACTCCTAGTGCTAATATTAAATCAGCTTCGTTAAGTAGGTAATTAGTAAAAGGAGCTCCATGCATTCCAAGCATTCCTAGACATAAATCATCATCACACGGAAATGCTCCCAATCCCATAAGACTTAAAGCAACAGGTATATTATTTTTCTTTGCAAGATCATACAAGTTTGAAGATGCATTAGAATTAATGATACCTCCACCGGCATAGATAATAGGTTTCTTAGAATTATTTATCAATTCTGCAATACATAAAAGGGTAGATCCTTTTAAACTTTCTCTTTGAAATGAATTATTTTTAACATTTTTATTAGGAAACTCTTCTAATTCAATAATCTCTGTTTGAATGTTTTTTGGTATATCAACAAGTACAGGACCTGGCCTGCCTTCTAATGCTATTTTAAAAGCTTCAGGAATTACCGTAAAAAGTTCATGGATATTTCTAATTAAAAAATTATGCTTTGTTATAGGAATTGTAAGACCATATGCATCTACCTCTTGGAAAGCATCAGTACCTATTGCAGATAGAGGAACTTGACCAGTTATCGCAACAAGAGGAATAGAGTCTAGCTTAGCATCTGCAATAGCAGTTAAAAGGTTTGTTGCTCCAGGGCCTGATGTTGCAAAACATACACCTACTTTATTAGTACTTCTTGAGATTCCTTGTGCTATGAAACCACACCCTTGTTCATGACGGGCTAATATATGTTTAATATTACTTTTATATAATGCATCATAAAGTGGGAGATTAAACCCGCCAGGAATACCTGATATATATTCTACACCTTCATTTTCTAATAATTTAATAACAATTTCAGAACCACTATATTTCAAGAATATCACTCCTTACGTAAAATTAAGTTATATGAATTAATATGAAATATATATAAATTTATTTCATATTAGTTTATGTAATAAAAAAACTCTTCGTCCTAATTATATAGGACGAAGAGATACTCACCGCGATACCACCTAAATTTGTATTATTAAATACACACTCATTAATATAATACAGGAAAAATCCGATATTATTGTCTCTTTAACGGTAGACTGTCCGTTTAATTCTACTCTCCAAAGATTTCGATTAAAAACTCCAAGGCTACATTCTATATATACTTCATGAGAATTTACAGCAACCATTCTCTCTCTGCGTTTCAATAATATATGTACTCTTCCTCTTCACAGTTTTTATCTTATTATGCTTTATATAATTATAGTAAAAAATTATCAAACTTGTCAATGAATATTTCAAAATATAATAAAAAATCTGAATATTCAAATAAAATTCGCATTATAAATAATTTCAAGCAAAAATTTCATGTATTTTTAATAATTGTATTATTTCACAAAGCGGTAAATTAGTATACAATTATATTATAATGGTTAAGGAGGTACACAAGATGAAGAAATCTAGATTAGTAAAGCTTACAATAGTTTCATTAGTAGTAACTTCAGTAATGGCATTAAATCCAGTTGGAGCTAATGCTGAATGGAAAAAAGACAATCATGGCTGGTGGTATAAGTCAGGTAGTTCTTATTATACGGGTTGGAAATTAATAGATAAAAACTGGTATTATTTTTATTCTAATGGTTATATGGCACACGATACTACCATAGATGGGTACTATTTAAATTCTAGTGGTGCATGGACTAATTCTGTACAAAGCAGCTATGCATCAGATTTGGATTCATTAGGACAGGCAATATTAAGTAACATTAGATTAGAGAATGCTTCTTTTTCTATAAAATATTATGGAGATATAAATAATGTGGGAAATGCTATTCAATCTGAGATAGACAAGCTTAAGTATACAAATCCACTTGAAGCATACAACGTATCTGATTATTATATTCAGATGACATCAAGATGGGGTTCATCAGATGTAAATGTTAAAATTAATTGCACATATAAGATGTCAGCAGCGATGGCATCAGATTTAGATTCTAGAGTTAAAAAAATAGTGGCAGATATTGCTCCAAATAGTATGGATCTATTTGAAAAAGAAAGAGCAATCCATGATTGGATAATTAAGAATACACGATATGATCAATCTTATACAATCTATGATCCATACAATACTTTGATTAAGCATAGTGGTGTTTGCGAAGGATATACTTTACTTGCTCAAAAAATGTTTACAGCTGCTGGAATTAAATCAATTCTTATAGAAGGTGCTGCAGATGGACAGAGTCATGCATGGAATATGGTTTATATAAATGGCCAATGGCATCATGTGGATCTTACATGGGACGACCCAATATCATCTAGAGATATTTTAAGATATGACTATTTTAATCTAACAGATAATCAAATTAGTAAAGACCACTCTTGGGATACATCAAAATATCCAAGTGCTAAGTAGTAAATTTCATTGTAATTTCTAGAACTTAATAATTGATTGAATAAAATTTATCTCACTAATATTTTCAAGAAACTGTAGAAGTAGCTTGGAAATGTTAGTGATTTTTTTTATATTATCAATCATTTGGGTTTATGAGCTTACTATGATAAAATAGGAGAGTATATATTTACATAAAGGAGATTTAAGGTTAATGAATATTATTACATTGGAAAGAATAAGTAAGAGCTATAGTGATAAAATATTATTAAATGCTATATCTTTAGGGATTAATGAAGGAGATAAAGTTGGTTTGATAGGACTAAATGGTGCCGGAAAATCAACATTTTTAAAAATAATTTCTGGAAGAGAAGAATTTTTTGAGGGAAATATTACTAAAGGTAAAAATGTTAGAATTGAGTATTTAGATCAAAATCCAATTTTTGATATAGATGCAACTGTTTTAGAACAAGTATTTAAAGGTGATACTAAGGAAATGAATCTCCTAAAAAAATATGAAGAATTATTAGAAAAGATTAATAATTGTGAAGTTGATAAATTTGAATCATTAAATAATGAATTGATAAAAGTTCAAAGTCAAATTGATTCTTTAAATTTATGGGATATTGAAAGTGACGCTAAAACTATATTAACTAAACTTGGAATCAAAAACTATAGTGACAAAGTAGGTAATTTATCGGGGGGACAAAAAAAGAGAATAGCACTTGCCTGCGCTCTTATAACTCCATGTGACTTACTTATACTAGATGAGCCTACGAATCATCTAGATTCGGATTCTATCGAGTGGTTAGAAGAATTTTTAAATATGAGAAAAGGTGCTCTATTAATGATCACTCATGATAGGTATTTTTTAGATAGAGTTACAAATAGAATTATTGAATTAGATAGAGGTAACTTATATTCATATCCAGGTAATTATACAGCTTTTCTAGAAAAAAAAATAGAAAGACTGGAAACTGAACAAGTTCAGGAAGAAAAGAAAAATGCCTTAATAAGAAACGAATTAAAGTGGGTTAGAAGAGGTGCAAAAGCAAGAAGTACTAAACAAAAAGCTAGACTTCAAAGATTTGATGATCTTGTAAATACTGAAATTATAAGAAGACAAGAAGATGTTGATATTTCATTTGTAGGTTCTAGACTAGGTAAAAAAGTAGTTGAACTATACGATGTTTGTAAATCTTTTGGGGATAGAACTTTAATTAAAGATTTTAGTTACATATTTTTAAGAAGTGACAGAGTTGGTATAATCGGTGAAAATGGTGCTGGTAAGACAACTTTAGTAAATTTACTTAGAGGGATAGTTCCATTAGATAGTGGAAAAATAGAAATTGGAGACACAGTTAAAGTAGGGTGTTTTTCTCAAGATAATAGTAATATGGACCCTAAATTAAGAGTTATAGATTATGTAAAAGAAGGCGGAGAGTACATTCCTGTAGAGGATGGAACAAAGATAACAGCATCAACAATGTGCGAAAGATTTTTATTTGATAGTATTATGCAGTATACTCCTATAGAAAAATTGTCTGGTGGAGAAAGAAGAAGACTTCATTTGCTTAGAGTTCTTATGGAATCACCTAATTTTCTAATTTTAGATGAGCCTACAAATGATTTAGATATTGAAACATTGAAAATATTAGAAGACTTTTTAGATAAATTCTTGGGAGTAGTAATTGTTGTATCCCATGATAGATACTTCTTAGATAGAATTTGCAGTAAAATATTTTCATATGAAGGTAATGGGCTAATTAAAGAATACAATGGAAACTACAGTGACTTCTTGATTTCTAAAGAACTAGAAAAAGCCAGCTCACAGTCAAATAATGAGAAAAATACAAATGAATCAAAGGAAGATAAGAGTAAATTTCTAAAGGAGAAGACTAAAGAGAATAAGCCTAAGTTTACATTCAAGGAACAAAAGGAATATGAAACAATAGATGAAAATATAGCTAAATTAGAAGAAAAACTTAAAAATATTGAAGAAGATATGAGTAAAAATTCTTCAAATTACGGCAAACTTAATGAGCTTATGAAAGAAAAAGAGCAAGTACAAAATGAATTAGATACCAAATATGAAAGATGGGAATATCTAAATGAAATTGCAGAAGCTATCGAAGAGTATAAAGGTAGTAACTAGGTTAATATACAAATAATCTGATTCAAGGAGGATAATAAGTTTATCATTATTAAATATGTTAATTAAAGATAAACTTGTTCAATATATCATGGAACTACATATTTATTTAAAGGGAAAAGATGAGCCAACTATATTTAAAGGAGAGCGCATAGATACTTTAGATATTGAGCTTCAAGGTAAGAAATATAAACAAATAAGATACTTTAGAAAAGGAATTTCTAAATCGCAATACATAAGTGTTGATTTGATAAAAAAGATGAAGGCAATTGAAAATGAAGGAGATATAAAGTGATTAAACAGATATTACTTGAAGGGTTTAATAAGAATATAACAAATTCATCTTTAATGAAAGGTCAACGCATATTAAAAAATGACTTGCTTAGAGAGTTAAACTGTACTGTAGACAAAGATTACATTAAAATAAACTCGTCTGTAGTGTCAGAAAGCCTTCTAAGTGAGTACTCATGTAAGCTTGAAATAGATAATGTAACAAAAGAAATTATCGGTACTCATTGTAGTTGTTTAGATTTTGAGAAAAATGAGTTTCTAAAGGATAATTATTGTTGTAAGCATTTAATTGCCACTTTTTATACATTCTTAAAGAGAATCGATGAAGATGAAAAATTAAGAAATACAATCTCTAATAATGTTGATGTTAAAAATAAAAAGAAGAAAATTAAAGAAAACTCAAATGATGATTTATTAACTTTACTTATAGGGGATAGCGGTAAGGAAAAACTTAAATTCGAAATTACTATAAATAAAAATAATTGGTCATCCAAACTTCAAGTGGAATTTAAAATAGGTCTAAGAAATAGAAGTAACAAAATGTATATAATTAAAGATATAAATCAATTTTTAATATCTATATACAATAAGATTCCTATAAAATACGGGAAAGACTTTATAGTTGATCTAAAAAATCATTTTTTTTCTTTCGAAGATAAGAGATTAATAAGGTTCATGTATACTATTAAAAGTTTGGCTGAAAATGATAGGAACTTTAGGCGATTTCAAGACAAATTGATTGATGGTAAAACTATTACAATCCCAGATTTCATGTTTAAGGAGTTTTTAAATATTATAAAGAAAAATAGAATATTTTTAGGGGATGGTTTCTTTTACAGGATTTTAGAATCTGAAGTAATTGAGGATGATATTCCTATTCCTTTTTCATTAAGTAGTAAAAAGGACGATATTATTTTAGAGGCGAAAAGTGGAATGCCAGAACCTTTAACTCAAAATGAAGATGTTTATTTATACGGTACAGCAATTTATATTCCGTCAGTAGAACAATGTGAACGACTATCACCATATTTAAAAATTTTCAGTGCTACAACTAAAGTTAGTTTTGCAAAAAGTGATGAAAACAAGATATTAACGCAATTAATTCCATCTGTTCAGAAAGTTTCAAATGATTTAATATTATCAAAGGAAATAAGAGATAAGGTTGTTATTGGACCTGTAAATTTTAGTTTCTATTTTGATAAAGACAAGGATATATCTCTATTATTTAAGGTGTCATATGAAGGCCATGAATTTAACTATTTTGATGAATATAAAGACAAAGTTATTTACAGAGATAGTAACAAAGAATATGAGGTATTTGGAGTCCTTAAAAGTCTAGGTTTTGAAGAAATAAACGGCAGGATGTATTTTTTAAGAGATGATGAAGATGCATTTAAATTTTTTAAATATGAGATAGAAAAACTTCAAAAATACGGGGAGGTTTTTTATTCTGAAAGGTTTAAGGGTATAAAAGATATTAAAAAATCTGACTTTAAAGGAGAAGTAAGAAAAGGGAAGTATAATTATTTTGAATTTGAGTTCCAGATTGGAGATATTTCAGAGGAAGAGACTGCTAAAATACTTAGGAGTTTTCGAGATAACTTAAAGTATTATAAACTGGGAAATGGTGAGTTTTTAGACTTAGAGGAAGCTTCATTAAAGGAAGCATTAATATTAATGGATAATTTACTCATTGAAGAGGAGCTAAGTAAAAATCTAATACAAGTTCCAGTCAATAAGGGAGCGTACCTTGAGGATTATTTAGAAGAAAAGGGTCTGAGGTATATTCAAAGTTGTGAAGAAATTACGGAAGTTAAAAATAGACTAAAGAGTATTAAAGATAAGTCTTTTCAATTGCCGCATGGACTTCAAGCTAAGCTTAGAGAATATCAAAAGGATGGGTATAATTGGTTTAGAACATTAGATTTTCTAGGTTTTGGTGGTATACTTGGTGATGAAATGGGACTTGGTAAAACTCTCCAAACAATAACATTATTATTGTCTAAACCAAATTCAAAAACTCTAATAATTGCACCTACTTCGTTAATATATAATTGGAAAAACGAATTTAAAAAGTTTGCTCCATCTATGAAAATTGCCATTTCTAATGGGAACAAGGAAGAAAGAATAGAATTAATTAAAAATTATAAGGAATACGATGTAATTATAACTACATATAATCTTTTAAGACGTGATTTAGAATTATATGATATGGAATTTGATTACTGTATTTTAGATGAAGCTCAAAATATTAAAAATCAGTCTTCTTTAAGTGCAAAATCAGTTAAAGAAATAAAAGCAAGAAATAGATTTGCTTTAACTGGTACACCTATAGAAAATTCTTTAATGGAGCTTTGGTCAATATTTGATTTTGTGATGCCTGGATACTTATATAATGAGAAAAAATTTGTAACCAGATATTATAGAAGGCTTGAGGAAGGCCCTGAAATCTTAGAAGAATTAAATCGGCTTGTAAAACCTTTTATTTTACGTAGATACAAGAAAAGTGTCATTAAAGAATTGCCTGACAAAATAGAGAAACATCTATTTGTACCGTTAAGTGATGAACAGAAAGTTGTTTATGAGACTTATGCTGACTATGTTAAGGATTTAATTCAGAAAAAAGTTGAAGATTCTGAATTCACTAAAAGTAAAATTGAAATTTTAGCTTATATAACTAAGCTTCGTCAGATATGTTTAGATCCCTCAGTTACAATGGAGAATTATCTTGGCACAAGTGGAAAGATAGATGCTTTGATTGAAATATTGGAGCAAAGCATTGAAGAAGGGCATAAAATATTAGTATTCTCACAATTCACATCTGTACTAAAGAATATAGGAAAGATACTTAAAGAAAAACAATTTTTATACTCTTATTTAGATGGTACAGTTTCTTCTGCTAATAGAATGAAGATGGTTGATGAATTTAATATGGGGCCTAATTCAATTTTTTTAATATCCTTAAAAGCTGGTGGAACAGGATTGAATTTAACAAGTGCTGATATAGTAATCCATTTTGATCCTTGGTGGAATCCTGCCGTAGAAGATCAAGCCACAGACAGAGCACATAGGATTGGTCAAGAAAATATAGTAGAAGTAATAAAATTGATATCAAGTGGAACAATAGAAGAAAAGATTATAGAGCTTCAAGATTCAAAGAGAGAGTTAATAAGTAAAGTATTGGGAGATGATCTATCAGTTGGTTCATTTATTAATACTTTAAACGAAAATGAAATTTTAGATTTGTTTAACTAAAGTACTTGTTTATTGAACACTGAAATAAATATTTAGGTGATTATATGGAAAATATGATGAATATTATAAATGAATTAACCCTCTATCTAAGGCAAATTAACACTGCATCTATAATTCTCAGACTAACTTTAGCTACAGTTTGTGCAGGAATTATAGGATTAGAGAGGGGAAGAAAAAAAAGACCAGCAGGTTTTAGAACACATATTTTAGTATGCATAGGTGCAACATTAATCATGATAACAGGGCAATATATGAGAGATATACTACATTTAGGCGATGATGTTAGCAGAATGGGAGCTCAAGTAATTAGCGGAATAGGTTTTCTAGGGGCAGGAACTATTATTGTAGTCGGAAGAAACCAAGTAAAAGGTCTTACGACTGCAGCAGGATTATGGGCTTGTGCTTGCATGGGACTTGCAATAGGAATAGGGTTTTATGAAGGCGCTATTATATCATGCATATTCTTATTTGGTGTAGTTACTGGACTCCATAGACTAGATGTATACTCTAGAACGCACTCAAGGGTAATGGATGTTCATGTCGAACTAAAAGATATCTCTGGAGTTACAAACTTTATTAATGTTGTTAAATCATGGGGAACTAGAATTTCTAATGTCGAAGTTAAAAAGACAAATAATCTTGATGAGCACACAATTGGATTAACTATGACTCTAACATTAGCAGAGAAATGTGATCATGGAGAATATATGCTTAAACTTCTTAACATTGAGGGTGTATGTTCAGCCGAAGAAGCAGTATGATTTTTATTTCAATAAAGCGGAAGACTAAGGATTCTTCCGCTTCATTTTTGTGGTTATATAAAAGATAATTTGACTACATTTTAAATAAATTGCAAATTATCATTATTTTTCGTATAAAACATTTAACATTTAATTAATGATCATTATTTACAGATTTAATTTAAAATACATATTAAAATTTTTATGTTTTTATTGTTAAAATTCAAACATAGTGATAGAATATGTGTGGGTAGTATCGAAAGAGAATTACACCATAATTTTTAGCATTAATATTTATAATACAACTCATATCTATTGTGAATGAGATTGAAATTAGGATGTTGTATCACATTACATGGAGGTGATACTATTAAAGTTGGATTTATTGGTCCTGGGAAGGTAGGCGTAAGTTTAGGACGCTACTTTACTCACAAAGGGATAAAATTAAGTGGCTTTTATGGGAGAAATATTGAAAATACCAATCAAGCAGCTGATATAACTAAATCTGAATTTTATGATAACATTCAAGATATAATTAACGAAAGTAATATAATATTTATTACAACTCCTGATGATATAATTTCAATTATAGATAATGAATTGTCAAAATTTGATCTACAGAACAAATCTTTTTGCCACACGAGTGGCTCACTTAAATCAAATGTATTATGTAATGCGAAACATTCTGGTGCACTGATCTATTCTATACATCCAATATTTGCGTTTTCAAGTAAAGCAACTAATCTAGATGAGCTAGAAAAAATTTATCTTTCCATTGAAGGAGATATTTTTGATGACTCAGATATCATTTCACTTATTAAAATATTAGGAAATAAGCATTTTATTAGAAAAGAAGAGGACTCTTCTACTTATCACTTAGCTAATGTATTTGTTTCAAACTTAACACTCTCTTTATTGGAGATAGGTGTAGGTTATTTACGAAAGCTTGGTTTAAATGAGGAGGATGCTTTAAATGCGCTGAAGCCTCTTATCAAAGGAAATGTTGATAGTATTTATGAAAAAGGCTTTGTGAATTCTTTAACAGGACCTGTATTAAGAGGGGATATTTCTACCGTAGAAAAACATATTTCAGTTTTAGAAGAGAGAGATAAAGATTTGTATAAAATACTATCTTTAAATTTATTAGAACTTGTTTCTTTAAGAAGTCATGGAAATATAGATGGTACGGAAAAAACTCAAGAAAATTATACGAATTCAAATTGCGAGAAAGAAAAATTAATTGAAGATTTATTTATTAATTCAAAAAAACATGAAAAAATTTATAAGCTTTTGGGAGGATTGGATTAGTGAAAAATACAGTATTAACATTTAAACAAGCTAAGGAACAAGGCAAGAAGTTAAGCATGCTTACAGCATATGATTATTCAATGGCAAAAATTATTGATGAAAGTTCTGTTAATGGGATTTTAATTGGGGATTCTCTTGGAATGGTTATTAAGGGAGAAGAAGATACTTTATCCGTAACAATGGAAGAAGTAATTTATCATACAAAGGCTGTAAAAAGAGGAGCTAAAAGTGCTTTAATAGTTAGTGATATGCCTTTCTTATCTTATCATGTATCTATAGAACAAGCTGTACTAAATGCAGGTAGATTAATAAAAGAGGGGGGAGCAAACGCTGTTAAGCTTGAAGGGGGAGCAAATGTAGCACCTCAAATTAAAGCTATAGTAGACGCTCAAATTCCTGTAATGGGCCATTTAGGATTAACACCTCAATCTGTTAATGCCTTTGGAGGCTTCAAGGTACAAGGTAAAGATGAATCAGCAGCTAAGCAATTAATAGAAGATGCCGTTTTATTAGAAAAGGCTGGAGTATTTTCTATAGTCCTTGAAGGAATTCCAGAAAAAGTAGCGGAACTTATTACCAAGTCAGTTTCCGTTCCAACCATAGGAATTGGTGCTGGAAAACATTGTGATGGCCAAATTTTAGTTTATCAAGATATGTTAGGTATGTTTAATGATTTTGTGCCGAAGTTTGTAAAGCAATATGCTAATGTTGGCACAGTAATGAGAGAAGCAATTGGCTCTTATGTACAAGAAGTTCAAGAAGGAACTTTTCCTGAGGAAAAGCATACTTTCAAAATAGATGAAAATGAACTTAAAAAATTGTACTAAATTTATAGATAAATGACTATAACTTAGAATTATGCGGTAACTTACCGAAATCAAGACAAAATTTTAGTAGTAAAAAAGGAGAGCAGAGATGTTAATTAAAGAGATTAAAGAACTTAGAAGTACAATCAAGTCTTGGAAAAGGGAAGGACTTTCTGTTGGGTTTGTGCCAACCATGGGAGCTTTACACGAAGGACATCAAAGCTTAATCAAAAGAGCAGTCGAAGAAAATGACAAAGTTGTAGTAAGTGTATTCGTTAATCCAACTCAATTTGGACCAAATGAAGATTTTGACAGCTATCCAAGAGATATAAATAAGGATTTAGAAATTTGTTTAAGTGCAGGCGCAAATGTAGTGTTTAATCCAGAACCTAGTGAAATGTATTATGGTGATAAATCAACTAGTGTTAGTGTATCAAAGCTTACAGATGTACTTTGCGGTGCTAAGAGACCTGGACATTTCGATGGAGTATGTTTGGTTGTTTCAAAACTTTTAAATATAGTTACTCCAGATAAAGCTTATTTTGGAGAAAAAGATGCTCAACAAGTAGCCGTTATAAAAAGGATGGTTAGAGATTTAAATATTGATGTTGAAATAGTAGCTTGCCCGATAATTCGTGAAGAAGATGGATTGGCCAAGAGTTCAAGAAATACCTATCTTTCCGCAGAAGAAAGAAAAGCAGCATTAGTATTAAGTAGAAGTTTAGAAATAGCTAAGGATACATTAAAAAACGGTGAAAGAGATGCTAGAAAAATAAAAGAGTTTATATTAAATGAACTTAATAAAGAACCTTTAGCTAAAATAGATTATGTAGAAATTATTGATAGTGACTCTTTAGAGAGTGTAGATATTATTGAAAGAAATATCTTAATTCCAATTGCCGTTTTTATAGGCAAAACAAGATTAATAGATAATTTTACATTTGAAATATAGATAAACAACATACTTATGTAAGTAATATACAACCGAAAGAGAGGGTACTCTGTTGTTTCGGTCGCTAGAGAATATCACTGTGAATTTCTAACAGCAGAAGTTGTACCCAATTCTGCATGATCCCAAGACAAGCTTGTTACAAGCAAAATTGGAACAACTTCTACTGAAGAAATATCTACAGTGATGTTCTCGATGCAACACTGCACAAAAGAGTACCCTCTCTTTCTTGTATGATGTGAACTTTAGAATATAAATATAATTAGTTTATCATGAGTAGAGGAAGCGAAATATATCAACTTTATTATTATATATACTTAAATTAGGAGGAATTTTTAATGATACTTACAATGTTAAAAGGAAAGATACATAGAGCTACGGTGACACAGGCTGAATTAAATTATGTAGGAAGCATTACTATAGATAAGACATTAATGGAGGCTTCAAATATATTAGAAAACGAAAAAGTTCAAATTGTTGATGTAAATAATGGTGAAAGATTTGAAACATATGTAATTCCAGGTAAAAGAGATTCAGGAGTTATTTGCGTAAATGGAGCAGCAGCAAGATTAGTACAAACTGGAGATAAAGTTATAATAATTGCTTATGCTCAAATGGAAGAAGCAGAAGCTAAAAAGTTCAAACCAGCAGTAGTATTTATGAATGACGATAATACAATAAAAGAAATAACTAATTATGAATCAAATGAATAAAATTTTATTTATATCTTTGTAGTTAAAGAGTGAGATTAATTTAAAATCTCACTCTTTAACTTATTACACGAATTATGATATTTTCTATATGTCTTCCATCAAACTCATCTTCAATCAGTACTTGAATTAAATCATAACCACAAAATCCATTTGTTGGCTTATATACAAGAATAGAGGGTTCAACATAATATAGCTTGCCATTATGAGGACATGATTTTATCCTTAAACGACTTTTAGCACTACAACAATCTAATACTTGTAGGTCTAAAAAAATATAATTTCGTGAATATACATAATAAGGCTTTATTTCTTTAATATGAACTTTGAAGTTACAAGGATGTACAGTAAATTCATAATTTTCTTTGTTAGTTTCTTTATTCTTCAAAATTACACTTCCTTTCACTAAAGAAAATAAATTGATACTAAATATTAATTCTATAAATTTAAAATTAATTTAGTTTACAGTATAATAAAAAATTTTATTTTAATACATATTATGCTTTTATATTACCTTTTGTACCATTTTTAATAATAATTAATACATTATTATATAAGAGAATATAAACCAAATCATTAATATGATTAATTGGAGGAAGTAGTATGGATAATGAAAAAGAGAAATATAATAAAAATGAATCTAAAAAAATATGTAATGAACAGAATTTTGTAACTGATGATTTTTGTAATATAGAATGTGACTATTTTTTGAATGAAGAAGAAACTGTAGAACATTGGGATGAAGAGGAAAATAAAAAAAACGACAATTGCAGCCAAGAAAACGAACCTAAAATTTACGCTAGTTGCAATCTAAAAGTAGATTTCGATACAAAAAATAAGATGCTTTATTTAATTCCAGGTAAATCTCAATTTTTTACAGTTGATGTATCAAAATGTTGTGGAGATGTAACTATCAGATATAATGGATGCTCTTCAAATAATGGAATTCGTGGAAATCTTGCTGTATATAAAATAGTGCAAGCTGGGATTATAACTGAAACCTATTCCAAATTAGATCCCAAGAAAAAAGATATCTTACATTTCACAGCCACAGATGAATGTAGTCACGAGACTTATGATTTTGTTGCAATATTCTCTTGTAATTTATGCAGATGTTATTGTTAAAAAGATTTAATATTAAATGAAGTTATTAAAATCTAATAAGTAGTTTATAACAAAGTGGATTGATTAAGTGTAACAATATAAAAAATTGTTTATATAATAAAATATAACAGTTATAAATAAAGTGATAAAATTAGGAAAAACAATTTATATAAATAAACAGGTGTACTCTGAATTCTAGGAGGAAAATTATGGGTATTGAAGAAAAAGAGATTATTGAGGAAAAAGAAACTGATAACTCATGTGATATTAAGTGTGAAACTCCAGTAATGATAATAAATTGTAATCTAGAAGCTAGCATTGGAAATGAAAATAAAATAATTTATGTTTATCCAAATAAATTACAATATTTCACAGCTAGTGCCATATGTTCGTCAAACTGTGATACACTTGAAATAATATATACTGGCTGTAATAAAAAATGTATATGTGATGAAGTTTTTATTTGTGGACGTCTAGGGTATTATAAAGTAGTTAGTTCAGGTATAATATTCATGCCAAAGCACAATTTAAAAAAATTGCTTAATTGTGGTTATCCATCTGATATCTTACATTTTAAAGCTATAAATAAATGTGGAGATAAAATTGAATTTGTTGTAGTGTTTACACTAGGATCAATCTGCTACAAATAGTAAATGTACAAATACAATTAAGTATATATAGATATCCAATTCAAGAGTTTGACATATACATTATAAGAAACCTTATGAACTCGGAAAATTATTAAATGTATAAGTCTAGTTTTTAATTTGGAAATCTATATAGACAACACAACTATAACTTAGACTTATCCATATAACTCATCGAAATGAATAATATACTTTTGTTCCAGTTTCCAATATATTACTCATTTCTAGTTGTAATATATTTAAATGGCTAAGTAAAGTTTATAATTTGTTTATCTGTAAGCTTTAGAAATATCTAATATAATTATATTACTTTTTTTATATTAAGAATATTATATGATTATTACTATGATAACGCCATTGAATAGTCTGTGTACTTTATGAAAGATAATTATAAAAAATTATCCTAATAAACTATACATGGACTATTTTTGTGATCAATATCAATATGAAGTACAACGATGCTGTAACTTATTTATAAAAAAATAATGTTATATAATTAATTGAATTCTGAAGAAAAATAATATAACAGAGTCCTTTTAATTGATAAAAACAAGTGGTAATTTTATAGCATCTGAAAACAAATCATTTATAAATAGATGTCTTAATAAATACAAGGAGGATAAAAATGCACTTAAATGATGTTCCATTATTAACAGTCCATATGTTTGTTAATAGAAAAATTTCATTAGATGAACTTGAAAAGGTGTTGAAAGAAATTATTGAAAGTGGAATTAAAGTGGAATTATACAAGATAGAAAATACGCCTTTAAAAATAAACCCTAAAAATCCACGTGTATATGTTTCAATAGGAGGCGGTGCAGAACAGTTTACAACACTGTATTCATTACCATATCATGAAAGAAAACGCTGGCTGCATTATGATTCAATAAAGGATATTCAACCATCTTATTTGTTCTATTGCTGGCTACAATGTACAGATATCCTTCCAGAAAATAAAAAAATACCAATTACTAAGTTTTATTCTGACGTTCCATTAGTGTCAATTTTTACAGCCGCATATAAATCTAAGGATAAGATTAAGCGTGTATATAACTCACTCCTGAATCAAACCTATTCAAATTGGGAATGGGTAATTGTAGACGATTCTGGTGATAATGATACCACTTACAATCAGGACTTACTAATTCTGGACGATCCTCGTGTAAGAAGATATAGGCAAGATCACCGCAATGGCTATATCGGTGCTACAAAACGCTATGCTGCTGGTATATGCACTGGTGAAATTTTGTTAGAAGTAGATCATGACGATGAATTAACACATGATTGCGTAGAAAAAATTGTAACTGCATTTAAACGTCATCCTGATTGTGGGTTTGTATATGGAGACTGCACAGAACCATATGTCGGAAGCAATAATTCCAATTGGTATGGATGGGATTGTGGATATGGATATGGTGTATATTATCGAGTCTGGGTTCATGAAATGCACAGATGGCAAAATGTATTAAGAAATACAGTAATAAATGGAACAACTATACTTCATTTAGCTGGATTGCCAAATCATCCTCGGGCATGGACGAAAGAGTGCTACCATATGCTTGGAGGCCATAGAGAAGAACTATTAGTTGCTGATGACTACGATATACTAGTCCGAACATTTCTTTGCACAAAGTATATATGTATTCCTGATTTGCTATATATACAATATAGAAATGAACATGGAGATAATTCAACTTTTACTAGAAACAAACAGATTCAAATTTTAATAGGAGAATTGTATAAATATTATAGTAAAAGAATTCACGAAAGAGTTGAAGAGCTTGGATTACAGGAGTTTATATCATATAATCGTGTATGGGAGAGGGAAGAAGGAGATTTAGCTTTAAAATCAGCGAATATAATTGATGAAGATTCTGATAAACTTTCAATAATCTTTCCAATTCCATACTCATCGCCTGTAAATGCAAATATAAAATTGATAGATACACTAAAAAAAGGATTGGAAACTAACTTTAAAGATATTGAGGTATTGGTTGTCGGGCGTATTCCCGATGAAATTGAGATTTTTGCGTCTAAGGCACCTAGGGGAGCAATTCGCTGGTGGCCTATGGATCAAAAGGATTCTCTGGAAACATGTATTAAGTACGCAAAATTTTGCTCTTCGTGTAAGAAGAAATTAGTTGTAATGCCAGAATGATTAAATTATCTTCAACATCTTATTTTTACTCTATTTAAATATAAGACTGTAAAAAAATAATGGACCAAATATACTCTAAGTATTTCGCACAAAACAAAGAAATAAATTCAGCTTATGGTAAGTAAGCCTATTACTTATTATCTGAATTTACTTAATCAGTTTGATGCAAAGTTAGTAGAGCTACTTGGTACATTGTTTTTCTTGTTCCTAAATTAGCTAATTAAGAATAGAGTGTCGATTTTATCAACACTCTATTTTTAATTAATTAGGACCTTGATATTTAGGGTAAAGTTAATATAATAATAGCTGTAACTCCGTTAGTTAAAGCAGCATTGTTACAAACTCTAGAAATTCTAACACTTAATAAATCACATTGATTTACAGACAAACTCGCAGGTGCAGATGCACAACAATTTGTAGGATTTGGACCTGTTACTGTTGCTACGATTCCTGTAGCTGTGGAATTGACACCACAATTTGTGCTTCTATATATCTCTGCACTTATAGCCTGAGTTGAATCCAAAGGCTCATCTCTAATACTAAAAATTAGTCCTGTAATGGTAGCGTTTTGAGGTACAATTACAGTACTGGTTTGGAAATCAATCGAGTTTATACCTATTCCAAAGAAATAATTGTTAGGAATTGCTTCTTGTGAACTAAGATAAATGTTAACTATGCTCGATCCTTGAGCACCTTGAGGCCCTTGAGGTCCTTGAGCACCCTGAGCGCCTTGAGCTCCTTGAGCGCCTTGAGCTCCTTGTGCACCTTGAGCTCCTTGTGCACCCTGAGCGCCTTGAGCACCTTGTGCTCCTTGAGCTCCTTGAGGTCCTTGAACTCCTTGAGGTCCTTGAGCACCTTGTGTACCTTGAACACCTTGTGGTCCTTGAACACCTTGAGGTCCTTGAGGTCCTTGAACACCTTGAGGCCCTTGAGGTCCTTGAGCACCCTGAGCACCTTGAGCACCCTGAGCTCCTTGTGCGCCTTGAGCACCTTGAGCGCCTTGAGGTCCTTGAGCACCTTGAGCACCCTGAGCACCTTGAGGTCCTTGAGCTCCTTGAGGTCCTTGAACACCTTGAGGTCCTTGAGGCCCTTGAACTCCTTGTGGCCCTTGAACACCTTGAGGCCCTTGAGGTCCTTGAGCACCCTGAGCTCCTTGTGCGCCTTGAGCACCTTGAGCGCCTTGAGGTCCTTGAGCACCCTGAGCGCCTTGAGCACCCTGAGCTCCTTGTGTACCTTGAGCACCTTGAGCGCCTTGAGGTCCTTGAACACCTTGTGGCCCTTGAGCGCCTTGAGCACCTTGTGCACCCTGAGCACCTTGTGCTCCTTGAGCACCTTGTGCGCCTTGAGGTCCTTGAGCACCTTGTGCACCTTGAGGTCCTTGAACTCCTTGTGGCCCTTGAGCACCTTGAGCGCCTTGAGCACCTTGAGCGCCTTGTGCACCTTGAGGTCCTTGAACTCCTTGTGGCCCTTGAGCACCTTGAGCGCCTTGAGCACCTTGAGCGCCCTGAGCGCCTTGAGCTCCTTGAGGCCCTTGAGCACCTTGAGCACCCTGAGCTCCTTGTGCACCTTGTGGTCCTTGAGGCCCTTGAGGTCCTCTCTTACAGTTATCAAAATCTAGTAATCCCATTAAGCATTCTAAGTCATATCTATCTTCATTTTTTTTATCAGTAGAAGAATATTTTCTTTTGCTATCTATAGTCTCATCAAAAAAATCATCGTATCCCACAATTTTTTTAACCCCCTTTATAAACAAACATAGCATTGTATGCCATGCTATTACATAGTATGATTCATATTATATTTTGTTACCAATAGGGATACTGCAGAAGATTGCATATTATAGTTACAACTATTTTTATTTCATGCCAAACTTTATTTTGTGACTTAAAAAAACTTTAATGATATTAATGTTTACAGTAGCATAAATTTTATACTTCTAAAAAGTAACTATATTCCATACTTCCTCATAACATAATTAATAAACGAATTTATTCTTAGGTTAGAAGATTAACTAGAATATTGTGGGGGATTAAAATGAGAGGAATTATTCTAGCAGGTGGTTCTGGAACTCGCCTCTATCCAGTAACAAAAGCAATATCTAAACAAATGGTTCCAGTATATGATAAACCAATGATTTATTATCCAATGTCAGTATTAATGCTTTCTGGAATTAAAGATATATTAATTATATCAACCCCAAGAGATATAATTAATTTTAAAGAATTATTTAATGATGGAAAACAACTTGGATTAAATATTAATTATGCCATTCAAGAAGCTCCTAATGGACTTGCAGAAGCATTTATTATTGGAGAAAAATTTATTGGTAATGATAATGTAGCAATGATACTTGGAGATAATATTTTCTATGGACAAAGCTTTTCAGAACATTTAATGAAAGCGGCTAATTTAGAGTGTGGAGCATGTATATTTGGTTATTATGTTAAAAATCCAAAAGCCTTTGGAGTAGTTGAATTCGATAATAATGGTAATGTTATTTCATTAGAAGAAAAACCAGAAAATCCAAAATCTAAATATGCTGTACCAGGACTCTATTTTTATGATAATACTGTAGTTAAAAAGGCTAAAGAGCTAAAACCTTCAGCAAGAGGAGAGCTAGAGATAACAGATTTAAATAAAGTATATATGAATGAAGGAACATTAAAGGTTGATGTACTAGGTAGAGGAATGGCTTGGTTGGATACAGGAACACACTCATCAATGCTTCAAGCATCTAATTTTGTTGATGCAATTCAGAATACCCAAGGAATATATATAGCATGTCTTGAAGAAATTGCTTATAGAAAAGGGTGGATAACATCAGAAAAAGTTATAGAACTTGCTGAATCATTAATGAAGACTGGATATGGAAAATATTTGATGGATATAGTAGAGGAAAGCGAAGTTCATGAATATAATAAGAGTATAGAGAAATTAAAGGTATAAATATGGGAAACTTCGGCTTCAAAAAGATCATAATCAAGGGAAGCTTATAAGAGTAACAAAAGGTGAAGTTTTTAACGTGGCTGTTGATTTAAGAAATGGCCCCAAAACTTATATTAAGTGGGAAGGAATTATTTTAATTAAAGAAAACAAAAAACAGTTCTAAGTTCCAGAAGGTTTTACCCATGGTTTTTTAGTAATATCTAATGAAGCCATATTAAACAATTATTTTCATATCATTAATGTTACTAACTAAATGAAAAATTTTTTTTTAAATGTCACCACTTTTATGTTCACACATATGATGTACTATAAATACTAAATAAATTTACATTTATCATAATCTTTCAAGAGGAGGAAAATTTATGTCCATTAACTTCAAAAAATTCTCACCACGTCCTGGTATCGTAAATAAACAAGGACGTTTACCAGACCCTTCTGAGTTAGTTTGCGTTGAAATACCTAAAATCTTTGATCAATGCTTAATAAAAAGATGTCTTGTATACTGTGAAGGTCCTGATACAAATACTACGGATTGCGAATTAAGAAGCGATCCACTAATAGATCCAAAGAGATATATTGGAAGTAGAGACTTCAATGTAAAATTAATCTCAGTAGATAAGATTCCACTTAAAGGAAAACCTGGTTTTAAGAAAATAGTTATATCTTACATTATTTCTTTTTATGCGGATTATATTGACTGTAATGGTGTAAACAAAAGTGAATTCTATGAAATTAATAGAACGGATGTAATTGGTAAGTTCTATTGTCCTGATTCACTAGCACAAATTTCTGCAAGTTATGTACCAGTTAAAGATGCACAAGATTTAGATTCTAATATTATAAAACTCGAAATGGTTGCGCAAGCTTTAAATGGTGAAATAGTTGAAGATGAAGATTGTAACAGTGTCTTAGATATAACTTTAGGTTACTACATTGTTGTAAAATGTGAACTTATTGTACAACTTCTTATTCCTGCTTATGATTATTGTCCAGTACCAAAAGAACCATGTAAAGAAGAACCAGAGGAAGACCCATGTGAAAAATTTGTACGAGCTCCAATTCCTAAGTTTTATCCTGATCAAAACTTAGAACCATTGTTCCCAGATTGTGATGATAATGCTGAATATGAAAATTAGCAAATATTTCTCTTAATTGATGATCTTCTAAAAGTTTCTTTTAGCTCTATTAAACCTTGTTCTATAACAAATATTAGAAAATAGACCTTTTAAGTTCTTTTAAAGAAAATTAAACTGTGATTCTTCAGAATCATTTGTAAGAGCTTTGTCTACAAGGATGATTGTTATTATTTCGAGATTAGAAATTTTACTTTTAGATGTTTCTTCTATTTTGTATAGAACTATGCATTATTACATTATACAAATGATTACTTAATATAAAGTAAACTCTAAAATTTCAATCATCCTTTTTACTATTGAGTTTAATTTCATTACAATTTATTGTATTAAATCTTATTAGAGCTTATTAGAACAATTAAACTGGTATAACACTTATATTTAATAAGGAGCTTTATATGATTTATTTAGATAATGCGGCTACGTCCTTTCCAAAACCATCAGAAGTATATAATGAAGTACTACAATGTATGAAAAGCTATGCTGCAAATCCTGGAAGAAGTTCATATGACATGGCTATAAAAGCGGCTTCAAAAATTATGGAAACAAGAGAAGAAATATGTAAGTTATTTAATATTCCTAGTCCATTTAATTTGATTTTCACCAGCAATGCAACAGAAGCTTTAAATATAGGAATTAAAGGAGTTTTAAAAGAAGGAGATCATGTCATAAGTACAGTGATCGAACATAATTCTGTATTAAGGCCATTACACTCTCTAAGTAAAAATGGGGTTGAAGTAACATTAGTAAGTGCTGATAAAGCGGGTTATGTTAATATTAGAGATATTAAAGAGGTGATAAATAAAAATACAAAAATGGTCATTATTAATCATGTATCCAATGTACTTGGGAGTATTCAAGATATCAAAAACATAGGAAACCTTTTAAAGTCAAAAGGAATTATATTTATGTTGGATGCATCTCAAAGCGTTGGAGCCATTCCAATTGATGTTGAGGAAAATAATATTGATTTATTGGCGTTTTCAGGACATAAGGGATTGTTTGGACCTCAGGGAACAGGCGGCCTATTTATAAGAGAAGGCATTAAATTAAAAAATTTTAAAGAAGGTGGAACCGGAAGCAATTCTCATTTCATGATTCAACCAGATTTCATGCCGGATCAGTTTGAAAGTGGAACGTTAAATACACCTGGTATTGCTGGTCTTGGAGAAGGTATTAAATTCATTAATAGAATTGGAATAGATAACATACAAAAATGTGAAAAGGAATTAATATCATACTTATTGGAAGAACTGAAAAAACTTTCTTATATAAAGATCTATGGAAGTGACTCTGAAAAGAGAAAAGGATCAGTAATTTCATTCAATATAGACGGATTTGATGCTTCTATTGTTGGTGAACAATTGAATGAAGAGGAGATTGCTGTAAGAACAGGTTACCATTGCGCACCATTAATACATGAACTTATTGGTACAGAATATGCCGGCACAGTAAGAGTCAGTCCTGGATATTTTAATACATTTGATGATATAGAAAAACTATTAGTGGCAATAATGAGAATTTATAAATCAGGATAGCCTCAGACTAAAGAAGCGTACATATATAATTATATATGTGATAAAGATATTAGGATGTGAAAGTTATGAATTCTTATAATAATTCAAACTCTCCTTATCAAATAGATAATCCTGGTGAGTGTGAAAGACATACCATGCTTGAATATATACTCAAGTTACAAGATAGATTAGATGATCTAGAGAATATAATTGATTTAATGAGCCCTCCAGAAGAGATAACAAATATTTGCCCAATGGGAATAGCTAAAGACATAAAGGTAGCAGTAATTGGTGCTGGAGAAGCTGGTTTAGCTGCTGCCTTTGAACTTAGAAAGACAGGATGTAATATTACTTTATTTGAAGCTAGCCAGAGGATAGGAGGAAGAGTATACACCCATTATTTTGATAGAAATAAAAAGTATTATGGTGAACTAGGGCCAATGAGTATACCAGTATCTCATGAAACTACTTGGCACTATATAAATCTCTTTAAACTTCATACAAGTCCTTTTGTAAATAATAACGATAATGCTTTGTTATATGTTAGAAATGAACGAGCAGTGAATGATATTAAAGGGAAAAGTGTAGAAAATAATATATATTCTAAATTTAATCTAAGCGAAACAGATAAAGAAAAAAAATGGTTTGAATTTTATGAAAAGATATATGAAAAATATTTAAAATCGCTCCCTATAGAAGTAAGAAGGGAATTAATTCAAGTTAAAGCAGAATACTCAGATAGTATAATAGACATAGATAAATTAAGTTATAGAAATGCGTGTAAGAATATGGATGTCAGTCAAGATTTTATAGCAATGCTTGGCTACTTGGGAGGTAAAGAACAATTTTTAAATTTAAGTCTTACTGAAATGCTTCAGCAATATTATACAGCAGATTTTGAATATAATTATCGTATTACTGAAGGAATGATAAACTTACCTCATTCTTTATATGAAGCACTTTGTGATAGGAATGAAGAAGCTTATAATGGCATTAGTAAAGAACAATTAGGGAAAATTGAAATAAAAATGGGCTTCCCTATTTGTGGAATATATAATGATTCTACAAAAGATAAAATTATACTTAAATATACAGATTATGGAGATAATAAGAAAACATCCGAAGAATTTGATTATGTGATATGTGCAATACCATTTTCGAGCTTAAGGAGAATTGAAATAGAGCCTCTTTTTACAACAAAAAAAATACAAGCTATAAATGAAATGAACAATGAAATATCACATAAGATATATCTATTTCTTAAAGAAAGATTTTGGGAAATGGGAAATGCATCAAAAAAGATAGTAGGAGGATGTTCGTTTACTGATCTTCCATTAACTTCAATTTACTATCCATCGGATCACTCTAAAGCTGTAGTTAATAAATATGGTAAATGGGTATTAAAAACAGGAGTAAACCCAGATGAAGCAGGAGTATTATTAGCTAGTTATACTTGGTGTCAGGAAGCAATGAGACTTGGAAATGAAAGTCCAGAACTATTAATTGATGATGTAATTAGGTATATAGAAAAAGTTCATGGTCTTACTCCTCATTATCTTGATGATAAAGTAATTGATTACAAATCATTGATTTGGTCAGATGTACAGTATATATGGACAGCAGGAGCATTATCAAAGCCTGAAGACAAAATACTTTTTTCTTATGATGTAACGGTTCCTGAAATGGAAAATCGAGTATTTTTTGCAGGTGAGCATATTTCACAAAAGCATGCAAGTCAACAAGGAGCCCTTCAAACTGGGATGATTGCTGCAAATGAAATCGCAAAACAAATAAAAGGCAAATTAAGTCAAGAAAATAATTAAAAATTTATATAAATAGGACCTATGATTAGGTCCTTGTTTAATGTTATTTATCGAAATAATCTTATTGAAAACATAATTAAAATCTGTTCCTACAGCAAATGAGATTAAAGATCAGCTCAGATTTTAATAAACTTAAGGATTAACTTCAGTTCACAATATTGACAGAGGCCCCTTATAGGAACCATATAAGTTAACATTTCCTGTGTCACCAGGTTGAACGCTAGGAATCACAGCAATATCGTAAGTTTTATCTATATAAATGGAATTATTATTTAAGGAATTATCGTATTCATCAGTTACATAATAGCTATCTTCGTGTCCACTACCTACTCTAGTTATTACAAGTTCTACAATTATATAATATATGGATAGTGGTGCTACAGTTCCCGTAACTCTTACCTGCTCAAAAGTAGGAATAGGTTGTGGGTTACAATTGTTTTTACAAATTTCTTTGCAAATTTTAATTATGATTGCTTCAAACTCTTCTTTACATTTCCGACTGCATTTTTTATTACAATCTTCTTTAGGACATTTATCATAAAGATGATATTCGCATTTAGAAGGTTTATTTGGGTGAGAATGTTCATAATTTGCTATTATAAATGGTATAAGATAATTATCATCACTTTTAGCAGAACCAAAGCTTATAATTACATCTCTATTTTTCCCGTATAACATTATACCTTTATTTTTGCTATTTGGCTTGTTCTTTACCCATGACGAAATAATGGTAGTAATATTTATTGTTACTGATATTTTGGATGTTAGTGGATAAAAATTTATTACAGTATAGTGGTCATAATCAGGCGAATTGTTATAAGTTGTATAACTACTAAAATAGTCACGTAAAGGACTTATAGAAATTTTTTTGCTATTATCATTATAAAATTTATCAGCCTTAAAAAGTACAAGCTCCGCATTAGATATTATAGCATTACATGGTATTGATGAAATATCAAAAAATAAATAACTATAATATTTATTTTTACCATCATAACCTACAGTTATTACATTTTCATTTAAACTCTTATCAGGATATTTATTCGTAACCGTAAGACTCTTAATAGCTGGAATTATAATACTTCTCATTATAGTATCTCCTAGTGTTATATTAATATAATTACTCAACGCTTTACTTAATGTATCAGAAATAAATTCCAATGAAGTTTCTAATATAAATATTTCATTGGAATTTATTTTTTGTTTTAATCTTTAGTTGTCTTTAAATAATATTGTTAAAAAGTCTGTTTTATTTTATTATGATAAATCTACTTGACCTACAAGAGCTCCAAAGGAAGTGAAAGTAGCTGCATCGCTGCTAGAAATCATTGGTACAACAGCTATAATTAAGCTTTGACTAATTGAGCTTGGTGAAGCAGTTGAATTAATATACTCTTTAGTTAAATAAAAATAGTCTGTATTTGAATTATATCTACAAACTGATATTTGCATAACCTCTACAAAAGCTGTATTAGCAGGTACAGTTCCAATTACGTTAATATATCGTCCTGAAGCTGATTGTGGAGTATCGAAATCACTAGTAAAAGCCATTGTTTATCATCTCCATATATTTTTTTAAGAGTTAACATAACTCTAGTATAATATAATATATGATAGTTATAAAAAATAGTGAATAAAATGATTTTAATTAATTTTCGATTCGTTTTGAGATAATAAGATTGTTTGCATCATACGTAGGGCATCAGCATCTATTATCTCATGTAGATTTATGGATCTTATAAACTCTTTATAAGCAAAACTAAAATATCCATATTTATAATAGAGCTTACCTAAAAGCATAAATATACTATCATCATCAATAAGATTTAAAAGTTTTACAGCCTTTTTGAATCCCTGGAAACAATTTGCTCTTAATAATACTTCTAGTAGATTAAATATTGGTTTTATAAATTTCTTAGAGTTTTCTTTGTCATCTGCTAGTTGGATATATTTATCTTCTTTGATTATAGAGATAAATGTTTCATAAACCATAGTTTCTTCAGGTTCGTTAAATTTTCTGGAGATGTTTATTAAATTATCTGCTTGTTCATAGTTTTTTATAAACAGTTCACATAATATACTACAATAAATGGCATTATTATGATTTTCCCCATCATTAATCTTATATAAATTTTCTAAAGCTTCTTTGTAATCTCCTAGATAAAATGAATATAAACCTTTATAAAAATTAACCTCAAGTAAATCTTTATTTAAACTTTCTGCTTTTTTAGCGTAATTATAAGCAATATCAAACTTATTTTGAATATAGAAAATCTTTGATAATAAAAGGTTTGTTTCTTGATTAAGATTATCAAAATAACTTTCAAGCTTTTTCTGCATTTCATCTAAGCACATATTCTTAATAGTCATAATCTCAGAGATTCTATAAATAGCATCAGAGAATTTAGGATTTGTCTTTAGAACTTCATCATAACATTTGTATGATTCATCATAATCATCAATAGTAGAATAAATAATTCCTAAAAGATAGTAAGGTCTATAGGTCGCTACTCCTGATACTTCTCTTAAAAGAATTGGTGGTTCACCCATAGATATACATTTTTTTGCTGATTCAATTGCAGAGTAATATTTCTTTTTTATATAAAAAATATTTGCTCTATAGAATTCAAAATCAGTACAACTAGGGTAATATTTTAATCCTTCTTCAATTAATGTTAAACACTCATCAAATTGTTGTAGCACATTATTGCAAGAAATCATTTTTAATAATAGTTTAGCTCCAAATCCAAGTGAAGGATTAAAGTTTCTATACGCTTTTTTTAGATATTTTAAAGCTTCAGCATAGTCTCCTTTAGCTGAATATTCAACTCCCATATTATAAAGCATAAAGGTATCGTCGGGATTTTCCTTTAGTATTTTTTCAATAATGTCCATATTTCTCTTTCTTTTATTTTTTTCATTAACAGTTTTATTTAAATAACCATAATGATAAAATTTGATATCTGCAATTCCTAAAAAAGCCTGCTTTTTTGCATCTTCAGTGCCAGGTATAATTTGTTCATGAATGGCTCCTGAAAATTTATATCCCTTACCATTTTTAATAAATCGTATATTTAAATTTGAGTATATATTATAATCAGAAGAATCTCCTGAGTAACTTAAAGTTTCACCAAAGTATGCATTTAATTTATTATCATCATTAATTAATTTTATTACTTTATCTTTATCTTCACTTCTTAGCTCATCATCCGCATCCATAATTAGAATCCAATCTTTTGAAGCCTTACTTAATGAATAATTTCTGGCATTGGCAAAACTGTTATCCCATTCGTAATGAAAAATTTTAGCGCCATATCTTTCTGCTATTTTTATAGTATCATCTGTAGAACCTGTATCTATTATTATCATTTCATCTACAATATTTTTAACACTTTCAAGGCATCGCCCTAGTGTACTTTCTTCATTTTTAACAATCATACATAAACTTAATGACATATTATTTTTCTCCTTGTAAATGATTGTGTTAATTTTTTATGTCTTCATAGTTACTATATGATTATATTTTTATACTGTGATTATTAATTGTAACGAAATTAAGCATTTAGAATATTATAACTATTGATGTAAATTAGAATTAATAATAAAAAATGAGAAATTAGATTTCATAATAATAACAAAGATGTAACTGAATCAATGTATAAAATATTACAGAATATAGCAGCATAAGTTGCTAATTGAAATTGAGTAGCTAGAGCATTTACAGCTATATATTTAAGCTCATAATAAATGATTATTTTAAATATTAAGTTATAATTTAGGTCATTCAAGAATATATTTAATATAGCAAAATATTGGAAGATAATATACGGCAAAACTAAGAAGCTATTCAGTACTTATAATATATTAAGGTTGAGAGGAGCTATAATCAAATGAAGTCCCTAGATATTGAAAATGAAGACTACGATAAAGCTCTTAAAAATACAATGAAAGGTCTTGTAGATAATATTTTTAATGGCGATTTATATTTTAATATGGGTAAAGCATATGAAAAGAATAAAGATTATAACAGGGCATATTTATGCTATGAACAAGCTATTTCTTATATAAATGATATAAACCATATAAACGATATAATAAAAGAGATGAAAAATTTAAAAGAAAAATTTGAAGTTACCGTTAATAATTATTCGATAATAATTTTAACATATAATAATCTTGATTATACAAAAAAGTGTATTGAGAGTATTAAAAAATTTAACAAGATCAATAATTATGAAATTGTGATAGTTGATAATAATTCTACAGATGGAACAACTGAATGGTTAAAACAACAAAAAGATATAAAATATATATTGAATACTGAAAATAAAGGTTTTCCGACCGGTTGTAATCAGGGTATTGAAATTACTGAAACGAAAAATGATATATTTCTTTTAAATAATGATACAGTAATAATGCCAAATTCAATTTTTAATTTAAGAATGGGCTTGTATTCAAATGAAAAAATAGGAGCAACAGGGGCTGTAAGTAATCATGTATCATATTACCAACAAATAGGACAAACATATGACACATTTGAAGAGTATATGGAGTTTGCAAAACAAAACAATATAACTAACGAGAATTCATATGAAAGTAGGCTTAAGTTAGTTGGATTTGCTATGCTTATAAAAAGAAATGTTTTAGATAAAGTTGGGAAATTGGATGAATTATTTACTCCGGGAAACTTCGAAGATGATGATTTATGTTTTAGAATCATACTTGAAGGATATAAATTACTGCTTTGCAAGGATAGTTTTATATATCATGCAGGGAGTGTTAGTTTTGGGAAAGATCCCATTCAATTCAGAAATACTTTGGAAATGAATACTAAAAAATTTGAAGAGAAGTGGGGATTTAATAGCAGTTATTCAACATTTATAAGACAAGAAATTATAGATTTAATTGATAATAATGATAAAAATATAAATGTTTTAGAAGTAGGATGTGCATGTGGAGCAACCTTATTATCTATAAAGAATAAATATCCTAATAGTAATATTTATGGGATCGAATTAAATGAAAGTGCTGCTAAAATAGCAGGAACTTTTGCAGATGTACGTGCAGAGAATATTGAAAATATTAATTTGAGTTACGATGAAGGATATTTTGATTATATAATTTTTGCAGATGTTTTAGAGCATCTATACAATCCAGAAAAAGTATTAGCGAATATGAAGAAATACCTTAAAGATGATGGTTTCATATTGGCAAGTATACCTAATGTAATGCACTATTCTGTAATTAAAGGATTGATAAATGGAAATTGGACTTATGAGGATGCGGGAATATTAGATAAAACGCATATAAGATTTTTTACTTTAAATGAAATAGGAAAGATGTTTAATAAATTAAATTTCAAGGAGATTTCAGTAAGTGCAACAAGTACAAATATATCACAAGAAGACGAAAAGTTTATTGATAATATTAGTAAATTATCATTAATTGATGTAAAACAGCAATTTAAATTATATCAATATATAATTAAAGCAAGAAATAATACTATAATAAAAGAAAAAATAAAAGATAAATTGAAATTTATAATGATAAGACTGGACTTTAAGGTTGACGTTGAAGAATCCCTAAAAGAATTACTAAAAAATATACAAGATAATGAGTATGATGAAAAAGAAATAATTGAAATAATAGATAAAAATACAATCAATAAAGTTGAGATATTAAATTTAATAGCTACAAATTGTTATGAAAATAAGATATTTGAAATAGTAATCCCAATTTTAAATGAAGCATATAAAATAGAACCGATAAATTTACAAACTAATTATAACCTTGCATATATTTTAAATGCTTTTGGAGAGAGTAAAACAGCTATGGATTATCTAAATAGATTACAGATAACAGATGAAAAGATAGATAGGTTAAGGATAATCATAGGGGGGAAAACTAGTGGAAAATAATAGTATAGCATTTATTACATGTGTTAATGATGAGAAGATGTATGGAGAATGTTGTAGATATATTGATAATTTGAATGTTCCAAATGGATATAAAATAGAAAAAATACCAGTAAGAAATTCTAGAAGTATAACATCAGGATATAACGAAGCAATTGAAAGAAGTAAATCAAGATATAAAGTATATATACATCAAGATGTATTTATAATAAATAAAAATTTTATTGAAGATACCTTAAATATATTCCTAAAAGACAGAAGTATTGGATTATTAGGTGTAATTGGTGCAGAAGTTCTGTCAACGAATGCAATATGGTGGGAATCTAAACATCTAATTGGCAAGACTTATGAAATTAGGTCAGAAGGTATAAATTTACTACATTTTAATAACGCAAAAGATGAAGAAAGTTATTATGAGGTTCAATGTGTTGATGGTTTAATTATGATGACACAATTTGATGTAAAGTGGAGAGATGATATATTTAATGGATGGCATTTTTATGATATATCACAATGTATTGAATTTAAAAAAGCTGGGTATAAAGTAGCTATTCCAAATCAAGAAAATCCTTGGTGTATTCATGATGTTGGAGTAGTCAATGTAGAAGAATATGAAGAATATAGACAAGTGTTCATAGAGACTTATTCAAAAGATATCTTCCCATTAGTGAGTATCTTAATACCCACTCATAACAGACCTGAATACTTTAAAATTGCATTAGAGAGTGCAGTTAATCAGACATATAAAAACATTGAAATTATTGTTGGAGATAATGGTGATGATGATAAAACAGAAAAAATTGTGATGGATTATATTGCAAGATATGATTTTATAAAATATATAGATAACAAAACAGAAGAAAACAAGTCACAATTTAACAATTGGGGCGCCCCATTTAGGGAGTCTAAAGGAGAATATATAAGTTATCTTTTGGATGATGATGTTTTTCATGTGAATAAATTGGAAAAAATGATTAATTATTTCATTCAATATGAGAATGTTACTTTAGTAACGTCATACAGGCAATTAATAGACGAAACAGGTAAATTTCTATATGATATTCAAGCAACTAAACCAATTGTTAATGATACTAGTATAATAAAAGGAGAAAACATTGGGTTAGCTATGTTGACAAGTTGTACAAATTTCATAGGTGAGCCAAGTACTGCAATAGTAAGAAGAAATTGTATTAATGAAGTTTTTGGAACATATATTGACAAATGGTATGAGGATTATGACATTGCACAATGGTTAGAATGTTGTAGGAAAGGTGATGTAGTATATATAGTTGAAACATTAAATTATTTTAGACTTCATGGAGGGAATGATCAATTTAATGTAAATACACAGGTTTATGGATGTAGTTTACTATATAGCATTATAAGTGCTTCATATGCTAATAAACAATTTATTGTTAAGGAAGATGATTTAAAAGTAGCATTAGCAAGATGGCTGTCAATCACTGAACCAGTTATAAACAATAATAAGGCAGAAACTAATCAGAATTATTTAGAACTGAAAAGAAATATGATAAAGGTTAAAGATATATTACAATCCTGATTTCACTTTAGGCATATTCCACAAAAGATAGTACGTTTAAATTAGAATTTTTACCTCCACTACTAGTAGTATATTTACTGCACCAATTCAAACTTGTATATGCTTGTTCTTTTTAATTCTTTACTATATCCACGAGTAATTGATACCTTTCCTGATTTACTATAAGTGTTTTATATTTTCTCCGCATTACATTACATGCTGTATCATAATTGATGTGATGAAATTTATAACAGAGTTGCAAATAAATATGTAATGGAAAAATAGAATCACAATAGAATAAATTTAAATTGCATATACGATGTGTAAGAGAGATGATTTTGCAAAAAAATAACATTAATTTAAATTGAAAGGAATAAAAATTATGAAAGTAGTGATACTTGCAGGTGGATATGGGACTAGAATATCAGAAGAATCTCATTTAAGACCAAAACCTATGATTGAAATTGGAGGTAATCCAATATTATGGCACATAATGAAGGGTTATTCATATTATGGCTTTAATGAATTTATAATTTGTTGTGGATATAAAGGTCATATGATAAAAGAATATTTTGCAGATTATTATTTATATAGTTCGGATATTACTTTTGATTTTATGAAAAATAATAAGATGATAATTCACTCTAATGTTGCAGAACCCTGGAAAGTAACACTTGTCGATACTGGAATTGATACTATGACTGGTGGAAGGCTTAAAAGAGTTCAAAAGTATATTGGAGATGAAACTTTTATGCTGACATATGGTGATGGAGTAAGTGATATTAACATTACAAATTTATTAGAATTTCATAAAAAAAATAATAAAATAGCAACATTAACAGCAATTCAGCTAGAGGGAAAATTTGGAGTCCTTAATATAGATAGAGATAATACAACGGTAACATCATTTATTGAAAAATCTAAAGAAGATGGCGGTTGGATTAATGGTGGCTACATGGTTTTAGAACCTAAAATTTTTGATTATATTAAAGGTGATAATACGTTTTTAGAAAAGGAACCCATGGAGAATCTTGCAAAAGATAAAATGTTAAATGCGTATAAGTATAGCGGCTTTTGGAAGTGTATGGATACTCAAAGAGATAAAGAATTACTTGAAAAACTATGGAGGGAAAATAATGCTAAATGGAAGGTCTGGAATTAATGCTTGATTTTTATAATAAAAAAAGTGTTTTTATAACAGGTAATACTGGCTTTAAAGGAAGCTGGCTTACTAAGATTCTGATTATGGCAGGAGCTAAAGTTACTGGATTTTCACTAATACCTAATACCAACCCGTCTTTATTCAATATTATTAATATTGAAGATAATATCAATTCAATTATAGGAGATATAAGAGATTTAGAGCATTTAAAAAAAGAGTTATACAACTCTAAACCAGATATTGTATTTCATCTAGCAGCACAACCTTTAGTGAGAGAATCATATAAAAATCCAGTATACACCTATGAGACCAATGTAATTGGAACTGTAAATTTGCTTGAAAGCATAAGAAATTGTAAAAGTGTACGTTCGGTAGTTATTGTCACAACAGATAAAGTATATAAAAATAATGAGTGGGATTGGGGATATCGCGAAATTGATTCGTTAGATGGTTTTGATCCTTATTCTAATAGTAAATCTTGTTCTGAACTTGTTACTCATAGTTATATAAATTCCTTTTTTTCAGATCAAAGAGTGGCTATATCTACGGCCAGAGCTGGCAATGTAATAGGTGGAGGAGATTTCTCAGAGGATAGAATAATACCTGATTGTATTAGAGCCGCTATTAAGAAAGAAAATATTCTTGTTAGAAATCCACAATCTATTAGGCCATATCAACATGTCTTTGAGGCACTTTTAGGATACTTGTTAATTGCAGAAAAGCAATACGATGATAAAAATTTCGAAGGAAATTATAATATAGGACCAAATGAAGATGGGTGTGTTACTACTGCTAGTCTTGTGGAGACATTTTGTAACTCATGGGGAAATATAAATTGGACAAGTAGATTAGAAGATACCAATTTTTATGAATCTAACCTTTTAAAACTAGATTGTTCAAAAATAAAAAATAAACTTGGATGGAAGCCTAAATTGAGTATAAAAGAAGCTATCGATTTAACTATAGAATGGACAAAATATCATTATTTATATAATAATGTGAATAAATTAACAGAAAATCAAATAAACAGGTATTTTAGGATTTGATTATAAATAAAATAAAGAGGTGAGATAATATAAAATGAAAACATATATAATAGCAGAAATAGGAATTAATCATAATGGAGATATGAAAATAGCTAAAAAACTTATTGATATAGCAGTAATAGCAGGATGTGACGCAGTTAAATTTCAAAAAAGAACCATTGATAAGGTTTATAGAAAAGAAATGTTGGACAGTCCTCGTGTAAGTCCATGGGGGAATACTCAAAGGGCGCAAAAGGAAGGACTTGAATTTAATGAAAAAGAATACGATGAAATTAATGAATATTGTAAAGCTAAAGGGATAGATTGGTTTGCATCAGCATGGGATGTAGACTCACAAAAATTTTTACAAAAATATCGCTTAAAATATAATAAAGTTGCTTCAGCTATGCTTACTAATTATGAATTGTTAAAAGAAATTGCAAGTGAAGGAAAATATACTTTTATATCAACAGGAATGAGTAATCATGAAGAAATTGATAGAGCAATAGAAGTATTTAAAAATGAAAACTGTGAATTTGAATTAATGCATTGCAACAGTACATATCCGATGAAAAATGAAGATGCTAATTTATTAATGATTAAGAAATTAAAAGAAAAATATGATTGCAAAGTTGGTTATAGTGGACATGAAACAGGAACTCTAGTTAGTATTTGTGCAGTAACTCTTGGTGCCACATCTGTTGAAAGACATATAACTTTAGATAAAAAAATGTATGGCTCAGATCAAGGAGCATCTATAGAACCCTATGAATTATGTAAACTAGTCAAAGAGATTAGAGAAGTAGAAAAAATATTAGGAAATGGAGAGAAGTTATTAAGTCAAGCTGAATTAGAAGTAAGAAAAAAATTAAGAGGTTAATTAAATGATAAAGTTAATAATTTTCGATATAGATGGTGTTATAACAGATGGTTCAATTATAGTGGATGAAGAAGGAAGAGAACAAAAAAAAATTAATTTAAAGGATATTGATGCTATTTTTGAATTGAAATCTAGAAATTATATCATATCTGCTATAACTGGAGAAAATTCAAAAATAGTAACTTATTTTGAAAAAAGATTTCCATGGGATTATTTTTACTGTGGAAAGAAGAATAAGATTGAAGTAATAAAAGAAATTGAAAAGCAGAGTAAAATAAAAGCAGAAGAAATATGCTATATAGGTGATGGAAAATATGATATTCACCCTTTAAAATATGCAGGTCTTGGAGTATGCCCTAAAGATGCAATTAGTAAAGCTAAAAAGAGTGCGAATGTAATATTACAAAATAGAGCAGGAGAAGGGTGCCTTTGGGAATTGATTCCAATTATTGAAGATTACAATAACGAAAAAAGTTCACAAAACTACTTTTATAAGAGACTGGCTGAACATGTAGATATATTTAAAATTATGGCATCTGATAAAAAACTTATTGATGATGTAATGAAAATTGGTGATAATCTCATAAGCTTATTAAGTAATAAGAATCAGGTGTTTTTGTGTGGAAATGGCGGAAGTGCAGCTGATGCACAGCATATTGCAACAGAATTCATTAGCAAATTTTATAAAGAAAGACAGGCACTTAATGCAGAAGCGCTAACAGTAAACACTTCAACATTAACAGCCGTTGGAAATGACTACAGTTACAATAGAATATTTGTAAGACAATTGGAGGCAAAGGCTAAAAAAGGAGATATGCTTATAGGAATATCGACTAGTGGAAGATCTAAAAATGTGTTAGAAGCATTAAGATATGGAAAAAAAGAAGAATTAATTACAGTAATGCTAATGGGTGATTATTATAATGAAGAAGTTGAATATATATCAGATTATGTAATTAAAATTCCATCAAAAATTACTCCACGAATACAAGAAGCGCATATATTTGTAGGACATTTAATAGCAGAATATGTAGAATGTGGCATTTTAAAAAGATAAATTTCAGCACATAAAATTTAATATATAGAATTGAGGATGAAAATGAAAAGAGTTAATGGTATTTATGAAGAAAATTTAAAAGCACTTTTTGAAAAAAAACTTATAAAGAATAATTACAACTTTAATAAAATACCATTTATTTTATTTGGCGCGGGTAACCTTGGCCTTAGGACATTAACTGGTCTAAAAAAAATTGGAATTAAACCTGTTGCGTTTGGTGACAATGATGAAAAAAAAATGGATACAAGCATAAATGGTATAGAGGTGTTTAGCAAAGAAAAAATAATGAGTAAATACGGTGATAATATATTAATAGTATTAACTATATGGAAAGGCAGTACAGGTAAGGAAAAACGCGTATCAACTTTAATCAAGGGGCTACAAGAATTTGGATTCAAACATGTGGTGGATATTACAAAATTATACAATGACTATCCTGATACTTTCTTGCCATATTATTGTATTGGCAATCCAGAAAATGTATATAGTAGTGAGGATAAGATACTAGAGTGCTACAAATTATTTGATGATGTTATTTCTAAAAAGCAATACTATGAGCAAGTAAAGTGGAGAATTTCACATGATAATTGGGAGGAATTTGTTGATGTTGATTATAATACTTATTTTCAAAGAGATCTATATGAGCTGAATGAAAATGATATTATTTATGATTGTGGTGCCTTCGATGGAGATACAATAAGAGCTCTTTTGCATAAAAAGTTATGCTTCAAAAAGATAATATCTTTTGAACCAGATAAAAACAATTTTGATAAGTTAAAAAAATTCGTAGAAAAACAAGAGTCGTATATTCAAAAGAAGATTCAAATGTTTGAATATGCTGTTGGGAACAAAGAAGAAATTTTACTTTTTGATGCTACAGGGGATGCGGATTCAAAGGTATCGAATAATGGAGATTCTAAAGTAAAAAGCATAACAATTGATAACTTTGCTAAAGAAAATCCTCAAAATATACCTACTATTATAAAAATGGACATTGAGGGGTTTGAAAGAGAAGCTCTCTTAGGATCAGAAATTATTATTAAACAGCAAAAGCCAATACTAGCAATTTGCGTTTATCATAAACAGAGTGATCTATGGGAAATACCATTACTTATAAATAAAATAAGTGATGGGTATAAATTTTACTTAAGACATCATGTAGGAGACTGTTGGGATACTGTTTTATATGCAATTCCAAAAGAGAGGAGAAAAATTAAGGAGAAGCAAGTATGTGTAAAATAGGAATAATACAAGGCAGATTGTCTAAAAGACCTTATCCAAAGTTGCAAGGATTTCCAACTGACACTTGGGAACAAGAGTTTAAATATGCTGAAGAAATAGGATTCTATTCTATAGAATGGATTTTTGAAAAAAATAGATTTAAAGAAAATCCAATCTGGTCAAAAGAAGGGAGACAAAGAATTAATAACATAATAAAAAAAACTAATGTTAAGGTAAGTTCATTATGTGCTGATTATTTTTTAGAGAATCCATTTTTTAGAAGAATTAATTATTCAATAAAGGAAAATATAAATATATTAAAGGAATTAATTAAACAATCTTCGGAAATTGGAGTGAAAGTTATTCTACTACCTATATTAGAAAATGCTGAAATAAGATGTGAAGAAGATAAGAAGATATTATATGAAGTAATCAGTCAAAGTTTAAATATTTTAGAAGATTATGATATGAATATAGGGATTGAAACAGAGTTAGCTGCAGATGAATATTTAAACTTAGTTAAGATGTTTAATCATAACAATGTTGGAATTTATTATGATACAGGAAATTGTGCAGCTAAAGGATATGATATGAAGAGTGATATGGAAAAATTATTTAACTATATTATAAATATTCATATCAAAGATAGATTACAAAATGGGGGAAGTGTATTTTTAGGAACAGGAGATACTAATTTTAAAGAAGGAATTCCTTATCTAATGAAGAAGGGGTTTGATGGACCATTTATATTGCAGGCATATTATGAAGATGATTTTAAAAATACAGCTGAATATAACTACAGTTATATTAAAAATTTAATCAAGCGGGGTTATTAGTTGTGAAAGTTTTATTTGTTGGACTTGGGGGTATAGGACAAAGACATCTTAGAAATATTAAAGAATTATTAGGTGATGAAATTGAAGTGTATGCATTTAGGCAAAGAAAATATCAATTTGTTTTAGATAATAAACTTAATATAAAAAAGGGTTTAAATTTAGATAAACACTATAATATAAAAAATGTTAATTCGTTGGATGAAGCGTTTAAGAATAATATAGATATAGTCTTTATTACGAATCCAACTAGTATGCATATGGAAATTTTAATGAAAGCAGCTGAAAACAAATGTAGTATATTTGTTGAAAAACCAATATCTCATAATTTGAAAAATGTAGATAAATTAGTTACAAAACTAAATGAATATAAAAATATAACTTTTGTTGGATTTCAGAACAGATTTCATCCTTGTATTAAAGAAAGTAAGAAATTACTAGAAAAGAACGTTATAGGTCAGATTGTATGTGTTAATATAGAAATTGGTGAAAATGTTAGAGGATGGCATAAATATGAAGATTATAGGAAAATGTATGCCTCAAGAAAAGATTTAGGAGGCGGCGTAATTCTTAGTCAAATTCATGAATTGGATTACATTATTTGGTTCTTAGGTATGCCAAAATGTGTTTATGCAATTGGAGGTAAATTAAGTAATTTAGAGATAGATGTAGAAGATGTAGCAAGTATACTTTTAAACTATGAGCTTAATAATAAAAACATTCCTGTACATATACATGAAGATTATATTCAGATTCCACCATCGAGAAAATGTAAAATAATAGGTACAAAAGGAAAAATAGAATTCGACTTATTAAATTCGACTTTGGTATATTATGATGAAGATGGAAATGAAATGTTGAATAAAGTATATGAATTTGAACGAAACGATATGTTTAAAGAAGAGTTAAAAGTATTCATAGATGCTGTAAAAGATAAAAAAAGAACCATTATTCCAATAGAAGAAGGAATTAAGAGTTTGAAGATGGCTATTGCAATAAAAGAATCAATAAATAAAGGAAATATTATAAATATGAACGAGATATAGGTGAAAGATATGGATAATGCAGTACAAGATTTGTTTGATTTATCAAATAAAACAGCAATTATAACAGGTGGCGCAGGATTACTTGGGGTAAAGCATGCAGAGGCTTTAATGGAGTTTGGAGCGAATTGTGTAATTGTCGATTTAAATCACGAAAAAGCTAAAAAAGAAGCTGAACTATTGACTAAAAACTATGCAGGAAAAGCAATAGCATTAACAAATAATATTGTTAATAAAGATGAGGTTTATGGTATTTTACGTGAAGCATTAACAGAATTTCATACGGTGGATATACTAATTAATAATGCAGCCAATAATCCTAAATATGAAGATATTAATACAAAAACAGACAAAACTAAGAGATTTGAGACGTATCCAATTGAAAATTGGAATGATGATATATCAGTAGGATTAACAGGTTCATTTTTATGCAGTCAAATTATAGGATCTTATTTTGCAGAAAAAAATTCAGGGATTATTTTAAATATTGCTTCTGACTTAGGAATCATTGCACCAGATCAAAGAATATATCGTAAAATAGGAATAGATAATAAAGAGCAACCTACAAAGCCGGTAACATATTCTGTAGTTAAGACTGGACTAATTGGATTAACGAAATATTTGGCTACGTATTGGGCAGATAAAAATGTTAGAGCTAATGCATTAGTGCCCGGAGGAGTATATACAAATCAAGATGAAGTTTTTTTATCTAATTTAACAAATTTGATTCCATTAGGAAGAATGGCTAATGTTGACGAATACAAGGCTGCAGTCATATTTTTATGTTCTAGGGCATCATCGTATATGACAGGTAGTACATTAATCATCGATGGTGGAAGAACTTGTTGGTAATACAGTTATAATAAATGGGGAGAAAATTCTATGAGAATGAAATTATCAGATTATGTATGGAGTTATCTTGAAAATTATGGTGTTAAACATGTCTTTATGTTGCCAGGTGGTGGGGCTATGCATTTAGTTGATTCCCTAGGAAAAAATAAGAATATTGAATATATAACATTATTGCACGAACAAGCATGTGCTATGGCATCTGAGACATATTCAAGAATTGCTAATCATATAGGTGTAACATTAGTTACTACTGGTCCGGGAGGAACTAATGCAATTACAGGTGTAGCAGCGGCTTGGTTAGAATCTACACCGTGTTTGGTTATATCTGGACAAGTTAAGACTTCCGATTTAAAAAAAGAAACAGGAGTTAGACAAAAAGGTAATCAAGAAATAGGTATTGTAGAGATTGTAAAATCTATTACAAAATATGCGGTAACAATTACTGACCCTAATTATATTAAGTATCATTTAGATAAATCCTTATTTCTAGCCATAAATGGAAGGCCTGGTCCAGTATGGATTGATATTCCTTTAGACGTACAAGCAACTGTTATTGAAGTTGACGAATTAAAATCCTTTGATATTACCAAAGAAGAGAGATGTAATAGTTTTTTGTTAGATGAAAAGATCATGAAAACAATAGAATTATTAAAAGCAGCGAAGCGCCCTGTAATGCTTGTGGGACAAGGTATAGAAAGAGGAAGTGGAAGAGAAATATTTAGAGAGCTAGTTAAAATGTTAAAAATACCAGTTCTTACAAGTTGGATTGCTACTGAATTAATAGAGTTTGATAATGAGTATAATATGGGGAAGCCAGGAATGGTTGCAGGAAGATATTCAAACTTTACTATGCAAAATTCCGATTGCCTAATAGCAATAGGAACAAGATTGGATCCGTCCATGATAGGATATAGTTATGGTAATTTTGCTCCAAATGCAAAAAAGGTTATTGTTGATATCGATGAAAAAGAGATTGATAAAATTGATACGAAAGTAGATGTAAAAGTTGTCTCAGATGCAACAAAATTTATTTTGGAATTAGTTAAGAAATTAAAAAATAAAAAAGTGGTTATTAAAGTTGATAACTGGTTAAACAGGTGTAAAGATTGGAAGAGAAAGTATCCTGTAATGTTAGATGAGTACAAGGAAGATAAAGGGAATGTAAATCCATATTACTTTATAGAAAAATTATCAGAGGAATTAGCTGAAGATGATATTATTTTACCTGGTAGTTCAGGAGCTAGTATAGATGTCTTTTGGTTAGCCTTTAAAAATAAAAAGAATCAGAGATTATTATCAACAGGTTCGCTAGGAGCAATGGGATATGGAATTCCTTCAAGTATTGGTGGATGTCTAGCATCAGGAAAAAAGAGAACTATATGCATTGAGGGGGATGGGAGTTTACAGCTTAATATTCAGGAATTAGCAAGCATTGTTGGTATGAACCTTCCAATAAAAATATTTGTTTTTAATAATGGTGGATATTTATCAATTATGAATATGCAAAAAGCATATTTTAATGGGAATTTCGTTGGAGCAGAAAAAAGCAGTAATTTATTTATCCCCAATATTGTAGATGTTGCTAAAGCATATGGATTAAAGGTATATAGCATCTATAATCATGAAGATTTAGGAGAAAAGATACGAAATGTTATAAACACAAAAGGGCCAGTATTATGCAATATATTAATGAGTCAAGACTTTTCAATACAACCGAAGGTAGTATCAGAGGTTTGTGAAGATGGGACTATGAAATCCCGAACTTTGGAGGACTTATGGCCATTTTTAGATAAAGAAGAATTAGCGAAAAATATGACAGGCTATTTAGGAAATGATATGTTAGAAATAAATAATATTCATAATAAATTCGATTTATTCAAAAAGGAGTATGAAGATAATAAATTCGAGGTTATTATATATGGATGTGGAAGGGGTGCTGAAGGAGCAATAAAATTATTAAATAAGTACAATATTCCAATACAATGTATAATAGACAAAGATAAAAATAAACAAGGTAAATTTTATTTAGAAATTCCTATAATGTCATTAGAAAATATGATTCAGAAATATAAAAATGTGAATTTTAGAATATTAATTGCATCACCTAAATATGAAAAAGAAATAATAACATACTTAGAAAATTATATTAATAAATATAGAATATATAGTTTTGAATGTGAGCTATATTATTTATGCACATTTAATATAGAGGAGTATAAAAAATATTTATCAGAAAATTTAGACAAATTTGAAGAGTTATATTTTACATTACATGATGAACTTTCAAAAAAGACATTAGAAAAAGTTATAAAAGGAAGATTATCGGGGGAATTAGATTATTTTAGAGATGTATTTACCCATAAACAATATTTTTGCGATGATATAATTAAGTTAACAGAAGAAGAAATTATTGTGGATGTTGGCGCTAGTTGTGGCGATACTCTTAAGGATATAGTAAATTATACTAATAAGAAATTTAAGAAGATCTATTGTTTGGAACCAGATAAAATGTGTTTGGTAGATTTAGTGAATATTAAAGAAAGTCTTAAACTAGAGAATGTGACTATTATAGATAAAGGAGCTTGGGATAGGAATGAACAACTTAACTTCTTAAGTTGTTCCGATAATGTATCATCCAAAATAGTAGAAGATTCAAAACAACAAAATGAGAAAAATAATAATATTTATACAATAGAAACTATATGTATTGATGATGTAATAATGGACGAAGTTACATTTATAAAAATGGATATAGAAGGAGCGGAAATAAAGGCATTAAATGGTGCAAAACATATAATAAGAAAATACAAACCTAAATTAGCTATATGTGTATATCATAGAAATGAAGATATTTTAGAAATTTCACAATATGTTAGAATGTTAGTTCCTGAATATAAAATATATTTAAGGCATCATGGCATAAATGGTACAGACACTGTTCTTTATGCTATTCTTTAATTTTAAATTATTAATTCAATAGATATCTAAAAATGGCGTTTTTTACTGGAAAATAAATAGTTTATGCAATATATATTTTATTCATTTATCAATTAGTTTTGGAGAATTAATATGTTAAATAATATAATACTAGAAGATATTGAATATATCGTAAAAAACATTAATGTAAAAAAATGTGAAGGAAAAAGTTTTTTTATAACTGGTGCAAATGGATTTTTGGCTAGGTATATGGTTGAAGTATTAATATATTTAAATGAGCATATTTTAAATGAAGAATGTACAATAATTGCATTGTGTAGAAATAAAAAGGATGCAAGTGAAAAATTTAAAGAATATATAAATAGAAAATACTTCAAAATAATATTTCAAAATGTTGAAGAAAAAATTAAATATAATAGTAACATAGATTATATAATACATGCAGCTAGTAAAGCAAATACTAAAGAATTTGGAATTAATCCCGTTGGAGTGTTAAGTGCCAATGTTATAGGAACATATAGATTACTTGAATATGCAAAAACAAAAGATATAATAAGTTTTCTTTTTTTTAGTAGTGGAGCAGTATACGGTAATATTGACGAAACAAAAGAATTTGTTAAAGAGACACAATTTTATTCTTTGGATCCACTTGATGTAAGAAGTTGTTATGCTGAAAGCAAAAGAATGGGAGAAAATATGGCTTTTTCATACTATAAACAGTTTAATATACCAACTAAGATAATTAGAATAGGTCACACATACGGTCCAGGAATAAATTTAGAAGATGGACATGTATTTTCTGATTTTGTTAATAGAATTTTAAATAACGAGGATTTGGTAATAAAAAGTGATGGAACGGCTAAAAGACCATTTTGTTATATATCAGACGCCATAATAGCCTTTTTTTTAGTATTATTCAAAGGTAAAAATGGAGAAGCATACAATATGAGCAATAATAAGTGCTTTCTATCAATAAATGATTTAGCTCATATACTTGTTGAAAAAACATTTTTTAAAAAAGGTTTAAAGGTAATTAATAATACAAATGATAGAGACTTAAGAAGTATAGATAAAGCACAAGTGTCTGTAAATATTGGTAAAATAACGTATTTAGGATGGAACCCTGAAATTGGCATAGAAGAAGGATTTAAAAGAACTGTGGATAGTTTTCAAATTAATTGATTTAAAAGGATGGACATTTAAATGTGTGATTATAAAAGAATGATTTGTGAATGTTTTAAGAATAAAGTGAAAGATAATTATGTGAATGTATTAAAGAAAAGATTTAATAAATATAAATTTATTTGTATTTTTGGATGTGGAAATATAGGACAAGGAACACTAAATGACTTAGTAGAAGAAGGGATTAAAGTTGATTTTTTTTGTGATAATGACATAAAAAAAGTTGGAGAAATTTATAATAATGTAAAATGTATATCACTAGATGAATTAATAGAAAAAAAGGATGAAACTATTGTAATAATTGCAACTAGGTATTTTAAGGATATATATAACCAATTAAGCAAGTTGGGTTTTTCTAATTTAGATAGAATATTTACAAATAAGTTTGCAATCGATAATTATATGAAGAATAATCTAGAAGATACAAAAAATAAAATTTTTAAACTTATTGATATTCTAGAGGATGATGAGTCAAGACGAATTGTATACAGAATAATAGAAGAATGGAATACTTATATCTACAAATATGGACAGTTAGATAATATACATTCGGAAGATCAGTATTTTTGCAAAAACATTATAAACTTGTCAGAAAATGAAGTGTTTGTTGATGGGGGCGCTTATATAGGAGATACAATCGAGCAATTTCTTCTAAATTGTAATTATAGATTCAATAAAATAATATCGTTCGAATTAAATAAAAATAATTATGAAATACTTAATAAAAATATAAATAATTTGAATCTCAGAATAAAAAAGAAAATTGTTGCTCTCAATAAAGGGTTATCAAATAAAAAAATGAATATTTTCTATAATGATAAGGAGGAAGGCTCACGAATTAGCGACTATGGAGTAATTGAAGGTGAAACAACAACTATAGATTCTGAGTTGAAAAATGAAATGGTAACTTTTGTTAAAATGGATATAGAGGGATCCGAATTAGAGGCACTTTATGGTGCAAAAAACATTATACAAAAATGTAAACCCAAATTGGCTATTTGTCTCTATCATAAACCCCAAGATTTGTGGGAGATACCATTTTATATAAAAGAAATTTTGCCGGATTATAAAATATTTATTAGACATCATACTGATTTATTAAATGAAACTGTTTGTTACGCTATATTAGATTAGGCAATTATAATTATTTTAAGTTCTAGCCATTAATTGTTTGTTATCTTATATCGAATTAGAGAAGGAGGTATGCGATGTTAAAAGAAATTATAGAAGAATACAAAAATGGAATAATTAGCAGCAAGGAATATTGTGGAAAAATATTTTTAATACATGAAATATTATTGGAATACCCTGAGTTATTAAAAAATTCCTTGGTAAAAAATATAAACATAACTAAAGATGGAGTAATAGTAGAAATAGAAAGTAATGATAATAATATAAAAATGAAGGTGCATAGTTTAGATTCATGTGCTGTACCAGTTACAATAATGAACATTGGTGAATATGAGAAAAATGAATTAGATATTAGTTTGAATATACTAAAAATGATTGGTGATACTTCTGTTATATTTGATGTTGGAGCAAATTTAGGATGGTATACTCTTAATATGGCTAAAACAATAAAGAATAGTAAGATTTATTCATTTGAACCAATACAAGATACATTTGAAAAACTAAAAACCAATCTATTATTAAATAATATAAGTGATAAAAATATATATAATTTTGGATTTTATAGTGAGAATAAAGTTTTAGAATTCTTTTATGATATTTTTGCATCTGGTGCATCATCTATACAAAATTTAAGAGAATTAGATACAACTAAGATAGTAAAATGCAATGTGAAAAAGTTAGATGATTTTGTGACAGAAAATGGTATTGATAATTTGGATTTTATAAAATGTGATGTTGAAGGGTCAGAATTATTTGTTTATAAAGGTGGAATTGAAAGTATTAAGAAATTTAAACCAGTTATTTTTTCTGAAATGCTTAGAAAGTGGTCGGCCAAATTTGGTTATCATCCCAATGAAATTATTGATTTATTTGGAGATATCGGATACAAATGTTTTGTGATTTCTAACAGAGGCTTAAAAGAATTTAAAAGAGTAGATGAAGAAACAATAGAAACTAATTATTTCTTTTTACATCCAGATAAACATAGAGATATTATTAATAATATGAGTAATAAAAGTGGACTTTCAAATAAAGAAAATTGAATATATTGAGGTATAATAATGAGTTAGAAAAAATGTGGAGTGATTAAAATGAGTATCACAAATTATAACGAAAGTTCTGCAAGAATTGAAATATTAAATAAAGCAAAGCAATTTTTTAAAGAAAAAAACTCAGAACAAAAATTCGTATATGGCGAAACATATATACCAGCATCAGGAAAGGTAATAGATGAAGATGATTTAGCTAATTTAATAGATGCGTCTCTTGACATGTGGCTTACATCAGGAAGATATGCAGATCAATTCGAAAGAGAATTTGCTGAATTTATAGGTGCAAGATATTGTTCAATTGTAAACTCGGGTTCATCTGCAAATTTAGCTGCAGTAACAGCTCTTACATCTTATACTCTTGGAGAAAGGAGATTAAGATTAGGAGATGAGGTAATAACTATTGCAGCAGGCTTTCCAACAACAGTAGGACCATTAATTCAAAATGGACTTATACCAGTATTTGTTGATGTAGAACTTGGAACTTATAATCTTAAAGTAGAACAGTTAGAAAAGGCAATATCTAATAAAACAAGAGCTATAGTGTTAGCACATACATTAGGAAATCCATTTAATTTGGATAAGGTAATGGAATTAGCTAAAAAACATGATTTGTGGGTGATAGAAGATAACTGTGATGCACTTGGTTCAGAATATGATGGAAAATATACTGGAGCTTTTGGACATATATCTACATTTAGTTTTTATCCAGCTCATCAAATAACTATGGGAGAAGGTGGAGCCGTAGTTACCAATGATGCAAAATTATACAAGATAATATGTTCTATACGGGATTGGGGAAGAGATTGTATATGTCCACCAGGAAAAGATAATTTTTGTGGTAAGAGGTTTACACAGCAGCTTGGTGAATTACCATTTGGATATGATCATAAATATGTATATTCCCACTTTGGATATAATTTAAAGGTAACGGATATGCAAGCAGCAATAGGAATATCGCAACTCAAAAAATTACCCAAATTTATAATGAAAAGAAGAGAAAATTACAAAAAATTATATGAAGGGTTAAAACAGTTTGAAAAATATTTATTATTACCAAAAGCAACGGAAAATAGTGATCCAAGTTGGTTTGGTTTTATTATTACTATTAGAGAAAATAATAATTATAATAGAAATAATTTAATTGAATTTTTAGAGAAAAGAAATATAGGGACAAGATTATTATTTGCGGGGAATATATTAAGACAACCATTATTTACAGAAAGTCATACACATTATCGAGTTATTGGAAATTTAACTAATACCGATATAATTATGAATAATACATTTTGGATTGGCGTATGGCCAGGAATAGATGATGAACAAATAGATTATATGATATCACAATTTAAATTATATTTTAGTTAATATAATTTAAACAATGATGAAATAATAACAAATTTTATAACCCAGTAGAAAAGCAATACCGTAGCTCTACTGGGTTTATTATATCATCTGATTATCTATACTGGTACGCGCCCATTTTTTGACGATTACAATAAAAGTATTAACTAATTCTTTTCATTACCTTTCTAATTTTTCTCTGATAATAGAATTGTTTGCATCATATAGAGAGCTTCGGCATCTACTATTTCATACATTTTTATAGATCTTATAAATAGCTCATATGCTGCATTAAAATATCTATATTTATAATAGAGCTTTCCTAAAAGTATTAATAAATTCTCATCATAAATAAGATTTAAAAGCTGAACAGCCTTTTCAAATTGTTCAAGGCAATTTGCTCTTAATAATATTTCTAATAGATTAAAAATCGGTTTTATAAATTTTTTTGAATTTTCTTTATTGTTTGCTAATTGGGTGTATTTGTTTTCTTTAATTATAGAAATGAAAGTTTTATAAACCATAGTTTCTTCAGATTCGTCAAAATTTCGAGTGATATTTAGCAAATTATCTACGTTTTCATAGTTTTTAACAAACAATTCACATAATATACTACAATAAATAGCATCCTTATAATGTTCGCCCTCTTTGATTTTATACAAAGATTCTAAAGATTCATTGTAATTTCCTAGATAAAATAAATATATGCCTTTATAAAAAGATATCTCAAGGATATTCTCATTGAAGCTTTCTGCTTTCTCAACATAATTGTATGCAATGTCAAACTTGTTTTGATTATAAAAAACTTTTGATAATAAAAGGTTTGTTTCTTGATTAATATTGTCAAAATAACTTTCAAGTTTTTTTTCAATTTCATCTATAGATATGTTTTTGATAGCCATAGTCTCAGACATTTTGAAAATAGCATCAGAAAATTTAGGATTTAATTTTAGGACTTCATCAAAACATTTGTATGATGCATTATAATCACCTATGTTAGAATAAATAATTCCTAAAATATAATAAGGTCTATAGGTTCCAACGCCTAAACATTCTCTTAAAAGAACTGGGGATTCGCCCATGGATATACATTTTTTTGCAGATTCCATTGCAGGGAAATACTGTTTTTTTGTAAAAAAAATATTTGTCCTGTAGAATTCAAAATCCGTGCATTTCGGATAAAATTTTAAACCATCTTCAATCAATGTTAAACAGTCATCAAAATTTTGAAGCTTTTCATTACAAACAATCATTTTTAATATTAATTTAAATCCAAATCCAAACGAAGGGTTAAAGTTTTTATAAGCTTTTTTTAAATATTTTAAAGCTTCTTCATATTTATGATTAGCTATATATTCAGTGCTCATATTATAAAGCATAAAGGCATCGTCAGGATTTTCTTCTAATTTTTTTTGTATAATGTCTATATTTCTTTTTCTTTTATTTTTTTCATTAACAACTTTATCTAAATAACCATAATGATAAAATTTAATATCTACAATTTCAATGAAATCTTGTTTATTGGTAGCTTCGTCACCAAGTGTAATTTGTTCATGAATATCTCCTGAAAATTTATATCCTTTACCATTTTTAATAAGACGTATATTCATACTTGAGAGTATAGTATTATCAGAAAAATCTCCTAAATAGCTTAAAGTTTCACCATAGTATACATCTGATTTGTTATTTTTGTTATTAATTAGTTTAATCACCTTATCTTTATCTTCACTTTTTAGTACATCATCTGCATCCATAATTAAAATCCAATCCTTTGAAGCTTTGCTTAATGAGTAATTTCTAGCATTAGCAAAACTGTTATCCCATTTATAAAAAAATATCTTAGCATTATATTTTTCTGCTATTTTTATGGTATTATCCGTTGAACCTGTATCTACTATTATCATTTCGTCAACAATGTCTTTGATGCTTTCAAGACAGCGCTCTAGGTTCTTTTCTTCATTTTTAACAATCATACATAAACTTAATGGCATATTATTATTCTCCTTATAAATAATTGTATTAATTTATATGTTTTTATAGCTAATATATGATTACATCTTTACATTGTAATTACCACTTACTGTAAAATATACAATTGATATATTAATAATTTAAGCTGTAGCATATACTATATGAATAAATAAAATCTATTCCATTTTTTGAGTTTATATTGGAGTATTAATTCCTTTTAAAATACTCGACGAAAATTTAATTCTATTCATAAAAAGTGTATAGAATACTTTTGAAAAGAGGAAAATTAAATAATATATAAGTTATCAATCAGACTCAAGGTTAATAACCCTGAGTCTGATTGATAACGAAATTATTAAGATATTTTAATTTTTGTAGCTCCAAATATTAGTAGCTTTTTCATTTATTATTAACAGCATTTATTGTGGGCACATGTTGTTATTGCTCCAATGGTTGCGTTATTGATACTAAGAGTACCAATAGTAGTTGTAGCTGCAGTTGCAGTTAGTGTATAGACGCAGCAATCATCAAAACAAGAGTCGCAGTCACAAACGAAGAAGGTGAATGTTTGAGCAGAAACTAGTGTGACTCCAGAGAATGTCCATGCAGGTCCAACAGGAATTGGGGCGTTTTGACCTCTACAAAGTTTAGTTACTTGGAAGTTTATAGTTCCAGTAAAGGCAACTGGAGCAACAAGATTACTTGCAACTTCTAGCTTAGTACATGGATTACATAAGCCACTAGTATTTACAGTAAGAGAAGTAAGAGGAAAAGCTGCACCAGCTGTGGTAATAACAGGGATTGTAGTTGAACTAGGGCAACTGCATTTTATAATAGTTGGGCAATTATCTTTTTCTTTTCTGCAATTATCATGATCATCATGACATTTTGACATTGAATTCATAAACGAATTCCTCCTTTTAATTTAGATAAATTTTTATTGAAAATTTCTATATGGATAATTTAGTCGATTTTTAGTTCCTCTACTATAATATATGAACTTTATCTAATGAAGGTGATGATAATACTTGAATTTTATTATTGAATATACAACTAAATAAAATAGTATCATCATATTTTTTAAAACTACTAACATTAGTAAAGGTACTATATCTATTTATCTACAGAAATTCTAATAACTCTTAAGATTATAAAATTAATTATTTTTTAATCACTTTATTTATCACTATCATCACAATCTGGGAATAATGGATCTAAGTTTTGATCTGGATAGAACTTAGGAATAGGAGCTTTTTCAAATCTTTCACATGGATCTTCTTCTGGTTCTTCTTCGCATGCTTGTTTTGGAACAGGGCAGTAGTCATAAGCTGGGATAAGAAGTTGAACAATAAGCTCACATTTTACAACAATATAGTAACCTAAAGTTATATCTAAAACATCGTTTCCTTCTTCATCCTCTAGTAATTCACCAGCTAAAGCTTCAGCAACCATTTCAAGTTTTATTATATTAGAATCTAAATCTGAAGCATCTTGAACAGGAACAAAACTAGCAGAAATTTGAGCTATAGACTCAGGACAATAAAATTTTCCTATTATATCGGTTCTATTAACTTCGAACAATTCACTTTGATTTACACCATTGTCATCTATATAATCTGCATAGAAAGAAATTCTGTAGGAAATAACTATTTTTTTAAAGCCTGGTTTGCCTTTAAGTGGAATCTTATCTACAGAGATTAATGTTAAATTAAAATCTCTACTGCAAATATATCTTTTAGGATCTGTTAGTGGATTGCTTCTTAATTCAGAATCAGTTGTATTTGTGTCAGGACCTTCGCTATATACTAGACATCTTTTTATTAGGCATTGATCAAAAATCTTCGGTACTTCAATGCAAACTAATTCAGAAGGATCAGGTAAATGTCCTTGTTTATTTACAAGGCCAGGACGCGGCGAAAATTTCTTAAAGTTGATGGACATATATTTTCCTCCTCCTTAAAAAGTATATTGAATATAAATTTACTCAATATTTACAATATATTATATGAAATAACATTATACTGGTGATAATAAAAGTTAAATTAAAATAAGTTTTATAAAAAAGCATAATAAACTTCTATTAAAAATATAATTTTATTAAGGAGGGAGTGGCATGAATAGTATATATGTTGATTATACTGATAACATATGGAAATTTTTCCGAAATGACAATAGACAATTGTGTTATAAAATTATGTATGAAGAAGGAAAGTGGACGAAAGAAAATTTGATTAATAATGAAGTATTGGGGTTCGCTGTTTATGTTGAGGGGGATGAGAGAATACATATAGTATACAGCAATATTAATGGAGAATTAAAATATTGCACAATGAAGGATAAACATTGGGTCGGAAAAACTCTATATCAAATGGATTTTGATGAGTTTCAAATAGACCATTTAAAGGTTGAAATTATTGGAGAAGAAATGCATATATTTTTTTTGCTCATAAGCAACGATGGCAGTGATCACGGAGTGTTAATGCATTGCGTTTGGAATGGACAAGAGACGAAATTTTTCTCACTACAGGACATCATATTGGTGCCTAACCTAAAAGAATATTATTTGGTAAACATAAATGAACAAAGTAGTCTTGGGGTATTTTTCATTACAGATGAAGGAGATGAAGTCTCTCTAAACTATTGTAACTTTGAAAATCGTAAATGGTCTTCTGCTAAGAGACTTTATGGGATTCAAGGAGAAGATATATCTTTTGAAGTGTTAAGGGATCAACAACAGGATGTTCATATATTAAACAAATCTAGAGAAGATCTATTGTATTTTATTGATCATGTTTGTATAGATATTAGTGGGAATATACAAGTTTATAGAGTTCGTGAAAGTAATATAAAATTAATCGATCCCATAATATTTATTGAAAATAACAAATTATGTGCTTGCTGGATAGAACAAAATAAGATATTTTATTCATTTTTTAATAATGAGCAATGGGATAGTCCTATATATTTTGATAAAGGTAATGAATTTACTGTAATGAGATACCATTGTTTTATGTATAATAATAGAGAAAATTCCGCTAAATTATTAGAGGTCTACGGAACTGATGAACCGGATTTAAATTTATATATTCCCAATAAATTTACTATGAATAATTCATTGAAATATGAAAGGAATCAAATTAATAACGAAATTTCCTTTAATGAAAATGAGGCAATTCAAAGTTTAAGACTCGAATTATCTAAAGTGAAGTTAGATAAGAAAAATTTGGAGAGAAAAATTGATTCATTAAATATGCAATTGCAAAAAAAACAAGGATTCATGGATGACTATGAAGAGAGAATTGCAATAATATTAGAACAAAAACGTAAGACGGATGAAAATTATAATGTATTTGTAGAGTTACAAAAAAAGCTTCAAAAAGAATATGATGATACAAAAAAGCTGCTGGATGATACAAAAAGGCAGCTAGATGATACAAAAAAACAGTTGAATGACGCAAAAGATCAGTTACTAAAAGAAAAGGATATTAGAATAAGTATAGAAAACAATTTGAAAGAACTTGAAAATGAAAATCTAATAATTAGACAGAAAGTTATGACAATAAATGAAGAAAAGAAAAAATTATATGAAGATCTTGAATTTGAAAGGAATCAATCTATTATGGAACGTTTATTAAGAAAGAGACCAAGTGGAATATAGAATCACTTCTAAAACTTTAAAACATACAATAAAGTAAAAACATCTTATAAATAGTATTAGGATAACACCAGATAGAGGTGATTTATATTAAAGCAGAAAAGTATGATTATATAATGGTATTTACCTGCCATCAGAGAGCACTATATATATATGAGCATTTAACTAAAAGAAATATTAAAGCAAAATTAGTTAGTGCTCCTAATAAAATTAATATTAGCTGCACTCAGGCAGTGAAATTCAAAGACATAGATATGGAAATTGTTCAAACAGAATTGTATAGGAATAATATTTATCCAACCGCAATGTATAAGATTTTAGGAGAAGGAAAAAATGAAACTTATGAATTAGTTGAATAAGATCTGGTTAAACCAGGTCTTTTCATGTTTTTGTTGCATAATAACGAAGGACAAAGCATAAATTTTAATATAAGGAAATAATGGGGTGACAGCGAACTTATGATCGATAAACTAGAGAAGATGATTTATTATGTATCTAATATAGGCACAGGTAGAGTATCTATTATTGATGGTGATACTTATCGCATTATAGAAGAAGTTGAAATTGGTCCAAGGCCTCAAAATATAGTTATAGATGAAAAAAATAATATATACATAGCTAGTGATAGAAATAATAAAGTTACTCTTATTCGCGATTTATTTAATTCTGATAAAACATGGAATATCCCCAATAATGGTAATATAAAAGTGGATTCCATTAATAAAAAGATATATGCATGCGATACGGAAGAGGTATGTATTTATAATTTAGAAACTAGTGAAAAGATTGGTTCTTTAAAAGGCTTTATAGCGGCAAATTGCTTGGAACTTGATAAAGACAAGAGAAGATTATTTGTGTTGGATATTTTACAGAATGAAATTAAGGTATATGATACATCAGATTTTCATTTAATCAATCTATATAAAGAAGTTGGTATTTTACCAAACTCTATTATTATAGAAAAGAATGAGCAATGTATTTATATCGCTAATAAAGGGGCAAATAAAGGAATTTATAAAGGAAATATCTCTATACTTAATCTTAAAAATGGATATATTTCATATATAAACTTACAAATAGGCTCTATCATTACAGCTCTGGAACAGAATGAAAATTTTTTGTATGCAGCTAATAGTGGCTTACATAGAATTGAAGTTATAGACTTGCTAAAAAGAGAATGTATAACAAATATAAAAACTACGCTTCCCAAAATACAAAGGCTTCGATTATCTCCAGACAAAAAAATACTCCTAGTAACAAGTCGAAGTGATGATGGGAGAGGAGTAATTGATAGAATTGATACTTCTAATAATACTATTATAGATACATTTACCTTTGAAGAAAATAATATTCTTCCATATGATATTGGAATAGTAACTCAAAGTAAACTTCAAGCTCAGGAGGAATTCACTAATTTTATAGATTCAGAAGAAAAATTTAAACAGGAAAATAGTATTACTATAATTGCAAAAAAAGTTCTATCTACTTATCAAGAAAAAATAATTTTCTCTGAAATTTCAATTAGATTACCATTAAATATGGATGCAATTGTAAACCTAGAATATATTAAATTTAAAAAATGTGAAATCATAAATGAAACAAAAAATAGAACGATTGTAGATACTCGAAAAGAATACTCAATATTACAATATGATTTTTACATACCATATGTCATAGAGTTTAAAGGCACGGATGAAGAAAAATATATTGTAGAAGGAAAGATTGAAGGAATGCAGAAAGCACGGTTGTATATACCGGTTTATGCAGAACAACAGGGAGTAGAGTTTGTAGTAAATTCTTTTGCTACAATAACAAGCAATCCAGTTGTAACCAATGAAAAAATGAAGTTTGACGTTAGTGTTTTGATTTCTACAAAAGCAATTGTAGATGAAATGATATCCATCCCTATGTACAATAACTATAATCTATGGAATATTAGAGGCGAGTAACAGAATTGAAAATAATGATGAATATATTTGCATCAATAATAGAGCATATAATTAAAGTTCTTGCTCTAATAATTTTACTATTACCTGGGGCAGAACTTTAATTATACAATACATGGATAATATTCTAAAATATATTATAATGCCTCAAAGCATACTCAATTCCGTCTTCCTCAATATCTTTAGTAACAAAAGAAACTAAATCAAAGAGCAGCGGTGTACTATTTCCCATTGCAATACTATTTTTAACGTATTTAAGCATGGCCAAATCATTTGTGCTATCACCAATTGCATATGTATTTTCATGTGGAATGTCCAACTGTTCTTCTAAATATTCTATACCTGATGCTTTTGAAAATCCAAAAGGAACTAATTCATAAAAACCTTCACCACGATGAATGAATTCAAATGTATTCTCAAATTCCACGTGAAATCTATCAAAACTACTATTTTCATTTGTCCAAATAACTAATTTGTCGAAGTTAATATTAGGATCATCGAACGTTTTTCCTTTATAAAAGCCTTCTTTTATATGACGTTCTTTAATTCTGCGCACTTCATTAGAAATTATATTTGTATCGTAGTAAATATCATTCTTACCTTCCAATATGGCATCAATATTACATTCACGAAGACTATTTACTATTTGTTTTGATAATTGGATACCTAGTTCTCTGTGGAATAACTCTTTATTTTTGAATTCTATGTAAGTACCGCACCCACAAATATAACCGTCAAAATCTAGATCTTTAATACAATCATCGATTCCTATAATGGTTCTACCTGTATTTATAAATAATAGATGTCCATTTTCTTGCGCTTTTTTTAAAGCAAGTTTTGCGCTTTCAGGAACTATGTAAGTTACTTCATTAAGCAATGTTCCGTCAATATCAAAAAATATAATATTGGGTTTCATTTTGTTCTCCTTCCTTGCTTGTCTCTAGTTTAAATAATTAAATTTCGTATAACAAGTTTTACTTTGTTAATTATACATATTATATATAATTATTACAACTTACTACAAATAAATGGATAAAAAAATTAGTTCTAATAAGTTACCGATAGAGACCTTAAAACTTTACATGTTATCGCAAAATATAGTATAATTACAACAATAATTTTAAATAGACGAACCATATAATTTTAAATTTTAGCAATAAATGAAAGGTGGAAAATAGTGTACTTTAATAAAGAGCAAAAGAAGATAATAAATAGCAAACCAAATGGCCATATGCTTATAAAAGGCGAAAAGGGTACAGGTAAAACTACAACATTTATAAATAAGATTCCATCATTACTTAATCATTATTGCATATCTAAGGACGATAAAATACTTGTTGCAACACGTGATGAAGAAGCTTCAACATATGTTTCATATATTTATGATAATATAGAAACTGAAAAATATCATCAAAGCAGTTTTTTTGATAGAGACAATAGTGATAAATTAGAGATATCTAATATAACATCTTTAATATATTATTATTTCAATCAATATAAAAACAATAATAAAAAAAATGATAAGATTGCTTCTTCAGAAGAATGCTATAATCAATTAAAAGATGCAATTAAAACTATATTAAATAAATATGAGAACAAAAAACCCAGTATATTAAACTTAGATTTTGCTCAATTTATCCAAGAAGAAATAAGATGGATTAAATCTAGTAATTACATAAATTTAGAAGAATATCAAGCTGCTAATCGATTTAGCAGAACAAATGATAATCTTACAATTTCTGCACCTAAAGTACTTAGGAAGAATTCAAAACAAAGACAAGCTGTATTTGATATATTAATTGAATACAACAATAATTTAAAGAAAATAAATAAAATTGACTTTGAAGATGTGGCTATTTTGGCATTAAAAGAAGCAAGCACTACGCTGAAAAGAAAGTTTACTCATATTTTTATTGATGATTGTCAAATGCTAACCAAAGTTGAAATAGAGTTTTTGAAAGCATTATATAACGAAAAGACTTACTCAAGTATTACTTTTTTATTTGAGAATTCAGCAAGCAAGAATTCTAAAACTTGGTTAACAAGTGGAAAATCATTTGCAAGTTTAGGATATGATATGAAAGGAAAAAGTATTACATTAAAGACAAAACATTCTGAAACACTTAATGAATGTAGAAAAGACAATGAAGTTAATGAAAAAAAGGTTATAGAATGTTCAATAACACAAAATGTTAATTCGATAAAAGATACTTTAATAAACCAACCTCTAAAACTAGATACTGTTAGGTACATTGATTTGAAAAGGAATGTTCATCATAGCTTCATTAAAGACTCTGGAACAGTTAATGAAATTTATGTAGAACATGATGGTATTGAAGAAAGAGTTGTAGATGTTATAGAAATCCCTGTATTTAGTGAAATAGCGGCTGGTAATCCAATTCTAATGAATGAATATATAGAAGATAATTATTATTTACCAAAAGATTGGGTACGCAGCACTAAAGATGTGTTTATGTTAAAGGTTAAAGGGGATTCAATGATAAATAAAAATATCTATGATGGCGATTATGTAGTAATTAGCAAACAAGGTATGCCAAGTATAAATGATATTGTTGCAGTTGATATTGAAGGAGAAGCTACTTTAAAGACTTACAAAAAAATAAACAGACAAATTGTACTTATGCCTGAAAATGAAATGTATGAACCTATTTTTATTACAGATCAACAATTTAGTTTTCTTGGGGTAGCAATCGGCCTTGTTAAAAATTCATAGATTTAGTGAAAAACCTTGTAATAATTGGTATAATTTATTACAAGGTTTTATCATACTTTCTTCGATAAATTTTCATGAACATGATTCAAACTTTAAGTATATATTTACTTATATAACCAAAATGTAAAAATAGAAAGGGGATGAGCAATTACATGTTTGAAATCAAGGGTCTAAAATTTAAAGGTATATTGGATATTCAATACTTACAGATTAATAAGCCTATATCATGCATTATAGGACCTTCAGGTAGCGGAAAAACAACTCTGTTGCGTATGCTAAATTCTTTAAACCTTCCAGATGAAGGGAGAATTCTTTATAATGGTCAGGATATTTCTAAAATGGATACTGTAAAACTAAGGCGAAAGGTTGTTATGCTTGGACAAAACCCCATAATCTACAGTGGTTCAATTGAAGATAATCTTCAAATTGGTTTAGAGTTTTCAAAAAAATTACCTGCATCAAAAAGTACTTTAAGAGAAACTCTTAAAAGGGTAGAACTCAATAAAGAATTATCTGAAGGGTGTGCAAATCTTTCTGGTGGTGAAAGACAAAGATTATGTCTAGCTAGAGTAATGCTTATGGATGCTGATACTTATTTATTAGATGAACCTTCTGCTGCATTAGATAAAGTAACCGAAGAATTCATAATTGATAACTTTTCACGGTTTGTATTAGAAAATAAAAAAGAGTTAATCATGATTACTCATTCCGAACACATTGCACAAAAATTTCTTGAATCAATAATAAGAATTGAAAATGGAAAAGTTACGGAGGCATATCATGAATAATAATTCTATAATGGATCTTTCTATCTTACAACTTTCCATAGCATATATTTTTGTTATTATAATGCTTATTATATTTAAGTCTAGAGGAATAAGGCGTGAGAAGCAGATTTTAATCGCTTCCACAAGAATGACCTTGCAGTTAACTATAATGGGTTATATTTTAATGTTTGTATTTAGAAACCCAAGTTGGTGGCTTACTTCTTTAATGATTATAGTTATGATCTCTTTTGCAATTTATAACTCTATTAAGAGAGTTAAGATTAAAATGTCACGAGAGTTAAAAACAATTATTGCTTTTTCATTAGGTTTGGGATCACTTTTAACGGCGACATTTTTTGTACTTGTGGTATTAAATGTGCGTCCATGGTTTAATCCACAATATTTTATACCTATTTCAGGAATGATTGTAGGTAATAGCATGACAGGTATTGCTTTAGGAGCTAATAAATTATGTAGCGATTTTGAAGATAAAAGGATTGAGATAGAAAATTCATTAATGTTAGGAGCAAGCCCACTAGCTGCTACAAAGGAAATTGTTAATAATGCTTTTGATAATGCTATTTTGCCTACAATGAATAATATGCTGACTATGGGAATTGTGTCTTTACCAGGTATGATGACAGGACAAATTCTTTCTGGAACGTTTCCTTTAACTGCAATAAAATATCAAATTGGTATTCTACTTGCTATATTAGGAAGTACAGCCGTGTCAACAGTTTTATTTGTAACTCTTGGCTATAGAACATTCTTCACGAAAGATAATAGATTAAAATAATATGAATTTTATTTGTATATTTTTCATAGAATTCAAGGTAAGCATTTTATTCTACGTTTAGAACTTTGCATATATTAAAACTTTATCAACTCTGAGTTATTTTTCTATTAAAAATTTAAATTTAATAAATTATATTATTTTATATGGATATAATATATTATCTAGTGTATTATATTGATAAAGGATAATTAATATTAGTTAATATAACTTATTAAAATGAGGTGAAGAGATGTTTAATTGTATTAAATGTGAAAATAATAATTTTAAAAATTTAATAAATGGTGAATGGGTTGGTAATAAAGATAATAAAGTAATTGAAATATATTCGCCACTCGATAATTCTCTAGTAGGAACAGTCCCAGCTATGACACAAGAAGATATTGATCATGTAATTCAAGTTGCAAAAGATGGGCAACGAGAATGGAGTAAAGTCCCAATGAATGAAAGGGCTGAAATATTATATAAAGCAGCTGATATTTTGGTTGAAAACGCAAACGAACTTGTTGATATTATGATTAGAGAAATTGGTAAGGATAGAAAGAGCTCTAAATCTGAAATTCATAGAACAGCAGATTTCATTAGATTTACTGCAGATACAGCTAAGAATATGGCTGGTGAAAGCATACCTGGAGATACTTTCCCAGGATTTAAAAGAAATAAAATTTCTGTAGTAAATAGAGAACCATTAGGGGTTGTTCTTGCAATATCACCATTTAACTATCCTATAAACTTATCGGCTTCAAAAATTGCACCAGCAATTATAGTTGGAAACTCTGTTGTATTAAAACCTGCAACACAAGGAAGTCTATGTGGTTTATACTTAGCAAAAGTATTTCAAGAAGCAGGTGTGCCAAATGGTGTATTAAATACCATTACAGGTAAGGGTAGTGAAATTGGAGATTATGCTGTTACTCATAAGGGTGTGAATTTTATTAATTTCACTGGAAGTACTGAAGTTGGAATTAAAATTTCTAAAATAACAAGCATGGTACCACTTCTTATGGAGCTTGGTGGTAAAGATGCAGCTATTGTATTGGAAGATGCAGATTTAGATCTTGCAGCAAATAATATTGTAGCAGGAGGCTATTCTTATTCTGGCCAAAGATGCACAGCTGTTAAAAGAATATTAGTTCTAGAAAAAGTAGCTGATGAACTAGTAAAAAAGGTGAAACAAAAAATGAGTAATCTTACTGTTGGAAATCCTTTAGATAAAGATGTAGATATAGTTCCATTAATTAGTACAAAATCAGCAGATTTTGTTGAAGAATTAATAAAGGATGCTATAGACAAAGGAGCGGATCTAGTTGTTGGCGGAAAGAGAGACGGCAATTTAATTTACCCAACTCTTTTTGATAATGTAACTGGAGATATGAGAATTGCATGGGAAGAACCTTTCGGTCCAGTTCTTCCAATAATTAGAGTAAAAGATAAAGATGAAGCTATAGAAATAGCTAATAAGTCAGAGTATGGTTTACAAGGTGCTGTCTTCACAGAAAACATAGATGATGCCTTTTATGTAGCAGATAGATTAGAAGTAGGAACAGTCCAAGTAAATAACAAAACAGAAAGAGGTCCTGATCATTTCCCATTCTTAGGAGTAAAAGCTTCTGGTATAGGAACACAAGGAATAAGATATTCAATTGAATCTATGTCAAGGCCAAAAGCAACAGTAATAAATTTAGTGAGATAGTGATTTTAGAATAGTTTAAAAAGCAGGAGTTTAATAACAGGCTCCTGCTTTTCACTTGCCTAATTTTTATGATATACTATTATCATAAATACCTTACAGGATGTGATATAAATGGCTATAAATCCAATAGATAATAAAATATATACTTATAATGATTATTTAAAATTTGCAGATGATGAAGTATTCGAAATTATAGACGGGAGGATTTCAGCAATGTCACCAGCTCCAAGTAGAATACACCAAGAAATAATAATGGAAATTGCATATGAAATTAAAAATTATATAAAATCCAAAAATTGTCCTTGTAAAGTTTATCCTGCTCCATTTGATGTAGTATTAAAAAATGATGATGATGATGTAGTTTCTAGTAGAAATGTAGTTCAGCCTGATATATCAGTTATATGTGATAGAAATAAATTAACAGATAAAGGCTGCATTGGTTCTCCTGACATGATTGTTGAAGTTGTATCTCCATATAATCCTAGTAATGATTATATAAGAAAACTAAGCTTATATGAACAATTTAAAGTAAGAGAATATTGGATAGTTAATCCTATGGAAAAAAACATACTAGTATATATTTTAACTGACAAAGGTTATGATTCTCCTAAAATATATTCTTTTAATGATACAGTAAAAGTCAATATTTATGATGATTTAGAAATAGATTTTAAATCACTTAGCCTTTTATAAAATAAAATTAATGAAAATCCCTAAGATAATTGTTATAATTGTTCTAGGGATTTTTAGGTTTATAAAGAAAATTTATATAAATATTATCTTCCCTTAAAATTGTGAGCCTTAAAGGAGGAAATTGATTATGGCTTTAACGCCAATGATGGTTGAATATATGAAAACTAAGGAGGAGTACAACGATTGTATTCTTTTCTATAGATTAGGTGATTTTTATGAGATGTTCTTTGATGATGCTATTACTGTATCAAGAGAATTAGAATTAGTACTTACTGGAAAGAACTGTGGCCTTGAAGAAAGGGCTCCTATGTGTGGAATTCCACATCATGCAGCAGCTGCATACATTCCAAGATTAGTTAATAAGGGCTACAAAGTTGCCATATGCGAACAGCTTGAAGATCCAAAAGAAAGTAAGGGAATTGTAAAAAGAGGTGTAGTAAAAATAATTACACCAGGAACTTTTGTGGATGCGAATAGTTCTTTAGAAAATGATAATACATATTTAATGGCTATTTACATAAATGACGATAAAATAGGTATAGCAGTCTCTGATATAAGCACAGGTGAATTCAAAGTAACTTCTTTTGATAACATAAAAATTAGTTTATTAGATGAAATTTCTAAATTGTCACCTAAGGAGATCTTGGTTGATGAAGATTTTAGTGAAACTCTAATAAATGATATATGTGGAGTGACCTCTGCACTTTTATCAAAAAAGAAATTTAATGAGTTCCTTGTTAGTACGGAAGAACTTATAGAACAATTTTCTGATATGGAAGTAGCAGGATTAAATGAAGAAAGGGAAATTGCCAGCAAAGTATTGCTTAAGTACATATATGAAACTCAAAAAATGAGTTTAACAAATATAAATTTATTAGAACAGTATGAAATTATTAATTATATGACTATAGATGGCAACTCTAGAAGAAATTTAGAGCTTACTGAAAGTATAAGAGAAAAAAGTAAAAAAGGCTCTCTTTTATGGGTTTTAGATAAAAGTGCAACATCTATGGGAGGAAGAACTCTAAGAAAATGGATAGAAGAACCTCTTATAATTAAATCTGAAATCGAAAAAAGATTAAATGGTGTAAGTGAAACATTTAATTCTATAAGTTTTAATGAGGATTTAAGAAATGCACTTAAAGAAATATATGATGTCGAAAGAATAGTTGGAAAAATTTCAAATAAAAACGTTAATGCTAAAGATATGTTGTCTCTTAAAGCATCTTTAGAAAGAATTCCAGCAATTAAAGAACTTTTAAAGAACACTAATTCTGATCTACTAAAGGAATATTATGTAAATCTAGATGAATTATCTGATATAAGAAATTTATTAGAGTTATCTATAAAAGAAGATCCTTCTTTAAGTATAAAGGAAGGGAATATAATAAAAGATGGCTATAATTCAGAAGTTGATGAATTAAGACAATCAAAACTTCACGGAAAAGAGTGGATTGCCGCGCTTGAAAATCGAGAAAGAGAATTTACCGGAATCAAATCCTTGAAGGTCGGTTATAACAAAGTTTTTGGCTATTATATTGAAATCTCAAAATCTAACTATAGTTCAATTCCAGAAGGAAGATATGTTAGAAAACAAACCCTTTCTAATGCTGAAAGATACATTACCGAAGAACTTAAAGTAATGGAAGATAAGATTTTAGGTGCTGAGGAAAAACTTATAAATTTAGAATATGGATTATTTAGTGAGATAAGAGACAGTATAGAAAAGGAAATTTCAAGACTTAAAAGGAGTGCTAGAATAATTTCAAATTTAGATGGAATATCTACCCTAGCTTTAGTTGCTCTTGAAAATGATTATGTTAAACCTGAAATAAATGAAGAGGGTGTAATTGAAATAAGTGAAGGAAGACACCCAGTTGTTGAAAAGGTAATTGGCAAAGGAGAATTCGTTTCTAATAATACCGTGTTAAATCAAAGTGATAAAGAGTTACTGCTTATAACAGGCCCAAATATGGCAGGTAAATCTACTTATATGCGACAGGTTGCTCTGATTACACTAATGGCACAGATAGGATCATTTGTACCTGCTGCAAATGCGAATATCTCTATATGTGATAAGATTTTCACAAGAATCGGAGCCTCTGATGATTTAGCTGGTGGAAAATCCACATTTATGGTTGAGATGTGGGAAGTATCAAATATATTAAAAAATGCAACATCAAAAAGTTTAGTTTTGCTAGATGAAGTTGGTCGTGGAACTTCAACTTATGATGGTCTTTCTATAGCTTGGTCTGTTATTGAGTATATTACAGAAAATGAAAATTTAAGATGTAAAACATTGTTTGCAACTCATTATCATGAATTAGTGAAATTAGAAGGGGTTTTACCTGGAGTTAAAAACTATTCTGTTGCTGTTAAAAAGATGAAAGATAGCGTAATTTTTCTTAGAAAAATTGTTGAAGGCGGCGCAGATGAATCCTATGGAATAGAAGTGGCTAAACTTGCAGGGCTTCCTGAAAAAGTTATAGATAGAGCTAAAGAAATACTTCTTGGACTTGAAGGCGAAAGTAGCTTTGATATTCATAAGGTAACTAATACCGAAATTAAAGAAAGTGAAGTGGCCATAGATATTAATGAATTAGATAATAAAGTCACTGTTACTGAAACTGTTTCTAAAAGAAAGAGTGAATATATAGAAGAAGTACAAAACGAGATAGAAACTTACTCTGAAATTAAAAATACAGAAGAAATCAAAAGTAACAGTAAAATTGAGAGTAAAGCTGAGAATTTACATAAAAAACATAAAAATAGAGATGCTTCAAATAATATGCAGCTAGACTTTGCCTTTATGGAAAAAGAAGCTTTCTTAAAAGGAATTAGTGAAGTAGATATATTAAGTTTAAATCCCATGGAGGCTATGAATACTTTGTATAAGTTGGTTGCTGAAGCTAAAAAATTAAATAGTTAATTTTTAGGAGAATGGATGTCTCCTATTATGAGAAAAAACCATGAACTTAATTTCGTGGTTTTTTTTATTTAAATAAGAATGTAAAACATTAACAACATAAAAAAATTTAATTAACTTAATAAATCTAATTACGATTGTACATACTAAGTTGGAATAATTTTAAATATGAAAAGGAGTGTCACTATGAAAATAAAATTTAGAATAATAACAACTTTAGCTATTTTGGTATCAATATTTAATACTATTGGGTTAAATCGCTATGTTTATGCAGAAGAAACAGATATATCAATTATGGAACGGCAAGATAGTTCAAAAGATATCGTCGATATTGCTATTAGCGACAATAGATTTAAAACTTTAGTAACTGCATTAAAGGCTGCTGAATTGGTAGATACTCTAAAAGGGCAAGGACCATTCACTGTATTTGCACCTACAGATGCTGCATTTGCTAAACTTCCAAAAGGCGCAATTGACAATCTTTTAAAACCCGAAAACAAAGAGACTCTTGTAAAAATTTTGACATACCACGTAGTACCAGGGAAACTTACTGCAGAGGATGTATTAAAATTAAACGATACGGAATTAAAAATGTTTAGTGGAGATAATGCGAAAATAGAAGTTAAAGATAATAATGTATATATTGATGGAGCAAAGGTTATAGTTACTGATATTATTGCTAAAAATGGAATAATACATGTAATCGATACAGTAATGATGCCCTAGAGGGAATTATATTACGTTTTTGATGTAGCTAAAAAAGGTGATATATGTAAGTTTTATTGATCAAAACCCTGAATATAGATAATTTAATTTCTATTTTTCACGGTTTTGACTTTATTTATTGTTTTTGTTACTCTTAGGTAAATATGTGAGAATTGATCACTCCATAATACTTTATTATATATGAGAAGATTCAAGGATGTATTATAATAAAGCTAAACTTTAATTAGTAATAATTCGTTAAGCTAGTTTACAGGAATTATAATTATAATAGAATTGTTACATGTATTACAGGACAAGCTACGCGATAAATAATATATTTCTATAAAGGAGTTTTTTTTATGTTAGGGTTAATTAAGAAATCTATATATTTAATACTTATTTTCTTCATAGGACTTTTTATTGGATCATCATTTTTTATTAGGGCTGTATATGACTCTTACTTATATGGTGATAGGCCAATTCTTCAAAGTCAAAACTTAGGAGTTTTCATTTTACTGATACTTGTATTAATTGTTATAATCATATTTTTATATAGAATATGTTTAAAATTAAATAAATTCAGTAAAAAAATTATAATTCCAGCAACATTATTTCTTAGCTTTGTTATTCAAGTAACTATAATATTTTTGTTTACTAAATTACCTACAGCTGATTCTCAAACAGTACTTTCATTGGCTTTAAATATGTTATATAAGAATGATTACTCTTCGTTTCAAACCGGTGGATATCTTTATATGTTTCCATTTAATTTTTCTACAGTATTATATTTAAAAACTATATTATCTATATTTCCAGATAACTATTTAGTTATTAAAATTTTTAATATATTATTTACACTGGTTACAACTCTGATGATTTATTTCATATATAAAGAAATAAATTATAAGTCTAAGGATAATGATTATGGGGTTCTAATATTTGCTGCAACTTTCATACCTTCATTATTTATGAGTAATTATATTTATAACGATATTATTGCGACGGCATTCCTTACCACTTCAATGTACTTTTTAATAAGGTTTGTAAAAGAAAATTCAATTAAGTTTATTATTATTTCTTCAATACTTCTATCAATCGGAAATTATTTTAGAAGTATAGGCGTTATTATATTAATAGCTGGTGTAATATACATCATATTAAGTGCACGGAAAATAGGATTTAAGAAGGTACTTGCATCTTTTTGCATATTAGGTTTATTATTTAATATTCCAAGTTGGGTTCAAAATATTGTTTTACAGTCAGCTGGTGTTGTACAGGAATCTGTTAACAAAAATTCAGCTCCTATATATATGTGGCTGAATATGGGATTGAACGCTGATACATATGGGTATTGGGATAATATGAAAAGTTATAACATATATCAAAGACAGGCAAGCTATAATAAAGAAAAGAGTACAGCGTTATTTAAAAAAGAAATTGTAAATAAATTTTCCAACACTACCTTTGGTTATTTAGTAAATTTTTATTATGATAAGGTCATATGGACTTGGACGGAAGGTACATACCAAATTGAAACATATGGCATTGGTAACGAAGCATCAAGTTCAAATCAAAGAATAGGTAGGGCACAAGCTCAGTATGTCTATACTACTTTTGCTACAGATGTATTTAAAGGAGCTTCAATATATAGAAGTGGACTAATTTGGATGATCTATGTAACTAATTTTCTAATGTATTGTTTTATCTTGGTCAGATTAATAAGTGGAGTAAAAGCTAAAAGATTCGATGAGGTGTTTTTAAACTTAGTGATGTTAGGCTTTATTGGTTTCTATATCTTATGGGAAATCAAGTCTAGATACATTTACCCAGTATATCCATTACTAATAATTTTATCATACATGGGATTTAAAGATTCTTGTGATCTTATATCAAAAGGGAATTTGAAACAAGAAATTTCATTATTTAGAAAGAGGGCATAAAATATGAGAAATATAGTATTACTTTAACCATATTATCTGAGTATAAGTTTATAGACTTTTCTATTACGAAATTTAATTAATGAATATTAGGCCTTGACTTAGTAAAGATAGCAAAATATAATTGATATTGAATATCAATAACAATTATATTTTAAGGAGCAGAAACATGATTTTTATTTGCACACTAGTTATAATATCAATTTTATCATTACTTTTTACATCATCCATCAAAAAGCAATCTTATATGTATTATTCATTAGCAGGATTTATTGCACTTATCACATCCATCTATGAAATCTTAAGAATAACTTCTAATATGAAGCTTGATGGATTTATTCTTACACTTGAAAAAACTTCAATAAGAGGGTTAATATCAATGTCATTTTTTATTTTAGTTATGTATGCAGGAGCTTTAAATTCAAAGTGGACAGTCACAAGGAAATTATTGAGCATTAGAGCACAATTAGCTATCTTAGGATCTATTATGATGTTACCTCATGGAATTATATATTTTGTTCGTTTTCTTATATTGAAACTTCCAAAAATTATAAGTGAAGGAACATTCCCGATATTGTATTTTACTTATATTATGATTGGAATTTTAGGATTTATTGTAATGATTCCATTATTTATAACATCAATAAAAAAAATACGACTTAAAATGAAAGGTCAACAATGGAAAAAGCTTCAAAGATGGGCTTACTTATTTTATTTCTTAGCTTATATTCATATTCTTTTTATACTTTTGAATGAAAAAGAAATAGACTGGTTAAGACTAATTTCTTATACAATAATTTTTTCAGGTTATATGAGTTTAAGAGTATTAAAATATAAAAGCACAGTTAAATATAAATCTCTTTCACTATGTAGAAGTAGTAATTAAAATAAGTTATAGAATAATAAAAATACCACAGAGTTATTAAATAATTAATTTGTGATATTTTTATTATCTTTTTTTAATTTATTATAGTTATTTATGTAATCTCTAGTCAGCATTTTCTCTGTTTAATTCATGAACTATTTCAATAACCTCTTCATCAGTTGTTTGTTCAAAATTTTTATAATATGGGCCAACAGCATAAAATTCTTCTGGAATAATAAGACATATAATTTCATCAACAATTTTTTCTAATATCGATACAGTGTCTTTTGGCGCTACAGGTACTGCTAAAATGATTTTTTTGGGATCATGTTTTCTTATTGATTTGATAGCCACTTGTATGGTGGATCCAGTTGCTATTCCATCATCAATAATTATTACTGTTTTATTTTTTACATCTGGGTAATCAACGTTTCCTTTATATCTTAACAATCTCCTCTTAATTTCCTCAACTTGTTCAGATACTTCATTTTTTATATAATCCTTAGGTATATTTAGCATACTTATATATTGTTCATTAAAAATACTAGTTTCATCTAAAGAAATAGCACCAATAGCTATTTCTTTATTTTGAGGTAAACCAATTTTTCTTGGAATAATAAGATCCCAATCGAATCCAAATTTCTTTATAGTTTCATAAGCAGTTATAATTCCACCTCTAGGAATAGCAAGAACGATAGGATTCTCATTCTTAAATTTTTCAAGCTTTACAGAAAGCTTTTCTCCAGCATCCTTTCTATCTACAAACATATCATAAACCCTCCCTTAAATAATTATTAATTAGTTTTAGTTGATACTTTAGAATTATTCATCATAAAGTAATCTATTTCCAAAAGTAGAAATCGTAAGTTTTAATTAACGATATGATAAAATATCTAAGATTAAATAAATATTTTGAATTATTTTGTCGGAAGTATTAATAAAAAGCATTGACCAATAAAAATATCTATGATATTATTATTTCAATGATATAGTATGTAACTGGTAATCAGGCATTAACTATGCATAGATATTTTTTTAGGATGTTTATGTTAGTTGATGCTTTTTTGCGCGCGAAAAGCATCGGAAAACATCCTAAAAATATTAAAATCATATAAAAAGGAGAAAAGATATGAAGGATAAACTTTTTGGCGTTTTACAACGTGTAGGAAGATCTTTTATGCTTCCAATTGCTATTTTACCAGTAGCGGGATTATTTTTAGGGATAGGTGGTTCATTTACTAATGCAACAATGCTTGAAACTTATGGACTTACTGGCATAATTGGACCTGGTACCTTTGCTTATTCAATTCTTTCAGTAATGAGTGCAGCAGGAAGTGTAGTATTTGGTAATTTACCTTTAATATTTGCAATGGGTGTTGCAATAGGTATGGCAAGGAAAGAAAAGGAAGTTGCAGCACTAGCTGCAGCAATCGCATTCTTTATTATGCATGCATCAATAGGTGCTATGATTAATATTCACGGTGGTACTGACGCTCTTCTTAGTGGTGCAGCAACATCAGTACTTGGAATTACATCATTACAAATGGGTGTTTTCGGCGGTATTATTGTAGGTCTTGGAGTAGCAGCTCTACACAATAAATACTATAAAATAGAATTACCACAGGTATTATCATTCTTTGGTGGAACTAGATTCGTTCCAATTGTAAGTGCAATAACATATTTAATTGTTGGAATATTAATGTTTTATGTTTGGCCTCCAGTTCAAGCAGGTATTTATAAGGTTGGAGATATTGTATTACAGTCAGGTTATGCAGGAACATGGGTATATGGTTTAATGGAACGTTTGCTAATACCTTTTGGTCTTCATCATGTATTTTATTTACCATTCTGGCAAACAGCGGTTGGTGGTACAGCAGAAGTAGGTGGGAAGCTTATTGAAGGAGCTCAAAATATTTTCTTTGCTGAACTTGGAACTCAAGGAATAACACACTTCAGTGTTTCAGCAACAAGATTTATGTCAGGTAAATTCCCACTTATGATATTTGGTTTACCAGGAGCAGCACTTGCTATGTATCATTGTGCTAAACCAGAAAAGAGAAAAGTAGTAGGTGGACTATTATTATCAGCAGCATTAACTTCAATGCTTACTGGTATTACGGAACCTATTGAATTTACATTCTTATTTGTTGCACCATTATTATATGGAATTCACTGTGTATTTGCAGGACTAGCATATATGTTAATGCATATGCTTGGAGTTGGAGTAGGTATGACTTTCTCTGGCGGATTCATCGATTTATTCCTATTTGGTATTTTACAAGGAAATGCCAAAACAAGTTGGATATGGATACCTATTGTAGGTATTGGTTATTTTGTAGTATACTATGTATTATTTACAATATTAATTAAGAAACTAGATTTAAAGACACCTGGTCGTGATGATTCAGAAGAAGTTAAACTTTATCGCAGAAGTGACTTAGAAGCAAAGAAAAATTCTGAAAGCGGAGACGCTGGAGAGGTTGATGAATTATCAGCTATGATCTGTAGAGGTCTTGGTGGTAAGAAAAATATTTCAGACATTGACTGTTGTGCAACTAGATTACGTTGTACAGTTCACAAAGCAGAATTAGTAAACGATGTTTTATTAAAACAAACAGGTGCATCTGGAGTTGTTCATAAAGGTGTTGGTGTCCAAATTATATATGGACCAAGAGTAACTGTTATAAAATCAAACTTAGAAGATTACTTAGCTACAGCACCAGATGAAGAAGTTGCAATTGATGCAGTAGTAAGAAATAAAGAAAGAAAAGTGCATGAAAACAAAGTTGAAGGAAAAGTTATTGGTACAATAGTTTTAGCCAGCCCATTAACTGGTAATGCTCAAGATTTATCTGAGACACCAGATGAAGCTTTTGCAAATAAGATGATGGGTGATGGAGTTGTGGTTACTCCTATTGAAGGTAATGTAGTTTCTCCAGCAGACGGGGTTATAAGTTTTGTATTCCCATCAAAGCATGCAGTTGGATTAACAACAACTGATGGAATTGAATTACTTATTCATATAGGAATAGATACAGTAATGCTTGATGGAAAAGGTTTTGAGACTTTCGTAAAAGATGGGGATAAAGTTAAGAAGGGTGATAAATTATTAAACTTCGACTTAGAATTTGTGAAAGCAAATGCCCCATCCCTTGCTTCACCTTGTATATGCACATCATTAAGCAGTAAACAAAAAATACGTTTATTAAAAACAGGAGATATAAAAGCTGGAGAAGCTTTAGTAGCAATTGATGTATTTGAATAACAAGTAAAGAGGAGGCATAAAATGTTCAGAGTAATAAAAGCATTAAACCATAATAGCGTTCTAGCAATAGATAGTGATACAAACAAAGAATTTATTTTGTTAGGCAAAGGTGTAGGATTTGGAAAAAAAGTAAACGAACGTATGGAAGCACCAGAAAATGCCCAAATATATCTATTGCAGCAAGAAACATCTAGGGGTTCAACTAAAGAGATAATAAACAACATAGAACCTGAGGTTCTTGAAATTGCTAGTAACATTATTATGGAAGCAGAAAAGAAATTTGAAAAAGTTGATAAGAACATTTTATGCCCTCTTGCAGATCATATAGCTTTTGCAATAAAAAGAATAAAAAATAATGAACATATAAGTAATCCATTAACAGCAGATATTAGAGCTTTATTTCCTGAAGAATACGAAGTTGCCTGTAAAGGAAAAGATATTATCAAGGAAATAGAAGGCATCGATATTAATGAGGATGAGATTGGTTATATAGCGCTTCATATTCATTCTAGTTTAGGGAATGAAAAAGTATCACAGGCAATGGAAACAGCAATGTTAGTCAGAGATTGTATTACAACTATTGAGCAGAACATAGGAAAGAAAATCAACATTGACTCATTATCCTATAATCGTCTAATGAGCCATATTAAATACATGGCAGCGAGAACATTAAAAGGCGAGACAATAAAGCTTGATATGAATGATTATATTAGGGAACGGTTCCCTAAATCTTTTGAAATAGCAGCAGATATCTGTAGAAAATTAGGCAGTGAACTAAATAGAGAAATCAAGCCTGTAGAAATAGGATATCTTGCAATGCATATTGAAAGAGTATTTACAGATGAATTAGAAATAGAACCTATTGATTAAATAAATAATAGTACAAATCAAAAAATTTCTCAAACAACACTCTAAACCCACGAAAGTATAATTTGGCCGTTTGCTTTTCGTGGGTTTATTTTGGATTTACTTAAAATGCGCTATACCAATTAATATAATTGCGACTTAGTTGGCAATATTATAGAATATAATAACAAAATAATATAAATTGTGCTAGAATAGTTAAGTAGCTACATTTATCACATAAGGGAGTGAATAGAATGCCTGTATTTAAATTGACAAAAGATATTATTTTCCCTCCTACTGAACTTTCTGAAGAGGACGGACTTTTGGCAGTTGGAGGAGACTTATCTTTAGATAGATTGCTATTAGCTTATTGTAATGGTATATTTCCATGGTATAACGAAGGAGAACCAATCCTTTGGTGGTGCCCTAAGCCTAGATTTATAATAATACCTGATGAGGTTAAAATTTCTAAATCTATGAAAAAGGTTATTAAAAAAAATGAATTAAAGGTGACATTCAATAGAGATTTTGAAGGTGTAATTAGCAATTGTAAAAATACACGCGAAAGTAATAACGAGGAAACTTGGATAAGTAACGATATGAAAAATGCATATATAAACTTATTTAATCATGGATATGGCATGAGCGTAGAAACATATATTGATGAGGAACTGGTAGGAGGCTTATATGGAGTCAAAATAGGGAAATGCTTTTTTGGAGAAAGTATGTTTACTAAAACTAGCAACGCTTCCAAAATCGCATTAATTAAACTTGCAGAAAGGCTTCGTGATGAGAATTTTATTTTTATAGATTGCCAAATGCATACAGATCATTTAGAAAGTATGGGTGGGAAGTATGTAGATTGGGATACTTATACGTATTTATTAAATAAAGGTATACAATAATGGGGTTGGTTTATCATATAGTATTTTTTACGCCTTATAATAATTATACTTATAGTATTGTATACAAATTTAAGATAAAATAAATTAATAGATTTATTCTACAAAATAACAATGTGTAAAATAACAAAAGTAATAAAACACAAGTTAACTAAATAATAAGGTGAGTTGAAAGATGGAAGATTTAAAAAAAGCAATTGATGAAATAGTTAAAGAGGATATTATTAAGGTAGTTATTAGTAATAAAGCAAATAAAAATTTTGAATATAACAAGATAACTATAATGCTAAAAGAAAATAATAATAAGAAATATTATCAAATAGAAAAATATACTGATAAACAGGTGTTTCATGAAAATATTGATGCAGATGTTTTGGGTGATAAAATACTAGATTACGTATCGTCAGATTTTAAGCAAGTTTCCGCTTGGTCAAATCTTACTAACTTTGAAGTGAAAATATCTAAAAAAGGTAAGGTTCTATTAAGCAAGAAAAAAGGGGATAATGCCAAGTTTGTTAGTAAAGGACATAATAAAGAAAAAAATTATATTCTTAAAGAAGGCATGATTATTGAGCCACTTATAGATCTAGGTATTTTTACTAAAGAAGGTAAAGTAATAAACTCAAAGTATGATAAATATAAGCAAATAAACAGATTCGTGGAAATTATCGATGATGAAATTAAAAAGAACGACCATAAAGAACTTACAATTTTAGATTTTGGTTGTGGAAAGTCTTACTTAACATTTGTATTGTATTATTACTTTGTAGAGATAAAAAAAATAAATGTTAAAATGATAGGATTAGATCTTAAAGCTGACGTAATTAAGAAGTGTAATGATATAGCAAAACGTTATAATTATGAGAATTTACACTTTGAACTTGGAGATATAAATGGCTTTAAATATAACAATAAGGTTGATATGGTAATTACATTGCATGCATGTGATACTGCTACTGATTATGCGTTATATAATGCTATAAAATGGAATACTAAAATGATCTTCTCTGTTCCTTGCTGTCAGCATGAATTTAATGCTCAAATAAAAACAGAAAAATTATCTATCTTAACAAGATACGGTATAGTACAAGAAAGAATTGCAGCTCTTATGACTGACAGTGTGCGTGCAAATCTTTTGGAATGTATCGGATATAGAACCCAACTTTTAGAATTTATAGATATTGCTCATTCTCCTAAAAATATATTAATTAGAGCATCAAAATCTAATATTCCTAAAGATAAGAAAGAGAAAGCTTTAAATGAAGTCAGAAATTTAATGGAACAATTTAATCTTAATCCAACATTATTTAATTTATTAAAGAATGATAATTTAATATAAGTTTTTATGAATGTAAATAATTATATTATTGTTATTAAAAAATCCACGACAGCAGTAAATTTTGTCGTGGATTTATTTGCATTATTTCATTTTCTTTTTAAATGTAGTATGTGGAGAAGGCTCATCTTTTCCAAAAGGACTTTTTTCATGAGATTTTTCATTTATTTCTTTACCATAATTACGAGATGCTGGGTCAGATGTAGTATTTGCTGAACTATATAAATCTTTGTTATTCATTTTAATACCTCCTTACTGAAAATATTTTTTTCTATATTATCTTATCCATCTTAAATATAAATATTATTTATATTTAAGAACACTACTGTTATAATTGTGTAAGTAGGTGTTATTTATGAAATTAATAGTTCTTGAGGATAATAATACATTTATTGATAGATACTATTATGGTGAATCAGCTGTATCATATAGCTAATTAAACTTCATAATATTTATTTTTGCAATACAGAGTTCATACAAATGAAGAATAATAATTTCAAGTGATTTTTCTCATTGAAAATTATTAATTTTAATTGAAAGGGGGAAATTATAAATGAAAAGAATTAATATTTTAAATGAAGATACAGCAAATAAGATTGCAGCTGGAGAAGTTGTTGAAAGACCGTCTTCAGTAGTTAAAGAATTAGTAGAAAATTCTATTGATGCTAACTCAAAAAATATCGTAATAGAAATAGAAGAGGGTGGTGCATCTTTAATAAGAATTATAGATGATGGCGATGGGATTTATAAAGATGATATAGCTAAAGCCTTTCTTCCTCATGCTACAAGCAAAATAAAGGAATCAGAAGATATATACAGCATAAGCACTTTAGGTTTCAGAGGTGAAGCACTCCCATCTATAGCATCGGTGGCTAAGGTTAATTTAAAATCTAAGCAGGCAGATGAAGAATTTGGATATGAAATTTCAATTGAAGGTGGTAAATCAACAGACGTTGCAGAATGTGGAGTAAATAAAGGAACAATAATAGAGGTTCGTGACTTATTCTTTAATGTTCCTGCAAGAAAGAAGTTCTTAAAATCTACCGCTAAAGAAAGTTCTTTAATTAATGATATAATAACAAGACTTGCTCTTGCTAATCCTAAGATAAGTTTTAAATTATATAATAACAATAAAAAGATTCTTCATACTTTTGGTAACGGAGAGTTTAAGGATGTAATAAGAACAATTTATGGAAAGTCAATAACTGATAATATACTTTATTTCAGTGATACTTCTGATCTCATTACAGTATATGGGTACATAGGAACAGAAGAGATAGCCAGAGGTTCTAGAAATAATCAAAGTATTTTTGTAAATAAAAGATATATAAAAAATAGAGCATTAGCTGTAGCCGTTGAACAAGCATTTAAGTCATTTTCCACAGTTAATAAGTTCCCATTTTTTATTTTATTTATTGAAGTATACCCTGAATATGTTGATGTAAATATTCATCCAACAAAGGCAGAGGTAAAGTTTAATGATGAACGAACAATTTTCAAAAAGATTTTTGGGGCAGTTCATACTTCCTTGAAGAATGAAGTATTTGAAACTTTTGCTATTAAAGAGGAAGAAAACTCCAAAATTTCAGTAATACCTACTTTTGAAGAGATAACATTTAAGATAAAAGAGGAAGAAGAAAAAGTTAAATTTGCAAATTCAACTGTAAAGTCATTATTGGATCAAGGAATAAATCTTAATGCAAATAACTATTCAGTTGATGATAATAATTCTGTAAATGCATATAAAACAACTCCCTTTGAAAGCGATATGAATAAAGAGTCATATAAAATTCCTATCGAGATTCCTATTGACTTAAGATCACGCATAAGTAATGGAGATGAAAATTATGAAACTGCAGAAGATATAGGTGTAGATTATGATGCAACGCCTGTAGTCGAAAAATATGAACACAATAAATTTAACCAAGATACAAATCAGGAAAATCAGTATTATATGGCTAATGATAACAACCAAGAAAATAGATCTGAGCTTGTTGATAGTTCAAGAACAAAAGATGTGAGTGACAATCTGAAACAAACAGCTAAGTTTCCGCCAATAACTATAATTGGGCAGTACAATAAAACTTACATATTAGGCGAATATGACAGTACACTATATATGATTGATCAACATGCCGCCCATGAAAAGATATTATTCGAAAAGTACATAAAAGAAATTGAGAGCGGTAATATTATCATTCAACCTCTTATGATTCCAAGTGTTATTGATTTGAGTATAGATGATTATTCTTATTTTGAAGAAAATAAAGAAGTTTTTGGAGCGGCAGGATTCTTACTTGAAGAGTTTGGAGGAACATCTTTATCTTTAAAAGAAGTTCCATACTTTCTAGGAAAGCTTAATCCTAAAAATTTGTTTTTAGAGATGTTAGATAATCTTAAAAATTTAGGGAATGGAAAAACAATTGAAGTTAAACATAATGCTATTGCTAGCAAAGCTTGTAAAGCAGCCATTAAAGGTAATGATAAATTAGAAACTAGTGAAATGATAAAATTAATTGAAGATTTAAGATATATAGATGACCCATTCCATTGCCCACATGGAAGGCCTGTAATAATTAAATTTACTAGTACAGACATAGATAAAAAATTTAGGAGAATTATATAATGAAACAAAAATTATTAGTAATCGGTGGACCAACTGCAGCAGGGAAGACTGATCTTTCAATAAAACTTGCGCAAAAATTAAATGGAGAAATTATTTCGGCAGATTCTATGCAGATATATAAATACATGGATATAGGCTCAGCAAAGGTAACAGAAGAAGAAATGCAAGGAATAAAACATCATTTAATAGATGTTATAGAACCAGATGTACCTTTTTCTGTTGCTGATTTTAAGGAGTACGGAGAATATGCAATTAATAATATTATATCTAAAGAAAAATTACCTATAATATCTGGAGGAACTGGTCTCTATATTAATTCATTGACTTGTAATATGACTTTTACTGAAGCAGAGAAAGATGAAGAATATAGAGAATATTTAGAAAGCCTAGCCTTAGAAAAAGGAAATGAGTATATACACGAAATGCTTAATGAAATTGATCCGATAAGTTACAAAGATATTCACCCTAATAATAGAAAAAGAGTTATAAGAGCTTTAGAAGTTTATAAGCTCACAAAAAATCCATTTAGCTCTTATAATGTTGGTGATGATTTTTACAATAGCGAATATGATGTATTTTACTATGTATTAACTATGGATAGACAAAAGTTATATGATAGAATTAACAAAAGAGTTGATATTATGCTTAAAAGAGGATTATTGGATGAGTGCATAAGATTAAAAGAAATGGGTTATACTTCAGATATTCAGTCAATGCAAGGGATTGGTTATAAAGAAATATTCTATTACCTTGAAGGTGAAATTTCTTTACCTGATGCGATAGATATGATAAAACAAGGATCAAGAAATTATGCCAAAAGGCAGTTAACTTGGTTTAGAAGAGATAAAAGATGTATTTTTTTAGATAAAGATGTTATGAGCGATGATGAAATTTTGGATAAAGTTATTAATGACATAAGTTAAAACTCGAGTTATAATAGAAATAATTAAACTTATGCTCACTAATGGAGGTGTTATATTTTGGTCAATAAACAACAAAATAATTTACAAGATATTTTTTTAAACAATGCTAGAAAAAATAAAATTCAGTTAGTTATACATTTAATGAATGGATTCCAAATAAAAGGCATTGTAAAGGGTTTTGATAATTTTACTGTCATATTGGATTGTGACAATAAACAAATGCTAATATATAAACATTCTATATCAACTATAACGCCAGCTAAACCAATTTTATTTGCAGACAATGAATATGAAAGTTAGTAAATAGGCATTAACATTGCCTATTTATTTTTTGGGTTATAAGGAATTTATAAAACTTATTTAAATACTTTGGAGGATGAGATATACAGATGTTAAAGAAAACAGAAGAATTTTTAATTGATAACTATAATATAAGTGAAAGGACATTTGAAATATATAGACAGGCTCTGAAAGATACTGCTGAACAATTTGAAGACTATGATGAAATTAGAGAGTATAATCAGCTGAAAGTTCTAAAAGCTTTTCAAACTGAAAAAATAAGTGATGCACATTTTACAAATACAACCGGATATGGTCTTGATGATATTGGCCGAGATTCCTTAGATAAAGTTTATGCTAATATTTTTAAGACTGAAGCAGGACTTGTTAGGCCGCATTTTGTAAGCGGTACACATGCTATTGGGTGCGCCATAGCTGGTAATGTGAGACCAGGTGATAAAATACTTTGTGTTTCTGGACTACCGTACGATACTTTACTTGGCGTGTTAGGATTGTCAAAAAAGAAAAATTCCGGCTCTTTAGATGAATTCGGAATTAAAACAGATATTGTTGATTTAGATAGTAATGGTAAATTTCAATTTGAAAAGATAAAAGAGGCTTTAAAAGCCGATTCATCTATAAAACTTATACATATTCAAAGAAGTACAGGTTATGCAGCAAGAAAATCTTTTCTAGTTTCTGAAATAGCCGAGGTTATTAGACATATTAAAGAAGTTAGAAATGATGTATCAATATTTGTTGATAATTGCTATGGTGAGTTTATTGAAACTGTAGAACCAACAGAATTTGGTGCTGATATTATGGCAGGTTCACTAATGAAAAATATTGGTGGTGGAATTGCGCCAGGTGGTGGTTATATTGTTGGTAAGAAAAACTTAGTCGATGCAGCTGCAAATAGATTAACTGTACCAGGGGTAGGAGGAGAGTATGGAGCTACTTATGGATTAATGAGAAGTTTCTATCAAGGATTATTCTCTGCGCCTCACGTTTCTATTGAGGCTGTTAAAACAGCTATATTTTGTGCTAGAGTTATGGAAATCGCAGGATTTAAAGTCTTCCCGCCATCTAGCGATAAAAGAACAGATATAATTCAAGCTATTGAATTTGGTGACTCTAAAAAACTAGTTAATTTCTGCAGTGGAATTCAAGCCGGATCACCGATTGATGCTTTTGCGGTATGTGAGCCATGGGCTATGCCTGGATATGATAGCGAAATAGTAATGGCTGCTGGTGCATTTATTTCAGGATCAACAATTGAACTTTCGGCAGATGGTCCTGTAAGGGAACCTTATATAGCTTACATACAAGGCGGATTAAATTTTGATCACGGTAAAATTGGTGTTCTTATAGGATTGAGCAAAGTTTTAGAAGTTGAGTAATATAAAAAGACTGTTTATGATTAATCATAAACAGTCTTTTTTATTCATCATTTTAATCTTTTAGCTATTTAAAAGATCTAAATATCCCAACAAGTTTGCCTAATACTTTACAATCATCTACTATGATGGGATCCATAGCATCATTTTCAGGCTGCAATCTAATATGATCTTTTTCCTTAAAGAATCTTTTAATTGTTGCACTATCTTCAATCAATGCAACTACAATATCACCGTTTAAGGCTGTTTGAACATTTTCAATAATAGCTAAGTCATTATCTCTGATACCAGCATTAACCATGCTTTCCCCAGATACTCTAAGCATAAAAAGCTCTTTATCATGCTTTATATAATCTAATGGTAGAGCAAATGTATCTTCTATATTTTCAGTTGCTAGAATAGGGCTTCCAGCAGTGATTTTACCCAGAATTGGTATATTAATCATTTCCCTTTTAGGAGCAGAAAATTCAGCTATTTCTAAAGCTCTTGGCTTTGAAGGATCTCTTTTAATCATACCTTTTTTTTCTAATCTTTTTAAGTGGCCATGAACTGTTGAAGTCGACCTTAACGATACAGCTTCACATATTTCTCTTACTGAAGGTGGATATCCTTTGTTTTCTGTATAAGATTTTAAAAAGTCGTATATTTCTGATTGCTTATCTTTTTCGTCTGACATTATAAACACCTCTCTATTCTTCTACCCATTATAGCATATACCCGTTTATATAGCAAACTAACGTTCTAAATACGCAAACATACACGCTGTAAGAATAGAATAATCAGTAATATTTAACAAAAATTGAGAATTAAGTTTATCATTATGTTTGTATAAATAAATCAAACAAATAATTCTTTATATATTAATATTCCAATATTGAATAAAAAATAGTATTATATAATGTGGTAAGCTTAAATAATATAAAATAGTTAAGAATGCATATTTTGGCAATACGGAAGGTGAAATGAATGTTTGATATAAAAGTATTTGATGGTATGAGTACAGAAAGTAAATTGGAAAATATGTTAGTTATGCTTGAAGGTCTGATAGATAACGAAGATTTACCAATAACTAAACTTTGTAATGCATCTGCGTTAATAAACGCTCTAGTAGGAAGAATTAATTGGTGTGGTTTTTATTTAGCCAAAAGTGATTCGCTTGTTTTGGGGCCTTTTCAAGGGATGCCCGCTTGTACAAAAATTGAAATAGGGAAGGGGGTATGTGGAACAGCTGCTCTAAAAAAAGAAACGCTATTAATAGAAGACGTACATAATTTTGAAGGGCATATCGCTTGTGATGCCGCATCAAATTCTGAAATAGTAATTCCTATAGTAAATAATGAAAAACTTGTAGGGGTTCTTGATTTAGATAGTGAAGAGTATAGTAGATTCACTGATCTTGAAAGAATTTATTTAGAAAAAGCAGTGACGATACTTAATAAATATATTAATTGGAAACACATTATATAGTTTGTTTCAACATTATAGCGTGAACTTGAATTTTTGAAGTTATTATTTATTGCTTTGAATAATAACAATATTTAATTTGATTTAATTTGTTTTATTTGATATAATTATTATTCTACAATAAAAAAAGAGGTGTTACAGATGACTGATAAGTATTCTGATGATGATTATTGTGATATTTACGAAAATAAAATTTGTGATAATTGCGGCAAGTGTTTAGAAATTAATGGCGTTGATACTAAAGCAATTAGAATCGAAGATATTGCGAAAACACAAGAAGAAAATGAAATATTAGAAGAGGAATTCTTAAACGATTTAAAGGCGTCTTTAAGTGAAGATGAATTAGATGAAATAACTGAAGAAAATCTTGATATAAAAGACATATTTAACAAATTTGCAAAAAAAACAAATGATTTTGATACTGAATTTTCTGATGAAGAAAGCTATGAGGATGCATTTGAACATATAGTATACTTGGATGAGATGGATTTAAACGATGATTTAACTCTCGACGAAGCTACCGAAGAGATATATCCTGGTGTCAGAAGATTAAGAAAACAATAGAATAAATGTAGTGAATAGATTTTCGTTTTATTTCACATAATAATCACGTAATATATTTCAATTGAAAGGGATGATTTATTATGAGGCGAAAATCTATTTTATTGTTATTTTTAGCTGCGCTTGTTATATTTTCATTAACGTTAATAGGATGCGGTAATCGTTATAGAACTGGAGCGGACAATAATGGTACAACAAGGAATAACGCTGGTGGCATGGAAGGTACTAATGGTTTTACTAGAGATAATGCATGGGATGATGACGGAACCAATGCAAATAATTCAGATGCTACAAGAGATAAATTAAAAGCTACCGCTGATTCAATAAAATATTCAGCTGTAAATTTTGCAGATGATTTAAGAAATTCCGGATACAATTTAACAGAATCAGCTAATACAAAGAAAAATTACTTTAAAGGTAATGAAACAGATTACCTTTTAGGCGGAGATGTAGTTAGACTTTATGAATATGGTTCTCCAGCTGAGTTAGAAGGAGATATCAACAGAATTGCTCCTGGCGGGATGTCTATACATGGAACAGATGCAAATTACACTAGAAGCCCTTATTACTATAGGAAAGGTAATACTCTTATAATGTACGAAGGTAACGAACCAGCATACATTGATGAATTCAGAAACAACTACGGAAACGCAATAACTCGCTAAAAGCAAAACATAGAATAGCAATCACATGATAAAGGTTACCAGAATATTTAACTGATAACCTTTTATTTTTTTGAATGAAATCTTTTTGTCAAAATAGGAGAGAGGAGAGTGTTTATAATATTTTGATCTTTATAATATCCTAAAACAAAATTATCATCAAAATCATTATAACTTTGAAAGTGGATTTGATTTAACTGCATCCCTTAAGGAGTCATCATCAACGTGAGTATAAATTTGAGTTGTTGATATATTTGTGTGACCTAATATGCTTTGCAAACTTCTAATATCAACATTACCATACTTATACATAAGCGTAGCAGCAGTATGTCTTAGTTTGTGCGGAGTATATTTATCATCCGTTAATCCTGCATTAGTAATATGTTTCTTTATCATAATTTCAACAGTTCGTTTATTAATAGGTGTATTTCTAGATGATAAAAACAAGATTTTTTTGTTTTCTGGTAATGCTTTGGAATCATTTCTAGCGTTTAAGTAGTTTGAGAGAGCTTTCAAACACGCTTCGTTTAAATAAACAGTTCTTTCTTTATTACCTTTACCTATAATTGTTAAGGTATCATCTCTAATCTTATCTATTTGGATACTGCAAAGCTCAGAAAGTCTCATCCCACAATTCAAGAAGAATGTTAGTATGCAGTAATCTCTAAAGTAATTTTTGTCATTTTTATCTAAAGATCCGAGTAAATGAATACTTTGATTGAGCGTCAGATAAACCGGGTGCCTTTTATTTATCTTCGGAGATTCTAATTCTAAAGCAGGGTTTTCGCTTATTATTTTTGCCTTTCCAAAAAGGAATTTAAAATATGATTTTAATGTAGCAACTTTTCTAGCTCTTGCATAAGAACTATTATCTCTGTATTTTTCTGTAAAAGAAAGAAAAGCATACAAATCTCTAAGTTTTACATTTTTCAAAAAATCAGAATCTATAACAGAAATATCTATATCCTCAAATTCCACCAAATCCGCATTTACTTTACCTTTGTAAATCATCATAAACCTAAAAAATATCGTTAGATCAATTCTATATCCATCTATAGTATTAACTGATGTACTTTTTATAGTTTCCAAATAATTTAAAAAATCCACCAAACTTTCAGGAAGATTATTATTTTGAAGCACTTGAATATCATATTTCATATTTTCACCTTATTTTTATATAAATTCAAAGCACCGTAAAAGCTTGTCCGCAATTGATAAATCACTTAATTCTTAAAATCTTGTGCCAAGTTAAAAATATTATACCAAATTTCATAAATTAATGCAATTATTTCGCTAAATGTATATTTAGCGAAATAATTACTTGGAATTTTTATAAAAGTTCAGTTCACATTATTAAATATTTTAGAAAATTCTACGTAGGTTTTTATCTTTATTATCAAGTTTTGTCTGTTATATCGAAATTTCTAAACAACATTTGAATTTAACAAACAAAATAAATTCATCAATCATTCGTTTTACTTACAAACTATAATCAACTTCAACATATTTAACCTTAATTATAATTTCATATATAAGGAAATAAATTAAAATATTTAATTTCTTTTTATTATATTTATAATTTATTTAATGCATTTCATCTTCATAAACATAGCTTCATATCATTATAAAAATCATGACATTTTATTATGAGTCACTATTACAAATAGTAATAGTTATAGTTTTTTATATTGTTATATATGACTAATAACTCTTTTAGACATATTATTTACACATCGATTCTGACAAAAATATAAATTTGAACGCAAATAATATTAAACAAATCCACATTTGATAAAAACTTGAATCCTCAAACACAAAACTCAGGTTTTACAGATTTTAATACGCCTAGAACAAATCATGATTAAAAATAGCAACACAAATATTATTTTATGATATAATCTAAACAACAGTTAATTAAATGGTGTATTTTCACTTTTCAATTTAAGGAGGACTTTCAAAATTATGATCCAAGGAAAAACTAATGCTATGAGAATTTTAGATAGTAACAAAATCACATATTCAACTCATAGCTATGAAAACAAAGATGGTAAAATAGATGGTGTCGCAGTCGCGCATAAAATAGGAAAAGATGTTAACCAAGTTTTTAAAACTTTAGTGACTCAAGGTCACTCTAAAGACTTTTATGTTTTTGTGATTCCTGTTTCTGAGGAATTAGATATGAAAAAAGCTAGTAAAATCGCACAAGAAAAGAATATAGAAATGATTCAAGTTAAAGATATAAACAAAATCACTGGTTATATTAGAGGTGGCTGTTCCCCACTTGGTATGAAAAAGATATTCAAAACTTTCTTTCAAGAAGATGCTTTGTTATTCGATACAATAATTTTTAGCGGTGGAAAAATTGGCGCACAAATCGAAATTAATCCTAACGATATCACTAAAGTTATAGATTGTTCTTTTGTAGATGTAATTAAGTAGAGAAGGATAAATCCGCCATAATATTGCATACATATGTCATCAAAAATAAAACCATCCAAATATTTTCCTTATATACAGAACAAATGTTCTTCGGCGAAAAAAGGCCATTTTTCCTTCATACTCATCTTATCAATTGTATTAACTATGTTTTATCAGTTGATTATCAACACATTAAGCCATTTGCTTATTAAAACATAAGCGTACAGAACATAACGTGTATATTAATATCAACCATTAAAAAATGCTATTTTTATCATATCAGAACATTTGTTCTATTGGCTAATAAAAGAAAAAATAGTCTGTATACTTTTTCGAAGAGTTTAATATAACACTTCCCTACTAAAAAAATATACAGACTATATAAAATTATATTTTTTTATTTTACAACTTCCCCTACTAACGAGAACGAATTGGCTTTAACTATTCTTACATCAACTAGTTCACCTATTAATTCTTTCCCACCTTCAAAATTCACAAGTCTACCATTTCTAGTTCTACCAGTTAATTTTGACTCATCATTTTTGCTATTACCTTCAACTAAAACTTGATACATCTTTCCTTCAGCTTCTTTGTTTCCTTTTGCAATACCCGTATTAACAATCTCGATTAATCTATTGAATCTTTCATGCTTAATCTCGTCAGAAATTTGATTTTCCATTTTATCAGCAGGCGTATGATTTCTTCTTGAATAAATAAAAGTAAATGCTGCATCGTATCGAATTTCCTTAGCCAATTCTAGTGTTTCGCTAAAATCTTCTTCTGTTTCACCTGGAAACCCTACAATTAAATCTGTTGAGAACGTTACATCAGGAATTTGTTTTCTGATTTCTTTAGCTAATTCTAAATATTGTTCTCTAGTATAATGTCTATTCATCTCTTTAAGAACTCTGTTTGATCCACTTTGAACAGGTAAATGGATTTGCTCACAAACTTTATCACAATCTCTTATTGCATAAACAACATCCAAAGTTAAATCTTTAGGATGTGATGTCATAAATCTAATTCTTTCTAGTCCTTCTATCTCATTTACTTTTCTTAAAAGATCAGCAAATGTTATTTTTTCTTCAAGCTCCTTGCCATAAGAGTTAACATTTTGCCCCAAAAGAGTTACTTCTTTGTATCCATTAGCTACCATATCTTTTATTTCGTTAATTATATCATCAGACTTCCTACTTCTTTCTCGCCCTCTAACATACGGCACTATACAATATGTACAAAAATTATTACATCCATACATTATTGTTACAAACCCTTTAATATCACTTTTTCTATCTATAGGAATTCCTTCTACTATTTCAGTTTCTTTATCAATGATTTCTTTAATTTGTACACCTTCAGTTTTAACTCTATTTAAGTACTCAGGAAATTTGTAAGAATTATGAGTACCAAATATTACATTTACATAAGGGAATCTTTTTAATATGTCATCAGCCATTCCTTTCTGCTGCATCATACATCCACATATACCTATAACCAAATCAGGATTTTTTTCTTTTTGTTTCTTTAAAGCTCCAAGATTCCCAAATACTTTGTTCTCTGCATTCTCTCTAACGCAACAAGTATTAAATATGATTATTGATGCCTCATCCCTATTCTCTGTACTTTCATATCCCATTCTCTTAAGCATACCTGAAAGTTTTTCTGAGTCCTCTTCATTCATTTGACAACCATAAGTTTGTATGAAGAAATACTTTGTTTCACCACTAATTTTATCGTTATTTAGTTTTTCTATATCAAAATTCATTATACTTCCTCCGTTTAAATACAATTTCCTTAGTATTATAACAAATAATAATTATAATTAAAAGAGCGTAATTACAACTTAAAATTAAAGGAGCTATATTACATATAAATATAACTCCTAAAACACTTATTTAATTAATATTCTTTGACCAAGTAATAAAAGATTGATATTCCTCAAACCCAATTTTCTTATATAAATTTAACGCTTGGTAATTATTTTTTTCAACTCGTATATATATATTTTTTATTGAGTTTTTAAAACAAAATCCAACTAAATATTTAACCAATGCATCTCCATAACCTTGATGCCTGTACTCCTTAAGTATACCTAAATTAACAATCGTATAGAGACCCTTATTAAATATCACTTGCCCGTAACCAACTGCTTGTCTGTATTCGTTACAAACAAACACAGCATAATTCCTAAGATAATAATCTTCTTCTTCTTCTATATATACATCCTTAACCGTTAATGGAATTCGATTCTTCTCATTAAAAACAGAATTTTGAATTTTACATCTTAATTCCTCGTCTTGCCCCTCTTTAAAGTGTTTAAAAAAATATCTTTTATCAAAATTATTTCTATAAAAATTAGTTGTTCTCATTCTCATCAAAATATTTTTAGAATTAATATTAAAATTTAATTTTTTCATGATAGATGACGCTCCCGAGCTGGCTACCATATCAAACCTAAAAGTCTTTATATTAAAAAAAGATAATAATTTAGAGTTAAGCAAATCAATACACTCCTCTTTTAAATAAATAGAATATATATTACTAAACCCCTCATCTGAAGGATATTCGTACCATATATATCCCACATAGTCATTATTAACTTTAAACAATTTGATTTGCTTTCTTATTACATATTTAAGAAAAAAAGATTCTTCATCATAAATATCAAAAAAACTCTTATCGCAAATATAAGCATCTTCATTTCTATTATATAATTTTCTTAAATGATTTATATTAAAAAGTGATAGTTTCTCTAAAAAGACCATAAAAAAATTCCTCATTTCCCCTTATATAAATAAATTATAATTCTAATAAACATCGTCGTCAACTTTATTAAATAATGAAGCATGAAAACAAAAGTAATTATAGAATTCATGACAATAAATCATAAATATACCTATAATACAATATATTGAGATTTTTAGAATACTTACAAAAAATCGTTTCCTTCAATATGATAATTAGTTTATCTTTATGAAGGAAACTTAAATAATTCAGATCTTAATATAAATATATACTTTTTTTATAGTTTTATTCGTTAACACCATCTACTATGAGATTTTTGTTTTTCGTTAATTCTACCTTCAAATCCTTTAACTGTATAATGTTCCGTTAAAATAGTTGGATCATAAGAGATGTATCCACCTTGATAGTCGTAGTAACCATCATTCATCTTGTCCTCATTATTATTTTTATTACTCATAGTCTCCCACACTCCCTTTTTACTTAATTTAATTTGCAGTTTAGAGATATTTTATTATTTATGTGTGGATGTCCACTGGTTATCTGTTGCAGTTTTTTCATGATTTTTAGATGATTCTTGTGTGTCAAAACCTGTTGGCACAGAATTCCAATCATTATTCCCTTCGTTCTTATGTTCCTTATGATCAGTATACGTATCTGAGAACTCTTTTTGTTTTTTATCGCTAGGTTCAGGAGTCATACTATAAAAACTCTGAAGGTTATTTGAGTCAGATTTTGGTCCTTTATTCATAATAAACACTTCCTTTCTACAACAATATATTGTGCAGTAAGGGAACGTTTTATCCGTAAATTAATTATCCTCATTTTTCATTTTTATCATATTCTAGATTATTTAACGCTTCCAAAAACATATTATACATTTCTACCTTACTATCCTCATCATAAAGTATCTTTATACCGAAGCACAAAACTAATAATATATAAATAGTAAGGAAAAATGGTCCAAGCTTCTTTAAATAATTATCTATATACGAAAAAATACCACTCGCAGTTAATCCTGCCAAAAGAGAAGCACCTATTCCACATCCACCACTTGTGAAGGAACCAAGTTTTGATTTGAGATATATTTTCTCCATACTTATATTTATATTTTTTTCATTTTTATACCACTCTTCAACTTTATTGAACATAATAAATTTAGTTCTAGTTTTATCATTTGTCATTTTTAGTATTCTTTTAAAGGTTACTTTATATTCTTCAATCATTTCAGGTGTATATAATTTATAATTATATTTTACTAATAGATTCTTTTTGAAATATTTATTTCCTATTTTTTTAAAATTATTGTTCTCCATTTAGGTATTTCCTCCAAATAATTTTATCTTGGTACAAATTACATCTATATACTATATAAACTATTCATGTTATATCTATAAATTGCTAATATATGTTATTTAAATTAAATAAAAATCAAATCAATCTTTTAGATCATTTTTATCTAATCAAGATTTGTACAAATTATTTATTAGAAGTTCTTAACTAAAAAAGCCGGAGTTTTCTAAACAGAAAATACTCCAGCTTTGAGTTTTTAACTAAAAATAGTACCCTTGATTTATATTTATCAAATAGAGTACTATTTTTTTATCATTTATAAATTTTACATATTTTCAATAAGCCTTAATATATAGCTCAATGTATGAAAATCTCGATCTATTTCAAATTTGATATAATGAAGGCCTTCAATCAAGGCATCTCTATCAAATTTTTCATTTAAAATCATCAATGTTAATGTATTTATTGTTCCTTCTTTTGTATCAAAAACTCTTGATTTCTTAATAAATTCATTTTCCATAACACTAAGAACAACTTTTTCTAACTCTTCATCTATTTCAAAATCAGGCATTGAGTCAAAAACTCGTATTCCATTTGCGGTTTCATTTAAATTTTTAGCCTTTGTAATGTCACATGACACAAATATAGTATTTTTAAATTTAGCGTCTTTGAACTCGACGCCATCTAAATTTGCTCCTTCAAATATAGTATCTTCAAATTTAGCTTCTTTAAATTTACATCCTTTAAGATTAGAACCAATAAACTCAGCCCCTTTAAAGCTGCATCTGAAGAAATTACATTTCTTAAAATGAGCACCTCTTAAGCTCGCGTAATCAAAATTTGAATTCGAAAAATTGCAATTATAGCATTTGCTTCTTTTAAGATTTTTATAAATAAAATTTTTATTAGTCTTTTCAGCATTATCGTAATAAAAACTTTCTGGTGCACTTCTGTTTATAGACATAATATAATCCTTTCTTAATTAAATATATTTATTCATTTTCTTTAGTTTGTTATTATTTCTATATTTTATCACATTTCTAAATAATTATATACACTTTACCAATTTAATAAAAAATATGCTGATTATCTTTATCGAATTATAGAAAATAAGGATATCAAATAATAAGAAGCACCTAATTACTTGAAATTGTACTTAATTTCAATTCTTAATGCTTTTATTATTTGATATCCTAGCAAAATTAAAGAGATAAAATTAATGCTTCTGATTTATAGTGATATCTTGACCTCTTGATACAACTTTATTAGTCAGCTCTTCTCTTTCTACAAATGATTTAACCTTAGACTGAGACATATCACCAGCCTTTTGAATTAATTTATCTTTTTTTCTATATGACATAATTATCATCTCCTCTCTTAATTATATTATTAGTCGTCTGTTAATAGTTATGTATGATATAATTATTATTAGTTGATAAATTATGTTAATTGATGTAAAATATTAATATAATTTTAATTAAATTTAGTAAGTATAAAAAAATATTAAAACAAAGTATATTTTGCTCAATTTTGTTAAATTATATTAAAGTAATATTATCTATGGGAGGGACAAAAATGCTAAATGAAAAATTACTCAGTCTTCTAAACGCTCAAGTTAACTTCGAAATATATTCTGCCTATGTCTATTTATCAATGGCTGCGTATTGTGAATCAATTGACTTAAGTGGGTTTGCTAACTTTTTCAAAGTTCAATCTCAAGAAGAATTATTCCATGCAATGAAATTTTATGATTACATATTCCAAAAAAATGGAGTTGTGACTTTAGAACAAATTGAAAAACCACACGCAAATTTTGAAAGTATAGCTCATGTTTTTGAAACAGGATATGAACATGAGCAAGTGGTAACAAGTAGATTATATAAAATAGCAGATGTAGCAACAGAAGAGAGAGAACATGCTACGATCGGATTATTAAACTGGTTTATTAATGAACAAGTTGAAGAAGAAAATACTTTTAATACAATAATAAAGAAAATTAAGAGATGCGAGAATAATCAAGCTGCACTATATATGCTAGATGATGAGCTAGCAGCAAGAATATTTACACCTCCTACAACAGCAAATGCATAGAAATATAGTTGTATAAATAATAAAAAAGTAGAGGGCAAATTAAGCCCTCTACTTTTTTAACTCCCCTTGAAGCCAATTTATGAATTGTGTTGCTGTTCTAGGTGAACGTGCATTATACCATCTTACCCATTTTAATGCTTCTGCATGAAGGTAATCTTTATCAACGTCTAATCCTCTTGCTTCTACGATGTTATCAACTATGCTTAAATACTCTTTTTGATCTGGTGAGTAAAAAGATACCGTCATTCCAAATCTATCAGCTAGAGATAACTTTTCTTCTATTGCATCATGAGCGTGAACTTCATCGCCAGCTCTCTCACTAAAAGTTTCCTTTACTAAGTGTTTTCTATTTGTTGTTGCATATATTAATATATTGCTTGATCTATTCTCTACTCCACCCTCTAATATAGTTTTTAACGCAGAATAACTAGATTCTCCTTCTTCAAAAACTAGGTCATCTACGAAAATAATAAATTTTAAGTTCTTATTCCTTAATACCTTTATTATTTTAGTAAAGTCAACTAGCTTATCCTTATCTACCTCAATAAGTCTTAATCCATCATCATAGTATTCGTTTATAATTGCTTTAACTGTTGAAGATTTTCCAGTACCTCTAGAGCCATACAATAAAATATTATTCGCAGGATATCCACTTAAAAATTGTTTTGTGTTACTAATTATAACTTCTTTTTGTTCCTCATAACCAGCCAAATCTTTAAGCCTTACTGGGTCTGGCGAATCAACTCCACGAAGATAAGTTTTATCATCTTCATGCTCCCAAACCAAGGCCCTATACTCTCCAAATATTCCAGTACCATATCCGTTATAAAATTCAATTATATCCTCTAAAGCATCTGCCCAGTTATCCATAACTATTAAGCTCGACTTTAATTTCTCTATTGCTTTAATCAAATTATCATCTACATCGCATTCTAGTTCAATATCAATAAGTGAATTAATAATATCTGTTTCAAAATTTTTAGCTTTACTCTTTGAAATTATATATTCTTTAATATCTTTTGAACTAATACTGGATAGATATTGCAAAACTTTTAGCTCATATTTTACTTGCTCTAACACTTTTTTATTGTTTAAATCTTTATTGTCAATCATATTTGTAAAAGCATTATTATCTAAAAAAATCATATCAATTATGTACTTTTTGAAAGAAATGGAATTTGACGTATTTAGTAATTCATAAACAAAATTATTATAGTGGTTTATTGATTTCTCTATTGATACTTCTTTCTTATTTAGATATTTTAGTAACGAACTGTATTTCTTTAATACGCTACTCTCTTTTATATTTGTAAAAATACACAGAGAATTTATCATTACATTTGCTTTTTTTATTTGTTCATATTCTGCATACATGTTTATGCCCCCTTTAACATTATTGCATTTAGTATTATTCTACTACTAAGATGAAATTTTTTCTATTATTTTCGGAAATAATTTCATTTAAATAGCTATGTTAAGTAATTTATATATAAAACCGGCATAGGAATGTCATATGCCGGTTTTTCTCTTATCATTCCTCAAATAATTTTTCCCCTAATAGTGCAAAACTTTGAAGAACTAAAAAACATTTAATATCAAATTTCTCTTCACTTTGTATTAGTTCCTTAGCTTCATCCTGAGAGATCAGTAACGCTTCAATACATTCATCATCTTCTAAGTGTTCATCGCTTATTTCTCCCTCACAAGTACAAAATACAAACGCAAGCGATTCATCTGTCATACCTGCTGAAACGTAAACTTTATCACTCCCCTTACCTTTAATTACATCTACTAATGTAAGGCCGGTTTCTTCAAGTAATTCTCTTCCTATTGTACTTCTCGCGTCCTCTCCAGGATCAATGAGACCTGCAGTTAGTTCGTATACGTAATTATTTAATGGAATCCTAAATTGTTTTATGATAACAAGTTTCTTTTTATCCTTATGATAAGCTGCAATTATTACACCATCTGTTTTATCTTCTTTATTTTCAAAGTACTGCTTTTGGATGGTGTCATTATCTTTCCTTGAAGCAATAGTCCATGTTCTTGCATTTCCAATTTTATTTTCATATTCAGCTTCATATAAGCTTAAGTATCTTGTTTCTACTAAAGGTTTAACTTTAGTAACTTTGTTGCATTTCATAAGTATATGTCCTCCTAGTTCAGTAAATATTATATATTAGTAATATTTACTTTAATTATACTTCAAATGTTTTATTTATGCACCTTTACATAAATAAAACATTTGAAGTATACATCTATTCCCTTCTTAAAGATTCTACTGGGTCTAATTTTGCCGCTTTATTTGCGGGCATTAATCCAGCAAATGTACTTATTAAAATGCTTAAACTTATTCCCAATATGCCATAAGAAGATTTCATCAATACTAAGCTTATATCAAATAACTTATTTGACATAATATTTATACTTTTCATTAATATATATGCACTAAATAGACCGAATGCACCGCTAAAAACACCTATTAAAAATGCTTCTGAAACAAATATTCTCCGTATATCCTTTTCTCTGGCTCCAATTGCTTTAATTATCCCTATTTCTTTCGTTCTTTCTACAACACTAATATATAAGACAACTATAATCATAATAGAAGATACCACCAAAGAGATCGCTGCAATTCCAGACAAGACATATGTTAAAATACTTATCATTTGATTGAACATTGAACTTAATTGATTTTGAGACGATTCAGAATATCCAAGTTGCTTTACTTTTTCTTTGATAGCAGTTGTATATTTAATATTAGTCGCATTTATGTACATAACATTTGGTTTTAATTTATAATTATTTTCGGAATATAACTTCTCTAAATCTGAGTAATTTAAAAAAGCAGATTTCATCACAGTAGCTAAATCTGTACCTGCTCCTGTATATATTCCACTTACAATAAATTTTTTATTAAGAATTTTTTGATTTACCAAAATACGTAAACTTACTTTTTGACCAATTATATTTCCTCCAAATCTTTCACTTACAGCTTTGTTAATTAACACTTCTCCTTCTTTAGGGGGGGCACCTTCTTCAATGTTCGAAGCTGTTACGTTAGAAGACATAGTTGAAATCCTCATAATATTACTGGTTTTTTCATTATAAATTATAGAATTGACTCCCATTGAAATTAGCGCATACCCTTTCTCTAAAGATGATACATTATCTATCTTGGATAAATTATTAATATCTGCTTCCTCAAAAGACTTAGGAGCATTCACATCTGGTTTTTGGATAGTTGTAACATCTAAATTAATACTTTCTTCATCTTGACTTGGCATAGTTACTTCTATAACTGAAGGATTTACATAACTATTCATCGTTTTGTTAAAATAATTTTTGACTCCATTTCCAAAGGAGAGCATCAAGATAATGCTCATTATCCCAATACTGCTTCCTAACGATACAAGTATATTACGCCCTGATTTCTCTTTCATATTAACAAGTGCCAATTTAATTGATGATCCAAGGTTTAAATTCTGCTTTTGTTTATTCACTATAACTTGTTCTTTTTTATTGCTTATGCCTTCGAATATTGCCTCTTTTGCATCATGAATTATTTCACCATCAGCTATTTTAATACGTCTATTACTACATGCCGAAACTTTTTCAGAATGGGTAACCATAATAACTAATTTTCCTTGTCTTGCAATATTTTTCATTATATCTAATACATGTATAGTTGTTTTAGAATCCAAACTTCCTGTGGGTTCATCGGCAACTATTATTTTAGGGTCGTTAATTAAAGCCCTAGCAATTGCAACTCTTTGCTTTTGTCCACCTGATAATTGGTTTGGTCTTTTATAAATCTGATTTTCAAGTCCAAGATTAGATAATATTTCGATAGCACGTTTAATTCTTTCTTTTTTTCTAACATTTGATAACGTCATTGCAATTGTAACATTGTCTAGTACAGATAGATGCCCAATAAGATTAAAACTCTGAAAAATAAAACCAACTTGGTTTTTTCTATATTTATCAATATCTCTTTTTTTAAACTTTTTAATATTTTTTCCGTTTACAAATAGTTCCCCAGAATACTCAGAATCTAGCCCTCCAATTAAATTCATTAGTGTTGATTTTCCACTTCCTGATTCTCCAACTATTGATACTAATTCGCCCCTATCAAACGATAAATTGATATTCTTTAATACATGAAATTTTTCACTACCTTTTAAATTATAATATTTATTGATATTCTTCAATTCCAGTAGTTTCATTTATCCAAACTCCTATATCTATTTTTACGATACTATTCACAATAAGTTATTGCCTTAAAAAAATTGCACTAAATATATAAATTCAGTGCAGTGTTTTACTTAAAATATTTCACAATGGTTACTTCTTTGTGAAATATTCATTCCCTTACGTACTACTTATATAATTAGTTTAATTTACTTTTAAATTTCATAAATACTGATTTAATTAAACTTTTTTCGTATTTATTTAGTGCTAGTATCCAAAAGATTAATAAATACGCTATAGAGAATATAATGGCAAATAACAATATACCTATGTAATTAATCGGATTAATAAATCTAATTAACATATAACCTAGAACTAAACATAGTGTAGCTGGCCAAGCTAGACTAATTATATTTTTCCAATAATACGCCATATCTAAATTTAATTTGAACTTATAATACCAATTATTTAATAGTGAATTTATAGTCATACCTATAGCTGTTCCTAATGCACAACCTATAGAACCTAAAATTTGAACTAAAAATAAACTTAATACTAAATTAAAAATTGCAACTCCTAAATATATAAGAGCCTTAACTCTATGTTTACTCATTGCTTCAAGCATTGTTGCAAATAAAGATTGTATAATGGAAAATATCTGAGGCACCATTAGAAGTATAGCTATATAATATGATAGTTCATAGCCTTCTCCTGCCCATATTAATATAAATTGCTTTCCGACTAATATAAATCCAATCAATATAAACGAGGCTATAAAGAATTGAATTCTAGATATCTTAACTAATATATTCATTAACTCTTTTTTATTTTCTTCCGTTGCTAATTTAGTAAGCTTTGGCAAGAACATATTGCTTATAACATTTGAAAATGAAATAAAGTATCCATTAAACTGACTTCCGATAGAATAAATTGCTATAGGCGCCGCCCCAACAAACATTCCTAATATAAATTGATCTGTACTCCAATATATCCTATATGCTATAGCTGACAAAAAAATAAAAAATGAGTACCTAAATATTTCTGCAAGTATTCCCTCATCAAATCCTAAAAATTTCATTTTTATTTTTAAAATCTTAAAACAATAAATTATATTAGCTATTCCTAGTAAGATATTAAATATAGTTGATGCTATCAGCATTCCTAGTGCCCTTTGACCTAATGCTAATACGCTTACCATAATTATTGGATTTAATACAGCTCTTATTAATGCCAATACCTTAGTAAATATGAAGCGCTCATTAGCCATTATTATTCCGCTAAAAACATTTAGCGGAAATGCAAAAGCTAAATTAACCAACGCTACAATAAACATTAATTTTATTTGTTGTATTTCAGTTATATTTAATCCATTAGAAAATATATTTCCTAAATTAAAATATATAAGTATTCCTATAATAATACCTAAGACAGCTATTATACAATAAAGAACCAAGAACATTCCATTTATCTTTTTTAATCCCTGTTCATTATTTTCAGCCATATATTTAGAATTGTACCTAATAACTGCATTTCCTAAGCCCATATCTAATAAGTATATATAAGATATTATTGTATTTACTAAAGTAAAAAGACCATATTCCCCACGCCCTAAAGTGGTTAACATAATAGGAGTATATACTATGGATATAACATTTCCAGCAATTAGTGTTATATATGATATTATTGTAGCTGTTTTTATATTATTTTTCATAATCTCACCTTTAAGATCTTTTATATCACATGAATTAATTTTATCTTTCCTTAATAAGCTTAGTTAGCCCATTAAAGTACTCTTTTTTAAAATTAGTTTTATCAAATGTTGTTAATTTAATTAATTCATGTATTTTAGTGTTTACTGTATTAAACTCCAAATCATTAACAAATTTAATGTAGTTAATACCTTCAATCCATTTATAACTTTCTATAATTTTATGGTCTGATGATCTTAAAATTACACAAGGAGTTTTAGTAATAAATGCAAAAATCATTCCATGTAGTCTATCTGTTATTACAACTTTTGAATTTCTGAATTTATTCCATATATTAAATAATTCTTCTTCCCTCTTGTTAATATCAATATCCCTGTGAATTACAGTATCAGATTCCGTTACATTGTTATATCTTAATTTTAAATTGACAATAAATTCACTTTTTTTATCTTTCCAGTAACTTTCTTTATCATTTCTTAGACAAACCATGATATTATTATTTCTATTATATTTAGGCTCAAATATATCTTCTAGGTAGAAAACTATATCTGGTACTTTTACTGATTTTACTTCAAAAAGATTTTGCATCATATTAAATGATTTTTCTTCTCTTGCAAGTAATATAAGTTTTTCATTATAGTTATAAATTTTTTTCATTTGCTCTTTATGTGATTCTCCACTTCTATCTCTTGTAAAACTCAACGTGGTTGGCATGGAAATTATTTTACACTTGTTAAAGTGTCTTATAACATGTCTTCTTGCCCATTCTTCTCTTAGATACAAGTTTCCCATATTTCCACCGCCTTGCATTGCTATAATGTCATCTTCATTTATTATTTTTTCTATAGCTTTAGAATATGAGTAAAACTCATCTCTTTCAAATTCAAGTAATTTATATTCTTTAAAATTATCAACAAAAAACTTTTTAGTCGCATATGCTATAGCTTGATCGCCCATATTTCCATATTGAGGAGATAGTGCAAATATAACTTTTTTTACATTCTTGTATTTCTTTATCTCATCAAATTTTCTATTGCTAAAATAATAATTCTTTAATAAATTAATTTGTTCAATTGAAAGCTTTATTGATTTTTTTATTTCTCTTAAATTGTTTCCCATATTTTTCTCCTTAGATAATACTTTTAACAAATGTTTTAAGATAATAAAATTTAGAAATATAATTTAAATTATACAAATGATATTTCAATAAATTACATCTATTATTTTTATAAAACAAAGTTAACCCTTCTATATAGATATCTTTATTTATTTCTTTAAATACTTGCTTTTTCATATTATTGAACTCTAAGTTCTCCATATTTTTTTTAGATGAATACAACATATCTAATAGTGTTTTAACTGAAAAGAAATATAATTCTATGCTTCCATTTATTATTTCTGATTTGTAATTATTTTCTTTGAAAAAATCTATCATGTCTGCTGAATTGTAAATTAGATCTAAATTCCTAAGGTTGAATTTTTTCTTTGTTATACTTCCTTCATTACCTTGATTATAGTAATATAATTTTTCATTAATAAATGATACCCTGTTACTTCTATGTACTAATTTATAGAAAGTAGCCATATCTTCAAAGAGTTTTCCTTCCGGAAAATTAACTTCATTAAATAATTCTTTTTTATATATTTTATTTTGGGCATGAGATCTAAAATAAGTGTGATTTAGATACCTTAATAGAGTTTCATTTCTATCTAAAATTCCAAAATCCTCAAATTTATTATTACTTATATCTTTTCCTTTTAAATCATATTTCATATCGCATATAACTATATCCGAATTATCTTTAACTGCTTTATTGAACATTTTACTATACATATTTATATCTATGTAATCATCACTATCTACAAATCCTATAAACTCTCCTTTAGCATATTTTAGTCCCATATTTCTAGCAGAACTTAATCCACCGTTCTCTTTTTTTATATATATAATATTAGAATACTTACTTGAGAATTTTTGTATAATGTTTTCACTATTATCAGGCGAACCATCATTTACTATGATAATTTCAATATTATCTAGATTTTGATTAACTATACTATGTATGCATTTTTCTAGATAATTTTCTGTTTTATATACAGGAACAATAACACTTACATTTATTTTTAATTTCATTATTAATACTCCTACTCAAGAATTTTATACTATACTCTATACTTCCTTTATGTCATCTTTCATGTATATCAGTTTAGATAAATTTAATATTAAAAATATGAATAAGCTTAATATCATCATTTTATCTCCAAGAATAGCTATTCCATTAAAGGTATTAATATCTGCAAATACAATTAAATAACTTAAAAGCAAATCCCAATGTCCTCTTTTCATAAGTATTATTATTGGTATAACCATGATAAATAGGTAAATCATAATAGTCATTATAATTCCCATTTCTAAAGAAAACATTCTAATCGGATATTCAAAAGCTGCGGAAGCCCAATCTACATAAGAATTTAAAATAAACGTAAAACCATTTCCATACCCTGTGAAAAACTTAATTGGAAATATATTCATTGATGTTATTTCAATCCATTTTTCACTTCTTCCTGAAGTTAAACTACCAGTTGTAAACCTATAAATTAAAGTATTAAAAAGTCCAATTTTTAATGCAATAATTAATCCAAACATAATTAACAAAATTTTATTTATTATATTACTACTCTTAAATAACAGTAAAACAGAAACACATAAAAGTACAAATCCAGTTTTACTTCCTGTAAAAGCTAAGCCAATAGTAGGAACAACTAATATCCATACTGGAGATTTTCTTTGCTGCAAATATTTATTGTATAAAATATTTAATACTAAAAACATCAAGTATAATTCTGTATTAAATAAAGGGTGCCCCATAAATGAATATAATCTTTTTGCCTCATCAGACATACTATTTGCAATTATCTGTTCCTGAGTTCTTGGACTCATAAAAATGCTGATATAATTATTTATTTTAATACCAAATATTATTTCGCATATTCCTATAATGGTTATGATAATTATTACCGTGTTTAATGTTAAAATGGTTAATTTGAAAATATTTTCAAACGAATTATTATTTACCTCTTGAATTATCAATATCAATGGAAAAATAAATGCAATAATGCACTTTATTATTGTAAATAAGCTATCTTCATATAAACTAGCCGTAAATATATAAATTATTATAGCAACATAGAAAAGGGTAAACTTTAATTTATTTAACTCATTAAAATTATTTAAAATTAGTAAACTTACACTAAATAAACTTAATACATTTATGGTTGCAAAAGTATTCCCTAATAAACCTTCTCTTAACTCTTGAGAAAAAATAAATAGTGAAGTAAGTAAGATAATAAATATTTTTTTGTTTCGATAATTTCTTTTTATAAGATGTAACTCCATATAATCATCCTTCATCAATTCACAGTTATTTTTCGATTCTAAATTATTAATTCTCAATTTTAACCACTTGACTTAGTAACTTATTCCACTTTTCAATTGTGTTTTCTACGCTGAAATCTTTGGCTCTTTCTATTGAGTTTTTTGATATCTTTTTTCTCTTTTCTTCATCTTTTATTAAATCAAATATAGCTTTTCCTAAGGCATCTATATTATTGCGTGGAACTAGAATCCCGTTTTCATTATTTTTATTTATTATTTCTTTTGGACCAGAGTTTTCAAAAGCTATTACTGGAACTCCGCATTCCATTGCTTCCGTTATTACTAGTCCAAACCCTTCCCATCTTGATGATGAAACAAAAATAGATGAATTTAAGTAATACTTCTGGATTTGATTTGTGAAAGGTTCAATTCTTATTTGGCTATTTAACTTTAATCTATTTATTAAATCATTTAAATTATTCTTTTCTTCTCCATCCCCAACAATTGTTAATGTCCAGTCTCTACACTTTGCAGCTATAGTGCTGAAAGCATTAATAAGTAAATCAAAACCCTTTTGATCTTTTACTAATCTTCCGACAGATATAACGTTTTTTTCAGTACATTCTGATTTTAAAGGACTAGTAAAACTCAACGGATTATAAATCCTCTCACAATCTGCTAAAAAATATTTTCTTATATTATTCTTATCTTCATCGGTTAAAACAATATATTTATCTAAGTTTTTTAGATATGATTCAAATAGTGCATTCTGCTTATAATTATATTTATTTGGAGTATTAAAGTATGCATAATATGAATTATGCTGCCACCCTATTACTTTGCAATTTAACCTATCACATATTATAGCTAACAGTAATGAAAAATATCCTTCGACCCCAATAACTACGTCATATTTTTTGTTATTTAGATACTCTATAAAGTTATCTTTTAATTCTGTTGGATAATAGGTTCTCTGTAAAATCCGGATCATATTCTTATTATTTAAAACACCTGTTCTTTTATTTATTTTTCTTCCAGCACCACTTAATATTTTTGATACTGAACCTATTTTTTTTATATCAGAATTAATATTAACATGTACATTAGAATTCAAATTATATAACTCTCTATTAGTTGCATATTTATCTAACGTACATAAAACTTCGACATCATGATGTTCAGCTAAACTGCTTGCTATTACAGAAACTACTCTTTCTACTCCCCCATAGCTAAAAATAGAATTTGTTAAAAAGCATATCTTCATAATAATTACCTCTTTACTGCCCCATTAATTATGTGCTAACTTAGTATTCCCAGATTAACTGTTTTAACTCAACTATTATCTTTTTCATTTGAAATTCCCAAGTTAAATTTTCTTTTGCATATTCTCTTATTTCTTCCGAACTTATATTGTGAGTGTTTTTGTATTTTTCTAGAAGTACTTTGATATCTACAGACTTATCGTTTTCTTCTATTTCAAAAATATAAGGCAAACCCATGTTTATTAATCTATCTTTGTATCCTAATATGATTGGAATTCCTCTTGCTAAAAATTCTTTAGATTTTATTGGATCATGCCCACCTCCTGCTCTATATAAAGCTAAAGAAGATACTCCTATATCCATTTCATCAAAGATATGATCTAATTCTTCTCCATTTTTAGCACCTAGAAAATGAACATAATCATTTAGTTTATATTTTTCTGTTAGTTCTCGTAAATTATTCTTCTCACTACCTTCGCCAATTATATAAAAATTTACTTCCTCATTACACTTATTTATATTGTCTTTATAGTAGTCATTTAGTCCTTCTATAACCCTATCATAACCATGCCACTTGGCTAAATTTCCTATACCAACCAAATTAATTTTATTAAAACTTTTATTTGTATGATTAACCATTGGAAATCTATCTATTTCAATTCCATTATTTATACCTATAGTTTTAATTGAAAAAATATCACTATCATCACTTGTAACACTTATTCTGAATACATACTTATGTAAAAGTGGAGTTATAATTTTATCTAAAGTTAAATCTATTACGCCTTTAATACTCTTTTTATCTATTTCTGATCGATATGGATATGTTGGAATCTCTACCACAATCTTAATTCCATTTCTATGTAATAATTTTATAATCCTTAAAAAATTATAGTTACCTCTGCAATATCTTAAATAAGCAAAATCATAATCTAATTTAATCTTCTTTATACACTTATATATATCTCTGCACGCAAAATATCTAGTAACTGTCGTCCCTAGTTTTTTATTATTCATATATATCTCTTTGTTTTTTAGTCTAATATAATCAATACTGTTACCAATATTTCTGAATGCATTAATTTCTCCTAATATTTTTTTTGATACTCCAATATCCAAACTATATTCATCATCTACTTTAGCTATGTATATACCCTTCATATTTTCTCCTATTTAAGTGTTAAATTAACTATTTTCTTTTAGTTTTTTATATTTTTCCACATGTTTACTTATATATACATCGCTATTAAAAAATTCTTTGTATTTTCTTTCGGCATTCTTTTTCATTTTTACGAATGTATCTTTATCAAAATAGAGTCTAAGTATATTCTCTTTAAACGATTCAATATCTTTCATTTCTACCAAATAACCATTATACCCATTTACAATTTCTTCATTGGTTCCATCTATGTTAGTAGCTACAACTGGAACCCCTTGCGAGAACGCCTCTAATGGTGCTAAAGGTAATCCCTCTATATAGGAGCATAAAATTAATATATCGATATATTTTAAATGCTCTATTATATTATCTTTTGATCCTAGTAAATATATATCATTCTCAAGTTTTTCATTTTTAACAATTTCTCTTATGTTATTTAATTCAGGGCCATCACCAAGTAAAACAAATTTAATCATACTATTTATTTTTGTAGTTCTCTTAGCTACTTCAACAAAATCATATACCCCTTTATAGTCAACTATTCTGCTTACCTGAGCTACTATAAAATAACCATTTTGCTTTAATTTTATTAGTTCATAATCAACTTCCTTGTTTTCGCTATAAGTCTCTATAGTATTATAGATTGTTTCTATATTTTTATCTTTTAACCTACTCTTTTGAATTAATATTCTTTTTGCTGCTTCACTGACAGTGATAATACTAATGTTGCTTAGCGCCAATTTAGTTAACTTAAACTTGTTTTCAATGCATAAATGTTGAGTATGAATAACCTCAACTTTAGTAAACTTTGATACAACTTTGGCTATTAAAGTAGTCATCCTATGATGGCTATGAATTATATCAATTTTCTGCTCATTTACTAACTTAATGAGTCTTTCTATATTTAAAATAATATTATGTGGAGCCTTATTTTCCACATCTAAAATAGGATAATTAATGATTCCCAACTTTTCAAATTCTGGTAATAGTGCTCCCCCTGCTTTGCTGGCAATAATAATTTTATTATCATTTTTTAATTCTTTAGATAATTTTAAAATACATTTTGCAACGCCTCCAATTGTCATTTCATTATTTAAATACAATATATTCAAATCAAATTTCTCCTTCAAAATACATTAATTTAATAAAGTTAATCTACTATAACATAGATGTCAAATACAAAACTTAGTCTTACGTAATAGCTTAAAGTTTTAACGAATTTGTAAATATTTTTATCTCACAGGTCAAATACTCGATTTAGATATCTTTAGGTATTCCAAATTATGCTTAAACTTATTCCATATAAATTAAATTAGTTATAAATTTTATTAAAATAAAAAAAATAGGAGATTATTTTATTTGTTTTTCTAATATTACTAGAAAAACAAATAGATAACCTCCTAATAAAGACTATATTAAATTTGTAATTTTATATATTTAAATTCTTTTGTATTGATATTTTTATATATACAAATATGTATATACTAAACTTTATCTGATAAAATCATCGATAGATTCAATTATGGCATCAGTATTAGATATGTAATCCTTCAAATCATGATTTTCGATGTTTTCTATCACATTCTCCAACTCATCTATTTCTTTTACTACATTTATAAATTGCATTTTTTCAAATTCACCTATTATTTGTAGTTGATGATTGTCTACATGTTCGCCATATTCTTTTAATCTAGGAATAGCAATTACCTTTTTTCCCTGCTTTACTGCGTTTACTATTGCACCAGTACCTCCATGAGTAATTACTTTATTGCTCATTTCCATTATTTCTTTAAATTCATCTCTGTCTAAAAAATTTTTAAAGCGATAATTCTTAGGCTTATAATCACTATATCCAGTTTGAGCAAATATATTTTCTTTTATGCTATTTTTTTCAACCAATACATCTAATTCTCTTAATAACCTATTAAATTGAAATTTTTGAGATCCAACAGTTACAAATATCAATATATTCCCCCCTTATATATGGCATATGGATAAACTTTAAGCATATCTTTCCATTGAACATAAAATTGGTCTGCAAATCTACTTAGCAATCTTCCTGTTAAAGTTGGAGAATTAACCTTTGCAAATGATTCTATAAAAATAAGTTTTCTTTTAAAAATCTTTGCTAATAAGCACATAGGTATAGTTGCCAAAGCACCTGTGGATATTATTACATCAGGTTTTTCTTTGAGAAATATCCTAACGGTATTAAAACTATTTAATATCATTTTATAAATAAATGTTTTTTCATTTCTATTTACTTGATTTAAATAATATATTTTTTTAGAATTTTTAGCCACAGAATAATCAGTCTTTTCTGTAACTATAAAGCTTTCATACTTATTCATTAGTGGCTTTAACATCATTAACTGTTCAAAATGGCCACCTGTTGAAGCAATAAAGCATACTTTTTTCACTTGAACACCACCTCTAATTTAGTTAATAGTCAAAAATAATACTTATGAAAGTTCAGAAAAACTAATTAGCTTTTCTGAATTACATATTTTCTACTAATTTATTATTGGCCAATTGCGACTGCCATATCTTTTTCTTTTTCAAGATGCTTTTCGAAATTTAGGACAGCTTTTCTTCCAATTGAATAATAATCAACGTTTCTTTCTTTAGTTTCTTTTATTTTATAACAATTTCTTCCGTCGAATATAATCGGAGTATACATTAACTCTTTGTATACGCTTAAGTCTAAACTTTTAATTTCATTCCATTCTGTGAATATAAATGCTATATCTGCATCTTTCAATGTTTCCTCTGGAGTGTTTGCATATGTTATTTCATTTGGATAAATCCTTTTAAAATTATCAATTCCCACTGGATCATATGCAACTATTTGCGCACCTTCATCTAGTAATCTTCTGACATTCGGGATTGACGGCGCTTCTCTTAAGTCATCTGTTCCCGGTTTAAAAGTCAAACCAAGTACAGCTACTTTTAATCCCTTTAAGCTTCCAAATCTATTCTTAGCTTGTCTAAATAATTTATATTTTTGATTTTCATTTACTTCTATTGTAGCTTTTATTGTTTTTAATTCATAACCTCTATCATTAGCAAGCCAATGAAGTGCTTTAGTATCTTTTGGGAAACATGATCCACCATATCCAATTCCAGCATTTAAGAATTTATCTCCTATTCTAGGATCAAAGCTCATTCCTTTAGCTACATCTTCTATGTCAGCTCCAACCATTTCACAAAAATTTGCTATTTCATTCATAAATGATATTTTAAGAGCTAAGAAATCATTTGAAGCATACTTAATCATTTCTGCGCTTCTTCTATTCGTAGCAACTATTGGTTGATTATAACCTTTATATACTTCCCTTAAAAGATCTTCTGCTTTCTTTGATTCAACGCCAATTACAATTCTCTTAGCATATAAAGTATCTACAACTGCTGTACCTTGCGCTAAAAACTCTGGATTTGAAGCTACTTCAATATGAACATTATTTTTAACCTTTTCTTTTAAATACTCTTCAATTTTATCATTTGTTCCTATTGGAACTGTTGATTTAACTACTACCAAACAATCATTTTTTACATTATCTGCAATTTGTTTACAAACATTAAATACATAATCTAGATTAGCTGATCCATCTTCTCTTTCTGGAGTACCAACGCCAATGAATATTAAATCTGCATCTTTATAAGCATTTTTATAATCAATTGTAAAATCTAATCTACCAGCATCATGATTTCTTTTAAGCAATTCATCTAAACCTGGTTCATATATAGGTGAAATTCCTTGCTTCATCATTTCAACTTTATTTTTATCTATATCAACACAAGTTACATTATGTCCTATTTCTGAAAGACATGCTCCTGTAACTAAACCCACATATCCTGTTCCTGCTACTACTATTTTCATATCTACCTCCATAGTGTCATTTATTTTATTAAATAATCTTCCTTTTCCCTGTCCTACCCATAGTTTTATACAATTACCTATCTTGCATGCTTGTCACCAAACAACACAAAAAATGTTTTAAAAATCAATTTAATATCAACTAAAATACATCTATTTTCTACATATCTAAGATCTAATTTCATCCAATCTTCAAAATCAATATCATTTCTACCAGATACCTGCCAGTAACAAGTCAGTCCAGGTTTAACTTTTAGTCTAGTCATCATCCAATTATCAAATTTTTCTACTTCCTTAGGAAGTGATGGTCTTGGCCCAACTAAACTCATTTCTCCTTTTAAAACATTAAGTAATTGTGGAAGTTCATCTATGCTTGTCTTCCTTATAAACTTCCCAATTCTTGTTACTCTAGGATCATCTTTCATTTTAAACATCGGTCCACTCATCTCATTTTTACTGTGTAGTTTTTCTTTCAATTCTTCTGCATTAATGACCATTGATCTAAACTTGTACATTTTAAAAACCTCACCATTTTTGCCTATTCTTTCTTGTGCAAAAATTATAGGTCCTTTTGATTCAAGTTTTATCAATAATCCGACTATAAGTAATATAGGAGTTAAAATTATTAATCCAGTTAATGAACAAAGGATATCCATAGTTCTTTTGAAAAAGTAATATTCCACCCTAGGTTCTTCTCTATCTCGGAAGATAGCTTCCCCCTTATTAATTTCTAGTTGCTGCATTTTTTCACCGCCCTATGATAATTAATTAATAATTAAGTATTCTTATATTTTTCTTATAGAATTATGTTAGATTAAGAAGAAACTTAATTATCTTCTTACTTTAAGATAAGTTTTTCCATATATTTTTATTTGTCTCTGCACTACTTACTACATATATTACAGTGCGGTACTTTGTATTTCAACGCACAATTAACGCTATATTAAGCAATATACAGTGTAGTTGCTAATATAGCGTTTTATGACAAGTTTTTATTTATTTTTCTTTATTTTGGGATTTGAGTTCTAAGAATGTTTTTTTATACAACTGAATAGCTGAATTAAAGTAATTAGAGTTTTTTCAAATTCAATTAAATTCTTAAAAATGAAAAAATCGATTTTTTCATTTTAACTTTTTTTCCAACAAATTCTATTGCACTATCCCTTAATAATTTCTTAGAACTTTCTTCAAATATATTTTCATTTATTTCATTTAATGCATTCATAGCTTTCTGCAATCCAGTAGTTCTATTATCAGTATCATGTGCATCTGATCCAATAAAGTTATATAAATTATTTTCTAAAAATAGACTAGCAGTTTTTTTTATACTTTCTCCAAATCTACCTTCCATACTTCCTGCGTTTAGTTGAAATAAATATCCAGCTTCAATAAACTTATTAATGAGAGTTGGATCTTCTCTAAATGGCTTATACCTTTCTGGATGGGCAATTATTGGAACTATATCTCGTACTTGGAGTTCATATAATACATCTATTATATTTTCGTCGAGTCTATGCATGGGGAATTCAATCATCATATATCTAGAATCATTAATAGTTCCTATGTTACCTTCAAGGTAATCCCGAATTATATTCTCATTAAAATAAACTTCTTGCCCGCTATAAACCTTAATATTAATTCCTTCCATATGTGCTGCATGATTTACTTGTTCTACTAAAACTTTAACCTCCTGTATTGTTGATTCTCCATATTCTAACAAATAATGAGGGGTTGCTACTATTTCATTAACTCCATCTTTTTGCGCTTGTTTAAGCATATCTAAGGTCATGTGCATATCTTTTGAACCATCATCAATGCCTGGTAATACGTGTGAATGAATATCTATCATTAACTCACCACCTTAACTCCATTAAACATTATCGTAACAATTGTCTATTTCTCATCTTCGTTTCCATAATAAGCATAATACTTTCCTCTTGTATTTTCTACAGCATTCAGTACACTTCCAATAACATTTGCTCCAACTTTATCTAAAAGGTTTTTTGCTTCTATTACTACATCTTTTTTGGTTTTCCCTGCTCTTACTACTAAGATAGTTCCGTCAACTTTAGTTGATAGTATCTGAGCATCCGTAACAGCTCTTAACGGAGCTGTATCTAGGACAATTAAATCATATTCATCTTTCAGCCTTTCTATTAAGTTTGTCATAGCCGCTGATCCAAGCATTTCTGATGGATTTGGTGGAATCTTCCCTGAAGTTAAGTAATTAAAATTATTATTATGCTTCTGTACTGCTTCATCTAATGAAACTTTACCAAGTAATACTTCTGAAACTCCTAGTAAGTTTGAAGTTTTAAAATTTTTGTGTACTGATGGTTTTCTTAAATCACAATCAACTAAAATAACTTTCTTTTCACCTTGAGCAAAAGAAATAGCAATATTTCCGGCAACTGTTGACTTTCCCTCTGCCATTTCTGAACTTGTAACCGCTATAGTTCTTATTTCCTTATCAAAAGATGAATATTGTATATTAGTTCTTAGTGTCCTAAATGCTTCTGCATCTACTGATTTCGGTTTGTCTTCTACAACAAAACCAGCATAAATTCTTCTATCGACTACTCTCTTATGTTTTGTACTACTTTTTATTCTCTCCAATAATGACATACTATCACCCTTTCTGAGGCTTAGAATACTCTGGAATAGTTCCCAGAACTGGAACACCTAGCATTTCTTCCATCTGTTCTCTGGTTTTAAAAGTATTATTCATGAATTCTAACAGAAAACTTAGACCTATGCTAATCATGAACCCAATTATAAAAGCAATAGCTATATTCATCTTTCTATTTGGACTTACTGGACTTTCTGGTATTTTCACACTTTCTATTATTTTTACATTTCCATTTGGTATAAGGTCTTTTGATGACCTTATAAATTCGTTTGTTACCGAATCTACAACATTTCTTGCCATCATCTTATCTGGATTTGTGTAACCTATTTCTAATATCTGTGTGTCTGCTCTTGGGACAACTGTTAACGTATTGAGTATATTTTCTGATTGTAAGTTCAAGTTGCTTGAACTTACAGCCCTATCAATTAGGTCCGTAGTTTGAATTATCTCTGCATAAGTCTTTAAAAGTTTTTGATACATCAAAACATCATTATTGTTATAGCTTTGTTCCTGACCTTGCGCATTATTCTCTTTTCCTATAAATACCTTAGTATTTGCTTGATACTTTGGCGAAATAACAAAAAAACTTATAATTGCTGAAAGTATAGTTGAGATTAAAGTTATTAAACATATCATCTTCCATCTTTTCATTAAAATATTTACTATTTCATCAATCTTTAAAAAATCTCTATTCATAATATTCAAGCGCTCCATTACAATATATTTTTCTTTCATAGTATTAAAAGTAAATATAGTTTTAGTAAATTTTGCGCCTTTCATTCATTTTTTTATTGTAGTAAAGTAATTTTTACATATTTATTATAAAGTTTGCTTGGGGTAATCTCCTTATATAAATGCTCTAGACCGTCATTAATATTTGAATCTGTCACTTCTTCATTACATAAACACATAATAGAATATTCTACATTGAATAATAAACTCAAAATATCTGTCATCCTCATTCCATTGTTTTTATAAAAATTAATTCTTCTTTCACGTGTTACTCTTTCTTCAACATTTGGTGAAGAATCAATGCTTTCTACTTCTACTATAATTCCAATGTAATTCCTGCATTGTTCCTTTAATAAATTTAGGAATTTACTTCCTATTCCTCTATTTCTATAAATGGCACATACTGAGTAATAATCTATCAATAGATATGATTTTGACGTGACTAAAAATGCATAAGCTAATAGCTTATTATCTTCATATAAACCATAACATACATAAATTCCTCTTTTAATAAGCTTTTGAATTACTTCTATCGGCTTTAACTCTTCTGGTGGGAAATCTATCTTCATATGTTCCTCATGTATATTTTTAATTTCTTCATCACTTAATTGTTTTAAATACATTTGTGTTCATCCTAACATATATAATTTTGATAATATCTGTTTAATTATAACATACGTTCGCATTATTAATCTAAATCCCTTAGATAATACTTTACCTAATATACTCTCCAAAAAATAATGATGAGATTAATTTATTATTTTAGTTTAAACAAAGTTTATAATTCCTATTCTTTTTAGCCCATCTATAAAAGAGCTTTTTTATTTAAACTGGATTTCTAAGCATTGTTTTCGTTTGTAACATTATATACAATCAATGCATTACTTTGTCGAATATATAGTAATTAAAATGGCCTTATGGTAATATTAAAAATAATGAACTTGAAGGGTGATGATTTTATTTTATGAGTAACGGAATTAAATTGATAAATGATATTAACAAATGTATTCTAAAAGATAAGGATATGGCATTTTGGTGGATTGGACAATTGGGATATGTAATTAAGATAGGTAAACAAGTTCTTTATATAGATGCGTTCTTATCAGAATTTCCTGGTAGAATCATTCCAACTTTATTACAACCAGATGAAATAACTAATGCTGATTTTATAATAGGTACTCACGATCATGATGATCATATAGATAGAAAGGCATGGCATCAAATATCACTAAGTTCTACAAAAGCAAAATTTGTAGTACCTAAGCATCTTATTGATGACTTATCAGAAAGCTTAAAAATTTCAAGAAGTCGTTTTATAGGTCTTGATGATGGCATATCATTTTCAGAAAACGGTTTAAAAATAACTGGTATTCCGTCAGCACACGAATTTCTTGACCAAAACCCTGAAACTGGCAGCTTTCCTTATTTAGGCTACGTCATTGAAGGCAATGGCTGTACTATATATCATTCTGGAGACACTTGTTTGTATGAAGGAATTTATTCAAAGTTAAGAACTTGGAATAAAATTGATGTTATGTTTATTCCTATAAACGGAAGAGATGCAAAAAGATATCGTGAAAACTGCATAGGAAATATTACATATCAAGAAGCTGTAGATTTAGCAGGAAGTATAAATCCGAAACTAGTTGTTCCAGGACACTACGAAATGTTCTCGCAAAATAGTGAAAATCCACTGTTATTTGCCGATTATATTGACGTTAAATACCCTGAAGTTAAGTATTGGATTGGAAAGCATGGAGAAATGGTAAAACTATCAGATCAAACTATAAATATATAGAATTAAAATATATATATTAACTAAACGAAAGAAATGTCACTCTATTTTTCATACCATTGAAAGTACAGAGTGACTATTTTTTCTATTAACAAGGTACTTTTTTATTAATTCTATATTACTCAACATAAGACTTTAAGATATCTAATTGTTTAATGAATAATACTTTATTTCCTTTAAGATTTATAATCCCTAATTCCTCAAAATTACTAAGTTTCCTACTAATAGTTTCTCTCGTTACTCCAGTGTAATTAGCCATTTCTTCTCTATTTATTGGTAAATTTATTTGTAATCCTTCTTCCGTACTAATTCCATACTTTTCTGCGAATTCTAACAACATATATGCGATTCTTATTTCCGCATCATTTGTTGCTAAATTTTGTGCTAAATTTTCTGTTTCAGTAAGTCGCTTTGTAATAACTTCAAGTAGTTTTAATGATATTTCCGGATTACTAATAATAATTTTACTCATATCTTCCTTAGATAAAGTACATATTTTTACACCTGATATAGCATAAACATCAAAATTGTACTTTTCATTACTACTAAATAAATTCAATTCCCCAAAAAAATCTCCACTTGTGTAGATATGAACTATTTGCTCTTTTCCTTCTTTAGTTAGTTTAGATAGTTTAACTTTTCCTTCGTTTATAATAAATAATGCATCTGATTTCTCACCTTCCCTACAAAGAATCTCACCTTTTTTATATGATTTATGACCAGTTAAGCTAATAATTTTCCTAAGCTCATCATCGGATAAGAATGAGAATATAGGTACTTTCTTTGCACATAAGGTGTGATTGCAAACTTCACAATTACATTCTTTCATATTTAATCACCTACCATTACTATTATCATAACACTTATGTTTAATTCCAGTAAATAAGCATTTTTATAATTGACTATGAATCTTTACAATTCTTTATACATTTACTTTTTACGACTTCATTTTTAATAGAATCCCTCCTATTATCATAACAAAATCTAATAAATTTAAAAATTTGATTTAAATCATATTCTTATAATACAAATGATTATAAAATGAACACATAAGAAACAAGTCAATAAAAAATACATTAGTTAATTAGATTTGGAGGAACATAATATGAAAAAGATTATAAATAGAAATCAAAAGCTTGGTGAGATAGTTTCAATTTTTCCTGGTGCTACAGAAATTTTTAATAGATATAAATTAGATTATTGTTGTGGGGGACATGATACTTTAGGTGATGCATTAACTGCACTCTCTTTAGATTTAAGTGTGATTATTGAAGAACTTAATTCAAAGTATGATAAGTTTATTAATACAAATTCATCATACAAAGACTGGAGAAAAGAAACACCATCTTCATTAATAACGCATATAGTAGATGTTCATCATGACTTTACAAAAAAACAGCTTAAAGAAATTGATACAATGTTATTTAAGGTACTAAAAGTACATTTTAGGCATCATGGTGAGGAATTACTACAGGTTCATAAACTTTTCGGATCTTTAAAAACTGAACTTGAAGAACATTTAGTTAAAGAAGAAGAATTACTATTCCCACTTATAAAAAACTATGACCTATCAAAAGATGATAGAATACTATCGGATATACACAAAGTAATAAATGATACCGAAAATGAACATGATGCCGCTGGAGATATATTAAAAGAACTAGAAAAAATAACGATAGACTTTACCGCACCAGAAGGATCTTGTACTACTTTTAAACTTGTATATACAAAGCTCCATGAATTAGAAAAGGATTTGTTTATTCATATTCATTTAGAAAACAGTGTTTTATTTGATATGTTCTAGATGTTATGACATTGAGTCTTTATATAATTCAGAAGTAATTTATAAATTAATTGAAAATAATGTTTTTCACTATATATATTTCTAGCAATAAAAACTCATTCATAGGGAAATATATTTTAGGAGGTGATATTATGCAAATAAAAGATGTAATGTCAAAAGATATAGTGAATTTAAATTCAAACGACTCTATTGAAAGAGCCGCTCAATTAATGAGACAGTTTGATGTAGGTGCAATACCAGTCTGCGATGATTCAAAAAAATTAGTTGGAATAATTACAGACAGAGATATTGCATTAGATTGTGTAGCATCCGGTGCTAATCCAAATGAACAAAAGATTTGTGATTTCATGACTTCTGAACCTGTTTGTGGAAGTCCTGATATGGATGTTTATGATGCTATACGATTAATGAGCAGAAATCAGATAAGAAGATTACCTGTTGTTGAAAATAATAATCTTGTTGGTATAGTTTCTCTTGGAGATATTTCACAAGAACCTACACTTCAGGACAATGCTGAAGTGGCTCTTAGAAATATTTCAGAACCAGGAACAAATAATCACATATAATTACTTATAATGAAAACCATACAATAAAGTATTTATAACTAAAAAACCAATCTTATAGATTTATATCTTAAGATTGGCATTTTTAATTTAGTAATATGAATATATTAATTTTTATCAATATCTAAGACTGTTTGTAACAATACATTGGCACCTTTTAAGCAGTTCTCAAGAGGAGTAAATTCTTTTTCACAATGACTGTGCCCTTTTTCACTTGGAACAAATATCATTGTAGTAGGAATAATATCTGTTATAAATTGTGCATCATGTCCAGGACCACTATACATTCTCTTTGTTGTATATCCGAATTCCTTTGCATTTTTTTCAACATAATCTACAAATTCAGAGTGAAAATGTACTGTATTTCTTGACCAAGCTTTTTCATAACTTGCTTCACATTTTTCAACTGTTTTAGGGATGGCCTTAATTATTTCGAGAACTTGATTTATTACTTCTGGATCTTGATGTCTCGCATCCAACGTAAATTTAACAAGATCTGGAATAACTGTGTGAATATTTGGATGAGCTGAAATCTTCCCTGTTGTATATACTAGCTTACTATCAAGCTTATCAAGTTCATCATGCAAATATTGAATGGTCTTTACAGCTGCATATAAAGCATCTTTTCTGTATTTCATTGGAGTTGTTCCAGCATGGTCTGCTTGACCTGCAAAAGTAAATTCATAGTTTATCATACCGCAAACACCTTCAACTACTCCTATATCTACTTTTTCATCTTCTAAAACAGGTCCTTGTTCAACATGTAATTCAACTAATGCTCCGTATTTTTCTGGAGTCATTCGATTTTCAACTTCACCCATGTATCCACTAGCTTCTAAGGCTTCTTTAAATGTAATTCCTTCTGTATCTTTTGATGCTAACATAACATCTTTATCAAATTTTCCTGTAATAACACCTGATGACATCATTGCAGGTTCAAAACGTGCCCCTTCTTCATTTGTCCATATAACAACTGTTATTGGATGCTTATGAGGTATTTTTTCAGTAACTATAGTTTCTGCTACTTCTAATCCTGTAAGAACTCCTAAAATACCATCGTAATTTCCACCTTGCTTAACTGAATCAGCATGAGATCCCATCATAATTGCAGGTAGATTTTCATCTCCAGGAATAGTTGCATAAATGTTTGCCATATCGTCAGTTTTTATTTCCATCCCAAGTGCCTTACATCTTTTGCAAAATTCCTCTCTTGCTTCCAAAGCCGCAGGTGATAAAGATAATCTAGTAATTCCTCCTTTACCTGTATCGCCAAATTTACTAAAAGTTGTAATTTTATCTTGAAGTCTTTCTTTATTACACATTAACATATCGATATCCCCCTTTAAATTCTTTCTAATAATTATTTTTTTACTCTCTTACCTGGTGCTACAGCTTTTGCTGGGCATACAGTACTACATAATTGACATCCTACACATTTATCTACTAACAAAATTGGCATTCTTGTATTTTCATCTACTTTAATTGCTTGATGTCCCCCATCATAACATGATAAATAACATCTTCCACATCCTATACACTTTTGCCTATCAAATCTTGGATAACAAATACTATCCCTATCAAGTTTATCTGTTGGCACAATATTAGGTAAGGCATTACCTACAATTTCAGATATCTTTTTATACCCTTGTGAACTTAAATATAATTTCATCCCATTAATTAAGTCATCGATGATTCTATAGCCATATTGCATTACTGATGTTGTTATTTGCAAGTTTTCACATCCTAATGCTATAAATTCAGCTGCATCCTTCCAGGTTTCAATACCGCCCATACCGCTTATTGGGGCATCTTTTAGTTCTTGGCAGACTTTCATATCATGTATAAAACGTAATGCAATCGGTTTAACAGCTTTTCCTGAATATCCACCTACACTAGTCTTACCTTCAACATTTGGTTCTGAAGCAAAGCTTTCTAAATTTAGATTCATAATACTTTTGATTGTATTAATTGCTGCAATTCCTGTAGCACCTGCTTCCATTGCAGCAATTGCTGGTATTTCCATATTTCCAACATTAGGTGTCATCTTTGCAAGAATCGGTAAATTAGTTCCCTTTCTAGTTGCTTTAGTGTATAGGGCTACTAGGTCTGGGTTTTGACCAACATCTGAACCTACTCCTTTACTTGTCATATGTGGACATGAGAAATTACATTCTATAATATCAGCTCCCGCCGCTGTCATTAACTGAGCGAGTTTAGTCCATTCATCTTCATTTTGTCCCATAATTGATGCTATAATAATTTTGCTAGGATAGTCTTTTTTCAATCTTTTTAAGAATTCTATATTTTCCTCTAATGTGTGATCTGAAATTTGCTCTATATTTTTAAAACCAACAAATGGTACACTTTCTTTGCTTAAAGCAGTAAATCTTGGTGAAACTTCTTTAGGCACAAACATACCAATAGTCTTAAATGCTACACCTGCCCATCCCATTTCAAATGCCTTTGCTACCATCTCATAGTTACTTCCGACAACTGATGAAGAAAGAAAAAATGGATTTTCACAGTTTATTCCACAAAAATCTATGGATAAATCAACGTCGTCCTCTTTAACTTTAGGCTCAGTTGATATTGCTTTCATAACTTTATCAATTGGTACTGGTTCATTAATTTTTCCCTTTAAACAAGCCTCTTTACATTGTTTTTCATCGCATGTATCACAAGGAAGAGGATGTGGCAGTTTATTTACTGCCCCAGCCTTATTTTCAAATCTTAAAGAACGAATAATAGTATCCGCTTCAAGTGAGTGGGGACAAGCCTTGCGACAAGGTGCTTCATCACATAACAAGCATCCTGACACATATTCATTAATTGAAATATCTTTATATAATAAACTACTCATTTCCATTCCTCCTAGATTATCTTTATTTTCGTCCTACTCGTTTTACAAATTGTCCAAATCCTGCTTTTCCAACAAATTCTCCATCATCATATACTAAATTTCCACGTACATAAGTTTGTACTGGGTATCCATGAAGAGTTTTACCTTCCCAAATTGTGTGGTCATAATCTGAATGCATATTCTCTACAGAAATTGTAAAATCTTTCTTCGGATCATAAATTACAATATCTGCATCTTTTCCTATTGTTAAAGAACCTTTTTCTGTACATCCAAATATCTTAGCTGGGTTAAATGAACATAATTCTACTGCTCTATTAAAAGTTATTTTTCCCTCATTTGCTGCTGAAAGCATATATGGATATAAATTTTCTACTCCTGCACATCCATTTGGAATCTTTGTAAAATCATCTTTCCCCCAATCCTTTTCATAGCTTTGAAATGGGCAGTGATCTGTAGCTACAGTATCAATATCACCTGATTTAATAGCTTTCCAAAGTGCATCTTGACTTTCTTGCCCTTTCATTGGTGGTGAACATACAAAGTTTCTACCATCTTCTCTTTTATAAACATCGCATGTAAACTCCAAATATTGTGGGCATGTTTCAACATATATATCATGACCTTCTCTTTTTGCTTCAATAGCAGTTTCTAAACCTTCTTTATCAGCCATATGAACCAAATATAGTGGAGCTCCTGTAGATTTAGCCCAGTGAACTGCTCTCTTATCCGCTTCAGCCTCAACAAATTCTGGTCTGCTTAAATAGTGATACCATGCTGAAGTTTTTCCTTCCTTTAAGAATTTCTCGATGTTTAAATCTATTAAATCTGGATTTTCTGCATGGATGTTTGTCATAGCTCCAGTTTCTTTAGCTTTTAATAGTATTTTCACTAAAGTTGCATCATCTACCATCATTCCTTCTTTTTTATAAACTAAGAAACATTTAAAGCTTGGTACTCCATACTCAACAGCATCTTTAAATTCATCTAAGATAGTTCCTTCATTTAAATCAGTTATGATGCAATGAAATGCATAATCTACGCAAGCTTCTAGATCACATATTGCTTTTCTTGATTCAACTGTTTCAATTATTCCGCTGCCTTTTCTTTGCATTGGATAATCAAATACTGTAGTTACACCTCCGCAAGCTGCTGCCCTTGTTCCTGCAAGATAGCTGTCTGCTGATACAGTTCCTCCAAATGGCATAGCTAAATGGGTGTGTGCATCAATAGCCCCTGGTAATACTAACTTACCTTTTGCATCTACAACTCTTGCACCTTCTTCTGAAAATCCTGTTCCAATAGCTACAATTTTTCCATCTTTAACAGCAAGATCAGCAGTGTAAGATTCTGATGGTGTTACAATAGTTCCATTTTTTATAATTAAATCCATAAGTATTCTCCTCCCATTTCAAATATCCTTAATATCTAAATAACTAGTTTAGTTAATTATTTTCGCTTTCATATTTCTACTTTTGTTTATATCGTTATTTTGAGGTTATTAAAACATTTCATTTTTCAAATTATTTACTATGTGATAAATTCTTTTCCTTAATAATACATTTATATATAAATTTTAGTAGGATTCAGTGTGGATTTAACCACATCTGAATCAATTTTTATCATATTATTTTGTTGCTTCTTCCCAATACTTTGAAGTAAATGTTGTATCATCTACTACTGGTTCTTTTGCTAAATCTTTATTATATTTCTTTAAGAAATCTCCTGTTTGCTTAATAGCATTCATATCAATTTGTCCAATTTTTGAAGTATCAAACCCTTGAGGTGCTACAAGCTTAGCAACTTCCTTTGCCATATAAACTTGGTGATCTAAAGAAACTGATTTATCTACATCATAAACTGTTTTTCCAGCTGCTTCTGGATCTTGAACTGCATCTTTCCAACCTTTAATTGAAGCTTTTAAGAAACGAACTAATAAGTCTTTATGCTTAGCTGCCCAATCTGAATTAACAAATAAACAGTCTTCCATCATAGCAACATTTTCATTATTCATATCAATTACATTTAAATCTTCTTTTTTCAATCCACCTTCAAGCAATAAACCAAATTCGTTGTAAGTCATTGCTGATGCTGCGTCAACTGAACCTTCTTTTAATTGATCCATTGTGAAATCTTGTTGTACAAGTTTTAAATCCTTCTCTTTATCTAAATTGTATTTTGAAAGTAGTGCAAGAAGTTCATATTCATTTCCTCCAAACCAGTTACCTACTTTTTTGCCTGCTAAATCTTTTGGTGAATTAATTCCTTTTTCTTTCTTTGAGACTAATAACATACCTGATTTTTGGAAAACCTGAGCAACTTCTTGTAATGGATATCCTTGAGCTTGATATGTCATTAAACTTGATACCCAAGTTACACCTATATTTGCTACATCATTATTAACATTTTGTTCTGGGATAATGTCACTTCCTCCTGGAAGTATTTGAATATCAATACCTTCATCCTTATAATAGCCCTTTGCTGCTGCTACATAGTATCCCATAAATTGTGATTGTGGAAGCCATTTTAATTGAAGGGTTACTTTTTCTAATTCTCCATCTTTCTTTGAAGTGTCCTCTGATTTAGTTGTGTCTTTTGCTGTAGTTTCTGATGTTTTTGATCCACACCCTATAAGCATCGTACCCATCATTAATACTGATAAACTTAAAGCTAATAACTTCTTTTTCATAATAAATTCCTCCTCATTAAATAAATATTATTTATCTGATATCAGTCATTTATGTGTTTTTCTTCCTACATGTAAGAAATATATATGACCTGATCCTAGATCTTTTTAACTTTCTTATGAACTTAAGAAAAATTCTTAGAACAAAATTTTGTTTTTCTAAACCTTATTTACCTTTGTGAAGCATGCCATTTTATAGTTCTACGTTCTATTAACAAAATAATTAAGTATAAAATAATCCCAACTAATGCTGCCATAACTATATAAGACCACCCCATGGCCATCATTCCTTTTCTTAAATTATCTTTAATTCCAAAACCAATGCCTGAAGTTGATGCTGCGAAATATTCACTTATCATAGCTGCCATTATTGCCGCTGCCACATTAATTTTTAATGCAGTTAAAACACTTGGAAGACAATTAGGTAAACGAAGCTTGAAAAATATAACTTTTTCTGGTGCCGCATATGACTCTAATAAATCTTTTGCAAATGGTTTCAAATCATTTAATCCACGATAAGAATTAATAGCCATAGCTGCCATACATACTACCGTTACAACACCAACCTTCTGTGCAAAACCACTAGTAAACCAACGATTCATAATAGGAGATAATGCAACTATTGGAATAGCATTAAATGCAGCTATTACACTTAGTCCTGTATATCCCCACTTTGGAAACTGTGTAGCTATTACAGCAACAATAAATCCAATTATGCATCCTAAAGCAAGTCCTACCAACGCCCCTGAAACTGTAATCATTGTGTCAGTTAAAGCTTTAGAAAAATTATCACTTAAAGTTTTAATGATTTGTGATGGAACTGGTAGTTGAAAGGGCTTAAAGCCTAAGGCATCATGAATGATACCAACTTGCCAAGCAATTACAACTAATATTCCAAAGCCCACGGGCCATAAAACATTTTTAATCTTTTCATTCATAAAATACCCTCCCTATGTAGTTTGTTTTCTCCAAGGCATACAAATTTTTTCAAATAATATTACTATAAAGTAACTTAAAATACCCATTAAAGCACTTGTAACTACTGATGCCCAGAACACATCTTTTGTGCCTGAATATAAAGAATACAAAAGTTTCACTCCAATTCCACCGCTTGAACCTAGCATATCTACTAAAATTGATGCTGTTATTGACATTGGAGCCGCTATTTTTAAACCTGCAAATAAATATGGCATCGAATAAGGAATCATAAGCTTATAGTAAATACTTTTCTTTCTCGCAGCGTATGAATATAGCAATTCTTTTTTATCACTTTCTACACTATTTAGTCCGCTCAGCATATTTACTGAAACTGGGAAAAAAGTAATATATGCAGCAATCACTATTCTAGAAAGATTCATGTCTCTAACTAATGTAAAGATAATAGGAGCTAATCCTAATACTGGTATCATTTGTGATACTATTAAATAAGGTAGTGATATTTTTTCTGCTATTTTTGATAAACTCATAATTATTGCTAAAATAAAGCCTATTGCTGCTCCAAGCGCAAATCCAAATACGGCTCTTGAAAAAGTAAGTCCTGCTGCACTTATTAAATCTGTAAAATTTACTGCGATTGATATAAGGACACTATGGGGATAAGGCAGTTTTGCTGCTGCCATTGGGTCATGAATAACTTGTTCTAGAAAGAAAGCTGCTAATTCCCAAACTATAAAAATACTAATAGCCCAAACTAAGTTAACTGTATATTTTTCTTTCCTGCTAATCATCATCATACCCCCTCAAAGCTATTTCTGATTTTTGTTATATAATCATAAAATTGTTTTGACTGTTTTGACTCCATATTTCTTGGTCTTGGTATATCAATATCAATTACAGCAGAAACTCGTCCTGGATGCGGTGATAAAACTACAACTTTATCTGATAAAAATACTGCCTCCGAAATATTATGAGTTACAAAAACTACTGTCTTTTTAGTCTTTGTCCATATTTCGAGAAGATCCTCATGAAGTTTTTCACGGGTGAATTCATCTAAAGCTGAGAATGGTTCATCCATAAGAAGTATCTCTGGATTGATTGCCAGTGCTCTTGCTATTCCGACTCTTTGCTGCATACCTCCACTTAATTCATAAGGATAATGCTTACCAAAGTTAGTAAGTCCAACTAGGTCAAGCATTTCTGTAACTTTCGCAGTACGATCCTGCTTTTTCATTCCTAGTAGTTCCATTGGCATACAAACATTTCTTCTTACTGTTCTCCAATCATATAGAACTGGATTTTGAAATACGATACCATATTTCTTCTGAAGCCTTATTTCTCTTGGACTCTGTCCTCGAACAGTTACTTTTCCTGAAGAAGGCTGCAATAGATCAGCTATAATACGAAGTAATGTTGTCTTTCCACAACCCGAAGGACCTAGTAATGAAATAAATTCTCCTTCTTTAATTTCTAAATTAACATTTTTAAGTGCTGTTACTGGTTCTCCTCCATTCTTATCTTGGTAAACCATGCTCAAATCTTCGATTTTAATTTCAACTTTATCTTCTCTTGGCTTAAAAACATTTCTATTTTCAAATTGTGTATCTATTTCATTTAACATACTCATTGATTTACGCCTCCTTTTAAACAAAAAACGGTACAAAACTATTTGTTTTGCACCGTTGCAATTATTATATATTTACCATAATCTACTGTATATAGTTAATAAGTCTTCCTTTGTAACATCTTTTATAGTATTTGATGGACTTCCACTATTTATAGCATCCTGTGCCATCTTATCTACTAGTTTATCGAAATCTTCTTTATTAATTCCATACTCTTTTAGAGTAGGAATCTCACATATCTTACATAATGCTGTTAATTTTTCTAGGAATGCTTCCGCAGCTTCCTTATCACATTTATTCTCATCTGCTGCATTAATAGCCCTTCCTATTGTACCAAAACGTTCATAGCTTCCATCTAAAACATAAGATAAACATTCCTTTATGAGCATAGCATTTGAGATTCCATGAGCAACATGAAAATTAGCTCCAATTGGTCTGCTCATCCCGTGAACTAAGGTCACTGAAGAGTTATTTATGCATACTCCAGCTTCATATGCTGCTATGGCCATTTCTTCTCTTGCCTTTTTATCTTCACCATTTTTATATACTAATGGTAAATATTTAAAAATTCTTTTAATTGCAGATAACGCGAAGGTATCTGTTAGTGAATTAGCTTTTCTTGATGTATAAGCCTCAACTGCATGAGTTAATGCATCCATCCCTGTTGCCGCTGTTACACTTTTAGGTGCTGTCATTGAGAATTTTGAATCAATCACTGCCAAATCTGGTAGTAATGCTTCCCCCTTTAGAAGCATTTTTACATTCTTCTTTGAATCTGTAATAACTGTAAATTTGGTAGCTTCTGAACCTGTCCCTGCTGTAGTCGGAATTAGTACTAATGGTGGAAAATCTCCTTCCAATGTTTTTCCCAAGTAGTCAGATATGGAACCCTCCAATTTTGTCATAGCCGCGATTGCTTTACCGCTATCTAAAGGACTTCCTCCTCCAATAGCAATGCAGAAATCACATTCAGCATTTTTATAAGCTTTTACACCACTCTCAATCATTAAATCAGTTGGCTCTCCAATAATCTCATTAAAAACTTCATAACCTATTCCCCAATTATCTAAACAGTCTGTCAAAACTTTAACTGTCCCCATCTTAGTTACGTTTTTTCCAGATACAATAAATGCTTTCTTTCCAAATGTTTTTATCAAGTTCTCACTTGCTTCTAATGCACAATCTCCAATAATCGTACGTCCTGGTAAACTAAATTCATATGCCATTTTTTCACCTCATCTAGATAAATTGTTTATCGACAATTTCAAGTACTTCATCTAATTTAGCTAACTCTTCTTCTAATTGCTCCTTAGTAATTATTAGTGGAGGCGCAACAAGTATCATATTTTCATGTGTATAAGTCATGAACTTTCTTTCTTTAAGCAAACCTAAAATTTTTCCCATAATCCCTTCTGGATCCTTTCCATATGGAACTAATGGTTCCTTGCTTTCTTTATTCTTTACTAATTCTACTGCTGAAAATAATCCAATATATCGTACATCTCCAACAGATTGGTGAGAAGTTTTCATCTCTTCTAGCTTTTCACCAAGTATTTTGCCAACTTCGTTAACATTTTTTAGTATATCCGCTTCTTCATAATAATTTATACACGCTACACCTGCTGCACAAGCTAAAGGATGTCCACTGTAAGTTAACCCGCAAGATAATAGATTGTCATCAAAGTAAGCAGCTATTTCTTTACTCACTACTACTCCACCAAGTTGAACATATCCACATGTAACACCTTTTGCAAAAGTTACTATATCTGGTTTAACATCAAAATTTTCGAAACCAAACATCTTACCAGTCCTGCCCCATCCTGTCATAACTTCATCACAAATCATTAAGATTTTAAATTCATCACATAAAGCTCTAACTCCAGGAAGATATCCATTTGGTGGAACGATAACTCCATTCGAACCTGTAATAGTCTCTAAAACTATTGCTGCAACGCTTTCTGGTCCTTCATATACTATTTGTTCTCTAAGCTTGGCCAAATAATATTTTGTAGCTGTTTCTTCCGATTCAAATTCTATCGGTTCTCTGTAGATATACGGATCAAAGAATTTTACGAATCCTGGAATACCAGGTTCTAATGCATATCTTCTTGGCTCACCAGTTAAATTACCAGCACCAAATGAAGATCCATGATAACTTCTATAACGGCTAAACACCTTTGTTTTACCTGTAAACATTCTTGCCATCTTTACAGCATTTTCATTTGATTCTGCCCCAGCGTTTGTAAAAAATACCTTTCCCATATTATCAGGCATTAATTCTATAATCTTCTTTGCAAGCTTGGCTCTAGATTCAGCACCATAAGAAGGCCCTACAAAACAATATTTGTCTACTTGTTCTTTTATTGCATCTCCGATTGCTTTATTTCCAAAACCTAAATTCATATTAACAAGTTGTGACGACATATCTGAATATCTATTTCCATCATAATCCCAAAAGTAAATGCCATCAGCTTTTTCAACTGAAATCGGATTTAAATTTCTTTGTTTACTCCAAGATTGTAAATTATATTCTTTTAAAGTACTTCTAATTTCTTCACCATTCATATTTATACACTCCCCAATTCATAATATACTTGTCCAACTAATAAAAAAACGGAACTTATTCATTTGAACAAGCTCCGTTGCTTTTATCTTGATTAAATTCGTTTTTCGTTTAAGTTGTTTTTATTATATACCAGTATTTTTGACTTATCAACGAATAACTGACTAAGTTTAATTGTGCATGTGCACATTTATTATATTTTTAATGTTAGTATATCTTCAATATTCAAGCCCGCCTGAATTATTCCTTTAGAGTCTTTTCTTGAAATAGCCACATACTTATAATACTATTAAATTTAAAATATTTATTTTCATTATTACCACTTTCCTATCTAAAAATTTTATTTATTAAAATAATCCTAAAAAAAGGCTGTGCATTTACAGCCTTTTCAAATTAAACCTAAATTTTCTTTTCTAATAGTAATTTTTCAGCTTCATCAATTTGATTTTCATCAAATACTTTAAAGCCCGCTTTTTTAAGCAGTTCTGTTGCTCTTCCATTACCTTCTATTTTAGTATCTGTAAATTTACCATCATATATATATTTACTTCCACAAGAGGGGCTATCTTGCTTCATTATACAGCATATAACATTATTCTCTTTAGCCAACCGAAGTGCTTCCTTAGCCCCTGCCTCATACTCTTCTGTCACATCTAAGCCTGTACAAGATAATACTTTATTTTCAACTCTTTGGGAGTCTGGCCTTGGTGTAGGTAATCCTCCGAATACTTCCGGGCAAATTGCTATGAGTCTACCTTTCTTTTTCCATTCAATAAATCTTTCATCTAAACAAGGACAATCCACAGCATCATATCTACAATGCCATCCAAATAAACAACCACTTACTAATATCTTTTCCAAATTTCTATCATCACCTTTCCAACTTATTTAACTCAATTAAATTTCATATTAACTAAATAAACACCACGTTGTATTATGATTTAGTAATAATTGATTAAATTAAAAAAGAACTTGTTCTATTGAACAAGCTCCTTTGCTGTATACTCTTACATATTTTAAATTATACATCAATTTTATATATATTTAAGCAAGCATCTGAACAGTTTGATTTGTGCACTTGCATATTAGTCATAAATTATATATAGTTTAACAATTTTACATTACATCTTTAATATAAAATCCTAAATAAAACCTTAACTTTTCCTCTAAGTTTGATGGATTATATCCAGTAATCTTTTCAATCTTTTTTAATTGATTATTAACTGTATTTCTATGAATGTATTGTTTTTCCGCTACAAGGCTCTGACTCCCATTATTTTGTAAATACAAAAAAAGAAAATTAACTAAATCCGTATTATTTTCTTTATCATATTTTTCCAGTTTACCTAATGTTTCATTATAAAATTCTTTCAAAACTTCCTTATCTTTTGCATTTAAAAGCAACTTATGTATATCAAGTTCCTCATAAAATATTACTTCTTTATTCTTCTTTCTAGCCATGCTCATGGCTGTAAAAGCATTATTAAAATTCTCCGCTTGCACTTTAATTCCATCCTTATTTTCGCTTACACCCATATGTATCTTCCACAAAGGCTCATTCCAATTTTTAAAGAAAGTATTTACAAAGTTATTAACATTATAATTACTGTAATTCACCAAAGCTAACACCCAACAATTTTTATATGAGAAAGATATATATAATTCATTAATACTTCTGGCAATTCTTTCCGAATATAATTTTATTCTATTTATATTAAATTCCAATTCTTTATCATCTTTATTTTCAAAGGACATTACTATAAAACAAAAAGTACTGTCTCTTAAATAACCATATCTCTCCATCTGTAAAATCAGTGTTTCTAAATCTCCAGTTTTAAATATAATATTCTTAATTGTTGATGCAATGCTTATTTCAACTTGCTCACTTTGCATAATACGATAACATATGTCTCTTGTTAAATCTACCATTCTTGTTTCCCACGGAATGGTGTAAAGAGGCATTTTTACCTCATTACAATATTCAATAACTTCTTTTGGTATCGATTTAGTATATGGACCAAGATTTATAATAAAGGCACTTGTTCCAACGCTATGCAATTTTTTTGTATATTCTAATAGCCATCCATCACTGCTGTTTAAAATTCCTGATGTAAGCACTACTTCATTTCCATGAAGAAATTCACTGACTTCGTCATTTTCAATGATATGCATCCATTCAACAAGATTATTCAGTCCTTTTTGTCCTGCCAATAGCTTCATTTGATATAGTACAGTTCCATTTCCAAACAATTTACCTACTGTAATTGACACATGTATCACCACCGTTACCTAAAATAAAAATTTTACGTTTATTATACCATAATTTTATGTACTATATTTCTAATAACATATTTAATGTCAATATTTAAATAAATTTATCCATTAGAAGTTATTTCCCTTCCTTTTAGTTTTTTAAGTAAAAGGAAAAAATTATAACTCCTAATGGATATAAATATTAAGATATATTTTTCTACTAGATTAGATTATCCTATAGCGTATCACCACTATCTCTAAACTACATTTGAAAAAATATTTGTTAATTTTAAGTTTTCTACTCTTAATTTTATCTCTTTTTTATCAATAGTATATAAACCTAAAACCTTCATTCTCTCAAAATATTCCGCACCTGAGAAAGTGGGTCTTTCACTCATTTTTCCCTCTTTAATCTTATCATTAGCATATGCGATTATATCTCCGGTTGCGAGTTCCCTTGGCAATTCTAGTAAAGGTCTGTTTTTTAAATGCTGTACTGCGTTATATCCTGCTAAAGTGCCAGTGGTCATAGCTTCAGTATGGCCTACAAAGAAACCTGATTTTTCTCCCCCACAGAATAGATTCTCTATTCCATCTACTTTCATTGAATTACTTCTAGGTGCTGCACCTAAATATCTAATTGAATTACCATTGCTTCCTGCTAGAGGATCAACATAAACAACATTTTCTAATCCCTTAATTTTTCTTAATTTATCTATTGGATAATGAGAAGTCATAAGCTTAATACGTCCAGTATCCAACAAAATAATATTTTCCCCGAACTCTAAAGTTGCATACTGCTGACAAACTTTTTGTTCTAATTTTTCTAAATGTATATCTTCCTTAGGAATTGGAATAACAACAACTCCGTTCTTATCCAGCTGATTTAAAATTTCATCAGATAAAGATTCCCTTGGAAATTCACATGAACCGCTCATAGCACCTTTTATACCACTTGCTCTTTCTCCTATTAAATCCTCTACACCAGCCTTCTTGCTTATGCTTACTCTTGCGCCAAAACTAGGACATCTTAGTGTACACATTACACATCCATTTCCGTACTTTACGCAATTAGGCATTGACCCTGTAGATCCTGTAGTTTCTATAAACACATCTCCGTTTATGATACTCTTATCTGCAAGTATAACAGACTTAATTTTATTTCCATCCATTTCAACGTCTGTGATCCTGCTTTGGAAAAATATCTTTACTCCAGATTTTATAAGATATCTTCTAACAAGAGGTTCAGCCTTTCCTATGTCACATAACCAAGCATGTTTATGTTCTGGAAAATCCATATTTTTATGAATAGCAATGGAATCCATAATATCGATGAAATCTCCAGCTCCTAAATTTATTAACTCTTCTGCAGCAGTAAATCTTCCGTTATTTCTCATAATTCCACCAACATTACCTACCCCAAGTAATAAATCGGTTCTTTCATATAACTCAACATCTGCTCCCTGTTTCACTGCTTCTAATGCTGCTGAGCATCCTGCCCATCCTCCACCTATAATTATTACTTTCATTACAATCCCCTTTAATTATAGTTATCTATTCTATTGTATTCAGTTACTTTATTAAGATGAACATTATCGCTAAAGCTACCTAAAAAGTTAGAAGACATTATTGTTTATTTAAATTGTACTCCATATCCTGAAATCAACAATTTAACCACAGCATTATAGCTCCTAATTCCCTCTTCTTGACCACTTATCTTTAATAATTTATCATATGTTTCATTGTGTATCTTTGAAATTTTCCCCCTATATTTATCCCAATATAAAGCATCATTTTTCAATTCTTTTTTTACATTATCTGAAAGCTCACTATTAATTTTTTTAAATGATTCTAAATCAAAATCGTATAGATCCCCCATACAATAAGAATAAGCCATTAAATACCCACTATATTGATACTCAAAACTTTCTGAGTTAATACAGGCTAAAAAGCTTATGTAATTTGCTTCATACTCGTTATTAAAGCCTTTTATATGACTTAATTCATGGCAGATTGTACTTGGAATATTCGATTCCGGCATTTCATTATTGTAATTCGCCTCAAGAGTAAAATCTGTTTCTCCCATCAATAATTGATAAGACATTACCTTTGAAAATATATACGGTTTGGGGTTGGGATAAAACCCTCTCAAGCTCGGGTACGTTCTCCCCAAATTTTTCATGCTGTTTATGCCTTCTTCCTTAACATTTGAATCTATTTTCAAGAATCCATTCCCATCTTTACTTACTTTGTTATCTAACACATTTAGATTATCTTTAAGATAATTGCAAAGTTCAATAAGTTTATCTTCTGACTTAACTTCTACATTTAAACCTGTTAATAAAACAAAATCTGATTTAAATGAATTGACTCCTAAAGTTGCCACATTTAAAAATGTAAATATTGATACATATATAAGAAAATTAGTAGTAGATCTTATGAGAAATATCCTTAAGGAGATTTTTTTATTAATCCCTAAATATATATACATTAATATTCTAGCAAAAATAAATATGGCAAAACCATATAATATTAACTCATAAACTGAAAATGGAATTAAAGAAATTCCTCTCGAAATACTATTTATTAAAGTTAAATAAATGTATTTATAATATAAATCTGCGAATCCGTTTATGTAACATGACATAATGAATAAAAGACCGCTAATGCCCAAAAGGACACTGCTAATTATTAGCTTTTTTTTACTTGATAGGTTCTTTTTTCTTTTCTGTATATCACCCATTATATTTTTTACCTTTCATTTAAAATTACTCCCATTTAATTCAAATTTCTTTTCTTATAATAATTATAGTTGTATTGACTGTGTATTCCAATATTATATTTTGATTTTATTACAAACTATAAAAGCACCTACAGGATAGATATATGAATCTACCTGTAAGTGCTTTTATTATTGCCTAAATTTCAGGCTCACATGGATATATATAATTGCCAATTGTACGAACTCTTAATTCACATGGATCAAATTCCTCTTTATCTGGAAGTACGAACACTAATTTACGTTCGATTGTACCACAGTAATCGTGATCACATTGGTTTTCATGTTTTTTGTCTACAACTGTAGTGAATCCTCTAAAAGCAAGTATTCTATTACAATTGTCATATATAATAACTGCAATAGCTACTTTTTTTCCAGGACATACATTGTCTACTTTTACCCTTACTGTTAATAATTTTGTACCATGTCTTTCTATATCTGCAGTTTCTGCGTTTATAGAACTACACAATTCACATGAGCATTTAGTACACTTAGCAAATTTATCATATTTACCCATTTTACACAACTCCTCTTTTCAAATAAATTTAAAAAAGACACAACCTTTGTTAATTTAGTTTGGTCATTTGTAATTTTTATAAATACATATTATCAACGCAAAGTTTTTGGCTGATATATGTTCTTTTAATCCTAATTAATTAGTGTCCTTATTAAAATTTAAATGATAGATTTGTTGTTTTGATTTTTTGTTTGTTTTATTCTACAATTCTAATATATTCTATATTAAATATTTTTGTGAACAAAAATAACATTTATATACATAGTTTGTTATCTAATAACATTTTATTTATATAACATAAACAGTGTTAATATTATGGTTATTCACCAAAACTAAGCATAAACTTATTTATAGTGTTAAATATTTTAATTTGCTCTCCTAACTTATTTTGCTATATTTTAAATATGATTTTCTTTATTATTATCAATTAGCCGCAAAACTAAATTTAATATATTTTCTGCTTTCATCATGCCATAATCCGTATTACTAATTATATCTACCGGGATTCTTTTTTCCATGCAGATTTTCTTTAACTTGTCATGTAAGTATCTAATTTGGGGTCCTAAAAGAACTGCATCAGCATCATTTAAATACTTTTCAAATCCATTTTCAGGGTAAGCCTCTACTGATAACTCTATATGCATTTTCCTTGCTGCTTCCCTCATTCTTGTCGCCAAAATACTTGATGATATACCCGCTCCACAAAATAGTATAATTTTAACCATATATATTAAGCCTCCATAAATATATTTATTATTCTTTTTATATAACTTTATTAAGCAATTATGTAATTCTCTATAATTCGCTATGTATATTTATCTAAAAGTTGATTTCATAAATATTTTTATCCATTTAAATCGTTAACATTTTACTATATGTGTTTATATATAAAATTAATTTTGATTAAAGCTAGTTCAATTTTCAATTTATAATATCAATCTCGTTATTAGATTCCTATAATATAATTCTATATTATATGTAACTTTTGTCAAATATTATAATAGATAAAATTAATTTAATTTTATGAGATATAATTCAATATATGACAGTAATTTTACAATATCATATTTTATAGTACATAATATATTTATAGAAATTTTAATATTTTAAAATATCCTTATTCATATATAATACTATTTCTGACTGCATGGAAAATAGTTGTGATATAATACTGATATTACTGTTTTTTATAGGGGGACAAAATGATAGGGACATTACTTTTAAACAGATATGAAATAATAGAAAAAATCGGCGAAGGCGGTATGGGAATTGTATATAAAGCTAAGTGTTCAATATTAAACAGATTAGTTGCTATAAAAATTTTAAAGTTTGAACTAAGTATGGATGAAAATTTTATTAATAGGTTCAAAAGAGAAGCTAATTCCATTGCCAGCCTATCACATCCAAATATCGTAAATATATATGATGTTGGGTCAGAAAATAATATTAATTTTATTGTTATGGAATATGTTAATGGGGGTACATTAAAATCGGTAATAAAAAAAGATTTTAAATTAAGTATAAAACAAACTTTGGATATAGCATCTCAAATTGCAAAAGCATTGGAATATGCTCATAAAAATAAAATAGTCCACAGAGATATTAAACCTGATAACATCCTAGTAAGTGAGGATAATATTGTTAAGTTAACTGATTTTGGAATTGCAAAGGTTGCAGATTCCGCGACTCTAACTAATTCAAATAAAGTTATTGGCTCTGTTCATTATTTTTCACCTGAACAAGCCAAAGGAAAATTTGTAGATTTTAGAACTGATATATACGCCCTGGGTATTGTAATGTATGAAATGTTAACTGGGCAAGTACCTTTTAACGGCAATACATCAATTTCTGTTGCAGTGATGCATATTCAAGAGCCAGTAATTCCACCAATAAAAATATCTTGTGATATACCTGAAAATATTAATTTAGTTGTTTTAAAAGCACTTGAAAAAGAACCTGTTAATAGATTTCAATCAACTAGTGAATTTATAAAAATTTTAGATTCAATTAAGGAAAATATGAATATAAAAATTGATTTTGACAATAAGTCTGGCGCAGAAACCATTATAATGACAGAACCAGACTTGTCTAGGTTAAGTAAACAATTTAATTCAACGGTAGTATTAAATCATGAAGAGGTATCAACTATAAAAAAAATATCTGAAATCGAAACAATTTCTGATACCTTGGAAGTTGATAAGACTAAAATTGAATTATCCCCAAAGGGTATTATTATAAAGAATAAACGTATTTTTTTAGCATCTGGATTTATAGCTTTTCTTATTATAGGTTTTTTAGTAAATTACCTATATAACAAACCGTCTTCAAGTCCAGCTAATGAGATAACTTCAACAGATAAAACAATCTCGAAACCAAATATTAGTGAAAAAAAATTGGAAGCTGAAAAACGTAACGTACCCTCACTTGTTGGACAGACTCAAGATATTGCAAAAAGTATAATAGCAAGTAACGAGTTCTCATTAGGAACTGTTACAAGTGACTATAGCGATAATATTCCTAAAGGATTAGTTATCAGCCAATCTCCAAGTGCAGATTCATCTTATGAAAAGAACGGAAAAATAAATTTAGTCATAAGTCAGGGACAAAAAATTCCTCAAATTGAATCTCAAGCTAATAATAGTGCAAATCCTAAAGAAAATGGTAACGGAAAAGCTAAAGGAAAAGAAAAAGGAAAAAAGGATAAAAACTAAAAAATTAGCCTATATCTTAAATTACTTAGTTAATTAAGATATAGGCTCTGTTTTACAAGTCTTTTATTTACTTATATACTATTAATTTATTAATCCTGCTTTAATAAAAATCTAATAGTACTTATTCTTAACCCCTCTTGTAAAACCATAGTCAATAATTACAGGCCGTCCATTAATTAATCCCCAATTACTATTTCTAGCAAAATCACCTAATAGCAAATTGTAATTTTTCTTAATGCACTGTAATTCTTCTAACTCAAAGAGTTCCTTCTTATTTGTAACATTAAAATATTTCCATACATCTGAAATATTATTTATTTTATCTGCTTTCTGCATTATTAAGAATCTAAAATCAGTTGAAACCTGTATAACTTTGGCAAATAGTTCTGAATTATCATATGCAGAAATTTTATATTCATATTTATTTTGTGCAATTCCAGCCTTATTTTTTGCGACCTTGATTACATACTCATTTCCTAAATCAAAAACATCCCTACTAGACCCTGAACCAATATATCTGTAATATCCTCGCATTATATTTAACATAATCTCATCAAATATATTAATCATTTTCAAGCACCTGCTTTGCTTAATCGCTTTATAATCATTTGTGAACTTTCTATATTCAAAATATTCCACATAAAATGAATTTGTTCATGAATATATAATCAAGTTTAAAAATTAAACATATGAATTAATATTTAAATATGCTCGTGACATGCTATAAAATGTCCCTCACTAATCTCTTTGAGATTAGGTTTTTTATTTTTACAGCCATCTTTTGCAAATGTACAGCGATTATAAAATTTGCAGCCTTTGTTTATATTTTCAAATATTATCTCTGATTCTTCTAGATTTCTTGTCTTCCTTCTTAACTTTGGATGACTAACAGGAATAGATTCAAGCAGCATTTTTGTATATGGATGAAGTGGATTTCCAAATAAATCTTTTCCTGAAGCTAACTCAACAATGTTTCCTAAATACATAACTGCAATTCTATCACAGAAGTATTTTACAACCCTTAAGTCATGGGATATAAACAAAAATGTTAATGAATAACGCAATTTCAAATCATTTAATAGATTTATAATCTGTGCCTGAATCGAGACATCTAGTGCTGCCACTGGCTCATCAGCTACTATAAATTTAGGCTGCACTGCTAAAGCCCTTGCAATTCCAATTCTTTGGCGCTGTCCGCCACTGAATTCATGTGGATAACGATTTGCTAATTCTTTATCAATACCACAGATCTCCAAATACTTCTCAGCCATTTTGAATACACCATTACCTTTTGCTAATTTATGTTTTTTAATCCCTTCACCGACTATTTGATAGGCTTTCATTCTTTTATCTAGGCTTGCAAATGGATCTTGAAAAATGATTTGCATATCCTTACGCAATTTAGACATGTCCTTAGGGCTAATTTTATCCTTCTTCTCCATATCAAATAAAGTTTTACCATCAAACTCAACTTTGCCATCATCAACATTTATTAAGTTTAAAATGCTCCTTGCTGTTGTAGTTTTACCACAACCTGATTCACCCACCAAAGCAAAACTTTCACCTTTTTGTATCGTAAAAGAAACGTCGTCAACGGCATTTAAAACTAACTTTTCTTTTCCAAGTAAAGTTCTTTCAAGTACATATTTTTTCTTGAGATGCTCTACCTTTAAAATAATATCATTCAATATTTACCTCCTCCTTCTCATATAACCAACATGCTACTTTATGATTACCTCCAATATTAAATAATTGGGGTTTTTCATTTGAACACCTCTCACAAAATTTTTCGCTACACCTTGTACTAAAGCTGCAACCTGATGGCATATTTGAGAAAGATGGCACCATTCCTTTAATGCTTGAAAGCGGCTTTCCGCATTCACCTTTGCTTGGCTGAGAGTCCATTAACCCACGAGTATAAGGATGTTTAGGATTATCAAATAATTCAAAGATATCACTTTGTTCTACAATTTTACCACCATACATCACCATTACCTCATCACATACTTCAGCTACTACAGATAAGTCATGAGTAATAAAAATAATAGATGTTTTGACCTCTTTATTTAAATTTTTGAGTAAGAAAAGTATTTGTGCCTGTATTGTAACATCTAGAGCGGTTGTAGGTTCATCTGCAATTAGTATTTCTGGTTCACAGCTTAGAGCCATTGCTATATTCACTCTTTGTCTCATCCCACCACTTAAATTATGGGGGTAAAGTTCATAGACTTTTTCTGAATTAGTGATGCGAACTATTTTAAGTAGTTCTATGGCCTTATCTTTAAGCTGTTTTCCTCTAAGATGTTTATGTATTTTTAATGGCTCTTCTACTTGTCTTCCAATTTTGAACAAAGGGTTTAATGATGTCATAGGCTCTTGAAATATCATTGCAACGTCATTCCCTCGAAGATTTTCAAGTTCAGCCTCTTTAAACTTGACTAAATCATTCTTGTTAAATAGGATTGCGCCTTGTTCTATTTTACTTATTTTCCCAGGCAATAATTGCATAATAGATAGCGCTAAAGTACTTTTTCCGCAACCAGACTCTCCAATAATCCCAAGTATCTTACCTTTTTCAAGAGTAAAACTCACATCATCTACTGCAATTATTTTTCCATTATCATCACTAAAACTAACTGATAAGTTTTTTACCATGAGAATTTTATCCTCCATAGAATTGCACCTCCTAAATCTTCATTTTGGGATCAAGAGTATCCCTTAGGCCATCTCCTACAAAATTGATTGATAAGACCGACAAAAATACCAACAATCCTGCTGGAATCCACAGCCACCACTCATATTGCAGCACCCTCATACTTTGAGCCGCTGATAAAATATTTCCCCAACTAGGCTGTGGCTGTCTTACTCCTAGTCCTAAAAAACTTAAACCAGCTTCCATTAGAATGCCCTGCGCAACACTTAATGTAGCATTAACAATTACAGGTGATAATGTATTCGGAAGCAGATGCTTAATAATAATTTCTGAATTACTAAGGCCAATAGCGCGCGCAGCTTCAATAAATTCACTTTGCTTAAGAGATAGGATTTCAGCACGTATAATTCTAGCAACTCCAGTCCATTGAAGAAGACCTATTAGTAAAATAACATTCCAAACACTAGGTCCTATTAATGCTGCAATTGAAATAGCTATTACAAAGAACGGGAAACACATTACTGTATCAACTATTCTCATAATTATATTATCAACCCATTTTCCATAATAACCGCTGATGCAGCCAAGAGTAACACCGATTATCAATTGTAAAGCAGTTGCACTAATTGCAACACCCAAAGAGACACGTCCGCCATATAATAATCTCGTAAATATATCTCTTCCAAGTTCATCAGTTCCTAGAATGTGATTAATATTTGGTTGGCTTTCAATATTAGATAAATCTATTGAATCACGATTATAAGTGGATAAGATAGGTGCAAAAAGCGCTATTAAGATGAATATAATCAGAAAAATAGATCCAATCAAAGCTAATCTATTCTTAAAAAATCTTTTCAAAAATATATATTCCACTACCTCTCCTCCTTTTTTAATCGAATTTAACACGTTTATCTACTATTACATAAAGTATATCGGCTAATAAATTGGTAAATAAGCTAATTATTGCAACCATCATTACAATACCCATAATTAACGGGAAATCACGACTTATAACTGCATTATAATTAAGCCTTCCTATTCCTGGCCAAACAAAAATCGTTTCTGTTAATAATGCACCAGATAACAATGACGGAATCTGCATAGTTATTACAGTAATTAGAGGAAGCAATTCATTTTTCAAGGCATGTACATAAATAATACTTCGCCTTTTTACACCCTTTGCTCGTGCTGTACGAATATAATCTGTTTTTAAAATATCAATCATATCAGAACGTGTATAACGCATTAGACTTGCAGTATTCATAAGTGCTAGAACTATCATAGGTAGTAACATATGCTTTGCAACATCAAAAGCAAACGACCATCCCCTTAATGAGACGCCAGTAGTAACCATTCCTGATATAGGTAACCATCCTAAATCAACAGCAAATATTTTTATTAAAAGCATTCCAAAGAAAAAAGAGGGGATCGATAAACCTATGAAAGCAAATACAGTTACAATATAATCAGTCTTAGAAAACTGTTTTGTTGCACTAATGACTCCACACGGTATAGCTATCAATATACTTAACAACATTGAGGAAAAGGATAAAATTACTGTATTTCCTATCCGGCTTCCAATAACACTAATGACAGATTGTTTGAATTGAATAGAATATCCAAGGTTTCCTTGAAATATATTCAACAGCCATTTAAAATATTGAATTAAAACTGGATCATTATATCCTAATTGCGCAAGCATCTTTTCCTTCATCTCTTGTGAAAGGTTAGGATCCATCATTGATGAAAAAGGATCTCCAGGCTGAAATTTAATAAGTATAAACACAATTATCGATATTCCTATTAATACAGGTACTGTTTGTATTAGTCTCTTAAAGATATACTTTCTCAAAAATCTTTCTCCTTTCTATAAAAATTGTATCGATTAAAGTTTCTCCTTTAATCGATACTTTTTTGATCTTAATGTATTTTACTTAATTCAAATTATCTTAATATAAAGCAAGCTTCAACATTTCTTAATTATATAATTAGGTCAAACCTTAGTGATAAATATAACAACTAACACACCTATATGATTTTGATTCTTATATAGTTTTATTTTGATATTTCCCAATTTTGAACATCTGGGAAAACGGCATATGCTGAATATTTATATCCTTGAAGTTTTGGATTATGAGCACGTAAGGCATTTGGTGAATACAAGAATACATATGGCACTTCGTCATTAATTAATTGTCCCCATTTGCTATAAAATTCTTTGCGTTCATTTCTATCTATTGTGCTTACTGCTTTTTCAATTAGTTCATCACTTTGTGTATTTATAAAGTTTGAAAAATTGAATTGTGATCCATTTGCAATACTTGAAGACCAGTAACGATCAGCATCTCCCGGATCAACTTCTAAAGTAAATCCGAGTAATCCCATATCATAATCTCCTTGTCCTTTAGTTTTAGCCATGGCAGAAGCAACATCCATTGTGCTGATATTAACTGTGATTCCTACATCCTTTAAGTTTTGCTGAATTATTGGAGCACTTTGTTCACGAACTTTATTTCCTGTTGGTACCATTAAATCTACCTCGAATTTCTTACCGTTCTTTTCAAGAACACCATTATTATCTGTCCATCCCGCTTCTTTTAGTAATGACTTTGCTTTATCAATATTATAATCATAATTATTTAACCCTGATTGTGGATATGCCCATCCTGCTAATGATATTGGTGTATTGATAACTTGTCCACGTTCACCTAGCAGACTGTCAACAATTCCTTTTCTGTTTATAGCATAAGTAATTGCTTGACGAACCTTTTTATCTTTAAAGAATTCACGATTACTATTCATAGTCATAAATTGATAATTTGCACTTGGCTTCTCTTCAATCTTTATTCCTGCATCCTTCAAAGTTTTTAGATCTGCTTCTTTAGCACTTGAAAGCTCTACTATATCTAAATCACCTTTTGCTAATTCTGAAAGTTCTGTCTCTGTGTTAGTTACCTTGAAAATAAATTTATCAATCTTTGGTTTCCCACCAAAGTAGTTATCATTTTTAATTAATTCGACATATTGATCTGGCTTAAAATCATTTAACTTAAAAGGGCCTGTTCCTATCGGCTTATTAAGTAGGTCACTTTGTTTATCCCATTCGCTAATATCTACTTTACTCCAGATATGCTTTGGAATAATGCCACGTTGTGAAAAATTAGATAATGCTGGTGCATATACTTTTGAATAAGTAAAACTTATAGTATATTTGTCAATGACCTTAATTCCACTAATAGAATCAGCTTTTCCATCATGGTAATCCTGCGCTCCAACTACTTTAGAAATCTCGTTAAATCTTGAGCCTGTATATTTGGGATCTGCCACGCTTGTGAAAGTAAATGCGACATCATCAGCTGTGAAATCTTCACCATCATGCCACTTAACATCTTTTCTAAGATTAAATGTCAAAGTTAGATTATCAGATGAAAATGCGTATTTTTCTGCAAGGCCTGGTTTAAAGTCATTATTTTCATCTAATAAAATAAGTGGTGAATATACCAAGTTATTTATATTATTATCATATGTTGTATTTGATAGTAATGGGCTAAATAAGCCTTTGGGTGAGGATTCCATTGCATACCTAAGTAAAGACTCACTACTTGAAGATTCATTACTATTTGAATTTGATGGTATTTCTGCAGATGTACTTCCACAACCTGTTAGTAGTGCTAGTGATAATATTGTTGAAACTATTGCACCTGCGAATTTACTTTTTTTAATTTTCATGTATACACTCCTTTTTAATAACTTATTATTTCCCTAAATGGTTTTTTAAGCTGTACAATTTAGCTAAAGCCTTGAATTAATTTATATAAGCTGATAATTTTTTAATTCTTAGTAAATCTATATGTTTTATCTTTTTAAAATATACTTTTTAATTTAGCTATTATTACTAATTATTAAAAATTAATGTTTAAATATTTAATTATATTTTATTATCTTGATAATAATGCTATTATATTTCACAAATCATAATCTTAATAAATGAAATATTATTAGAAAAATAAAGTTAATACACTGTGGTTTTTAATAGATTGCATACATTATTTTATTAAAACCGAAAATAATTATAATGTTAAAGCGCAAGGAGTGAAATTAAAATGAAAAATTATAAATTCAGAAATTTATTTTGGGTTATATTAACATCAATTATATTAATAATAATTGTTCTTATAAAATTTTCAGGTTCTTATATTGGTTCAAAATCAAATACTAATGACCAATCACAAAGTTCTAATTATAGTTTAGAAGACTACAAATATTTATATGGCACTTGGTCCATCGAAAAACATATCCCTCCGAATATGAAAACGTCATTAAATGAATCTACTATTAATCTATGTATTGGCCAGAAATTCACAATTGAAAAAACGAAAATAAGTTCAATTTATGGAACTATAAAGGAACCTACTATTGAAGAAGGAACTATTACTTCTCAGGATTTTTATAAACATTATAATGATACTTTTGAGAATTTACATATACCTGGAGATAAGGTAAAATATTTTCGAATAACGAAACCCGAGGAAACTAGCCATTCTGCAACAATTTTAATTGCAGACAATAATAATGTGTATGTATTATTAGGCGGGTCACTTTTTCAATTGAAAAAACTTTAAGTATAATTTTTAAACGACTATGAAGATTAAGAAAATAGTAATCCTTATAGTCGTTTAAAAATTATATATTTCTATGGAATTTCCAAGACTGTACATATTCTTCTAAAATTTTATGAAGTTCTTTTCCTATTTCTGAATATGCATCATCATTTAGATTTGCAAGTGATATTCTTATTGACCACTCGGGACCTTTGAATCCACCGCCACTTAATAATACTATAGCGCATTCTTCAGCTAACCTATATAAAATATCTACGGGTTTATATTTTTCTTGTAAATACTCTCCAAATTCCTTTCCGTAATAGCAGGTAGCCCATTCTAATAAATCAAACTCCGTATAATATGCTGCATCATAAGGATCTTCCCTTAAATCTAGACCTAATCCATTAAATAGAATCTTCTGCCTGCGCTTGCAGATATTTTTGGTTTGAGTTTTATATTTGTTTTTCTTATCAAGAAGTGCAAATGCAGAAAAAAATGCCATTTGCACTTGCTGTGGAGTAGATAAACCTGCTGTATGATTTAAAGCTACTTGACGACTATCGGCAACAATTCTATCAATAAATTTCACATTATCCGGTGTTGTCGAAAGGCCTCCGTAACGCTGCCTTAATTCGATTTTTTTATCTTCTGGCAATTCGTTTAATAACTTATCAAAAACATTCTCGTCATAAAGCGCAATTGTCCCTAAACGCCATCCAGTTACCCCAAAATATTTAGAATACGAATATACTCCTATGGTATTAAAAGGTAAGTCAGCCATTAGTGAACGAAAATTATTTACAAATGTGCTGTATACATCATCAGAAATAATCATTATATTTGGATTATCATTTTCTACAATGCTTATTAATTGTTTAACACTTTCATTCTTCATTGCTACTGAAGGTGGATTACTAGGATTAACAATAAATAAAGCTTTTATACTTGTATCTTTTAGCTTATTTAATTCTGATTCAGGATATTGCCAAGTATGTGTACCATCTTTAGTTAATTCTGTAGCATTAATATGTACAATTTCAAAATTATAACGTGGTAAATGAGGTATCTCAAGATATGGTGTAAAAACTGGAACCATTAATGCTATTTTATCTCCACGTGTTAATAGTTCATTAGCTATTAAACTATCGAATATATAACACATCGCTGCTGTAGCTCCTTCCACCGCAAAAATATTAAATTTTCCAACAGGTGGTTTGTTATAGCAAAGTTCCTGAACAAGATATTCATGGACAATTCTTTCAATATGACTTAACATTCTATCTGGTAATGGATAATTATCACCAATAATTGCATCTGTAAGTTCAACTACCCACTTATCAGAATCAAATCCCATATCTCTAATCCCATAATTAATTATATTTTCCAAAAGTTCTACTCCTGGCATTTCTTTATGTTTATTTATAAATTCATAAAATCTCTCTGCAATTCCACTTTTTCTTGGCATGCCTGCCAAATCTCCATCATTCCAAACACTTCTGGTCTCTTCTACCGCAAATAATCCAAAGGTAAAAAAGGCCTCTCTTGGTGTTGCCGCTGTCCAGTTAGGATTACCTCTCCCTGCATTTAATAGTACACGTGCACTTTTTGCTCTTTGTCCTTCTGCGAGACTTATTAATTTATTTTTGAATTCAAATGGGCTAATTTCCCCATAAATCTTTTCTATCTCCTTACGCTGAACATTTTTAATATCCATACATAATTCTCCTTCTTTAAGTTTAAAATAGAAACCTTTCAATTGTAGTTGTTTAAATAAATAATTTTTGTAAAAATCAGTATATAAGTATCTATTGTTAGTCTTCGATAAGTTGAAAAGAATTATTCCATTTGAATTATCATATATTTATTTGTTGCATAAAATTTTTAAATATGTTATTATAACTTCACAACCAATATATGTTCTGAAATATGCGTTAAGCTCTTATTTTGAACCTACATATTTATTTCGGGAGTTCAATATTTAGATGAAGATATGTACTTTCTTGTGAGTCCTTTTACGGCATTGAAGGCGATTGAAGCATCTGTGAGGACACCCACCTATCTGAGGATAGGTGTCAAAATCAGGGTACCGGTATTTTGGATATATTATTGGTAGTAAAAGCCAATGCTTAAGATTTAAGCATTGGCTTTTGCTTTTATATTTATATCTATTTAGTAACCTAAACATGTTTTTCTATATTAACATTTTTTATTACTGATGAAAGAACAAATAAAATACAAAATGCAATAATTAAAAAAATTGCAATCATACTAACAACACCTCCCCAGCCATAAGAAGACCAAAATCTCCCGCCAGCAGTTCCACCTATGCTTGAACCCACATAATAAAATAATAGGTAAAGAGAGGATGCTTGAGCCTTATCATGGGTTGCTAATTTACCGATCCATCCACTAACTATAGAATGTCCTGCAAAAAATCCAAAAGTTAAAAGAGCTATTCCTATAACTTTCAAGAACAAATTCATATTTAAAGTTATACATATTCCAATTAACATAATAAAAAGTGATATTGATAGCATTTTATATTGTCCATGTTTATCAGCTAAGCGCCCCATAAAAGTTGAACTAAATGTTCCAACAACATATATTATAAAAATAAAACTAACTAACGTCTGGCTAAGATTATATGGAGGCTCAGTTAGCTGAAAACCAATGAAATTATATAACGATACAAAACTTCCCATAATGAAAAAGCCAATGCAATACAAGCAAATTAAATTAGGATTTTTCAAATGATTAATACTAGATTTTATAAGTTTTTCGATTTCAAAAGATCGTGGCTCGAAATGTCTTGATTGAGGCAGCTTTAACCAAAATAAAAAACTTGATATTAGGCCTAGAAATCCAATACAAGCTAAAGCTAGTCTCCAATTAAATAAATCAGTAATAATCCCTATTATAATACGTCCACTCATTCCTCCTATAGAATTACCGCTGATATATAATCCCATGACCATTCCTAAGCTTGATTCATCTATTTCCTCGCTAATATATGCCATAGCAATAGCGGGTAATCCTGCTAAAACAAAACCTTGTAAACAACGAATTACTAGAAGCATATTAAAATTAGGAACAAAAGCGGCTAAAACTGCTAAAACTGACGTTGCAAAAAGAGAGAAACACATAATTGGCTTTCTCCCTAATACCTCTGATATTGAACCAAAAAGCAACATGCTAATTGCTAATATACAAGTCGTTACAGATAGTGACAAACTTGCAACTGTAGGAGACACGCCAAATTCTTTAGACAAAAATGGCATTAATGGCTGCGTACTATATAGGATTGCAAATGTGTTAAAGCCACCTGCAAATAAGGCAATACTTGTCATACTAAATTCATGAGTACCTTTCTCTATATAATTCATAAAAATCACTCCAAACTCTATATGTAAAATTATATATATATCAATCTAATTTTACCATAATAGTTTGTACATTAATTTTTATAAAGATGCTATAATATTTCATATTATTGCATGGCAACGTTTATATACATAAATTACTATAATTTAAGATCTATACCACTCTTCTGTTCAGTCATTAATATTTCTATAAGTTGAACAATCTGTGCACCTGCTTCAACTGGAGGCATTCCATTTTTGTGTATATTTGATATTACAGTCCTTTGAGATTCTGGCTTTTGACTGCTTGCTTCATAAGCCATATAACAACTCATACTCTCACCTGTTGCTAGTCCTGGTCTTTCACCTATTAATATAAGAGTAACTTTTGCGTTTAAAGTTTCACTTATTTTATCCATAGTTGCAACCCTAGCATATTTAACAAAGATAGGATGTCCTATTTTATAATTTTTAGCTTTTATACCATCAACAATCATAGGATATATTTCTTTTAAATTAGAAGTTATTGCCGGCGAACTCAATCCATCTCCTACTATAATTTGTACATCAACATCATTTATACAATTTTCCCTTATATTTTTAATGATTTCTTCTGAAAACCTTCTTCCTAAGTCTGGCCTTGTAATATATTCTTCTTTATCTTTGACTAGGGTTTGAACCTTATAAAAACCTAAATCATCAACTACCTTTTCATCTACACAAGACCAAACTGCATCCATTGCAACTGCATGATCTGCTCGAAGCCTTAAATAATCATTTGTTTTATATCTAGTACCGGCTCTTCCAGTGCAAATTCTCGCTGGCGTTGATTGTTTTAAAATGACTAAACCTTTGTAATCAGTTGGATTATCTACAGAAACTTTAGTACTTAAATCTATAGTAGATATATCTTCTAAAATATCCTTTTCCATAACTTACACTCCCATATTTAAAAATAATGACGGATCTCCAGCTTTACTTGTCAATATGCCATTTTTCATTATTCCAAGTTCTTCTAGTCTGTTTTCAAATTCTTTTATTGGTCTTTTATTTGTTATTTCCCTTAAGGCTGCAATATCATGATAGCTTGAAGATTGATACATCAACATTATATCGTCCCCACCAGGAACTCCCATAAAATAATTGCAGTTAGCCTGCGCAAGTAATACAGCTAAATTTTCTAAATCATTTTGATCTGCTTTCATATGATTTGTATAGCAAACATCAACTCCCATAGAAAGACCAGTTAGTTTTCCCATAAAGTGATCTTCAAGTCCTGCCCTTATAACCTGTGCACCATCATAAAGATATTCTGGACCTATAAACCCCACGACCGTATTAACCAAAAATGGACTATATCTTTTGGCAAAGCCATAACATCTAGCTTCCATAGTAAGCTGATCTGCTCCATTGTGTCCTTCTGACGATAGTTCGGAGCCTTGTCCAGTTTCAAAATACATGAAATTATCACCTTTTGAAGACTTTAATTCCTTCATCATGGCATAAGCTTCATCCATTAGTTTTACATCTATTCCAAAAGCTCTATTAGAAAGTTCTGATCCTGCTATACTTTGAAACATTAAATCCATAGGCGCTCCCTTTTTTAATGCTTCCATTTGTGTTGTAACATGGGCTAAAACACAATTTTGTGTTGGTATTTGAAATTTATTCATAAAGTCCTTGAAAGCTTTTAATATATTATAGACACTATCAATTGTATCTACTGCTGGATTAAGGCCAATTACTGCATCACCTATTCCAAAACTTATTCCTTCCATAACTGATGCCATTATTCCCTCAATATTATCAGTTGGATGATTTGGCTGAAGTCTAGCTGATAAAGTTCCAAGTTTTCCAATTGTAGTATTGCATGTAGCGATATTTATTAATTTTTTTGATGCACATATAAGGTCCATATTACTCATGAGCTTAGTTACACCTGCTATAACTTCCGAAGTTAGTCCATCTCTTATCTCTTTTATTTCATCTCCACTTTTTGATAAAATAAATTCTCTGAGCTCTCCTATCGCCACCCCTTTAATTTTATTATATATCTCTTCATTTACACTATCTTGAATAACTCTAGTAACCTCATCTGTTTCATAATCTACAACTGGATTATTTCTTAAATCTCCTATAGTAAGTTCCGAAAGAACAACTTTAGCAGCTATTCTTTCTTCTGTTGAGTTTGCTATAATTCCTGCAAGTCTATCTCCTGATTTTTCTTCATTTGCCTTTGCGAGAACTTCCTTTACATCTTTGAAATTATATACATTGCCAAATAGTTTTGTTTTTAAAATCATATCCGTCTCTCCTTTTAATAAAAGCAAGCATATTGCTAATGCACGACTCACAAATTATGATCCATGAATTGTGAATATTAAATTCTTTAAATTATTTCTCCATCAAGTCCTTCTTCAACTACTTCTGCGCTTGTTCCCCGAATTTTAGAATATACAAAATAATATACTATTGCCAGTGCATAAGCGCCAATTACCCATAACACCGTAGAAAAATTAGAAATAATTAATGCTACAAAAAATACAAATGCTATTAAAAGAGCAATAGCTGGTACAATTGGATAAGAAACTTTAAATGGTCTATTAAGCTTCGGTTCTTTACTTCTTAAAATAAACAAAGAAATCATACTTATTATATATAAAGCTACAGCTCCAAATGATGATATAACAATAATTACAGCAGTTTGACCTGTTAAAACAAATAACATACCAATTAAGCTCATTATAACTATTGAATATACTGGTGCACCTTTGGAATTTGTCCTTGATAAAAGCTTAGGTAAATATCCAGCTCTAGACATAGCAAACCCCTGTCTTGAATAACCTATTATTATTCCATGTAAACTTGCTATAAGACCAAACAATCCAATGAAGCTCATTACATTTGATAATAAACCGGCTCCATATATACCTTCTAAAGCTGAAGGAAGCGGTGAATCTGATGAACTTATTACACTTGCATCTGTAGTTCCTGCTGTTACAAAGAATGTTGCTACTGCTAGCACAACAAGAGTAGCTATACCTAAAATGAAACCTTTTGGGATATCTCTCTTAGGATTTTCACATTCTTCAGCTGACATTGCCCCGCCTTCAACAGCTAAGTAAAACCAAATTGCAAACGGTATTGCCCCAAATATCCCACTAAAACCACCTTTAAAAATATCTCCTGCAAGAATATTACTCATTTTAATATGTGGAGCACCTGCTCCAACAAATAAGATTAATCCTGCTATAGCAATAATAGTAACTGCCAGTTCAACTTTAGCTGCTGCTTCTATACCTAAACAATTTATAAGTACAAATATTGCATAAGCTATTACTGCTGCAACAACAGCCGGCACCGCTGGTACTAAAAAGTTAATATATGCGCCTATTGATAAAGCAATCGCTGGAGTTGCAAATAAAAACTCGACTAAACATGAAAATCCAGCAAAGAATCCTCCAAACTTTCCAAGTGATCTTGATGCATATTCTGACGGTCCACCTGCATGCGGGATTGCAGTTGAAAGTTCAGCATAACTAAACATAAATGTAGTATAAAAAACTGTAACAATTAATATAGCAATTATAAATCCAACTGGGCTTGTAAAATCTAGTGCATAATTCCAACCACAATACATTCCTGATATAACCATACCAACAATTATTCCCCATAGTTGTATTGGTGTTAGCGTCTTTTTTAATTCATTATTCATTTTTGTCACTCCTCATTAATAAAATTAACTTATTTCTCCATTAATAAATTTAAAAAATTCCATTAAATATTCCTTTAAACAAAAGCCCAGGCTAGAACTTTGCATAAACAAGCTTCTCTGCAGACCTGATGTTTCCAATAAATTGTTATCTTTTTAACTTTTTATATGTGTATATTTTTTTCTTGCAAAATTGTTTTCTTTATACATTCTTTTATTTTTAAGTTGGAATACTTTTTAATTGTAAATGTGAATATGTTTTTATTTTTAACTGTTATATATTAAAGTTTTTATAACAACTGGTATTGCATCACCCATGGGAAGCCCTATATCAATATAATCTCCATTCTTTGTTGATATCTTATCAATACATATTACCTCTCTTTTTTCTTCTAAGTTTAAGGAAATTACCTGCCCTAAAGCTTTTGCAAAATCATTTTCTAAAATTACAATTAATGGGCCACTAACTATTTTAAAAACTTTTATTATTTGATTTCCTATTAACTTTATTTCTTCATAACTTGGACTTCTAGGTCCTATGAGTGAAATTGCTACCATACTTTCATTTAATAAATCAATTTTTTTCATGACTTTATTGTATATTTCATTTAGATTTTCTTTCTTTTCAAAAGGTTTTATTATAGGTATATTTTTAAGAGGCAATGCAGCCTTTTCAAACGCTATTGTGCTCCCACTTATATTTAGAGAATAGTTTCCCGCTCCAATTACTGTTGCTCTTATTTTCTCTTTTGGAGATAAAATAATGTTTTTATAATTCTTAAATTCTCTGCTTATACAATTTCCTAATAGCGGCCCTATATCATTATGCTTTTGTGTCCCTTCGATGCTAATTTTCCTATGATCTTCTAATACATACTCACCTACTCCTCCTGAAAAACTAATATAATCTGTTTCAAAAGGCTCATAGCCTTCACTAATAAATAATCTTTTTGTGTCCTCACTTAATTCCTTTAAACAACATACTTCTAGTAAACAATTAGATAATTTCTCACATATATGAATTAAATTTTGAAGTTTTGGTTTTCTTCCTACCTGAATATTTAAGTTCATTTCTTTTAACATAAATTCAATTCTCTTTGAAATATAAATAATTTCTCCATCAGTATTAAACTTAATAAGTCGACCTCCAATGTCTAATGCGAAAGTTTGCTCACATTCACCACAATTAAATACAGATACATTAGTCGTTCCACCCCCAATATCGAGATTCACCACCCTTCTACTAAGATTCTTTGACATTTCCGATACCCCAGAACCATATCCTGCTAATAAAGATTCGAGTTTTGGACCTGCAGTTGCCACAACAAAATCTCCTAAGTATTCTGAAAGATTTTTAGAAACCTCTTCTGCATTTTCTTTTCTTGCAGTTTCTCCTGTTATAATAACTGCACCTGTAGATATCTGATTTTTGTCTATATTACTTTCTTTTAAAGCTTTAGATACAATATCTTTAATTCCATTAAAATCAATAGTTACTTCATCTAAAAGTGGAGTAACTATAACAGGACTTTTATATATTATTTCTTTTCCTTCTATTACTGTTTCCTTAATTAAAGATGAACTCAAGATGTTTTTAATCTTTAATCTGCTTATTATAACTTCAGTTGTTGACGTTCCAATATCAACACCTATACTATATATTTCACTTTGTAAAATACTTTTTCACCTCCAATAATAAAAAAGAAGACAAAGAGCCAAAGTAATAATTGACGTCATTGTCTTCTTTATTCAAAATTTACATTATAAATTATTTCCTAATCTTATTTAAAGATAGGAAAATAATAAGGCGTTTAAAGAATTGAATTCTTTAAACGCCTTTGTTTATTCAATAATGGAATTATATACCTATAAAATCCTATTGTAAATATATTTTCACTATTCCTTTGAAAAGTAAATTATATATACTGAAAACTTATTTTAATTAACTATAAACCTTCCCTATATTTAAAATATTATTATTATCAAATATCTTTTTTATACTTTTCATATATTCAATATTAATTTTTTCAGTAACTTTCTTATAATATTCACTTTTATTTAATCCTATACCATGTTCACCAGACGGTACTCCTCTAAGTTCATAGCTTTTTTTATATAATTCCTCTGCTAACGCATGAGATTTTTTCTTCCACTCAGTTTCTTCCAAGCCATTTCTTATTATACTAACATGAGTGTTTCCATCTCCAGCATGTCCAAAATAAATAACCTGAAGCCCATGTTTTTCACCACATTTATTTGTAAATTCAACAAACTCTGACGTCTTACTTATAGGCACTACTATATCTATTGGTACTTGTTCATTAAATTCCATAACAGAACTAGCTAGAGCGCCCCTTATTTGCCAAGTATCTATTGCTTCTGTATCACTTAATACTTTGTAATCTAATGCTCCACTGCTTAGCGCTGCTTTTTTTGCTTTTGTATAATTTGTAATTATTTCTGTTTCTTCTCCATCGAACGTAAGTATCAGATAAGCATTCCCTCTGTTTGAAGGCAATTTCAACCCTAAGAATCTTTCTGAATTCTCTACTATGTTTTTTTCCATAAATTCTATAGCAGTAGGATTGGCATCTGACTTTATTATGTTAATTACTGAATTTACTCCCTCTTCTAAATTATCAAATGATATAAGTATATTAACCGTATTCTTAGGCTTTGGTATAAGCTTTAACGTAGCTTTGGTTATAATACCTATAGTTCCTTCTGATCCTATAATTAAATCCTTTAAATCTAATCCAGAACTGTTCTTAATAGTTCTACTTCCAACTTTTATAAGCTCACCATTTCCTGTGACTACTTCTAATTCACGTACATAATCACGAGTCACTCCATATTTTACAGCTCTCATTCCCCCAGCATTTGTACTAATATTGCCACCAATTGTCGATGCTTTTTCACCTGGGTCGGGTGGGTAAAATAATCCTCTTTCCTCAACATACGCTTGAATATCTTTTAATAATACTCCTGGTTCCACAGTAATATCAAAATTTTCTTCATCTAATTCTAGTACTTTATTCATTTTTGACACATCTAATATAATACCTCTGTTATTTGGTATTGTTGCTCCTGTAAGTCCAGTTCCTGCCCCTCTTGGTGTAATCGGAATTGATTTTTCGTTAGCAAATTTTATAATCTCAATAATTTCTGAAGTATTCTCTGCAAATACTAAGACATCTGCTTTTCCATACTCTAAATTTAACCCATCAGTTAAATATTCTTTTTCTATTTCATCTCCAAAAACAATTCTTGCTTCATCACCAATTATTTCTTTTAATTTTGTATATTCCATTGTTTTGCCCCCTTAATGTTTAAAATCTTAGAAAAATAACTAGATATAAGACAAATTTCATTAATAGAGTTTACCTCCTTTAAATCTCATTCGAACTTATATCTAGTACTTTCCTACATTTTAAGATACCTATAAAATATCTATCTTCTCGATAACTTAGTAGCCAGAGCATCTCCAATCAATTGAATTGCTTGCACTAAAATTAATAATATTAGAACTGTTACAATCATAACCCCAGTTTCATATCTATAGTATCCATATCTAATAGCTAGGTCACCTATACCTCCGCCACCAACTATTCCTGCCATAGCTGAATAGCCTATTAAACTTACTAAATTTACTGTGATGGCTCTTATTAAACTCGGAAATGCTTCTACTATTAGTACATCAAATAAAATGAGATATAAACTAGCACCAGATGAAATTGCTGCCTCAATTACTCCCTTATCAACTTCGCTAAATGCACCTTCGGATAACCTTGCAAAAAAAGCTATTGCTGCAATTGTTATAGGAACGGTTGCGGCTTCTGGACCAATATTTGTACCAACTATTATCTTAGTAAGCGGCAGTAATAATACTAGCAGTATAACAAAAGGAAGTGAACGTATTACATTAATAATAAATCCTGCAATTGAGTTTAATAATTTGTTTTTGAAAAACAAGTTGCTTGAAGTTAAATATAATATAAGACCTAAAGCCCCTCCAATTATTAATGAAATAATCATTGCTGTTCCAATCATCTTTCCAGAATCCAAGACAGCTTGACCAAGTTCATTTTTTAATATTTCAATTGTTGAATCCATAAATTAAATCACCTCCAGATATTCATTTACTATTCTTTCTGTCCTTATAACATTTTCTTTAATATACATCTTTGCTCTTGCTATTTCATCCTTATCTCCTGTTATATTGATAATTAATATCCCTATTGGTTTTCCGTCAATATAATCTATTTTTCCGTGAATAATGCTAATATCAACATCAAAATTCTTAGCCGCTTCTGAAATTATTGGTTTTAAGCTATTATCTCCCTTATAGTAAACCTTAATAATTTCACCTTTGCTTACAGAATCTAAAACTTCTTTTGGTAATACTAAATTGGAGTTTCTGTTAATTAATGATTTAGTCACTTCATGTTTAGGATCTGAGAAAATTGAATAAACGTCATTAACTTCTACTATTTCACCATTACTCATTACAGCAACTCTATTAAATAGTTTCTTTGCTACTTCCATTTCATGAGTTATAAATACTATTGTAATCCCTGTATTATCTTTTATATCTTTCAAAAGTTTTAATATTTCTTCTGTGTTTTCTAAATCCAAAGCTGAGGTTGCCTCATCGCAAAGCAGTATTTCCGGATTATTTGCAATAGCTCTTGCAATACCTACTCTTTGTTTCTGTCCTCCACTTAAATTGGAAGGAAATACATCAACTTTATCCTTTAAATTTACAAGTTCTAAAAGTTCATATATCCTATCTTTTCTTTTTTCTTTGGGATAATTATTAACTTTAAGAACAAATTCAATATTTTCATAAATTGTTTTACCACTTATTAAATTAAAATGTTGGAATATCATACCTATCTTAAGCCTTGTTTGTCTAAGCTCTGATCTTTTTAATGTAGTAATATCCTCTCCATTAATAAATACTTGTCCAGATGAAGGTTTTTGCAATAAATTTATCACTCTTACCAAAGTACTTTTGCCAGCCCCACTTAAACCAACAATTCCAAATACTTCACCCTTATTAATAGTTAAATTTACATCCTTTACCGCCTGAATTAAACTTCCTTTTGACTTAAATTCAATATTTATATTTTTTAATTCAATCATTGTTTTCACCACCTCTATATTAACATTCAACTTAAAAGTATATAATTTCATGTGTTTATAGTCAGTATTATTTCCACCAGTCTGGTTTACTGAAATCTTTGAATTTACCATTTTCAATTGCATCTTTAAATTCTTTAGATTCTACAGCTTCTTTTAAATCTTTCCCAAGATCTTTATCTAAGTCTTCTGTTCTTACTGCAATTACATTTTTATAATTTTCAGCTAGTTTTTCAACAGTTAATGCTTTAGAATAGTCAAGTTTAGATGCAAATGCAAAATTACCTGGCACTACCGCTGCATCAACACTTTCTATACTTCTCGCAAGCTGTGCTCCCTCAATTGGTGTAAACTTAATATTTTTTGGATTTTCCGCAACATCTTTTTCAGTTGCTTTTGTTTCATCAATATTATCCTTTAATTTAATTACCCCATTTGCTTTTAATAGTCTTAATGCTCTAGCTAAATTAGACGCATCATTTGGTATTGCTATTTTAGCCCCATCTTTCAACTGGTCTAGCGAAGTTAATGTATTTGAAAATACACCCATACCTAAAGTTGGAACAACAATTACAGGTGAAATCTTCAGATTATTATCTGCACTAAATTTCTTTAAGTATTCAGTATGTTGAAATAGGTTTGCATCAATTTCCTTATTATCCAAAGCTTTATCTGGTTGAATATAATCACTAAATTCTTTAGTTGTAACTGTATATCCTTTAGGTTTCAATGCTGATGCTAACGCTTCTTTAACCATATCGCCATAAGGTCCTGGGCATACTCCGACTAGAATATTCTTATTTCCTTCTTTATTATCTGTTTTTGCTGTTTCTTTGCTACTGCTGCATCCAACTATGCTTGCTCCTATTGTTCCTAATACTATTAATGCCGCTAGTTTTTTAATAATTTTCATTTTTATTCCCCCTATATTTTGCTGATATTATATTAAATTTCCAATGTAATTTTTGTTAGAATTTATCATTGGTTTAAATACTATATTAATTAATTAAAATTACATATTTTTCACTATCTATACTCTTTCAATTTCTCAAGTCTCTTAAGTGCTTCTTTTAATGTTTCTTCTTTCTTTGCAAAATGGAATCTTATATAATTACTTACATTTCCTCTAAAAAAGCTTGATCCTGGTACTGCTGCTACTCCTATTTCTTGTGCTAACCATTCACAAAATTTATAATCATCGTCATATCCAAATTCAGATATATCGACCATAACATAATAGGCTCCTTGAGGTTCATAATACTTAAGCCCTATTTCATCTAACCCATCTAAGAATAACTTTCTTTTTTTCTCATAAGTATTATTTAGTTCTTCATAATACTCATCTCTAAATTCTAAACCTTTAATGGCTGCTTCTTGAAGTGGTGATGCAGCTCCTACTGTTAAAAAATCATGTACCTTTTTACAATTCTCTATTACTTCTTTACTTGCAATTATGTATCCAAGCCTCCATCCTGTTATTGAATAAGTCTTTGACAATGAACTGCAAGAAATTGTTCTTTCAAACATACCTTCAAGTGCCGCTAAATAAGTATGTTTGTAAGGTTTAAATATTATGTGCTCATAAACCTCATCGGTAATAACAAAAGTATCATACTCTTTTGCCAGACTTCCTATATATAATAGCTCTTCTTTAGTAAAAACCTTCCCTGTAGGATTTGATGGATTACAAAGAATTAGCGCCTTTGGATTCTGCTTAAATGCACTTCTTAGTTCTTCTTTATCAAAATTAAAAGCTGGCGGTTTTAATTCAACATATATAGGCTCAGCTCCTGATAAAATAGTATCCGCAGTATAGTTTTCATAAAATGGTGAAAATACTATCACCTTGTCTCCTGGATTACAAACACTCATCATTGCACACATCATTGCTTCTGTACTTCCACATGTCACAAGGACGTTCTCATCTGGATTAATATGAATTCCCATAAACTTCTCTTGCTTTAAAGCAAGTTTTTCTCTAAAGTTTTGAGCACCCCAAGTTACTGAATATTGATGAGGTCCTTTATTTGCAACTTCCTTTAATCCTTCAAGTATTGCCTTTGGAGGATCAAAATCTGGGAACCCTTGAGAAAGATTTATTGATCCATATTTATTTGCTATTCTTGTCATTTTTCTAATTACAGATTCAGAAAACCAGTCTAATCTGTTACTTAATTTCGGCATGTCTTTAACCCCCTAATTTAACTTAGTATCTAAATAATTCTTATCAAAATACTCATATATATTATTAAAGAATAATTCTTTATCTTACATTTAATAATAAAATAAAGAATTATAAAAACTTACTTTAAAAAATAAAAGCACTAGAGATCAAACTCTAGTGCGTCATTGCATAAAAATTCTCCCTCTTATCTATCAGCTAAAGCTGCAGGAATTAGCACCGAATCTTCATAAAAATTTTATTAAATCGGTTGCTGGGTTTCACAGGGCCAGTCCCTCCACCACTCTTGATAAGTTATTTGTTTTTCCTTATTTCCTATAGGTGTAGTATACATTGGTTTTTTTGCATTGTCAATACTTTATTTTTATTTACTAATATTAATTTTCTAATGTTCTCATCAAGCAAAAATAGATATATGCTCTTCTACACTAGATATTTGTCATTCAAATATTTTTCAGCACTTCGTAGAGTTTTCAAATTAGAGAGTTCTAGTAATTTATTCTTAAGGTTTAAATTCCCATAGGCATATCTATTGCATAGAAATTTTAAATATGTTATCATAACTTCACGGCTGAAAAATATATACTTTTCTAATAATTTTCCTGCCAAATTATAAGTTAGTAATACCTTGTAACATCTTGGTTTGGACTAGCTTAAATCTGTACATGTGTTTATTATTTGTGCAGTTTAACCACCATGTATGGATTTATTAATTCTGAAATATTCGTTAAGCTCTTATTTTGAACCTACACTTAAACTACGGGAGCTCAATTATTTAGATGAGACAATGTACTTTCTTATGAGTCCTTGCACGGCATTGAAGGCGATTTAAACATCTGTGAGGGCACCCACCTATCGAAGGATAGGGATCAAAATTAGAGTACCGCTATTTTGGATAATATATAAGACATTCTATGCCAATGCTTAGTTATTAAGCATTGGTTTTCTTATATACAAAACATTACGTTTAAGCTGCTTAAATTATCTTACTCCCGTGTATTTCAGTTGCTCCTGTATATGCAAGAAGAAAATCTCTATTATCTGTATTAACACCCTTGCCAGGCATTATTGAGATTCTTCCATTGGCATAATTAATCAATTCTATTATAGTATCCTTTCCAGATATAGCATCTTCAGCACCACCTTTTGTAAGTATTCTATCTATTTTAAGATCTACTAATTCATCAATAGCAGTATACTTATCCTCTATTTCATCAAATGCCATATGAAAAGTTATACTTAGTGGTTTTGCTAGGCTAATCAACTCTTTTATAATATCCTTATCTATTTTTGATTCTTTAATTGCTCCAATTACAACTCCATGTACTCCAAGATCCTTACACATTTGTATATCATATTTCATTATTTCTATCTCGTCTTTTATATATGTAAAATTGCCTCCTCGTGGCCTTATAATCACCATTATAGGAATATCTAATTTTTCTAATGTTTTCCTAATTGTACCATAGCTTGGTGTCGTTCCCCCTTCCATCAAGTTATCACAAAGTTCAATTCTATCTGCTCCTCTTTTTGCAGCCGAAATCGCTTCTTCATAATTTCCAACACAAGCTTCAAATATAGCCATAATTATTACCTCCAGTATTTTTAAATTACAACTTCAACTTTAATTTAAGTACCTTGACTATGTTTAGGTTGATTTTTATTGTTATATTTAGCGTTTTAAACCTAAACAATTTAATTTTTATCTTTTACTTTATATAATCATATAATTTTTAAAAAGCAAAAGCCAGATAAAATTATATAAAATAATCTGACTTTCATTTTGTGTTTTAGTTTTTTAATATTTTGAATATACAAATATAGCTTCTATATCCGCATTTATTATATTTTCTCCAGCCTCAATTGGTGTAGAAGCATTTGAGCTTTTAAGAGTCATTACTGCAGGCATTATTTCCTCCTCGTTCTGTTCATTTATCTCTATCGGTATTATATCTAGATTTACATTAAGTTCATTTGCAATAACTCTAGCCTTATTTTGAGCATCTTCAACTGCTCTCCTTAAAGCCTCATAATATTGTGCTGTTTCATCTGAAATTGTAAAAATAATACCATTCACAGAATTAGCACCATTACTTACAGCTGTATCAATTATTTGACCCACGGAATTAATATCACTAATTACAACTTCAAGGTTAGTGCTTACTTCATATACTCTGAATATCTGCTCACCATTAATATAATCATAATCAGGTCTAATGTTATAATTTCGAGTTTGTATATTCCTTTGGGGCACCCCTACAGCTCTTATACTATTGATAACTTGCTGCATAGTTTGAGCATTTTCCTGTTGTGCAACTTCCAATTGCTTATCTTCTGTTGTAACGCCAACTATAACCTCAGCTCCATCTGGTCTTACACTTACAGTCCCTTTACCAATGACTCTTAATTTATTGTTTCCCCTAGTACCATCTTGATTTCTTAAGCTATGATTATCATTATTTCTTATTTGATTCATAAGATTTATCCTTTAAAGTATTTATAACTATTCTATAATATGATATATTACGATAATTGTAGATAAGAATTAATCTTCAACATACAAGATTCCTCACAAATTTATTAATACTTTTTCATATTTGATAATCCTTTTGGGGATAAATAAATTCACTAATTCATAATAATTTTTTTAGTTAATACTACGTTTTTTCTCTTAGTGAATGTTAACTATTACGAACTAATTGTCAACCAACAATAATTTGGAAGGTTGACAATATTGCAAATAAATTATATACTAATTTTAAATTAATTTTACGTTAGATTTTTGGGGGAATGAAAATGAAGAAATTAGCTGATGAAATTATAGCTGGAAGACGATTAAATAGAAATGATAATTTAGATTTTTTATTGACTGCTGATTTAAAAGAACTTTGCGAAGGCTCTGATAAAATTCGTAAAGAATTATGTGGTGACAAAGTTGACCTTTGTACAATTATTAACGGACGTAGCGGCAGGTGCAGTGAAAATTGCAAGTTTTGTGCCCAATCAACCCACCATAAGGCAGAGGTTAAAGAGTATAATTTTTTAGATCCAGAAATAATTTTAGAAGATTGTAAAAAGAATGAGAAAAATGGCGTACATAGATACTCTATTGTTACAGCTGGAAGGGCATTGACCGGTGAAGATTTTCAAAAAGCCGTACAATCCTATGAAATGATGAATAAAGAGTGTTCAATTAATTTATGTGCATCTCATGGCTTTTTAACGGAAGAAGAGTTTATGAAATTAAAAGAAGCTGGAGTTTCAATGTATCATGCAAACATCGAGACTTCTAAAAATAACTTTCATAATATATGCACTACTCATTCATACGAAGATAAAATTAAAGAAATAAAACTTGCTCAAAAGGTAGGTTTAAAAGTTTGCTCAGGTGGAATTATAGGAATGGGCGAAACTTGGAAAGACAGAATTGATATGGCCATAAGTTTATCAGAACTTAATGTAATTTCAATACCGATAAACGTACTAATGCCTATTAAAGGCACACCATTTGAAAACTTAGAAAGAATTCCTGAAGAAGATATACTAAGAACAATCGCAATTTTTCGATACATAAATCCAACTGCTTATATTCGTATGGCGGCTGGTAGAACTTATTTTACAGATGGAGGTACAAAAATTTTCCGTTCAGGAGCCAATGCCACAATTACAGGAGATATGTTAACAACTGTAGGAAACAATACATTTCAAGATAAAATAATGCTTACAAATCTAGGCTTTGATATAAAAAGATAGAAATACACATTATTAAAATCATTAATAAACTATATACAAAGGAGATAATAAATATGGAAAATATAAACAAACCCAATACGCGTCAGCTAACTTTAATTGGAGTAATGAGTGCAGTTACTTGTATCCTAGGTCCACTTTCACTCCCTATTGGCCTTGTGCCAATTTCTTTAACTAATTTAGCAATCTATTTTTCAGTATACATATTGGGAAGGAGAAGAGGAACAATTAGTTATACGGTTTACCTTCTCTTAGGTCTTATTGGACTTCCAGTATTTTCAGGATTTTCTGGTGGATTGCCTAAATTAGCTGGTCCTACAGGTGGATACTTAATTGGATTCATTTTTATGGCATTTATTAGCGGGCTATTTATTGATAAATTTTCTAATAAAATTTATATGGGCTTTTTAGGAATGGTAATAGGTACTACTGTTACATACTTATTTGGAACAGCTTGGTTATCATATGTAGCGCATATGACATTCAACAAAGCTCTAGCAGTTGGCGTACTCCCTTTTATCCCTGGTGATTTAATAAAAATTATAATTGCATCACTTGTTGGACCGCAAATTAGAAAAAGGCTTATGAGTGCTGGATTGTATTAAATTATATAGATAAAGAGTTATATTATTTTAAATCTTAATATAACTCTTTATTTTTTATCTTTAATAATACCAGGATTTTAAAGTTCTTCTGCTATTATTCAACTTGTGATAAAAAAATTCAATTTTCCAACTCAACATTACCCAATATAATTATTTTATTGTAATTAGACTTTATGCAAAAAACAGCCAAATTAATGACTGTTTTTTATGATTTGATCAAAATATATGCATGTTTTAATATTCATCGAAATTATAAATTTTGTTACAATTATATTTTCCACATGTATTGTATCGTTGTTAGATTATTATCTGTATATTATCATTCCAGTGACATATCCTAATAACCCTGAACATGCAATTGCTAATATTTTTAATACTGGAATTTCAATTTTAATTTCCATAATTGTCAATCCTCTGTCTTTCTATATCTATAGTTTAATAATTTAATTATAGCATGTTCAATTATCATTTTCCACTAAGATGATTGCTTTCTTCACTAAAAACGAGCCATTTTGACTTTACATTTATATTATTAATAATTTATATCTAGTTAATTATTTTGACATAATACTGCCATAATTCTATTTTATAATGGTATTGTAAAGTAGTTAATGCATTATTATTTACCCCTTATTTAAATATATTTACAGTTTTAAAAAGCAACCTGTTCCCCTAAGCAGGTTGCTTTTTTCTTACATATGTCATTATAAACACACTGGATATATATTTTTTATCTATAAACCTTTATATAATAATCTTTAAAGTTTTCTTCCCATAATCACACCCATAGCGGACGCCATCATTAATCCTCTAGTCCAACCACTTGAATCCCCTAAACAATGCAATCCTTTTATATTGGTTTCGAAGTTTTCATCTAGATTAATTCTATTACTATAGAATTTGATCTCTGGACCATATAATAATGTTTCTCTACTAGCAAAACCTGGAACAACCGTATCCATTGCTTGTATAAAGTTTAAAATGTTTGTCATTGTTCTATATGGCATAGCTGATGTTAAATCTCCTGCTTCTGCATCTGGTAACGTATGTCTAACATTAGATTCAAATAATTCTTTTTCCCATGTTCTCTTGCCATCTAGTATATCTCCATATCGTTGAACTAATATTTTGCCGTTTCCTAACATATTAACAAGCTCTGCAACCTTTTGACCATACTCAATTGGTTCATTAAAAGGAGCTGAAAAATTATGAGAACTTAATATTGCCAAATTTGTATTATCAGATTTTTTATCCTTATATGAATGACCATTAACTATTGCTAGATTATTATCATAATTTTCTTGACTCACAAAACCACCTGGATTTTGACAGAACGTTCTAACCTTATCTTTAAATGGTGCTGGATGACCTATAAGTTTAGATTCATAAAGTACATTATTTACACTTTCCATTACTTCATTTCTAAGCTCAACTCTTACACCGATATCAACTGGACCTGCACAGTGGTTTATCTTGTGCTCAATGCACATATCCTTTAACCAATCAGCTCCTTTTCTTCCTGTTGCTACAACTACTTTATTTGAACGTACTTCCTCATCTTTACTCTTAGTCAATGAATCTGATATTAAAACACCGTACACTTCAGAATCTTTTATCAAAAGATTTTTAACTGTTGTATCAAATTTAATATCAACACTATTTTCTAGTAGATGATTTTGAATTTTCAAATATATCTCTTGAGCTTTTTCAGTTCCTAAATGTCTTATTGGACAATCTACCAATTTTAATCCACCTTGAATGGCTTTTCTTCTTATTTCCTTAACAGCTTCGTTGTTCCCAACACCTTCAACCTTAGTATCTGCACCAAAGTCTAGGTAAATTGAATCTGCATAATTTATGTATTCTTGTACTAACTCAACACCTGCAAGTTCTGGTAAATCTCCACCTACTTCGTAGCTTAATGATAATTTCCCATCTGAAAATGCTCCTGCGCCTGAAAACCCTGTAGTAATATGACAGTAAGGTTTACATGACACACACTTTTTAGTTTTATCTTTGGGGCAATGCCTTTTATCAATACTTTTACCTGATTCAATCAAAAGTATTTTTGCTTGTGGCTTTTGTTTCTTTAACTCGTACGCAGTAAATATTCCTGCCGGACCAGCACCTACTATTATTACATCATAATTCATTCTTATCTCTCCTTGACATTAAATATAATTCTTTAGCAGACACTTATAGCCCTATAGCAATTTACGGCAGCTTGGTAGAAACACTCAACCCATATCGTTGAATTTATACAAGTGAATATTATTTAGTTTTTTTTATCAATAGTTCTTTTTACTAGGTAATTTTAGCTTATATATAAATAAAAATCAAGAAAAAAGTAAAAAAAATCTTATTTTTTTTAACAAACACGAACATTAATCATATTTACTAGCGTGTTAAATACAAAAATCATTTTACGGCTTATATCTATAAATATTATGATTCTAATAAAAACAATCATCTTTTCCTTTGCTATATTACAATAATTGAGTTTATTATTCTTAAAATAATAAGAGGTACTTATATAAAAAGCACCTCTCCTATATAAATCTTATCTAATAAAATTTGTGAATATCTTGTTTTCTTTCTCTGGTTCTTTAACTTCTCCCTTTCCAAAATCAATTAGTTTCATAAGCCAAGCCATATTCTTTCCAAGGACTCTCATAATTTGTTTTCCCTCTTCATCCGCTTTAACATCACCTGGAGCTGCTCCATGAATTACATTCCAATAGTTTGAAGTTGGCATAAGCATTTCAGAATAATTAATATAATTATTTAGTTGTTCAAAAGTTGGAACTCCGCCTGAACGTCTGACAGCTACAACCGAAGCTCCAACCTTATGTCTTAACATAGAATTATTTACACTTGTAACATAAAATGCCCTATCTAAAAATGCCTTCATTGTAGCTCCTAATGATGAATAATGAACCGGAGAGCCCAATATTATACCATCAGCCTCTTTCATCTTCTGAATCCATTCATTTACTTCGTCATTAATTACACACTTTTCATTTTGATTTTTTACACAACCATTGCAAGCTAAACATCCTCTTATTATCTTATTACCAACATGAATAATTTCAACTTCTATACCTTCCTTTTTTAACTCTTCTGTAACCATTTTTATTCCGTGAAATGTATTCCCTTCTTTTTTAGGGCTTCCATTAAATGCAACTACTTTCATTTTCCCACCTAACCTTTTCATCTTATTTTGTTTCATAGCATGTACTATTGTCACTATGTACAGTATATTAGGAAGAATTGCTAGTAACAAGTAGGCACTTTAAAGTTAGAAGCTTACTTTAAAGTTAGAATTATGATTTTAACAACTATATATATTTTTTTGTTTAGTATTCTATTTTAAATTTCTTATATTTATAATATAATTGACTATAAAATATTTAATAATGTAGGTGATGATATTTTGATAGAACATAAAGGTAAGTCGTACATATGTGCGTTAGATTTGGGCTTCGAAACTATAAGGGGAAAATGGAAAGCTGTAATACTATGCCATTTATCTGATGGCCCTAAAAGATTTTTGGAATTACAAAGAATTACTTGCGGCGTCAGTCAAAAGGTATTAAATGAATCGTTAAAGCAACTTGAAAGTGATGAAATAATCTCTAAGCAAATATACGCTGAAATACCTCCAAAAGTTGAATACTTTCTTACCGAAAAGGGTAAGGAACTTGTTCCTGCCTTAAAAATAATTGAAAAATGGTCTAAAAACCAGTTTTCACACTTATTGAATGAATAAAATAACCATGAAAATCTACAATTAAGGTTTTCATGGTTTTCTATTTTATTCAATGTTATACTTTGGTTCTGAAAAATAATATCCTTGAGAATAATCTATATTTAATTCTTTTATTTTATTATATATCTCCTCATCAGATACAAACTCAGCAACAGTTTCTATTCCTAGTTCCTTAGCAAATGTAACAATGGTTTTTGTGACTAACTCTGCTGATTTATCTTTATGAATATTTTTTATTATAGAACCATCTATTTTTATATAATCTACATTTAGCTTCATAAGATAGCTAAAATTTGAATACCCTGTTCCAAAATCATCAATAGCAATCTTAGAACCATATTTTTTTATTTCCCTTATAAATTCTGTTACTTCGTTAAAATTCTCAATTCCTTCTGACTCCACTATTTCGAATACGACTTTTTTAGGGTCATTTGCTTTTTCAAGTTTGTCAATAATCAACGTTCTAATTTCACTATTTATGATATCTTGAAAAAGAAGATTTATAGATATTTCATAATTAGTTTTATTTAAAACCTCAAAGGTTTTTTCTAACATTATAACAGTCAACTCTTTATAAAGTCCTGATTTTTTAGCAATATCCAGGAAAAAATAAGGCGATATAATCTTCCCATTTTTTTTATCTATCATTCTTATTAAAGCTTCAAATTTTTCAATTGTTCCTGAGCTATTATTTACTATTGGTTGAAAAAATGGAAAAATCCTATCCTCTGATATAGCATCCCTTATTCTTTTAGTCCATATTATATTTTCTTTAATCCCCTCATATATATTTAATTCTTCTTTATATTCTTGAAAAAAATTTCTGTTTTTCTTTGCATAATTTAATGCCATTTCAGCTTTTTCAAATAACGATTCTTCCTCTAAAGCAACCCCCATTGTAACGGTTATAAATATTTTAACTTCTTCGTAGAATAAGCACTTATTATTTATTATATGTTGCAATAACTTTATCTTTTCAATAAATTCTTCTTTTACTCCTTCATTATTTGCTATAGCGAATATATCTGAGTTTATTCTATATCCTTTAAGATTATTTTGAGTGCAATATAAATTAATTAATTCAGAAAATGATTTCAATACTTCATCTCCTATTGTGTTTCCATAAAAATCATTTATATCATTAAATGATTTTATATCAATTATTACAAGCTTATTATATTTTCCCACTGATAAATCTTTAATTAATTTATTTCTATTTTCTAATCCAGTTAATGTATCTATAAAATATTGTTTTTCTAATTCTTCCGTCTTTTCTTTAATCTTTTCTTCAAGCTTTAAATTCAACTCATTTAGTTCTTCTCCTGCAGTTTTAATAAGATTATATAGTGCTGAATCTTCACTAGTATAATACCCATATTCATCATAAATTCCATTATCTATTTTAATTCTTGCATCCATATCTTCTGAAAGTATTAGTATTGTCATTGTTTCCGAACAGAAAATATTAGTATTATTTACTTTATTAAATTCACCGAAAGTGTAAAATCCACTTACTGATAAAATATCAGAACTAACTGGTACTATCTCCTTTGCACCCATTTCTTTAAGCAAGTTTTTCCTCGAGTCACAAGAGTATATAAATATAGCCTCTCCAGGACAATCTTTAATTTTTTCATACATATCTCTTGCCCCTTGTAATATTTCTCTATAATCACCATACCCCATTCTAACCTTTTCGCCTAGAGCTATTTTAGATGACATAATTATTTCTTCATCACCAACACATTTTAAAACATGTACACTAATGTATCTATTTTCTCTTTTTATCATCAATGGGAATTTAGCTCCCATTCGAGAAATTTCTTCGTTTATCCTTGTGCCTAAGTACGTACTATAGAAATCTTTTGCAGATCCATGATCTATTTTTTTTAGAATATTTTCTTGAACTGATGTTATTTCATGTTCTTTACCTATAGGGATACAATTTGAACTACTCTTATTATTTACATATAAATTTTTATTTTCTAAAACTGCTGCCACAACTGTATTTTTTACCACACCATTTTCAGTAAAGATATATGTTTCATCATTAGAGTTACATTTTCCTGCGATTCCACCTGCAACTGTAACTTGTTCATTTACAGAGTTTATTCCTCTTAAAAAATCTCCACCATTAATATTAGTATCACCAAAAGATATTATGACTTTTGCATCAGGAAAGTTTAATTGACGAGATATTTCTATCCCTTTCTGATAATCCACTAATTTTTCATTTATTGAGATTGTTTTAATTAATGTTTTTTCAAATACAGTTATTGCAATTAGACATTCATTCTCAAATATATTACCATCAAGTATTTCTCCTGAGGAAGTAGCACCAATTATTTTGCATTTCGGAATTAGTAATTTTAGATTCTTAATTAAATCTTCTATAAATTCCTTCTTTCCTATTCCAGAAAACACTTGTACTAATATGTTATCATATTTTGCTATGGCGTTATCATCAATATAGGATTTTAGCGTTTCATAACCATTATATTTAGTATTAAATGTTTTCATATCTCACCTCAAGAGTTTTCTAAATATTTCTTACGTGTTCCTCCAATTATAACATTTTTTAAAAACTTAATCATTATTTTCTGCATAATTATATAAAAACTTCATTTATAAGCAAGAATATCGTAATATGATTCCCGATAAATATCTGAGTAATAATATATTCTTTTCACATTGTCTATAATTCTTATTTTTTGTATAAAAATAGTCACTAAAATCCACATTTTAAGATTTTAATGACCTATTATTTTAATATCATATTTTTTAGTATTTACTAAAATTTTATTGGTTCATGAGTTTATTTTTTCCTACAGGTAATAATAACCCTGACTTAGTTAATATTGGTTTTATAGCATTATAAATAATATTTACTAATATTATAGATATCACTGCATTAATAAAAGTAGCAAATACGCTAAACTTAGCCAATATAGCAGCAACTTGCTGAGGTTGTCCAAGAATATATTGCTTGTAGAAATATCCAACAATCGGATCAAAAACAACATTAAAAGCCAATCCTCCAATTGAGGCAATAATGGTCCACTTTGCCACATACTTTTTGTCATTACTTTCATCTATCTTGGCATATTTATGAGCAATTAATCCTGTTATCAAACCTATACATAATTTCAAAACAAAAGTTTTTGGTGCTCCAATAGCATATGTTGGATCTAGTAAGTCAGATATTGTCATACCTATAGCCCCCGCTAATCCTCCATACCATCCTCCAAGAAGTAAAGCCGCTAATACACAGAAAGCATTTCCAATGTGTAATGAAACTGCATCTCCACCAACCGGTATTTTTATAGAAAGAAAAGTAAATGATACAAAACACAGTGCTGCAAGTATCCCTGTTTGTATTAGTTTAACAATTCTAGAGTTCTTATTTTCCATACAATTCCCCCCCCTTTTGCATTATTTTGTTTTTATATGGAAATAATGTAATGATTATATCATCTTAAGATTATTATATCAATTGTATGGGTACATATAAAAAACATCCAAAATTGAATGTTTCTTATACTTTACTATATATTAATCCAGAAGATAATTAGAGGTATTGATAGAAAATTTGTACATATCATATATTTTGAGTTATTTTTTCAAATAGCTCTTCTATTTTAATTTTATTGTAGTATTCTAAATAATTATTGTAGTTACCTATCTGATTCTCTTCGTTTTTATTTTGAAAGTGATTAATACTAAAGGCAACAAATCCATCAACGTAGCAATATACTTCAGACATTTGTTTAAGGATTTTTTTTAGATCTACTGGAATATTTCCTTTTTCTGTTGAATCAAATGTTTCTATATCTGCATAAAGAGTTATGCCTAAAGCATCTGTGGCCTGTTTAGTATAATAAAATAATGCTGAAACATTCTCGAAAGTATTATACCCTACACCTATGCTATCTTGTAGCGATACTATATCAATACTCGTATCCACTAAGACATTTTGTATTATTTTCTTCCATAATCCTACTGATCCAATTTTAAATCTGTTGGAGCTGAAAAAAGGTGCTATCATTATACTAAAGTTCTTGTTTTTGCTTTTAATTTCTTCTGCTATACTTTTATAAAATAAATTTAAATTTATCTGTTGTGATTTTGTGGTTATGAAGAACTCAGAAAATTCATAAGGTATGTACCATCCCCCAAACGCTTTATGGTCTCCATATTTTCCTAATATTTCATTCACTATCTTTTTATTTATATCAGCTTCCTCACTCAACCATTTAAAATCATACCAACCTTTTTCCCACCAATCTTCACTTTCCCCAAGACCAACTCTTACCTTAATCCCGATATACTCCGCTGCATCTAGTGCAGATTTAATCATATCATTCTCACTTGAAACAAAACCTTCAAGAAGAGTATTATAAACAGCCTCTTTATTTTTTGTATCTACAATACTTTGAAGTATTATCTCTTCAATTCCAACATTTTGCAACATTCTTAGTTCCTCTATCCATCTCTCTAAACTAAAGTCTTTTGCATACCATTTTTGAATAAATGAACTCTTAAATATTGGTTTATCATCATGTCTTGCGCCTATGGTAACTTTAATTTCATCTTTTACTTTACGTCTAAATATCTTTTTGAGAATTGTAATAAGATTTACTATACAAATTACAAATATTATCAAAAACTTGTTCATAACTCCCTCACCAGCCTATATATTTAATATGATAATTTACTCGAAAGATAAAAGTATAAATCTTTTTCAAATTTCTTTCTCTTATCTTTAATAATATATTATCCAGAATAAAAGTTTAGTATAGTAATTATTTTATCATTAAATTAAGACTATATTACAACATAGAAAGCAGGGAATAATGTGTCTCCTTGCTGATTATGAGTACTATCCATAAGGGGTATAAATTACCACGTTAATTAATATTGCACCTATACAATAAATATGTTATTATAACTTCACGGCAACAAATTAGCTGCCATGAACAAGAGGTTATCGTGCTAGATGGGGAGCCAGCGGTGCCCTGTAACCTGCAATCCGCTATAGCAGGATTGAATTCTCACTTTAGACTTTAATATGTTTGGTCTGACTGATTAAAGTGGTACTGAGAATTGGGTCCCATGCAGCAGAAACTCATGAACTCCGTCAGATCCGGAAGGAAGCAGCGGTAAGTGATAATTTCTGAGTGCCGTGGATAAACCTAGTTTGAGCTACTAGATCTGTAGCGCAAGTAGATTAATTGTCAACATTGAGTGCACGATTATATTTGATTTTAAATTCTGAGATACTCGTTAAACTCTTATTTTGAACCTACATTTATTTTTTTGGAGTTCAATATTTAGATGAAGAAATGTACCTACAAATGAGTCCCTTGTTGGGTTTTGAAGGCGATTGAGGAATCTGTGAGGACACCCACCTATCGGGAGATAGGCGTCAAAATCAGAGTACCGATATTTCGGATTTTTATTTGAAATTATATGCCAATGCTTAGTATTATAGCATTGGCATCTATTTATAACAAACTATAATTTTTTATTATTCCAACAAACTAAGTTGACTTTCATTTAAACAATATATACTTCCTTTTGCTAATCCAGTTTTAAGCAGTACGCAAGTCATTTCATTCTCATAACTATCTATTTTTCCTAAATCTCCAACTTGAATTGCTCTGCTTTCATCAATAGTATCGATTGATATAACTTTAACTGTTTTTCCTTCATCTTCTTTTGTCATATTCCTACGAACCTCCTTAGAATTAATTTCTAAATATTAAGTAGAAATTTAATCTATTAGTATATATCATTGAAACATAGTTAAAATCGCTTACATTATAATCTATGTACTGGTTAATAATGTTGTGCATTTTTTGAAACATATTATCTTCCATTCTTAAAAATCAAAAAAGGTAATTCTTATTTCTATTCAAGAATCACCTTATAATCGAATATGCAATTAGATAAATACTTTTATTAAAGTATTTTTTATGCAAATAATGCAAGCCCTCAATTTATTTAATTAATAATTCAAAAAGTTATACTACATTTTTGCTATTTGAGATAATTGCTGCCATTATTGATGCTAAATCATTCTTCTGCTCATTATCTCTTATAAAATTCAACTCTTCATCATTAACTATAATTATAGTTATAAATTCCTTATTCTCTTCATTTTTCACCTTAAAATTTTTTATATCTTCTCTTGGTATTTTATTTGTATATAATACTTCAGGCAACCCTCCCCAAGCCGCATATTCAATAGCTTGGATATATAAATTATCAGGAGTAAGGCTTAATTTAAAATCATTCACTACTCCACCTGCTATCCCTCCTGTAATCACATTTGTAAGAATATTTCCCATCTTTGTAGCAATCTTAATATTCCTATAAGAATTAATCGAACATAATACTTCCTCTTCATTTAATATACTTGCCATAATTATATCCTCCCAATGATATATAAATCTAAAGTCCTCAATTTTATTTATCAACTTAATTATTAATCTACTTATTAATTATAGCATATATTTCCAAACGTAATTCTTAATAATTTTTAAGAATTTTTACTATGCTACAATTCCTCTAGAAGTTGTCTAATAAAAATAATTCTAATTATCTATTTCTACCTCTGATATAGTTTTGTTTATATTAAATACTGCTCCTGTCTCATTAACATAAATCTCCTTTCCTATCTTAGCTTTTTTTGAAGCTGCTCCAGTTAAACAAATTGAACCATTCTTAGGTAATTTAATATTGATATCCCCAATCTTTCCGTCAATATCATATTTATAGCTATTTTCAAGCTGCATTAAATTCATTTTAACTTCCCCAGTAATAGAGTCAACACTTCCTTCTTTTAATATTCCCTTATATGAAAAATCTCCAATGTTTGAGTGAACTTTTAAAGTATTATAATCTCCTTCTAAACTAACATCTCCAACACTACTTATTATTTCTAGAGATGTAATACTTTCAGGAATATTTATAATGGTTTCAACAAAATTTGAGTTTATAATTGATGAGTCATCTTTGATAGGACCAATTTGTATAGTATTATTCTCATAGGAACACTGAATATCATTTAATGCCTCTTGTAATTTATCTTCGTTTTTTCCACCAACAATTTTTTTCATACTTATTTTAATTTCACTAGTATTACTTTTTTTTATATTTAAATTATTACTTTTACTATTAATTGATAGTTTATCATTTGTTATTTTATAGTTGTACTCATTATTCTCCTCTTTACTGTATGGAGTTGTTTCCTCAAAAAATTTGATATTATTCTCATGGCTATATGGATCAGTTACATTATTGCATGAAGTCAATGTAAAAGAAGTTATAATAATTATGATAATTGCTGAGATTGACTTATTACTCACGATTTTTCTCCTTTATTCATTGGATTTACAAAACAATTATACCACAATTTGTAAGTTTAATTAATATGATTTTTAAATACTATTCTTAGACACATCATTCCTATTACTTAATACTTTCTCTTTTATACATCAAAAAAGTATCACAATTATCTAATATTCCTAATCTATTTTATCCACTATTTAAAATAGATAAGCAAAAAAGATAGTCATGTCATTATAACTATCTTTTTCATTAAATCTTTATTAATTGTAAATGCACCAAGTATTTACTCAGTGCATCTACTTTTATTTATTTTCTAAAGTCCTTGTTCGTAGCTTTCAATCATCCTTTTTACCATTTCCCCACCAACGCTACCATTTTGTCTTGAAGATAGGTTTCCTTTATCTGCGCTTTCATAGTTACTTAATCCTATTTCTGAAGCAACCTCAGTTTTTAATCTGTTTAATCCTTGCTTTGCTTCTGGTACTAATGTTCTGTTTCTTCCACTATTTCTTGAAGCCATATCAATCTACCTCCTTTAATAATTTATTTTGCCTAGCAGTAATATATTAACCACTATACAAAATTATAATCTATAAATTTGTTAACAAATGTAGTACATATATCTTGCATTATTAAATTTTACCGTATATCAATAATGAATAATTTGCAGTAAATATAAATATTATTAATTAGGTTCTATTAATTAAGGTAATTGACTACTCTTATAAATAGTATGTTTAATAATGCACATTTCACAATTATTTATACAAATAATAACAATAAAATAAAATTGATTTATTTTAGGAATATTTTAAATAAAAAAATTATTATGGCATGATTTCGGGGGGATACAATGCAAAAAAATATGCAAGCAGAAAAGATTTTTAATGATATAAATTATGATAATTATATTGTTCAGTACCAAGGTGATATCCTATCAGAAGTTTCTAAGATCCCAGATTATTATGTAACAATAATCAATGAAAGTTTTGCTCTTGTATCTGTAAAAAAAGATGTCGAAATAAATATGGGTGATGAACCTTATATTAAATCTATATCTTATGTTGTTCCAGCCGAGTTTTATACCCTACAGCAAGTTTCGCCTTTCGAAGCATCTCAGGCTGGTTTTTTGCAGGCAGGTTCTCCGCTAAACTTAACTGGTACAGGAGTTAATGTAGCAATAATTGATTCAGGCATAGATTATTTAAACGAAGAATTTATGGATACAAATGGCTTGACAAGAATTGAAAGCATTTGGGATCAAACTTTAATAACCACAAACCCAATTCCAAATGATCCTGTACCTTTTGGAATTGTTTATGATAGAAATCAGATAAATGATGCTGTAAGAGCATCTAGAGAAGGAAGTTCCCCTTATAATATTGTTCCTAGTCAAGATGAAATCGGTCATGGAACAAATATGGCTGGAATCATAGGTTCAGCAGGGAAAAATCCAAATCTAAGAGGTGTATCTCCTGATTGTAATTTTGTAATAGTTAAGTTAATAAGAGATTATTCATTTGAATTGCAATTTCCTGATACTACTGTTCCAGTATATAATATAACAGCCATAATCGCAGCTTTTCAATATTTATATGAATATTCACTTACTTCAAATAAGCCGTTAGTTATATATTTCCCACTAGGTAGCACCTTAGGTAATCATAAAGGCGAAGGTGTCTTAGAAGATTTTATTGCATTTATTTCTAGTAATGGCGGCATAGCTGTTGTTACTGGAACCGGCAATCAAAGAGATGCAGGAGGCCATGCCTCTGGTACAATAGTTCCAATTGCTGGAGTTCAAGGACTTGGTGCTGGAGTTATTGAACTTGAAGTATCACCAGAGCAAAAAAATTTATGGGGCGTTCAAATTTGGGCAAGTTTACCCGATGTAGTCTCACTAGAGATAGTATCACCTTCAGGTGAAAGCACAGGCACTATACCTCTTATATTAAATTATACAACTGATCATACTTTTATTTTTGAGAAAACCAATATTAGAGTTAACTACTATTTTCCTGAAGAAATTACAGGTGATGAGTTAATTAGAATTAGATTTTATAACCTACAACCTGGAATATGGCGTCTTAGAGTTCAAGCAAACTATTTATTAAGAGGCAGATTTGATGCTTGGTTGCCTCAGCGAGGTATAACTGTTGGAAGCACCCAATTTAGCTTTCCTGATCCCTTTGGCACCATAACTAATCCTGGCAATTCAATTTATGCAATAACTATAGCGGCCTATAATCAAAATAACAATAATCTTGTTGATTATTCGGGTATGTCTTTTTTAGAATCCTATATTGATAGAATAGATGTTGCAGCAGGTGGGGTAAACGCATTAACAGTAGCGCCTGGAAATAAGACTGCCATTGTTAATGGCACTAGTGTAGCTGCTGCGGTTGTTTCTGGAGTTTGTGCTATGCTGTTTCAATGGGGAATAGTAAATGGAAATGAACCAAATATGTATGCACAAACCATTAAATCTTACCTAGCTAGAGGTGCAATAGCTAGAAGTGGAGACATTACACCAAATCCATTTTGGGGGTATGGAATTTTAAATGTTCCAAAGATATTTGAAAGTATGTCTTAATCAAATTCATCATATAACTTTAAATAGTAAAATAGGTCGAATAATAAATTTACTTATTATAAAATAAAACATCTATCCTAAAATAGATGTTTTTTCCTTGCATTTATATATTTATACTCTTAAAATATATTTTTAATCCTAGTCTTGCTCTTTTCATTACGTGTAAATATCGGAAAATTCAATATTAATATTTTCCACATTAGATTGATTTGTAGAATCGCTTTTAGCTTTTACTTCATAATTCTCAGAAATAACTTTAGCTGGAAGAGAAATTATAAACTCTGTGCCTTCCCCATACTTACTTTTTACCTCAATTGTTCCTTCATGCATCTCAACTAAGGCTTTTACTATTGATAATCCTATCCCGCTTCCTTCATGGCTTCTATTTAACAATGGGTCTATTTGTTTAAATCTTTGGAAAAGTTGTGATAATTTCTCTTCCTTAATTCCTCGTCCTGTGTCTTTTACTGAAATGATAACATGGTCATTTTCATCGTAAATGGCAACAATAATTTCATCTCCCGATTTAGTAAATTTAGTAGCATTAGAAATTAAATTTAACAAAATTCTCTCAAGCTTTTCCGCATCAAAAGCCATAATTTTTTCTTCTTCATCTGTATCGAATATAATCGTTCTTGACATTGATCGTACATATTCAGCAGTTGATTGAGTTATTTCTTCAGCAACTTCTACTATATTTTCATTTCTTAACTCTAGTTTCATAAAACCTGAATCTATCTTTGTCATATCAATTAAATTATTTACTAATCTTAATAATCTATAGCAGTTCTGTTTTATGCTACTTGTATAATTTCTTATTTTTTCAGTATTTAGATCTTCACCTTTACTTGTAAATACATTAAATAATTGAGCAGTAGAAAAGATAATATTCAAAGGGGTTCTTAATTCATGAGACATATTAGCAATAAATTCTGTTTTTAACTTATCATATTGCAATGTTTCTTCTAAAAGCCTTTGATTTTCTGACAACATATTATTAAAACTATTTGCAAGTATTCCTATTTCATCCCTGCTATCTATGTCACATCGAACTGTCAAATCACCTTTTCCAACCCTCTCCATACAAGATTTCAACTTATTGATTGGACTAACTAATGTATTTGTCAAAAATAACGCAATGATTCCTCCAAAAAGAATTATTATTAAAGCAGTAATTATTGTTGTTGTCAAAATCGACTTGGATGCTGAATTTAATTCATCATAGTCAGCTGTAGTAACTATATACCAATGCCAGGCTTCGAAATATTTATAATAGCCAACCTTCTTAACTCCATTATAAGTATATTCAATTGCTCCCTCCTTTGCATCATGCATCTTTTTGACAAAATCATAATCACTTACATTCTTTCCGCCTTCATATGGATGAATTATTACATTACCTTCAGAATCTAATATATACGCATATCCGGTCTTCCCCAATTTAATGCTACTAAGCGTTTTCTCTAAGTAATCATTAATAATTTTATTTCCTAAACCTATTGCCCCTATTATTTTCTTATCTTTATCTAACAAAGGCTTCATTCTTGTCACATATCCTGTATCTTCTATTACAATATCACCAGTATATTCCTCACCACTAATTATCTTTTTATAAGCCGTTGAATCACTTGTAATGTATGTCCCTATCACTCTTTTGTTACCCTTGAAAATTGTACTAGAAACCCGTATAAGTTTATTATCATGTAACAAAAAAATAGTTGTAGCTGTTCCCGTTGACTGTTTAAGTTTATCAACTATCGTATTATCTAAAGATAATCTTTGTTTTCCAGAATATAAAACCGGTAAATTAAACTCTCCAACTTTTATATTTTCATTATAATTCACCCTTAAATCTGTTAAATCATTTAACATTGTTTCTGCAAAGTTTAAATCACCATAGGATTTTTCTGTGAGCAGATCATTTCTAACACTCAAAGTTGTAATAATTGATTCTGTTAAGCGTTGACTTTTTTCATTAACTTCATTTAAGATGGCCTTGTTCGATTTCTGCGCAATTAAAGATCCAATCACACTTACCGAAAAAACAATTAAAATCAAATAGCTTATCATAAGCTTATATTTTATTCTCATTTTAAAACACTTCTCCTTTGTCAATGATATCCTTGATATTTTATATTAATGACATCATTAACATTTTAACCCATATCTTTTATTTAGTACATATTCGACTAATTATACCATAATAACGATATTTTTTCATTGTTTATATTAAATTAAGTAAAGAAGATTTAATTTCTTTATTATAAAAATAAATCTAAGCTATGAACTCTTGATTGCAAATAAATAATTGAAAGCGTTAATCAATATATTTGAATTAACACTTTCATCTAGCCAACTCCATCCTCTTATATATTAGATTCTACTTGACTTCTTCCCCAATTATATAGTTCATATAGCAATGGCAATAAACTTTTTCCTTTATTAGTCAACTCATATTCAACTCTTAATGGCATCTCATTATACTGATTTCTAATAATTAATTGATCTTTCTCAAGTTCACGTAGGGAATTAGAAAGCATTGTATTTGTTATTCCTGGAATTTCCCTCTTTAATTCATTGAAGCGTACTACATCATTTTTTAACAATCTCACTAATATGCGTAACTTCCACTTTCCTCCTATAACTTCAAGGGTATATTTTACTGGACATTCTGTGTTCCCTTCATAGTTTTCATTATTGCACGATCTAAGTTCGTCTAAATACTGTTCTAATTCTTGCTTCGTCGCCATTTCAATTCCTCCATGGTATGAAAAATAATACTTAATCATTAAATTCTGAGTACTTGCCCCACAAAAAATAAGTAAGTATAATAATTATACCAAGTTTAATAATTTGAGTAAATGCTTATGAAAAGGAGATTTTAACAATGGAATTAATGAAAGCTATTGCGATGCGTAAATCTACAAGAAGTTATAAACCTGAACAAATAAGTGATGAATCTTTAGATATAATACTAAAGGCTGGTTGTGCTGCCCCAGTGGGAATGGGTGCCTATAATTCAATGCATATGACTGTGATACAAAATTCTGATTTATTAGAAAAGTTTACTAATGAAGCAAGAAAAACATTCAAAAATCCTAATATGAATCCATTTTATGGTGCACCTACCCTTGTCGTTGTTTCTGGAAAACAAAATGAAAAAGCTCCTGCTGTTGAAGTTGCTAATGCAGCCTGCATAGTTGAAAACATGGCACTAGCCGCTACTGATTTTGGTCTTGGTAGTGTATATTTACTAGGATTTTTATTTGCTATTTCTGCTAATACTGAATTATTAAAGAAACTTAATCTGCCAGATGGTTTTGTACCTGCTGCCGCTCTAGCAATTGGCTATCCTACTGAACCATTAACAAAAGTAAAAGAATTAAAACAAACAATTGAAGTTAATGTAATTAAATAATTATAGATTTCACATTGAAATAAAATTACACACATGTCTTATATTTTTAGGCAAATTATATGTTTAAATAAATAACTGATTAAAAAATATGATAATTTATTTATTACATGTTAAAACAATCAGACTTTCTATGAATGGCATTAAACTATTTTTTAGAAAGTCTTTAATTATTTTATCTCTTCATTCCACTTGAATATAATCCAGCAGTAAAACTACTTAAAAATAGATGAAAAGCCTCTTTTATAATTTTAGCACTTTCTAAATCATTAGTTAACTTTAACACCTCAATTGCAGCTTCAATAGTGCATAAGTTTCCATCTTCTATGCCTCTTCGCAAAGTATACTCTGATTTATAATTAGGATTTAAAGTAATCTTAGGAATATCTTTTATGTAATCACTTTTCCTTAATATTTTTTTAGCTTCTTTCCATGTACCATCAAGAATAATAAACGCTGGAGTCCTATTAGAAATTCTACATTCAAAGTTTTCATTTTGTATATTTTCATTTTCTTCCGGAAAAACAAGATATACATCATAAAGTTCATCCTCTATGTTTTTAATTAACTCTGTAGGACTTATTGTTCTTTCCCATAGAATTATCTCCGTAGATTCCGGGTTAACTAATTTTAAAATTCTAGCAGTATTCGAAGGCCTATAGAACTCCTTCTCTGTTGAAAGTATCCATATTTTAGCTTTTGTTTTAACTTCAGGGACTATATTGCAAACACAATTTATTTTAGGAAGCCCGCATTTATTGCAGCTTTCATGCAATTTTGTTACTTGTTTCACTTTATAATTAGAATTCATCTTTCCTCCTATAACATTTTGTCAATTATTATATACTTTTTATAAACTAAGATTTATTTAGTATGTAGCTATTTTAATCAAACAATATTATAGCAACTCTAGCAAATCCTTTCAATTAATAAAAATGCAATAGATTACCATCTCCTTGTTATTATGACTCGTTTTTACTATTCAAAACAAACATATACTACCTGGTTTAGCCAAGTTTCTTATCAGCCGTTATTTACCAGCTATAAAAGATATTCAATAAAGATTCACTTTATTTTTTAAATTTCGAATAATATTATTTTTTTTTAGAATATAAAGAAAGCTAGACAGTAACAATATAAGTAGTATGAATAATAATCTATTTAAAAAAGGAGGATTTTATTATATGGTTAAACCATTATTTTTAGCTCATGGTTCTCCAATGATGGCGATTGAAGAAGATGATTATACTGAATTTTTAAATAAACTTGGAACTAAATTTAATCCAAAAGCTATTGTTATCTTTACTTCACATTGGGACAATGAAACACTTACTATTTCATCAATTGATTCTGTATACGATACAATGTACGACTTCTATGGATTTCCAGAGGAACTTTATCAAATTAAATATCCTGCAAAAGGATCTACTGAGATCGCATCAAAAGTTGAAGAAAAATTGACTAATCAAGGAATAAAAGTTAATAAAGATATATCTAGAGGATTGGATCATGGCGCTTGGACTATTTTAAAGCATCTTTATCCTAAAGCTGATGTTCCTATTGTTCAAGTTTCAATAAATTCTAATTTATCAATTCAGGAACAAATTAAAATTGGGGATGCTCTTAAAACTTTCGGTAATGATGATATTTTAGTTATTGGAAGTGGAAATACAGTTCATAATTTAAGATTGGTTGATTTTGATGCAGTAAGCATTGATTCCTGGGCTGAAGAATTTGATGATTGGTTAATTAATAGAATAAAAGAAAATGATTTTATTTCACTTTATAACTATAGCGATAATGCTCCTTATGCAAATTTAGCTGTTCCAACTCCGGATCATTTAGTTCCATTATTTATAGCATTAGGGAGCAGTTCACTATTAATTCCGAGAGTTATCTTTAGAAGTTACGAATTAGGAAATTTAAGCTATCTTTGCTTTGAATTTTAGAGTTTTAAAAAATTGCTTTTAATTTTGTTTATACAAGGGTTCCATACTGATAACAATACACATCCGTAATTTCAATTTAGAGATATAAGTGGTTTTTAAATTTCATAAGTTTGAATCTCATTTAGGAACCCTTGTATAGATATCCCAACTAAAAGTTTGATTTATACTTTGAAATAAATACCATACCAGAAAGTTGACACATTTTTGTGCAGCAGGCATTTGAAAATGAGCTGTTAAAAGAGCTTAATTGTAGGTTGTTCCATTAATGCTTGTCACAATGAAATTGGGAGCAAGCATTAGTGGTACAACCTGCAATTTATCTCTTTCAGAGAGATTTTCATAGTCCTGCGAAACATTAATAACATTATATTGTAATTAATTCGTATTCCTTATGTCCAAGACCCATTTTTACTGCATAATCAATAGCAACTTTCCAATCTGTTTCAGGGCTAACATCAGTAAAATGATCATGATGTTTACATCCGTTCTTTTCTAGCAAACTTCCTGCCATAACTGGTTGTCTATTCACAGCATCTGCACAAGCAATATCTAGCGCAACTGGATCAAAAGATGCAAACATACCTACATCAGGTACTATAGGCACATCGTTTTCTGCATGACAATCACAATATGGAGAAACATCGATTACTAAGCTAATGTGAAAATTAGGACGTCCATTTAATACTGCCCAAGAATATTCCGCTATTTTTTTGTTTAAAATGTCATTCGATTCATCAGACGCCGGCATAACCGCGTCCATCGGACAAACACCTATGCATCTTCCACATCCAACACATTTATTGTGATCAATGAATGCTTTTTTATCAGTTATACTAATGGCAGTATGAGCGCATATCTTAGCACACATACTACAACCAACACAGTTATCTTTATAAACATGAGGTTTTCCACTACTATGCATTTCCATTTTTCCTGCTCTAGAGCCACAGCCCATTCCTATATTTTTGAGTGCTCCACCAAATCCTGTTGCCTCATGACCTTTAAAATGGTTAAGAGAAATAAATATATCAGCATCCATAATAGCATGTCCTATTTTAGCTTCTTTCACATATTCTCCTCCAACAACAGGAACTAAAACTTCATCTGTACCTTTTAACCCATCACCAATCAATATATGACATCCTGTTGAGAAAGGACTAAATCCATTTGTATAAGCTGAATTAAGATGATCCAGCGCATTCTTTCTTCCACCAACATATAAAGTATTGCAATCTGTTAGAAAAGGATTTCCACCTAATTCTTTAACAACGTCTGCTACTACTTTAGCATAATTTGGTCGCAAATATGCTAAATTACCTGGTTCACCAAAATGAATTTTAATAGCTGCATATTTTTTCTCAAAATCAATTTGATTAATTCCTGCTGTCTTGATTAGACGATTTAATTTCTGCAATAAATTTTCTTTAGCCGTTGTTTGCATATTTGTGAAATATACTTTTGATTTTTCCATTTTTAAATACCTCCATAATCACTTTACTTTTATCTAAAGTTTATTCGTTTTCATTATAAATCTTAAAGTTAACTCTAAGTCAAGATATAAAATGAAAAAGTACCCTAAACTGAAAAACTAAATTCGTGATTGCAAGAGTAAATTCATCTTACACGAAGTTAGTCTTGCACTATTTTTTGATTCAAGATGGATACAATTTATATGAAAGTGGATTCCTCTAACTTTATTGGAGGTAATTATATTGAATAAGAATTATTATTATAAACATCTTATTTAGATTTATTTTATAAATAATTTCTAATTAATATAACTATGATATAATTTTTATATTCGTCTATATAGTTTGTTAGATTTTTTACAAATACCTTAGCAATTGATATGACTACATAATTAATCAAAGTTAGAAACTTTTAATGATTTATTGTATCGTTCGCTTATAGAAATCTTGGTAAGTCAAATAAAATCATGACAAATAGTATAATAGATTAATAGTTTAAAAGGAGATGATTTAACTGAATAACAAAAGACTACGAGCTAATTTACTGTTGCTTCTAACCGCAGCTATTTGGGGATTTGCATTTGTTGCTCAAAGAGTTGGTTCTCAATTTGTAGGTACCTTTACCTTTAACGGAATAAGATTTGCCCTTGGAAGTCTTTCTTTGATCCCTTTGATAATTTATCTAGATAAAAAAAAGAAGAGTACCATTAATAACAAAATGTCTATTAGAGAAAATCCTAAAGATAATACTGGTACAAATAAGCAAAAAATAATATTACCTGGAATAATAGTCGGCACAATTCTTTTTGCTGGTTCAAGCATTCAACAAACTGGACTTATTTATACAACTGCTGGCAATGCAAGTTTTATTACTGGACTTTATGTAGTTATCGTTCCTATTATAGGATTGTTTCTAAAACACAAAATTGGAAACAATTCATGGTTTGGAGTTGGACTTGCTGTTATAGGTCTTTATCTTTTAAGTATTAATGATAATTTCAGTATAAGTTATGGAGATTTACTTGAAGTTATTGGTTCACTTTTTTGGGCTATTCATATTTTAGCAATAGATCATTTTTCTAATAAAATAGATCCTTTAAAATTATCATGTACTCAGTTTGCAACAAGTTCTATGTTAAGTTTAATCACAGCATTATTTGTTGAGAATATCACCCTAGCTGGAATATCAGCCGCTTTAATTCCCATACTTTATGGTGGACTTTTATCAGCAGGTGTAGCCTATACCTTGCAAGTGGTAGCTCAGAAGCATGCTAAACCATCCCATGCAGCGATTATTCTAAGCATGGAATCAGTGTTTGGCGCATTAGGCGGTGCACTTATACTTAATGAAGTTATGAGTTATAGAGGATATGTAGGCTGCATTCTTATCCTTAGCGGAATAGTTATTTCACAACTTAGATTTCCATCTAACAGTCGTAAAAATCAGAGAAAATCATCTGCTAATATATAATCCACATAAATGCAAATACTTAAATTATACAAATAAATCTAAGAGATTATTACTAAATCGTGTATATCTCTTAGATTTATTATTTATTCTATTTTATTTCTATTAGAATATTTCCTACCTTTACATTAAACTGGCTCATCACATTATATATATCCAAATTAATTATTCATTCAGCTTTTGTTAAGATTCCTAAAATATAATGATATCAAAAGTAAGCTTTTCGCATTTTAGTTTTATATTATTTATGAGAAAAAATAAAGTTTAATTGCAAATTAATCTTAACATTTTAGAAAGTTTTGTAACAAAAATGTAACGTTACAGCTTTATAATAAATTTTATTTGGAATCAATTGGAGGTGGTTTTATGAAAGATATTTTATATCTTGTAATCCCTTGTTATAACGAAGAAGAGGTTTTACATGTAACGGCTAAAAAACTATTAGTAAAAATTAACAATATGGTAGATGATGAACTTATTTCAAAGGATAGCAAGATATTATTTATTAATGATGGTTCGAAAGATAATACTTGGAGTATTATAGAAGAACTTCATAAGCAAAATGATATTTTCTCTGGTATTAATCTTTCAAGAAATAGAGGTCATCAAAATGCTTTACTAGCTGGCTTAATGACAGCTAAGGAAATTGCTGATGTCACTATATCATTAGATGCAGATTTACAAGATGACGTAGATGTTATAGATAAATTTGTTGAACAATATTATGGAGGAAGTGATGTAGTCTATGGAGTAAGATCTTCTAGAGAAACAGATACATTTTTTAAAAGAACAACTGCCTTGACATTTTATAAATTAATGAGTACTCTTGGAGTAGATATGGTTTATAATCATGCAGACTATCGTCTTATGAGCAAACGAGCTTTAGATGGGTTAAGTGAATTTAAAGAAGTTAATTTATTCTTAAGAGGAATAGTTCCTTTGGTTGGATATAAATCTTCAATAGTTGAATATGAACGCCACGAAAGATTTGCTGGCGAATCTAAATATCCCTTGAAAAAAATGATTACTTTTGCTTTAGATGGAATTACATCACTTAGCATTAAGCCTATAAGAATAATTACTGGACTTGGCTTTCTCATTTTCTTCTTCAGTTTTATAGCTTTAGCTTACACTTTTTTGGTTAAATTTTTCGGAAAGACTGTAACTGGTTGGACTTCTCTTACGCTTTCTATTTGGCTTATTGGTGGAATTCAGCTTTTATCTCTTGGAGTAATTGGCGAATATATTGGGAAGATATATAATGAAACTAAACAAAGACCAAGATTCATTATTTCTGATAAATTAATTTCAAAGGAGAATAATAATTTGTAGGAGGTATTATGGATAATACTGTTCAAAAATTTAAAAATACTTTCTTTACAAAAGAATTTATTACTTTTTTAATCATAGGTGTTGTAAATACCTTTAATGGAACTATCTTTTCTTGTATATATGCAAATTTCTTAAATGAAAATATTGCATTTATAGCTGGGTATATTTCTGGATTGTTTATATCCTATCTCTTAAATAGTCTAATAACATTTAAGGAAAAATTGAATTTTAGTAAATTTATAAAGTTTGCTATATCATATATCCCAAATTTTATAATTCAAAATATAGTTGTAGTTATAGTATTTAATATATTTGGATTAAACAAACTCATTGCTTTCTTGCTAGCTGCAATTATAGGTGTTCCAATCACTTTTATACTAATGAAATTTTTCGCATTCAAATAAACTGAAAACTAAGTACAACTTATTAAATTGTAATATAGATTTTTAGCTTTTATCTGTTAAATAACAAAGGCAATTGTACATCTTAAATTTAATGAAAGAGGTATTTCAAATGGTTTCTTATTTTGAAATACCTCTTTTATTAATTATTTAAGCGGATTCCAAAATACTTATCAAGAGTTTCACGTATTTCATTTTCATCCTGAAGATCAACTCTTTTAGTTACTTTTGCATTCTCATAGAACTTTAATGTATCTCCTACAAGGTTGATATTTACTGAATCAGTAAATATTGAGATCTTTCTAATATTCACAAAAGGAGAATCTGGATGTTTTTCACAAAAGAAAGATGGCATTATGTAATCTATATCTTGTTGAGGTTCATCAGTAAAACCATAAACCTTTTTCCAACTCTTTCCCCGTTCCTTTTGCCAGAGAATATGACCATAAAAATCGTCTTCCTCAAACTTATATTCACTTACACCATCATTTTGTATTAAGCCATGTACTTGTTTTAAAGCAATTCTTGGAGATTCGCTCCTCACTCCTACATCACATATGTATATTCCATCATTTGTTTTAACCTTAAGTATCCTATGTCTTCGCATTTGAATTGAAGTGTCATCATCAATAAAACGCCCAGCCAAATTTGTCACATCAAATCCAAGGCTCTTTAAGAGATTACTATATAGACCGTTTAATTCGAAGCAATACCCTCCTCTACTACTTAAAATCAACTTTTTATACAAAGCCTCAGGAGTAAGATATATTGGTACACCATTTAAAATATCTAGATTTTCATATGGAATATTCTTCAAATGCGAAATTTGTAATTGTTCAAGTGTTCTTCCGTTCAATTCAATCTTATGCTTGTACTTAATTTTACTTAAGTAAATATCAATTTGTTCCTGCGTAAATATCATAATAATTGCCCCCTATCTACTTCTCTCGTTCTGTTAAGTTATATGAACATTGCTCTTCTCAATCTAAGGAAATACAATAAGTTTGTCTAGAACCAGAGATTCCCCCTCGAAAGGAGAAGAACAATAAGCAAAACTAATATAAAATGTCCTCGCTGCCATTCTGATAAACTATATAAGTTTGGTTTAGATAAGCAGGCTAATCAAAAGTATCAATGTAGAAAGTGCAAACGCCAATTCGTCGACGGCGACGGCAACGGACTTCCTAAATTAAATTATCCTCGATGTCCAAAGTGCGGTAAAGGTACTTACTTACATCATTCCTATAAGCATTACAACCGTTATAAATGCAATAACAAAAGCTGCAATCACATAATAGTTAAACATCATACCTTAAACATTGATGAAGCTTCTAGCGAAGCAGTTACCGGCTCATTTTCAATGAAAGGAATGCGTTTTCCACTGCATGTTATCCTCACAGCATTAACGCTGTATTTTTTAAACAATTCATCAACTAGAGCTATCTCTCAATTTTTGATGATAAACTCCGGAATTAAAGTATCTCATGTTACAATCGCTAACTGGACTAATAAATTCTCGCCTTTTTTCAAGCAAAAAGCTGACCGATTCACAACCAATCTCAATTTATTGTCAGATGATTGGCATGCTGATGAAACAGTTGTATTTATTAATGGACAGAAATACTATTTATGGTTAGCTATTGACTCAGAAACTAGATTTGTTTTAGCATTTCATTTAACTAGATCTAGGAGCTCTGACTCAGCTTATACATTAATTAATAAAGCAAAAGCTTGTGGCGAACCAACTTATTTTATAACCGATAGACTCCCTTCATACAATGAAGCTGTCGCGACGGTATTGCCAAATACCGAACATGTACCTGTAGAACCTATGTCTAGTGATACCAATAACAACCTAATAGAATCATTTAATAAAACATTCAAAGCTTGGTATAAAGCTAAAAAAGGTTTTAACTCATTTGAGAAGGCTAATAATTTAATATATTTGTTTATCTTCCACTATAATTTTATCAGACCACATGGTTCGTTAAACAACTATACTCCTGCCGAAGTTGCTGGCTTCGCTAGCGATAGCTTAAATAAAAACTCCTGGTTCATAGCAGCATAAATAAAATTTAATACCTTTAATTAACCTGCAAAAAATATTTTCCTTGCAGGCTTGTTTGCCATGCAATAAAATATCCAAACTTATATAATTTTCAAAGAGCGAGTAATCCTATGAATAATCAAGCTATTTTTTCATAACAGCTTAACAGATTCACTTCTCTTATTGGTTATTATTACTATAATATACTTAATATATATAAATCAATATATTATAAACTAACATTGAATTATACCCCCATTAATCGTATAACTTAATCAGAAATAGATCTTATGTGACTCGTATCTTTTCTATACTAATTTATTCTGAAAGGTCGAAAAGCCCTGACGCGTTACATTTGATTTTTTAATTCAACATATTTATTATTCAACTATAATATATCTGAAAATTCGATATTTACCTTTTCAATTGAGCTTTTACCTATTTGATTTACTGAAGTAATTTTCTTACAATATTTACTTTCAACTAGTTCGCATGGAAGATGTATACTAAATTCACTCCCTTGCGATTCTATACTTTTTACAAATATTTTTCCTCCATGTTGTTCAACTAAGGATTTTACAATAGAAAGACCTATTCCACTACCTTCATGACTTCTATTAAGAGATTTATCTACTTGTACAAAACGATCAAATATAGATTGTAATTTATCCTCTGGAATTCCACTGCCAGTATCTTTTATCTTTATACAAACATTATCTTTGTGATCCTGTATTTTTACACTTATACTACCACCTGATGGTGTAAACTTCACTGAATTTGATAACAAATTTAATATAATTCTCTCTATTTTTTCTGGATCTAATGCAATAATTTTTTCTTCTACATCAGTATCAAATATAATTGAAATGTCCTTATTCTCAATATAACCCGCTACAGAAGATACCACTTCTTCAATTAAACTAATAATATCATGATTACTCCTATTTAATGAATAATAACCATTTTCAAATTTTGTTATATCAATTAAATTTTCAATTAATCTTAAAAGTCGATAACAATTTTGTTTCATCATTTTTACATATTTAAAATTGTCCTCAGAAGCACTGTCGCTTAAATAGCTCTTCAACATAATTTCTTCCATCTGAGTAGCTGAAAAAATAACATTTATTGGCGTTCTTAATTCATGGGATATGTTTACAAAAAATTCGGTTTTAATGCGATCTGCCTCTTTTAGTTCATTTACTCTTTTTCTTTTTTCTTCTATCCTTTTTTGTAACTCTTCTTTCTTACTTATCCCCGTAATATCTCTGCTTACCCCTATACTTCCTAAAATGTTTCCTTGAGAATCATAATATGGAGTTTTTAATGTATTACAAAGAACTTGTCTTCCATTCGGATATTTAACCCATTCTTCATATATAAAATGCTCTTCTTTATGAATCATTTTCAAGTCCATTTTCCTAAAATAATCTGCAATTTCTCTTTCAAAAATATCATAATCAGTACATCCAATAATATCTTCTTGATTCATGCCTACAAAATTTTCCAACGCTTTATTACATCCTAAATATACACCATTTATATCCTTATAATAAATCATATCTGGAATTGAGTTAATTAGCGAAACTAAAAGGGCTTCTTTTTCCTGAAACTCCATATAAAGCTTTTTGTATCTTTCTTCACTCTTCTTTAGTTCGCTAATGTCGTGAATAGTACCCGAAAGAATCTTTGGTATACTATGTTCGTCAAAATAAACTTTTCCTTTTACTTCTATCCATAGTTCTATTTCCTCATTTTGACGTGCTATTCTATATTCTTTATTAAAATCTTTCCCAGTATTAATTATTTCTTCAAAATACAAATGAAATTCTTCTCTCTGACTTAAGTGAACAATATTTAACCAATCTCTTTTATTTCTCATATACTCATTGCTAATACCAAGCAATTCGCAAGTAATATCTGAGATAGTCATAACATCATTTTTTATATCATAATTGAAAATTCCAACTTTTCCCACTCGTTGCAACTCATCAATCAGGAAATTATTATTAAACTCCATAATTTATCATCCCATTCCACAAATTACTATTAACAAAACAAATTTGTAAATCAATCGACATTTATACACATTATATATCTATTTTTCTATTTTTTCTATATTTCTATTATAATTATTTTGATTTTTTCGACAGTTACATATACATCTATTATCTTCAGGTAGTATTTGCCAAGCTATATATTTAGTATCTTCATATATAGTTCATAATGCTCATGAAAGATAATTTCCATCTATCTAAGGGGTATTCACTTATGTAGTAATAGTAATATAAAAATGAGATTTTTTATTAATTCTCCATAAATTACATTGGTAAAAACCTCAAAAGTAATTAGACTTCTTGATTTTAATCTGTATAATCAATATTAGGCATGTTTATTAAATATAAAACACAGTTGCCTTAAGTAATCTTTTAAAAAATGGAGGTACTTAATGAATAAGATAAAAAAATATTATATTATATTTCCAATAATCACTGCGATAATATCACTAATTTTCATAATAATGACATCGTTTAATGATAAAGTGGTTAATAAAAGTTATTCTATATTTAAAGAAGATTTAAATTCCGATAAAATATCTACAGTAATAATGGATAAGTCTCCAAAAATGAAAATAATACTTAGTGATGGGGATGAATATTCCACGGATAATCCTTATACTGATACTATAAAGGAAACCTTATTATTAAAAGGAGTAGAAATTAAGGATGAGTCCACACCACCACTATCAAAGTCTATTCCTTCAGTTGTTTTTGCAATATCACTTATTTCAATATTGGCTATCGTTGTATTAAAGGCTAGAAACAATTCATCCATAACATCAATGGACATGGAGGATTTTAGCAAGAATAAAAAAGCCGCTTTAGACTTTGATGCAGTGGCTGGAAATGAAGAAGCTAAAGAAAGTTTAATGGATATTGTAGATTTTCTTATAAATCCTGAGAAATATCAAAAGTATGGTGCGAGAATGCCAAAAGGAGTTATTCTTTATGGGGATCCTGGTACAGGTAAAACATTGCTTGCTAAAGCTGTTGCTGGTGAAGCAGGTGTTCCCTTTTATGCACTTAGTGGTTCTGACTTCGTACAAGTTTACGTTGGTGTTGGTGCCGCAAGGGTGAGAAATTTATTTAAAAAAGCAAAATCTCATGGAAAAGCGGTTATCTTCATAGATGAGATTGATGCAATAGGTAAAGCTAGAAGTAATGATAAAAATGGTTCTAGTAATGGTGAAAGAGATCAAACTCTAAATGCTCTACTAACTGAAATGTCTGGTTTTGGACAAGAAGAAGGTATTGTAGTAATTGCTGCTACAAATAGATTGGACATGCTGGATAAAGCACTTTTAAGGCCAGGCAGATTCGATAGACATATAGAAGTATCATTGCCAGATGTTAATGCTAGAGAAAAAATTATATCTTTACATTTAAAAAATAAACCTCATGCGAATCTTGATGTAAAAGATATTGCAAAGAAAACTACTTACTTCTCTGGTGCAAAATTAGAAAGCTTAGTGAACGAAAGTGCAATTTTAGCCGCAAAAGATAATAGCAATTGTATCACCTCAGCTCATATTGAATCAGCATATTCAATAACTTTAGCTGGTCATGAAAAAAAAGAAAGAAGCTATTTAAAGGAAGAAGACAAGCTACTTACTTCATACCATGAAGCAGGGCATGGAATAGTTAGCTTACTGCTGCTTCCAAACGATAAAGTTTCAAAAATAACAATAATTCCAACTACCAAAGGCGCTGGTGGGTATACTCTAACTATTCCTGAAGATAGAAGCTATCATAGAGTTGATTACCTAAAAAACAAAATTAAGGTTTCACTTGGTGGTAGAGCTGCCGAAGAAATAATCTTTGGTAAGGACAAAATCTCTACTGGAGCAGAAGGGGATATTTCCCAAACCACTGATATTGCTTTAAAAATGATTACCGAGTATGGTATGGGTGAAACCCTAGGTCTAATAAAACTTTCAAGTGTTGGTTCTCTTTATAGTAGTTTCGGAAATCCTGTTATTGAAGAATGTAAAATGCTTGTAAATACACTATATGATGAAACCTTGGAACTCTTAAGAGAAAATAGACATCTACTTGATAAGATAGCCCTAAATTTATTGGAAAAAGAGACTTTATATGAAGATGACATTAAAGAATTAACTATTTAGCAACGCCGCATAAATATTACATCGATAATGGACTTCAAAAATAGTACTCTGTAGATTCAGAGTACTATTTTTTATCGTTTATATTTTTATATATTGATGCTTATAACATATGTTTTAAAATAAAAAACAATATGCAACCAATCGATTACATCTTTTATTATATTTAAGAAGAATAATGAAAAAATTTTTTTTACAATCATTATTATACTCACTTAATCTTAACATTATCTGAATACAACTATAAAAAGCAGCCAAATTAATGACTGCCTAATAAAAAAAGATTATGAGGATACCAACTTAAAGGGATATGTTGATATCATTTACAGAACAATTATAACATATTACGACAAAATAATCTATAATTTACTTTTATATTTTTCACTAAAAACTTTTCTTCCCTTATTTACTGCCTCCACTCTATTTTTCACTCCTAATTTGGAGTATATATTTATTATATGAGTTTTTACTGTTGAAATAGATATAAATAACCTCTCTCCGATTTCCTTATTACTTAATCCATTTATCAAAGCTTCAAGAACTTCCATCTCTCTTGAACTTAAAACTTCATTTTTATCTTTTATTCCTATTAAATCACAAAGTTTACTTACAAATTTGTTATTATCATTATCTTTCAGCAATTCTTGGTAAAACCTTTGTATAACTTCTTTTAAATATTTTCTATTTACGTAAAAAGGAAAAAATATCTCTTCCTCTCTTGAATAAAAAATAACTTCTTTTAATATATTTAAACACTCTCTCGTATTATCAGATTTAAATTTATTTATTAGTATTAGTTTCCACGTTAAAGAGTATACAAGAGAATATCCTACACCATTCTTTCTGCTAATAAATACAATTTTATTAAATTCATTTAAACTCTCCTCATATTTACCAATCTCAAAAAGTACTACCCCATAAGCTATTCGTATAGTATCTAAGTAAAATGAATTCTTGTACTTTTTTTCATATATATTAATAAACTCATCATACTCTAGTTTCTTTACCCTTTCTTCTGACGATAATAATCTAATCTTTAATGCTAACATTTGAATATATGCATAGCTTTCCTTGTCTTGTTTATGAAAATCACTTAATATTTTTTCACATTCATCAATTTTACCTTGAATATATTTAATTTCTGCTAGATTATAATCGATTCCAATAGCTAAATTCTCCAAAACTGCACTCCCACTAAAATCCTTTAGCATTGCTTGTGCTTCATTTATTAATTCTTCTGCTTCTTTATCCATAAGCTTCTTTATATAGACGCCTGGCAATCCTACAGTCCTAAAAATGGTAAGACAAGATTTATAATTTTTATTTCTTATACTTTCATTTAACTCCTTATAACCAGTTAAGCTCTCATTTAACTTACCCATAACCTCTAATAAAGAAACTCTATTATAATCATATATTAAATTCACATAACTATTACTTAACTCTTTATTCGCTTTTTTTATTAATTCCATCATCTCTAATGCTTTTGTACATTCGCTAGCAAATCCTAATGCCCAAGAGGCAAAAATATAATAAATAGTTTTAGTAAGTATATTTAGATTTTCATCAATTTCTTTTGGCAATTCAAAATAACAATCATCTACAAATGAATTGTTTAATACTAGTGAAAATATCTTAATACAATTTAACATTTCATTATTTATACTATTATCTATTGAATCTACTATAAGTATACATCTTTCATAATCCAAATTTAGATAGCTATAAAACAAAGATATATACGCTAGATCTACACTTTTGCTACAGTATTCTAACGGGAATTCGTTCAGAACTTTAGTAGCCACAATATTGTGGGCATTTTTTTCGATTATCTTTAATGCATATTCGTATTTTTTATAATTTATCAGAATGCTTAGTGCATCATCATAATTTTTATCATCTATTAATGAAGATGTTAGTTTTCCTATTATTTCATTCTTAGTACTTTCATCATAATTATCAAAAATCTCCATTAAATACTGTCTTAAAATATTATGATATCTATATATATTTTTTTCTTCATCTATGGTAATAATGAGCATGTTCTTTTTAATTAAATTTTCTATTATTTCAGTAGCATCTTTATTATCTACATTCTTATAAATACTATGATTGAAATAACTTAATGGCGAAGTTTTGACTAAAAACTCTATTTCATCTTGTGATAAACTATTGATAATCTCTCTATTCATATATTCTATAAACAGTTTATTTCCTTTTGGTATATTTTTAATTGTCTTATTATTATTTAATACCGTTAATAGGAGTTTAATTGCTCCTATCCACCCTTCTGTATTTCTATATATTTCTTTAATAATCTTACTATCAATAATTTTATTAGTAGTTTTTCTTATAAACTCTTCGGTTTCTTCTAAAGTAAGATTGAAATCCCCTGAGTTTATATTAACTATTCCGCCTTTCATAAGGATATTTCCCAAATATAACTTAATATCATGTCTTGAAATCAAAATATAGTGTACATTATCTGATGAATTGACTATAAAATATTCAATTGTTTCCATAAGAAATTTATCCTCTATATAATGAAAATCATCTAATACTATAAATAATTCTTCTTCGATTATAAGCTCGTTTATTAAAGACAATATTAATTCAAAAATATCTTCTCTATTTACTAACGGATTTATCATATCGATATAGAAATTTAAATCTACAATATTTCCTTTTAACCCATGCAAGATATAAGTCCAAAAATATGATAAATCATCACTTTTTTCATCTAATGAAAGCCACATATAATTTTTCTTTTCTCCAACATAATCCGAAATAAGGGTACTTTTACCAACAGCAGCACCACCTTTAACTACTGTTAATTTATTTTCTGTTATTGCATTGAGTTTATTTTGTATATTTTGATTTCTTCGGAATATATTATCAATTTTACTTTTGGGTCTTATTAATCTTGTATAAAGAATATTCTTCATCTCATCACCCTTAATAGTTTATCTAATGTGTATATTTTACCATATTGTTTAAATAAAGCTATATCTTCTCATCTTATATTTTATTATTAAGAATGAACTTACTATCATAACTATTGAAACCAAAATAACACTTGCTATATCAGTATAATTGCTAAACTTCCCATTCTCTAAGGAAATTGTATACTCTAAAATATGCTTTTGAGGCATAATGCTGCCGAATAAACTCACTAATTTGTTGTTAGATATAGTGAAAAAACTTCCTGAAAGTAATGTCGTTATAACATTTATCATCATTCCTAACATGCTGGCACTCTGCATTTGCTTTGTAACTGTAGACATAAGCAAACCGAAGGCTGAAGAAAAAAGTGATAAGACAAATATTATTAATATGAGTTCTACGCTTGTTACTCTTGTATCTAAATCAAGTATTACCCTAGATAATATAGTTATTGTGACCGTAGGAACAAAAATCATTAAAAACACCGAAATAAAGTGGCTTAGTATATATTGTACATAAGTTATATTTGTGCTTATTATCCTTCTTGAAATTCCTTTTTTGTCATCAAAGAAAAATCTATAGAGTAACACTCCTAGTGCAATTATAAACATGGTTATAAATCCAACTATATTAGATACTACGCCCCTCTTCTCACTATCTTCATTAGTAATTCTTTCTCCATTTGCCAATCGCTCTATCTTACTTTTAAAATTATCACCTTTTATTGTATCAACTATCACTTTTCCATTTTCAAAAGATATTACTGCCTCATACTTATTTTTTACTAAATCTGAAAGAGGTACTTTATTTTCAAGTCTTGTAATATTTACCTCATCACTATTAAGATTAGCGCTGTAATCTCCGATAACTCCTATATTATATTTGGCAACAAAACTGCTTGAAAAATATATTGCAATTGCAATAATTATTGGTGTTATTACAATGGGCATTACCAGGTATGATTTATTATTTATCATTCTATATAAAATTCCTTTTATAATATTTATCATTTATATTCTCTCCTCTTGATATATAAAAAACTTTTGAATATATAAAGTTTAAAACACTTAATCCTTCTCTCTCAGATCCAAATTCTATCTCCAATATAGAATTTAGGCCTATATATAGTCCTCTGGTTTATAGTTTACATGCATAACTATAATGCTTATTATTGATAATAAGATTAATCCCCAAATTATAATTATGTAATTTTCAAAACTCTTATCATAAATCACATTGAAAGCTGAATTTAAAATCCACTTCATTGGAGATAAATTCGATAAATCACTAACAACTTTCCCTAAACTATCTACCGGAAAAAATATACCTGATAGCAGTGCCAATATACTTGCTACATTAGAAAGAACCATATTGGTTAACTCCTCAGTTTTAAGAATCACACAAACCGCTCCGCCAACTGTGACTGTAAAAAAAAGAAACACCATGAATAACACTAGTATATATATAAAGTTACTACCACCAAAATTAACAATATTAAAATAATTCATTATCAGCATATGAATTGAAAAGCTAATCCCCATAAATAGATATGAACTTATTATCTTAGACATATATATTGATATCCTTGATACTGGAGCATAAGCTATTCTAATATTTCCTTGTCTTAATTTATTCTCCATAAAAGTATTTGGAGTTATTGTAACTGATGAAATGATTAAATACATCATCATGGTTACTCCATAAAAGTCATAAGACGTAACACCGTCTCCCCCATATAGACTAGAAAGAATAAAGCCAAACATACCAATCAATAGCCATGGATATATTACACAAACAGTTACAATAACCGGTGTTGTAATTAGATTTCTGAAATCTTGTTTAATAAGTCTCCATAAAATCATCTTTTTCGCCCCTAATCCCTTAATTTTTTTCCTGTTAATTTAAGAAATATCATCTCTAAGTTTCCTTCTTCGCTTGTTATATGGCTTATTTTAAGATTTCTATCTACTAGACTTAAAATTATTTTATCTAGATTTTCTATTTCTTTTATAGTTGTTATACTAAAACAATTATCCGTAAATACTACTTTTTGAATTCCTTCAATCTCATAAAAAAAGTCATACTTAAATTTATTTTTATCCACATACTGGAAAGAAGTTGAATCGATATATATCTTATACATTCTTGTATTCCTATAACTTTCCATAAGTTCAGCTAGAGTTCCCTCTGCTATCTTAGTTCCGCTATCCATTATTACTACTCTATCAGCTATTTCTTCAACTTCTTCCATATAATGAGTTGTATATATAATAGTTGTTCCACCTTCTCTTAACTTTTTAATTGATTGTAGGATATGATTTCTTGATTGAGGATCAATTCCCACAGTAGGTTCGTCTAATATTAAAATTTTGGGCTTATGAGCTATTGCACAAGCTATATTAAGTCTTCGTTTCATACCACCAGAAAAAGTTATTGGTTTAATGTCCTTTTTATCTTCTAACCCTACCATACTTAATGCTTCTAAAACTGCTTTTCTTAGTACTTTACCACTTAATCCATATAAAGATGTAAAGAATTCAACATTCTTATATGCAGGGATATCTTCAAATATAGCTAGTTCTTGTGGTACAATACCAAGCTGTGATTTAATCCACTTTCTATTTTCTTGTATATCTCGTCCAAAGAATTTAATTTCTCCTTCATCATGTTTTAGTATTGTAGAAAGAATATTTATAGTAGTACTTTTTCCAGCACCATTCGGTCCTAATAAACCTAATATTTCTCCCTCATATAAATCAAAACTTAATCCATTAACAGCTTTATTTTCTTTATAATACTTCTTTAAATTTTTAACTTTTAAAATTGCTTCCATAATTTTCACCTCTGAGAATATAATACTCTTTAATCCTATGTGTTGTAATCAACCATAAGGTTGATTTAATGGTTGATTAAATTGAACCAACTTAGTTAAAGAAAAACAAAAAAGCATCCTCTTGATGATTTCAAAAAAATTGATCCAGAACTAAAATCTGAAATAATATGAATTATTTAAATATAAATTTTGTAAAAAACTTAAAAATAAATTGGAAAAATTTAATGATAATTTAAGATTATATTAAGATATGGCATTAAATGTTATGGTAAGATAAAACCCATGATACTTATTTAACAAATGTGTCATTTATTATTAGGGGGGAAAATTAAATGAAAAAAAGTGTAAAAAAAATTATTGCAATAGCTCTTACAGTCAGCGCCTTTAGTGCCGTTGTACCTGTGACAAGCTTAAATTTAATGACTACAAAAGCTTATGCATCAACAGGTGATTTGACAAGTGTTAAATTAAAAACCTCTTCTGGAAGTAATACAATAAAAACTTATAGTGACGATGATTATAAAAGTAAACATGAAATAGATGATAATGATTTCGTTTCAGGTGATACTTATTATGCTAAGACTTCATCAAAGAAAGTTAAGATAAGCGCAGATGGTGTTAATTCAAGTCTTATTAGAGTATTTAAAGGAACATCAAGTTCTTCTAAAGGAATAAAAATAAGTAGTTCTATTGATTTATCATCAAATTCAACAACACTTACAATTAGAACATACAGCGAAGATCCAGGCTCAAATATAAAATATAGTGATACATCAAAAAAAGTTAGTGAATATAAAATTAAAGTTAAATGTACATCAAGTTCATCTTCAGATGATGACGACGATAATGATAATGTATATCTAAAAAGTATTTCTTTAAGTGATGGAACTTTAAATTTTTCAAAAAGCACTACAACTTATAATGTAAATGTCTCTGATTCAGTGAAAGAAATCAAAATAACAGCAAAGCCAGATTGTGATAGTGATGAATATGATGATTACGATGTTAAAATAGATGGAACTACAGTTGATGAGGATGATAAATTTAAAAAGTCAGTAAGTTTAAATAAGGGCAAAAATGAAATAAAAATAACGATTGAAGATAATGAAAATAATAAAAAAACATACACCTTAAATATAACTAGAGCTAACTCTAGTACAAACAACACTAATACGAATGCAAATTCCGGAAATACTAATACACCAATGCCAACAATAACGGTAAAAACAAATCAGTGGGTCTTATTAAACGGAAGATGGCAATATAATGATTCTATAGGCATACCATTAAAGAGTCAGTGGTTCTTCGATAGAAATCTTTCAAAATGGTACCATCTCGGATCGGATGGAAATATGCAGACTGGATGGATACTAGATGGTGGGAAATATTATTATTTATATTCTGATGGTTCAATGGCGGCTAATACCAAAATTGGTAGTTATAGTGTAGGATCTAATGGCGCTTGGATTAAATAATGGAGATTTTTACTATAATTTAGTTTAGACTTAAATTAATATTTATAAAATAATTTTTCTGTATAGTTCATATTCAATAGAAGTTGGATATGAACTATACTTATTTTTATTATTCATCATATGGAATTATTGTTTATGCTTATATTAGTCTCATATATTATAACTTTGTGTTCTTTTTTAGTTTTCCTTCTTGCCAGATTTTTGATTTTCCCTTCCTGGTATATCAGATTTTTTATCTACAGGATTTACATTAAACTTTATTTCCTTACCATCTGAAGTTGCTATTATCGTTCCTTGTAAATCTGTTCTAAACACATTAATGTTTTTTCCTTTAAGTCTATCTATTGTTTCTTTATGAGGATGACCATAATCATTTCCTTTTTCACAACTTATAATTGCATACTTTGGATTAACTTGATCAAGAAATGCTTGTGTAGTTGATGAATTACTCCCATGATGTCCAACTTTTAAAACGTCTGCTCTGATATCTAATTGCTTTCCTAATATCTCTTTTTCTGAGACATCCTCTGCATCCCCCATAAATATAAAGTTTTTATTACCATATTTTAATTTAATAACAATAGAATAATTATTCATATCTTCGTATTTACTGCTATTAGGCGCTAAAAATGTTAAAGTAGCTTTTCCTACATTAAGCTCATCCCCAACTTTAGGTACATTTATTTTTAAATTCTTTGACTTTAACGCCTTTACCATATTTTCATAGGTTTTAGTAGTCGCTGTGACCTTTGGAGCGTAAAATGTTCTAACGTTGCAATTGTTAATAACATCGTCCATACTTCCAATATGATCTTCATGAGGATGGGTTGCTATAACATAGTCTAATGAAGTAATTCCAATTGATTTCAGGTAATTTAAAGCTTTTTTATCACTCGTACCTGCATCAATTAAAATATTCTTTCCATCAATCTGTATTAATTCTGAATCACCTTGTCCAACGTCAATATAATGTATCTTTAAATTTTCTTCTTCAACAAGCTTACTATTATTTCCACATGAGACTAAAAATAATGTACACAGAAACGCTAGTAATAAACATAAATTTTTTTTATTTTTTCTCATTTAAATTTCCACCTCACATACTACTAATTGTATATATATACATTCTTTTGTCAATAATTCAAGTGAAACATAACCTTCCCCATTAAAAGAATTATTCCACTTAAGTTATATTTAACTCCTTTAAGTTAATTGGTAATTTCTAAAGATAGATGGCTTAAGCCATCTATTTTTGGGCTTGTTTTTATCTATAGTATTTTGTTAATTTACAAAATTAATTTTAGCCATTCAATTTATATATTTTATCAACTATAATTCAAAAAAGATAGCATTATACCAGGATATAACCCATTAATGCTATCTTTTTCTATTTATTATATTATTATTTTAATCAACCATAAACAACATAATTATTTATTTTTTAATGGAAAATATAATTCTGCTGTATCTTCAGTAATAGTTTTAAATTCATATCCACTATTTTTATAAAATTTTATTATTTTTGGAAGTGCTTGGCATGTATTTCTGTTCATATCTGTGCAATGCATCAATAAAATAATATTATTCATCTTATCGCTTCCCTTTATAGCTTTTCTGTATAAGTTATATGGAGAATCCTGCGGGTTTAATCCATCACAATTATCCAAATCCCAGTCATATACCCTAAAATCATTCTCGTGTAATTTATTTAAATAACTTTTACTTAAATGCTTACAGCTTCCACCCGGAAATCTAATAATATTTGGTGAAATTCCAACTACCTTCTGTATTTCACTTCGACAATCAATCATCTCTTGAATAAATTTATCTTCATCACAATAAATTCTTCTGAAATTATGAGTATAAGTATGAAGTCCTATACTATTTCCCTCATCATATATCCTTTTTACTACGTCTTCCTTGCCTTCAATTTGATTGCCAATTAAAAAGAAAGTTGCATTTACTTCATTATCTTTTAATATATCCAATACTTTATTAGTAACCTTATAGCTAGGTCCATCATCAAATGTTAGATATATTATTTTTTTATTTTCATCAACACTACAATCATTTTCCGAGCAAGGCTTATTCTCTGCCGCAAAAATACAATTGTTATTCTCATTAATTATTGAAGTAATTAACAAGCTAAAAAAAATAAATATAATACACTTTAGTTTACTTTTCACTTTTTTCCTCCTATGTACATTAGTTTTTTATAGTAGAAGTTCTTAGTTCATATTGTTTGCATTTTTACTTTTTTTATTTATAGAATTAATCATATACCTTCTAATAAAAAATGCAGCCATAAAAAATATGACTGCATTTTTTAGAATATTTACATGTTCTCTACCTTCATGGCTCTCATAGCATTTAATACTGCAAGTAGTGCTACTCCAACATCTCCAAATACTGCTTCCCACATAGTTCCAAGTCCAAAGGCTACAAGAACTAATATTATAACCTTAACACCTAAAGCAAAAACTATATTTTGCATTACTATGCTTCTTGTTTTCTTTGCTATCTTTATAGCTGAAGCAATTTTTGAAGGTTCATCTGTCATTATAACAACATCGGCCGCTTCAATTGCAGCATCTGAACCAACACCACCCATCGCTATTCCAATATCAGCTCTAGCTAAAACTGGAGCATCATTTATTCCATCTCCTACAAATACTATCTTACCTTTAGGTGATTTTTCTTTAAATAAAACTTCAAGTCTTTCTACTTTTTGGTCTGGTAATAATTCAGCATGAACTTCATCTAATCCTAATTCTTTAGCAATTTTAGTTCCAACAGTTTTATTATCACCTGTGAGCATAACTGTCTTCTTAACTCCAATATCTTTTAATGCTTTTATTGCTTTTACTGAATCTTCTTTTACCTCATCAGAAATAACTATATATCCTGCATATTTTTTATCTATAGCAACATGCACCACAGTACCAATAGTTTCTACTTGCTTATAAGTTATATTTTCTTTATTCATTAATTTATAATTACCAGCCAGTACTTCTTTACCGTCCAGAATAACTTTAACTCCATGACCTGATATTTCTTCATAGTCTTTTATTTTATCTCTGATTATTTCGCTTCCATAAGCTCTTAATATAGAAGTTGCTATTGGATGGTTAGAATAATTTTCTGCATAAGCCGCACAAGCTACAAGTTCATCTTCTGAAATATTATTTTCTGGTTTTATTTCTGTCACTTTAAATATACCTTTAGTAAGTGTTCCAGTTTTATCAAATACAACCATTTCAACATCATTTAAAGCTTCAAGATAATTTCCACCCTTAACTAATATTCCATTTTTTGACGCTCCGCCTATTCCTCCAAAGAAACCAAGAGGTATAGATACAACTAAAGCACAAGGACAAGATACTACTAAAAATGCTAATGCTCTATAAACCCATTCAGAAAATGTTGCGCCATCAATTACAAGTGGTGGAATTGCTGCTAGTGCCAAAGCTGCAAAAACAACAGCTGGAGTATAATATCTTGCAAACTTTGTTATAAAGTTTTCTGTTGGAGCTTTTTTACTGCTTGCATTTTGAACTAAATCTAGTATCTTTGCAACTGTAGAATCTCCAAATTCTTTTTCTACTTCTATTGTTAAAAGTCCGTTTTTATTAATAACTCCACTTAAAATACTATCTCCAACTCCTACTTTTCTAGGAACTGACTCACCTGTTAATGCAGCAGTATCAACCATAGAATTTCCTTCAATTATTTTACCATCTAAAGGAACTTTCTCACCTGGTTTAACTATTATAACATCACCTATCTTAACTTCTTCTGGATCTACATTTTTAATCTCATCATTTATTTTCAAGTTAGCGAAGTCTGGTCTAATATCCATCAGAGCTGAAATAGATTTTCTTGAACGATTAACCGCCATATCTTGGAACATTTCTCCTATTTGATAGAAAAGCATAACAGCAACACCCTCTGGATATTCACCTATTGCAAATGCACCAATTGTTGCTATACTCATTAAGAAATTTTCATCAAACACTTGACCTCTGCGTATATTTCTTAAAGCGCCTAAAACTACTTCTCCTCCTATGAGTACATAACTTATCAAATACAATACTAGTTCTATTACACTTGGAAACTTCATAGCAGTTGCTACTCCAAAAATCAAAGCACCAATAGCAAATCTAATTATTTCACTCTTATTATTCTCTTCTTCTGCTTCTTCCTCTTTGCTTTTTAATGAATTATTTTTATCGTCAATAACAACTACTTTTACATCAGGTTCAATTCTTTTAACTAAACCTTTAATATTATCTATAATAGCATTTTGTTTTGAAGAATCTTCTATTTCTATAATTAGTTTTGTTGATATAAAATCTACTAATGCTGATTTCACACCATCTATAGTATTTGATTCTCTTTCAATTTTAGCAGCACAGTTGCCACAACATAATCCTTCAAGTAAAATCTCTTTTCTTAAAGATTTTTCTATTACTTTTTCTTTTACTTTAACATGGGGTTCAATACTTGTTACAATATTAGTAACAACTTTTATTAATTCTTCTATCCCTGTAATTTCTTTTATCTCTAATGTTAAAGTTTTAGTAAGAAAATTTACATTGGCGGAATTAATTCCTTCTAATTCATTTACTTTTTGATCTATTTTAGCTGCGCAGTTTGCACATCCAAGTCCTTCTAAAATAAATTCTTTTTTTATTTTTCGTACATTATTTTTATTCGATAATTGAGCTTTAACAGGACTGCTAGCTATTTTTATATTACTTGCCATAATTTATTCCCCCAATCAAACTATTTTTTCTCTGATATATGAATCAACCCCTGATCAAAAATACTCTTAACATGTTCATCATCTAATGAATAATAGACTACTTTACCATTCTTTTTGTATTTTACGAGTCTTGCTTGTTTCAAAACTCTTAGCTGATGTGAAATAGCTGATTGAGTCATTCCAAAAAGTGCTGCTATATCACAAACGCACATTTCCGCTTCAAATAGTGCACATAATATTTTTATTCTTGTTGAATCACCAAGAACTTTAAATAAATCAGCTAAATCATAAAGAGTCTCCTCTTCAGGTATGGATTGCTTAACTTTATTAACTATATCTTCATGAATTATCGTGCAATTACAAATTTCAATATTATTATTTTCCACACTCGTCACCTCTTCGCTTGAACATATGAATATCTATTCATACGTTTATTATATGCAAAGTTCATTTACTTTGTCAATAGAATTGATAATTATTTTCAGTTTTGCCAAAAGAAAAATTTAATCTGATTAAATATGATATACATTAATTACCCTTGATTCTCTAAAATTATTTAAATTCATAACTATTTTCCCCTTATATTTAATTCTAAACAATTAATAATAGAATTTCTTTCGAAGCCATCATTCTATGTGGCTTACCTATTATAAAATGTGAACTCAAAGGACTGATATAATATATACAATTGAATAGTATCAAAAAGAAGTAGGACAAACCTATATATAGTATTTCGTCATTTTATCAACACAAGATATTGTGTTTTTGGTTTAAATATATTAAAATAATAGTATCTTTTTTATTTGCAGATATTATAACTAGAAATAATAATAGGATACATAAGTAATTTTTAGGACCTTATACAGCAAAACTGGAGGAATATATATGAATGTAATATTATCAGAAGCATTTTTAAACAAATATAGTGAAGCAAAAAATAATCCCTTAAGCAATATAGGTGAATTTGTTTATTTAAGAACTTACTCAAGATATTTAGAAGATAAAAAAAGAAGAGAAAATTGGTTTGAAACTGTTCTTAGGACAACAGAATATAATATTGAACTTGGCATAAATTTCAAAAAGAAAAATGGATTAAACATAAACTGGCAAGATGAAGTAAGGGAGGCTGAACTTCTATTTGATAATTTGTTTAATTTAAGAACTTTTACTTCTGGAAGAACTCTTTATATGGGAGGAACAGATATTGTAAAAGAATATCCGCTTTCAAACTATAACTGCTCCTTCACAATGATTGAAAAATTTCATGATTTTGTTGATGTATTTTACCTTCTTATGGTTGGCTCAGGTGTAGGTGTTAGAATTGACAAAGAATTAATTTCTAATATGCCTATAATAAGAAAAGTATCTCTAGGAGGCGAGTATTCCAAGGATGTTCATAAATATATGCCTAAAGAATACATGGAGAATACTAAGCTTATTTTGGATAAAAATGATTCTTCCCGTGCAACTATAAAAATTGGCGATAGTAAAGAAGGCTGGTGTAATGCATTAGAAACTTATTTTAATTTAGTTACATCTAAAGAATATATAAATATCAAAAAAATAATACTTGATTATAGCTATGTTAGACCTGAAGGTGAGCGACTAAAAAGATTTGGCGGAAGAGCTTCTGGCCACAAATCGCTTAAGAGAATGTTTGAAAAGATTAACAAAGTTTTTGATAGACTTACAGATGGCAGCTTAAAATCAATAGATGTCCTTGATATATCAACTATAATTAGTGAAAATGTGGTTTCTGGCGGTGTTAGACGAAGTGCGATGATGATTATTTGCGATGAAGATGATAATGATGTTATCAATGCTAAAAGCAACCTTTATAAAATAGTTGATGGAAATTGGATTGAGAACTTAGAAGTTTCTCATCGAAAAATGAGTAATAATTCTGTTTTATATAAAGAAAAACCATCTTTAGATAAGATAAAAGAAATATTAAATTCAATAAAAATAAACGGCGAACCAGGATTTATTAATGCAAGTGAGGCTAAAAAGAGAAAAGCTACGTTTAAAGGGTGTAACCCATGCGGCGAAATCCTCCTTAATTCTCATCAATGTTGTAACTTATCTACAAATAACTTAGTAACTTTTGTGGATGAGAATAATAGATTAGATATTAAACATTTAGAAGAAATAATAAAATTATCTACAAGAGTGGCTATTAGAATGACTTTAGTTGATGTTGAATTACCAGACTGGAATGAAGTAATGCAATCAGATAGAATTATCGGAATTTCATTGACTGGTATGATGGATATGGTTAACAAACTTAACATGAATTATGACGAACTAGGTCCGTTACTTAATAATTTAAGAAATGTAGTTAGAAGTGAAGGTATAAGATATTGTACAGAACTTGGAATTTCGACACCTGAGCTTATGACTACAATAAAGCCTGAGGGATCCCTTTCTACTCTACCATGTGTAAGTTCTGGTATACACTATTCCCACTCAAATTATTATATTAGAAGAGTTAGAATTTCTACATCTGATCCTCTATATAAAATGATAGATAAACTAAAATGTTACCCTATTTTTAATGAGAATGGTCAACCTGATGAGAATTGTACAACAAAAGTTATAGAGTTCCCAATAAAAGCTCCTGAAGGTAAAACAAAATATGATGTTGGAGCTATAGAACAACTCGAACTATATAAATTATCAATGTTAAATTGGACCGATCATAATACGTCAATTACTGTACATGTAAAAGATGATGAATGGGACGCTGTTGCAAATTGGTTGTATGAGAACTTTGAGTATGTAGTTGGAATAACGTTCTTACCATTAATGGATGAAACCTACCCTCTTCTACCTTATGAATCTACAACAAAAGAAGATTATGACGCGCGTATAAAAAATATTAAACCAATCGACTATGAATTATTAGCAGAACTTGATGATGATGAAGAACATGAAATAATTGATAAGGAATGTGCAAATGGAGTTTGCCCAATACGATAATGTATAAAATTTTGTTGTAAAAAACTAATAATATATTTAAATACAATAATAAAAAGTTTTAGCCTGCCTCTTAATACTAAGATACTGGCTAAAACTTTTAATCATTTTATAATTTTAATGATTCAATATAATCCAACATTTTCAAGATATACTAAATAATTAAATTTTCTACTCAAGAATTATATTTTAACGTATATGTATTTCAACTCACAATATTACTCCACTAAGTAAATTGTAGTCTTTTTTCTTCCGAATTTTACTGCTTCTTCATAAGTTGATACCCACACATCTATTACGTATGTACCATCTTTCTTAATTTTAATTGCTCCACCTCTATCTTCAACATCAAACATACCATCGGCTTTATAATTTTTTAACTCTGGAATATAAATTTTACTTCCAAGAGGTATTTTTGATGGAGCCGCTATAACACCTATTCTCGTTTTAGTCTGCATCGCTGTTTGTGATTCCCATTGTCCTGAACATCTAGGATCATTTGAGTATGCAGTTAATTCGGCTTTAATAGGTTTACCTAAAGTTTTTTGAGTTTCTTGAGATTTTTCTGACAACATTTGAACCTTTTCAGGCTCTTTTAATGCTTTATCTATATTATTATTTGATACCGTCTCAGTATATTTTTCTGCTGGATTCTGATTCTCATTAATATCAGAATTATCTATCTTAGAACTTTCTTCGTATTTGCCTGCAGCAAATTTATTTATTACAATGTTTTTTGTCCCCATATTGAAATAATCTGTTCCAAGACTCATTAAACATATTGCTAATACTATGTGTACAATTAATATGTTTCATCTTAATTTATTAAACACCTACAACCACTCCTTGTGTTTTATTTGTAGCCTCTATTGGTTTGATATTTATACTACATTAGTCACCGATATGGTATTTGATTATTGTAGACTATGAATTATATAATTGCAAAAGTAATTTCTGTTATAACTTGATAAACTTTTCAGAATTTCATATAAAACGGCTATTTATAACAGTTATCTACATATATTATGGTAATAAAGTCATAAATTAATTAGCTACAAATAAATGAAATGCTGTTGAATATTCTAATAAAGCATCCATTTTTTAGTGTCATATAATTATAAATATAGCTTGTACTTAATTTATAATTAAGTACAAGCTATTAATTCCAAACTTTAAAATCCACATATACCTTTATTTTATAAAATAAACTTTTCTATTTCTAAAGCTACTCCATCATTTTGTACCGTATCTGTAATTTTCTTAGCATAACTCTTAACATAATCTTCGGCATTGCCCATTGCTATTCCACATCCAACAGAAGATAACATTTCAATATCATTTTTTCCATCACCAAATGCATAACTATTCTGTACTGGGATATCTAAGTAATCAAGTACTTTTATAATTCCTGAAGCTTTTGTATTTGATTTTGAATACAATTCAAAAGATCCTTCTTTCACATTATGAATATAATCATAATCTCCTTTACCTAATGATAAGCAGTAATCTACTCCGCTTTTATCACTACATAACATTTCAATTTTATATATATCAACATCTCCAATATTATAATTCCCCTCTAAATATTTCTTAGATATGCTAAAGGAATCATAAAATGAATGCAGCTCTTTATACTCATCTTTAATATAAGAATATAATTCTCCTTGCAATATATGTTGAATATTCAACTTTTCAAAATTGCACACCATCTCTTTAATAGAATCCTTACTAATACTTTCTTTATATATACATTTTTCCTTAACCTTTACATATGCTCCATTTGTAAGAACAAAACCATCAAAACCAAAATCGCATATAACTTCATTCAAAAAAGCATATGGTCTACCCGTCGCAATAAACACATAATCCCCATTTGATTGCAATGAACGTATAGCTTTTTTTACTCTAGGAGTAATATCTATTATTCCATTTAAGCAGTCTAATATAGTTCCGTCTATATCAAAAAATATTGCTCTTTTCATATTTGCATCCTCCTTTTATAACAATTCGTTCTCACTTAGTCTGTTTTGTTATAGTTTAATATCATTTTATCTCATTCGTTCTCATTTGTCAATTGATCTAATTGCATTCTAATACATATATTGTTAAAATAGAAATAAACAATAACAAATTGGAGGAAACTATGTTTATCGAAGAAAGACACAAACATATTTTAGATATATTACAAAAAGAGGGAAAAGTATTAGTTAAAGATTTAAGCACACAATTTCAGGTTAGTGAAAGTATGATCAGAAAAGATCTTCAGGTTCTAGAAAAGGATAATTTACTTCAACGTACTTATGGAGGTGCTATTAATATGAAGCGCACCATAGCACATAATGAGAGTTTATTTAAAAGAGTTGAAATTGATACAGATTTAAAAGAAATTATTGCAAAAAAAGCATATGAACTGATAAATGAAGGAGATACAGTATTTTTAGATGCATCAAGCATATCATATTTTCTTACAAAATTACTTATAGAAAATAATAAAAATATTACTTTAATCACAAACATGGTTGAAATATCATCAATGATTCAATTAGATTCGAAGATGCATGTCATTTTTATAGGCGGAGATTATAATCCTCTTGTGGGCGGAAATATAGGTTCTCATTCTATCGAACAAATTAAATTATATAGATGTAACAAGGCATTTATTGGATGTAATGGGATTGACCTTAGAGATGGCAGTATTAGTACTGGGCTTTCTGAAGATGCAGGAACGAAAAAAGCTATTATGAACATATCAAAGGAATTATATCTAATGGCACCGAGTGAACGATTCAACTTAGATGGAATTATTAATTTTTCAAATATAACAGATTTTTATAGCATTATTACAGAATCTCCACTAAGTAATACAATAATGGCTTTGCTCGAGCAATATAATGTAAGATTAAAATAACTTTGAAAATTTATGTATAATGAGGGTTGAATATTATGAACTATACTTCAAGCTACTAGTTTGAAGTATCTTATTCAATTTCACAATCATTTTATGTTAATCTCATTTTTGTTGACATGCAGTAGAATTTTAATTATAATAATTTAAGTAATTTATAGTGCTCGTATGACGAATTGGGGAGAGCCTGCAACACACGCAGCGCCGAAGGTGAAGTCGCAACAAACTCTCAGGCAAAAGGACCGAATTCTGACGAAACTCTGGAAAGTCTAATGACACCCAAGAAGCAATCTTTTGATTTGAAATACAGAATAAAATAAAGAAGCGTACAGCTAGTTATTTTTTGAATGTAAAAGTTATAAAGAGAATCTTTCAGGTACAATAACAGAGGCGAATTGTTTTATGCAATTCGCCTCTTTTTATTGTGCGTAAAATACAAATTGGAAGGAATGATTTATTTATGTATGATATAGCCCTACTAGAATATCTAGGTATCTTTGCCTTTGCAGCATCTGGTGCTTATGTTGCAATAGATGAAAAATTTGATTTATTCGGTATATATATGTTAGCCACCATAACAGCCATGGGAGGTGGTGTTCTTCGTGATATTGTTACAAACGTTGGGATTCCTTTGTTTTTTTCAAATTACACGACCATCCCTTTTATTATATTGGGGGCAACAATTCCTATTATACTTCGTGGTAAAGTGAAATATAATACTTTATTCGTCATAATAGATGCAATAGGACTCTCTGCTTTTTTTGTTTCTTCTGGAATTAAAGCGATTGAAAGAGGACACAATCTTATGTTATTCCTATTTGCTGCAAGTATAACCGGCGTTGGCGGCGGACTGCTTCGAGATATAATTACAAACAGAAAACCTGAAATATTTAAAACTGATATTTATTGTGTCGCTGGCATTTTAGGTTCACTCTTATTATGGTTCTTGTATCCTGTCATGGGTACTCATGTTGCACAACATATATCATTAATTACTATCTTTTCTATCCGAATGATTTGCTATATGAAAAAATTAAACCTTCCAGTCATTACAAAACTTTAGATTTAATCTTTATGTCCTAAAACAGATTATTTTTTACTAATCTGTTTTAGGACAAACTATTTCTTATAAATCGTCCCAATAAATTTTCTCCAAATTCTCATCTATTTTAGAATGTTTATCAAATAATTTTATTATGACCGCTGATAACACAAATCCAATCACTCCACCTATAATTTCTGATGTTTTAGTAGAAACTTCAATGAAATTCCCAATATAACTACCTATAAACGCACCTATAAATATAGCAATTATAGGAAAAATAAAAATCATGAAAGCTGCTAATAACATATTAGTTTTTTTTCTTTTCAACCGAATTTTATTATTCTTTTCATCTGTTTTCTCTTTCTTATTATCAATATTCATGTTCATCTTCTCCTACAATAATGAAATTTATTTTATACAAGAAATTAATGAAAGACTATGAATTATTAATTCTCTCAATTTTTTATCTACTACTTTCTTTTAATATAATCATATTTTCAAATTTTACATATTATTCTCTTGATTCATCGTATTTTTATTTTGTGATAACTAAAAATTCAAAAGCTTAAAGTAGCCATAAACTGCTTTAAGCTTTTGATTAATAATTTCATAAACTTTAAAAGTAATGTCCCACTGCATGATATATTTATTTATTGTTTATACCATCTGTATTTAATTATCTACTAACATATTAACTGTTATTACTCTATCACTACCTAATATATACTTTGCAGTCTTATATAAATATCTATCTTCTGTAACTAATATAAACTTTTCATCTAAGTAGCACGCATACAAAAGTAACAAATCGTTTTCAGACAACTTTTCTGTATTATCAAAATAAGAATCATCTTGACTAGAGTATTTTAAATCTAACATTCTGTAGAATTCCTTGATATTCCTCTCATCAACCTGTATAATACATTTAAGTAATTTACAAAATCTTTCCGATAATATTCCTTCTTTTTTATAGTCTTTCCATTTTCTCAAAATAAGTTCTTGGCTCACTTCTCTTAATATTTTAAGCTTATCTTCTTCTATAAGTCTATCAATAACAAAAGGATGTTGTTTCCAAAGCAATATTATAACATTAGTATCCAACAAAAACTCACTCATATTCATTACCCCTATAAATTTTAATATATATTTTCCTTTATTATACTTCCATAAAAGCAAATAAGTATCCTTACTCTACAAATATTGCTGATAATATTAATATCATTTTTATCATATTTTAACATTAAATCCTTTTCATTTCTACTATTTCTTTATTATTATTTTATAGATCTAATTAGTTTTATATCATGAGAAATGAATGAAAATCAAATAAATTCATACTAATTTTTTTACTTTAAAACCTAACAGAATACTATTTATTTTTTATACAAAAAAAGATAGTCAACACAACTATCTTTTGTAATCATTCTGCAACGTTCTACTTACCACACAGTCTTCCATTCTGTACTAAAAACCTTAGCGATCCTGTTTAGAACAGGAATGAGTTTTGCATTACACAGGTCCTAATATCTTTTGGACTTCAGCTTTTGTCAATGGCCTATGCTGACCTCTTTCCAGTGATTCATCTAGAACTAATCCTCCAATTGAAATCCTCTTTAAATATACAATATAACATCCCACTGCCTTTAACATACGTTTCACTTGATGTTTACGTCCCTCTGAAATAGTAAGATATCCAGAAATAACTGGTTGCTCATACTTCTTTGAGTCAATATTATATAAATTTTTAATAGGCATTTCACCTTTGAGTTCATTATACATTCCAAATCTTTTTACTTGTATTTTTGCAGGTTTTGTAAACACTTCATTACTACCTTGTCCAATATCAATTCCCTGTTCTAATCTTTTCTTTTCTTCTTCATTTAAAGAACCAAATGCCCAAAAGAAATAAGTTTTTTCAACATGCTTTTCTGGAAACATCAATTGATGTTCAAACTCACCATCATTTGTAAGTAGCAACAAACCTTCTGTATCTTTGTCCAATCGGCCCACATGAAATACTCCATCCATATTTATACCATTGAAGAAATCAAATACTGTTCTATTAACCTCATCAGTTCTTGCTGTTATATAGCCAGCTGGTTTATGAAACATATAGTATACTTTTCCAGTATAACAAACCACCTTATCAATATATTCAATAACATCATAATCTTTATTAACTTCTACTGCTGGCTCATTTTTCACATCACCGTTTACTTTTACCATTCCATCTTTAATATAGTTTCTAACCATTTTTCTATTTCCAATAGAAGACTCGGCTAAAAATTTATCTAATCTCATATATTACTACTCTTCCTTTGTAAAATCTCTTTTATTGCTCATTTAATAAGTTAGTTTCTTATTATATAATAAGACTTCTATTAGTATATCATAAACTTATCTAAACCAATATATTTTGGGTAAAAAATCTTATTTCCATATTCCTATCCCCAATTATCCATGGCCACCATTAATAAAATCCTCATATATACAAATAAAAATAAACTTACCTTATATTATTGCAGCTAAATTTGTTAAAATAGTATTTATCAATAAAATAATTATACGTTAAATTTTAATACAATATCATGTATAGTTAGTTTTTTAACACACAAAAATAAAATTCAGAAAATTCTCAACAAACACTTGAATAGTGAGTAACACATTGTTATAATAGTTAATATAATAATAATAAAGTATTTCTATATTTTTTTCAATATTATTGTTAAATTATTAACGTTAATTTTTTAACTTTAATTTGCACAATGATCTAGTGTAGAGTATTTTATCGGAATTAAATTTAAATATTATTAAGTAATATAATGATAAGGAGATAATATGATGATAGTAAAAAAACCAATCCAATATGCAATTATTATTGATAAACAAGGTGATTATGGGGTATTTGACACTATGAACGATGCTATTGATTCAGCTTATGAGGCATGTGAAGAATATTCTAAATATAGCCATTCAAGAAGAAACGACATTATAAATGCGGTTATTAAAGAATTAAAATTTCACATTGAAGAACTCAGTTTAATGACTTGCAAACAGATAGGTACTAACTCATATGATGATCTTCTTTGTGAAAATATGAATGCATTAGCTAACAGTGAAAATGATAAATATCATGAAGCAATGTTAACTTCAAATAATAAATTTAATAATTTAGAAAATTCTTTTACAGTTAATGGAGTCGTTACACCATCATCTAATCCAATCAAAACTATAATTAATAACAGTATTTCAATGCTTAGAGCTGGAAATGCAGTTGTATTTTCATCAAATAAGACTGCAAAACATGTTTTCGCTCACGCTATTAAAGTTATAAATAATGCTATCGAAACTGCAAATGGTCCTAAAAATCTTATTGTTACTGTAAAAGAACCTAGTATTGAAAATACAAATATAATGATTGAGCACGAGAAAATTACTCTAATTTCTGCTATTGATACTAATTCAGAAAAGATAGCTCTTTAATATGTTGATAATGGTAGCTATAGAGTTAAAATATGATTTTCTCATATAGTTATGGGTGAAATATATAATGACTAAAATATTGAAATAGAAATTTTTAGTTGTAAAAGTTATTTGAATTATACATTATATTTTCACTCATTTTGAATTAAAATTATTCACCCCCAATGGGGTCTTTTTAATTTTCTCTTTAAATTATCGTAAACAGAAAATCTACTCAGCGAAAATTTTTCTCTGAGTAGATTCATCTTATCATCCATAGTATCCTTTAGTTTATTTATAAACTCTTAAATTCAGGCCATTTATATCTCCTCTAAAATTTTAAGATTTATGATTGAATTTAAGTAACAATTTCCTACAAACTCTTCATTAAGTTCAAATTTTTTAATTAGTTTATTTACTTCTATCCAATTTCCTTTTTCATATTCAATAGTTAATTCCAACAGCTCTAGAATTATGTTATTTTTTCCAAGCAATGCATCTTTGACATCAGAAGATATTGGCAGATCAATTAAAATTTTCTCTATTGGCATTTTTAGAAGTACATGAATCAAAGAAAAAATCCCTGTCAAAAACGCGTCAAACGCTGGTATATCTAAATGAAATTTCTTACTTACCACTTCCATAAATGAAGCCCTAATTAAAGACATTCGTACAAGTTCATCTATATTATTTTCTCCTATTTGTTTAAGTGTAATAATAAAAATCCACCGCTTTAATTCATTAATTCCAATAATCATTATAGCATCTCGAATTGATACTATTTTTCTTTTTATATAGTGATACGCTGAATTTGCCTCTTTAAGTAATTTATATGACAAAAAAACATCACTTTTCACCAATGCTTCAACTACTTCTATATTTACAGTTTCTTTATTTAATTCATTTATTAAATTCATATACGTAAACTTGTAGCCAGATACATCCCTCCCCGATATTATTACTGGCCTACAAAAAAAATATCCCTGGAAATATGAATAGCCATAACTTAATGCTTCCCTATATTCCTCTTCTGTTTCAACTTTTTCAGCAAGAAATTTAATATTAATATTTGTATTTTTTATCTTACTTATAATTTCTTTTCGTTCTTTACCTTTTGTGACAAGAAAGTCAACTTTTATTATATCAATATATTTCATTAATTTATCAAATTGTTCATTATAACTAAAATCATCTAGTGCAATTATATACCCTTTCTCTTTAAGCCTTCTACAGCAATCAATAATTACATAATCAGGTTTTACTGACTCTAATACTTCCACTGCTAGATGATCTTTTGAAAATCTTTCAATAATTTCTGATTTTATAAGTTCTTCGTCAAAATTTACAAAGGCTTTCTTTCCTCCGGTAATTTTATTGATACCTATGACAAAAAAACTATTTCTGATTACATCTAGAGTAGGGTTTACATTTTTTATGGAAATAAATTCATTATCAATATTATTATTTCTAAAAAGTACCTCATAGGCAATTACTTCTTTGTTAATATCAAATATCGCTTGTCTAGCAACATATACATCCATATTATTGAACACCTCTCACCTAAAATATTTATTCCCTTAGATTATTTGCTCATTAATATTACGCATTATGTAATCCATTATTATTTTAATCTAGGAAAATAAATTAGAATAATTCCAAGCTTATGCGATTTTGTAATTGTTTACTTATATATAGAGAATCAGGCATGATTCATAAAAAACGGAATTATTCAACTACACGTTCTACCAATTTAAAACTTATAAACCATATATATACTAAATATATATATTATTCTATTATTATACCACATAAATTTACCAAATTAATTGATAAAATAAATTTATATAAAAAAAATATTTCATACTTACTCATTCTGTGTATATTAGTATTTTGCTGCTTAGTCATCTTAGCTTATACTATTTTCTTATAATTAGAAATTTTTATTACAATAATCCACTGAAATTATATAAGTAAAAAATAAGGATGCGGTTTGCATAGCATTCCACATCCTTATTTTTAATTATTTTATTTTTCCACCTTCAACTACAAGGCTATCTTCAAATTCGGCACCATAAACTGATTTTAATGTTTCATCATAAGCTTTGTGTACAAAATTTTCTTTACCTAAACTTTCAAGTTCACTATTAATCCAATCTTTAAGTTCTGTGTTACCTTTAGTTACAGCTGGTGCAATTGTGTCTTGACTTCCAAGTGATGGTACACCAACAGAGAATCCTGCATTATCTTTAGCCCATGCTATAACTTCTGTGTTATCACTTAATATAGCATCACCACGTTTATCTTTTAAAGCTTGGAAAATTTCTGAATACTGTTCATACTTAACTAACTCAACATCTGGATGACTCTTAGTCATATAAGTTTCAGCAGTTGTTCCTTTAGCAACTATAACCTTTTTACCTTTAAGTTGATCTTCTGAAGTTATTTTAGCACTATCTGGCGAAACAATTCCAAGAGATACCTTCATATAAGGATTTGCAAAATCAACTTTTTCTTTTCTTTCATCTGTGACAGTAAAGTTAGCCATTATTATATCGACCTTTTTAGATTCTAAATAAGATACTCTACTTGCTGCATCCACTAAAACAAATTCAACTTTTGATTCGTCACCAAGAAGATCTTTTGCAAATCTTTTTGCAATATATACATCAAAACCTTGGTTTTTTCCTTCTGAATCTACATAACCAAATGGAGCTTTATCACTAAATACACCTATTTTTATTGTTCCACGTTTTTTAATATCTTCTATAGAACTTGAAGCAGATTTATTATCACCCTTATTAGATTGCGCTGAATTACCACAGCCTGCAAAACCTCCAACTACTACAGTACTTAAAAGTAATGCTGCTACTATTTTTTTTATGCTTTTCATAGTTTGTCATCCCCTTATTAAATTAAAATTGAAATATATTTAGAAAGTGCTTAGCACGTTCAGTCTTTGGATTCGTAAAGAATTCTTTTGGTTCTGATTCTTCACATATTTTTCCCTCATCCATAAAAATTATCCTATCTGCTACTGCTTCTGCAAATCCCATTTCATGAGTTACAATAACCATAGTCATCCCCTGCTTAGCTAAGCCCAGTATAACATCTAGGACTTCTCTAACCATCTCTGGATCAAGAGATGCAGTAACTTCATCAAAAAGAATAATTTCTGGATTCATACATAATGCTCTAACAATTGCAATTCTTTGCTTTTGCCCTCCAGAAAGCTGACGAGGATACGAGTCTTTCCTATCTAAAAGTCCAACCTTTTCCAAAAGTTGCTCTGCCTCTGCAAGGGCTTCAGCTTTATTTCTCTTTTGAACTTTTAATGGACCTAAAAGTATGTTTTCGATAACAGTCATATGAGGAAATAGTTCATAGTTTTGAAATACCATACCTATTTCCTCATGTATTTTTTGCCAATCAGCATTTTTATCTGTAAAGCTTTGGTCTTTAAATTTAATATCTCCACCTTGAATTTTCTCAAGACCATTTAAACATCTTAAGAAAGTACTTTTACCACAACCTGAAGGTCCCAGAACAACTAAAACTTCTCCTTTATGAAGGCTTAAATCTATTCCTTTTAATATCTCTTTATCATCGTATTTTTTATGAACATCCTGTATTTTAAGTAAAACAGGATTATTATTCTTATTCATATATGCTCCTCCTAATTAATCCACTTTGATTCTAGTCTTTTTGATATTCTGGATAGCGGATAACATATTATAAAATACAAGAAGAATATAAAACCATAAATCCAGAAAGATGCAGTAGGAAATTGAAATCTTGAAGCTTCAATAATTTGCTGACCCATTTTGACCACATCTATAACACCTATTAATACTACAAGCGAGGTGGTTTTTATCATTCTAGTAGCCAAGTTAATAGTTCCCGGTATCATTCGTCTTATAGCTTGAGGTATAAGTACATACCTATAAACTTGATAGTAATTTAGGCCTAACGCATTACCAGATTCAATTTGATGTTTTGGCAATGATTGAAGTGCCCCTCTTACTATATCCCCCATTTCGGCCGCTCCCCAAAGGGTAAATACAATTATAGATACTACTTCTCCACTAAGATCTATGTTTAATGCTGTGGTAACTCCAAAATAGAAGACGAACAGCCAAACCAAAGTTGGTATTATTCTAAACGCTTCAAGATAAATTCTGTTTATAAGCAATACTAATTTATATTTTGTTGTTCTACTTAAACCAATAAGTATTCCTAAGATAGAGCCTATAATAATAGATATAAAAGCTATCTCTGCTGTTACAAATAAACCTTCAAATAAACGCTTAATATTGTTTTCTTGAAAAATAACGTTAATTGCCGAATTCTGCATATCGCACCTTCCTTTCTAACCAAGACAACATAACTGATAAAGGAAGAATCATAATAAGGTAAATCGAAACTAACAATGCTAGTGATTCAAATGTCTTATAATACATTCCTATTAAATCTTTTGTTAAATTTGTAAGGTCCATTATGGATATGGCTCCAAGAATCGAGGTTTCCTTTAACAAAAATATACAATTTGCACTTATTGAAGGCATACTTACTGAAAAGGCCTGAGGAATTATAACATACCTAATAAGTTGAGTGTTTGAAAGTCCAATACTAACTCCAGATTCAACTTGTGTCTTGCTCACAGCCTCTACACCACCTCTAAAAGCTTCTGCCATATAGCTTCCCCCTAAGAACGCTAGTCCAATTATTGCACAAGTACTTTCACTCATTTTTATACCCAGTTTTGGCAATCCAAAATATAGGAAAAATATTTGTACAAGAAGCGGAGTATTTCTTGAAAGTTCTATATAAGCTTGTACTATAATATCAAGCACCTTCACTTTGAAATATAATATTATGCTACATAGTAGCCCAATTACCAGTGATAAAATTATGCCAGCAAAAGCCAACTTCAATGTAAGCCATGCAGCTTTTTCATACAAAGGTAAATTAGTCACTACAAAATTCCAGTCGATATTCATTCATCTATCACCTTTTACTACTTTCATTTAATTCATACAATCCCACTAGGAATACTTATATATTAACAACTATTTCCTTGTTTGTCAATCCAACGTATATGAATTATCATTTCTTTAATTTTTCTTATTCATTATTAAACATTTGATTAGTTTTTCGATATTATGCTAGCAAATATTTAAAAAATACCATATATTTTTAACGCTTTAGCAAATTATGATATTGTTTTCGTAATTATTTACTTTCAAAAAATATCTATTTTAATAAAAATAATAAGCTAAGATTCCCATATTAAGAAAACTCAGCTTATTATTTCTACCTAATTAATACGAATTAAATTTCAATAATTTTACTTTATTTATATTCTTCTAATACTCCTAATAAAGTTTCAGTTTCAAAAGGTTTTTGAAGATAATGTTTAGCTCCAAGTGATAAACATTCATCCTTAACATCTTCATACCTTACTGCAGAAATAACAATTGCAATGGCTTCAGGATCGATACTCATTATTTGGATTAAAAGCGAAATACCATCTTTAGTTTCCTCAGACATATTCAAATCTAAAATCACTATATCTGGTTCTTCATTATTATACATTTCGATTGCTTCATCTTTGTTTGACGCCTCAATTATTAAGTATGATCCACCTTTTTGGATTACCTTTTTTATAAACATCCTCATATATGATGAATCGTCAACTATTAATACTTTTTTCATTTCAATACTCCTTTATATATCTGATTTTATAAAAATTTATTAGTGCTTCTTAAAATCCATTAATGGAACAAACCTTTTATTTGAGTAAAAAGCTCAATACATTCATCTAATTTTTGTTCTTTAGCTTTTTCCTCAAGTTTTATAGACAGTTCGTGAATAGAAGTAATTCTTAAAGTTCCAGAAGAACCTTTCAATTCATGAATCACTTTTGCTAGTTTTTCAAAATTCTTGCACTCAATCGCATCTTCAATGCCTCCAAATAAATCTGGAAGACATCTTATATAATCTTCAAATATTTCTCTTGCATCTTCTCTTTCAAGTCCAGTGGTATCAACAAAATTGTCAATATTACTTTCTATAAAATTAAAATAGTCAATTTCAGGCTTTTTGTTTTTAATACATTCTTCTATCATTTTAAATACAATCTCAAAATCGATAGGCTTACTAATATAATCATCCATACCAGCATCAATGCACTTTGTGCTATCACCTTCCATAGCATTAGCAGTTACTGCAATGATTTTAGTATTCTTTTTATTACTTTCAAGTCGCCTTATTCTTGCTGTACTTTCATATCCATCCATTACTGGCATCTGACAATCCATAAAAACAATATCGTAATCTTTCTCTGACACTGCCTTTAATGCCTGGCTACCATCTATCGACACATCACAAGTCATATTATGAGATTTAAGCATGCTTATAAAAATTTTACGATTAACTTCATTATCTTCGACTAATAAAATTCTCGGTTTTATTGGATCATGGATTTCCTCTATTAAATGTTTCTCTGCAACTCCATCTTCTTCATCGTCTTTTTTAAGTCCCAGTGCTACAGCTATACAGTTAAGCAAATCATCTCGTCTTATAGGCTTAGTCAAATATGATGAAAATCCATATTGTTTTGCATTCCTACCATATTCCCTTTGAGCTGAAGAAGTTAAAAGTATTAATTTAATATCTTTTGCAATAGGTATGTTTTTTAATGTAGTGGCAAGTTCATATCCGCTAATACCTGGCATTTCATAATCAATGATAGCAATGCTTATTTTGTTTTGTGTATTGGCATTTGATATTATTGTGGTAACCCCATTTCCGGCATCCTTAGCTTCAAATACTTTTAATCCAACTTCTTTAAGGTATGATTTAACAACTGCCCTATTGTTTTCGCTATCATCCACAACTAAAATATTCATATCATCAAGTTTTTCAAACATAAAGTTTTGTTCCGAAGCTCTTTTTGCTATCTTCAATCTTATATTAAATTTGAATATAGAGCCTTCACCAAATGTACTTTCAACAGAAATATCGCCACCCATCATTTTCACCAATTCACTAGATATAGCGAGCCCAAGTCCTGTTCCACCATACTTTCTAGTCGTTGAAGCGTCTGCCTGACTAAAAGATTTAAATATATTTTCAATATCCTCTTTGTGAATCCCAATCCCAGTATCTCTTACTTCAAATCTGAGCACAGCTACCTCATTGTCTTCCTCTAAATGGTCAGCTATAATAGATATCTCACCGCTTTCAGTAAATTTTACTGCATTACTAATCAGATTTGTAAGCACCTGCCTAAGCCTTGACGGATCACCAATAACTTCTTCAGGAACACCTGATTTAATCATCACATTAAGTTCCAATCCTTTTTCAGTTGCTCTTGGCACAAGCAGAGAAACAGCATCTTCAATTATCGTTCTTAAGTTAAATCTAATACTTTCCATTGTTAATTTTTTAGCTTCGATTTTCGAAAAATCTAATATATCATTTATAATATGTAATAATACCTCTGATGCAGATTTTGCATCTCGAATATACTCTTTTTGTTCAAATGATAAGTTTGTTGATTGTAATAATTCAAGAAATCCGAATATACCATTCATCGGAGTTCTTATTTCATGAGACATATTTGCAAGAAACTGACTCTTTGCAATATTGGCCGCCTCTGCCTCTTCTTTTGCTTTACAAAGCTCAATTTCTGCCCTTTTTTGCTCTGTAATATCTTCAGCAGTGCAGATGAGATATTTTATATTTCCTGTTTCATCCTTTTGAGGCTTACTCTTAATTTTAAGTAATCTATTTTCACCTTTCGAATTCTTAATTTCCAATTCTTTTTCTGCCGGCTCGTTCTTTTGAAACAACTCCCAGTTATTCTGTGAAAGTATATTTGCGGTATCTATATCAAATATATCATAAAGATCTTGATATTCTAAATCGCTCTTATTCTTTCCAAAAAAACTTGCATGAGATTCATTTACGGTTGCATATGACGTAACATTACTTAACGCCCAAATCTGCGACTGAGAATTATTAAGTAAAATTGATTGCCCCTCAATAATCGACTCATATGATTTTTCCTTTCCTATTCTCATTCGCGTATATGAAAAAGCTTTTGAAATTTTTCTTAACATTTCTACTTGCTCATCATCCCAATTGATAGCTCTTGACAAACTTTCATAACCAATATAACCAATTAAGTTTTCTTCATATGTTAATGGAATTATAAGAGCAGATATTATTCCCTCATTTTTAAAAACCTCTGCTTCAAACATCGCCTCTGTGGGAAGCTCTTCAATGTTATCTATTACTACAAAATTGCTTGTCTTAATTTGACGCGTGAGCCACGGAAGAGTATAAACCACCTCTTCTTCTTGAAATTCTCTTTTTGGCTTAACAGTATCCCTATTCCATTGACACTCTATTCTCATAAAAGTAGGATCCTTAGAAAAATAATATATGTATATTCTATCAAATTCTAATACTACCCCTATTTCCTCTAATGTATTCTTTAGCTCAATATCATAATTAATGCTATCCACATTTAAGAAATTCTCAAAAGTGTTCCGTATTAATTTTAAATAACTATCTGAGCCCCTTGCATTTATCCTAAATTCTTCATCACTCATAAAATCCCTCCCAACTAAATTTCACAAGTTTTTGTGATAAAAACTGTTAACTCTTTTAACAAATCGACTTCGTAAGGCTCTGAAAGTAAATTTCCGGTTTTATCGTATAAAATTTTTATTATTGGCCTCATTGGCATTGAGTTATTTTGCTTTACTACTAAACCTTTCTCATTTGTATTTAGAATAATCCCGCTCCCAGTTGGAAATGCAGCAATATTCATTGTAAATTTTCTAACTATTTTTGCATCAAAATATATATTGCTCATACCAATAAGATACTCAATAACTTCATACACTGTTTTAGGTTCACTTACACCTCTACCTGATATTAAATTATCAAATACATCACATATAGCTACTATTTTAGCAACTTGGTTGATTTCATCACCTTTTAGTTTTAAAGGATATCCACTGCCATCCTCTTTTTCATGATGCATTAATGCTGCTACCTTAACGTATGCACTCCAAACACGCTGTTCTCCTAAAAAATCATATCCAACCTTTGGATGCATAAGTTCAATATACTTATCCAGTTCCTCCTTAGTCTTAAACTCCGAAATGAGTTTCTTATCATTCATTATTCTTATTCTACCTATATCATGTAATATCGCACCTGTTGCCACATCCTTAAGCTTTGACATAGTATATCCCATATGGGTTCCTATTATTGTTGCTAATACACATACATTTACCGAATGGGAGTATATATTATTATCACTTGCACTTATATCTGCAACATTTATTAAAACATCTTTATTTGAAAGTATATCTTCTATTACTGAGTTTACTGAATTCATTACACTGCTATTATCAGTTTTTCCTTCACGGCAATATGTATCAATCATTTGCTTAACAGCATGTTTGCTCATTTGCCTAGTCTTATCAGAAATACTTTCTTCAATTACAACATTTTTTGATATATCATCATCAATATAAACTGATAAAATTCCAAGTTGCTTAATTTTTTCAATATAAAAAGGCTTAAGTTCTACTCCAACTCTTAGCAAAACTCTACCTGCGTCATCGTAAATCTGTTTTCCAAGAATTTCATTTCCTTTCAAACTGGAGACACTAACAACTCTCATATCCACCTCCAAATGAATTTAAAATTAATAAGTAATTTATTCTCTATGTACATTATATTATTTATGCAAACTAATTTCCATCTGTTTCTACACAAAATAACCATTTAAGTTTTATTACACTATATTTTTAATACAAAAATATCATTTATTCATTAATTTTATAGAAAAATAAAGATACTTCATTAGTTATTATGTAAATAAATAACGAGATTACTTTATAATTTAATATCTATAACAAAAAAAGCGTCTCCTTAGAAACACCTTTTTATAAATTATATTAATTTTGTTATACTCTTATCTTTCTTTGAATAACCTTATTTTCAATTTATATAAATTTGGCTAATTCTATCCAATTATTACTTTATTCATTAATATTACTATTTAAAATAACACTATATATAAATTGCCACATCAAATTAGTTAAACATTTACATATAATATATTATTTAATGGCTAGACACCGCAGCTAACACTGTTACTTTAACATTTTGTCTCCCCCAATTGTTGCATTCATTCGAACTAGAAAAATACACATCAACTTCATTTCCTTTTATGGCGCTTCCACTATCTGCAGCTACTGCATATCCATATCCTTCGATATATAGGTATGTACCTAACGGGATCACACTTGGATCAACAGAAACTGTGCTTATACCATTGGGATTTCTTTCTACTGTTCTTCCACTAGCTGTTAGGCTTCCGGCACCTGCTGTATATGCTGTAGATGAACAAAAAAGTTCATAACTAGATGTATCTGCTTTAACGGCATTACTTGAAAAAGTAATATCTGTGACTAGATAAATGCTTAAAGCCATTAAAAAAATAGCTGATTTTTTCATAACTTTTACCCATTTATAATTTCTCGACATCGAATCTCTCCTTTTCAATCACCAAAATATCTTTTACATTATAACATAGTTTTACCAACATTGTAAATGTAAACGTGCCGAATTATTTATATGTTAATTTTTGCTTTGTTATATTTGCATTTCTATAAACATTATCATGATTTATTCTAATTAAATGCGAAACAATTAGCTTGGCAGTTTTATAAATCTTTCTTTAATTTCCATCTAAATGTAATATTAATTTCTACATATAAATTATAATATTAGGTACCACAGAAAGTTCTATAAGTGCAATTTTTCTTAGGAAGTATTGCGTACTCCTTCTGTTCTGGTAAATGTGCATAAGGCTTTGAAATAACATCAAGAAGTCTTTCCAGCACGCTATAATCCCCTTTATTGGCAGCCTCAAGAGCTTCTTCTACTCTATGATTTCTCGGTATTACCGCTGGATTAGAGTTCCTCATCAACTCATATGAAGAGTCCCTTGATTCCTGCTGCCTATCTAATCTATTTTGCCATTTCTTATACCAACTTTTAAATTCATCAGTACTAAATAACTCCATATCTGATAGTTTATCAAAAGTTAATGCTATGAAAGTATTTGTATAGTCAGCTTCGTTTTCCTTCATAATATTAAGAAGTTCTAGAGCAAGTTCTTGATCCTCTGTTTCTTCATTAAATATACCTAGTTTTGATCTCATTCCAGATAACCAATAACTTCGATACAAATCTGTAAAATCTGATATTGCACTTTGTGCAATTTCAACAGCTTTATCTTCATTATTATCTAGCAGTGGTAGTAGTGTTTCAGCAAATCTAGTTAGATTCCACCCAGCAATATATGGCTGATTTCCATAAGCATAACGACCTTGCCTATCAATGGAACTAAATACTGTTGCAGGGTCATAAGTATCCATAAACGCACAAGGACCATAATCTATGCTTTCTCCACTTATAGTCATATTATCTGTATTCATCACTCCATGTACAAAACCAACGTGCATCCATTTTGCAATCAAAGAAGCCTGACGCTTGATTACTTCTTTAAGTAGGAATAGATAACGATTTTCAGATGCATTGTTATCAGTAAAATGTCTCTTTAGTGTGTAATCAGCTAATGCCTTAAGTTCCTCAAGCGAACAATACTCTCCAGCGTATTGGAATGTACCAACACGAATATGACTAGATGCAATACGTGTTAAAATAGCACCTGGCAATATATTTTCACGAATCACTGACTCACCTGTTGTTACAACAGCAAGACTTCGGGTTGTTGGAATACCCAATGCATGCATTGCTTCACTTATAATATATTCTCGAAGCATTGGTCCAAGGGCCGCTCTCCCATCACCACCTCTAGAGTAACGAGTTCTACCAGGACCTTTTAGTTGAATATCAAATCTTTCACCTTTGGGTGTAATCTGCTCACCAAGCAGTATAGCTCTTCCATCTCCTAACATAGTGAAATGACCGAACTGATGACCTGCGTAAGCTTGAGCAATAGGATTTGCTCCTTCGGGCATACTATTTCCTGCAAACATCTCTATAATCTCATTATTTTTTAAAGACTCAACATCTAATCCCAAATATTTTACAAGAGGATTATTCAAAATAACTAATTTGGGTGAATCAACCGGCGTCGGATTTTGTTCATCATAAAATATCTTTGGTAGATTAACATAGCTGTTTTCCAGATTCAAACCTATTTCTATTTTAACTTTCATCTCTTCCATTATAGCTCTCCTTTCTTTTTCTTTTACATATTCTTTTCCAACGCGAAATAAAATTTCAATACTCAATAGTACTTCGTTATTTACTTTTTGATAAATCTAATGCAACCATTTTTAGTATCTGCTTGTTCAAATTTATTATACCTAGCAAAGTTTTTGTATTAATTGCACTTTCTGATATGGATAATTTGTCCTAATTTGTTTTTAACAAATCTTTTTTATTGGGAATATTCTGACATTTTGTAAAAATATATAAAATTATACTTATATATGTTATTATATTTTCATACTAAAATTTTAGTAAAAAGTTATTTTATATTTTGGGGGCGTGTATCTTGAATAATGATTTACTTAACTATAATCAAAAACCTTTTTTAAAGGAGATAAATGGCGTTATATTAGATGTTAATAATGACTTCTTGGCACTAACACAATTTACTAAGAACGAATTATTTGAAAAAAATACAAATGAAATTCTAGATAAATTATTTAGAAATAATAATAAAATTAATATAACAGATACAGAAATAGAAACTATTCTATTCACTAAAAGTTTTGATGTAAGATTTGTTAAAGTTAAAAAAATTACATATCCTTATACTAATATTTATATTTTTACCGAAATAGAAAATTCGCGGCTAGATGATAAGCTGCTTTTTATTGATAGCCTAATAAATGATAATAATATAGGAATAGGAATTTACACAGCAAATGATTTAAGACTTATTAAAGCGAATCAAAAATACTTAGATTATATGCCTAAGCCTTTTAATCAAAAGTCTGCTATTTATGGTAAATGTGCTAATGAATTTATGAATAATTACGAAAAAAGTAATGTTCCAGAAATAATAAAAAATATTATTCAAAATAACAAACCAAAATATTATACTGAAGCACCAGGATGCCTTCTAGACCATAATCTTTACTGGGATAATACTATCACTCCAATTTCCGAAAATGGTGAAGTTAAATATATTATGTCTATGCTTGAAAACGTAACTGAACGCGTATTAAGCAGGAAACATATACACAGAAAAAAGAAACAGCTCGAAAGCATTATTGAAAGTGTTGAAGATGTAATTTCTATAGTTGATAAAGATGGAAAGTATATAAAACAAAATAAAAAAATGACAGAATTGCTAGGACTAAATGACAATAGATATGTTGGTGATTCTACTAAGGTTGGTAAATATTATAATTTATCTGGAGAACCAATCCCAATAAGTGATTTATGTTTTTTTAGATTATTAAACGGCGTCAAAGTTAAAGGTCAAAAACTTAAGTATGTGCATAATAATAAAGAATATTACCTATGTTGTAATGCAATACCTATTTTTGATGATAACGGGCAATTCGAAACAGGTGTCTTTGTAGTTCATAACATCACAGAATTGATAGAAAACAGCAAACTTATAGATAATCAAAAAAAGGAATTGGAAATAATATTTGATAATATGCATGATGCAGTTGGAGTAGTAGATAAAAATGGTAATTACGTAAAGAAGAATAAGGCTCTAACTAACAGCTTAGAAAAAAACTACTGTATAGCAGCTATTAATAAGGTTGGTGATACATTACAAAATAATCAAAAATATTACGATCGTAGTAATAAAAAATTAACCCTTAAAGATTTACCATCATATAAAGTTCTAAAAGGTGAGACAATAAAAGAGCAACGAATAATTATTAAGAGTAAAAACTCTAAAGTTTATCTTGATTTTAGTGCCATACCTATTTTTGATAATAGCGGTAATTTTCAGTATGGGATAATTGTAGCCCATAATGTAACACATCTTATTCGAAAATCTAATAAAATAGAACACGAACAACAACTAATAATTAAAGCTGAAAAAGAAAAAATTGAAGCAATTGAAAAAGTACTCTCTATGAAGGATGAGTTTATATCATTAATTTCTCATGAATTTAAAACTCCCCTGAATGTAATTTATTCAGCAATTCAGTTGATTGAATATGTATATATTGACGATGTTCCCGATAAAGTTAAAGACTTGATTAAAAATATTAAACAAAATACTTTTAGGCAATTGCGGCTTGTAAATAATTTGTTAGATATTACGAGATTAAACTCTGGAAGGCTTAAGTTGCACATAAAAAATATAGATATTGTATCTTTAACAAGACAGATTTCTCAGTCTGTAAGATTATATTCCGATCAAAAAAAAATTCAATTACTCTTTAAATGCGACATAAAATGTAAAAAAATCCCCACTGATGATGAAAAACTTGAAAGAATTATTTTAAATCTACTTTCAAATGCAATAAAATTTACAAATGAAGGTGGTGTGGTTACTATCAATCTTCATGATGACAAAGAATCAAACATGATCATAATAGAGGTATCCGATACTGGGCTTGGTATTCCAAAAGATAAACATAAACTTATATTTGAAAGATTTGGCCAAGTTGATAGTAATTTATCTAGACAAGCCGAAGGAACGGGAATTGGTTTGTCTCTTGTAAAAAAATTAGTTGATGCTTTAAATGGAAAAATAGCATTAGTCAGTGAACCAGGACATGGAAGTACTTTTAAAATAAGTCTGCCTTTTAATCAGGATGTGGATGATGAAAAGAGTGATTCGTTCCTTGATGAAGGTTGCAGATTAGTTAACGCGCTAAATGTAGAGTTTTCAGATATTTATTTATAAATGGAAAAAAGTAATAATATTTTAAAGCATAAGATATTAAAAGTAATCTCTATATATCAATAATAATTTTTATTTTAGAATGATTAATAATGAAAAGTACAGCGTTATACATAATATACGCTGTACCATAAACTTTTATTTGATTATACCATTTAAGATAAATTTGTTCTTGGGATACCTCTTACTGGTTTATGCCTTTTTCTATTTTTTGCTGGCATTGATGTATTTGATACATTAGATGATGCATTGTCATCATTATTTAAAATAAATTTATAGTTTGTCATTTTTCTCACCTCTCTACTAGTATTTACTACTTTTAGAATTTCTATTCATAAGCTAACAAACCATAAAAAATAAAAAACCAGCTGGAAATCAACCTAACATTTATGGATGATTTGACTTACCTGTATATGTATCGTATGGATAAGGAACTAAAATTTCTCCATTAACATTCTTGTACTTTGTGTTTTCTGTGGGATTTAAATTATTAATAATATTCCTCCCAACAGTATATAACATTTTAGCTACAACTTTAGGATCTTGTGCAACTGTCCCCGTCATAAAACCTCTATCAATTAATTCAATGGCTTCTGGCAAAGCATCAATTCCTACAACTGTTATATTTTTTGATTTATCTCCCTTATTATATCCATATTTTTGTAGTGCATCTATAGCTCCAATAGCCATTGCATCATTGTTTGAAATTATTGCTTCAATTCTATCGCTATATTTGAGAAATAAGTTATTAATTGAACTATTCGCCAAATCTCTTAACCAATTCCCATTTACTAAAGTTAATTCTTGAGTCGTTATTCCTGAATCATTGATTGTTGATATTGCATATTTAGATCTTTCGATTGCTTGTGGGTCATCAGGCGGTCCTTGTAACAAAACATATTGCAAAATGTTATCGTTATTTTTATCTATTACATTCTTATCTTTTTTCCATAAATCAACAATAATTTTTCCCTGAGCAATACCCGCCTGCTTGGAATCTGGAATTATAAACACATCCTTATCATAGAGAGCAGAAATTTTTGAGACCACATCAGGAGAAATATTCATTAGTATTAAAGGAATACCTTTTTGCTTCACTCTTAAGATAACTTCTTCAACGAAATTTTCTCTTTTATCTGCTAGATTTAATATAAATAGATCAAAGTTTTTTTGAAGAGCTGAATCTAATAGTTCATTTTGTATAGCTATATTGTTTTTTGAATCAAAAAAAGTATAATTAACATTATTATTAGGGTCTTTTCCGATATCTTCTAAACTTTCTCTAATTCTCACCATATATGGATCATTAATTCTATGGAATATTACTGCAACATTTATTCTTCTTATATTATTAAAATTTGAATTTGCAAATGTTTTAACTTGTATGGTGTTCATTAATATGAGGATGGTTAGCATGATTAGAATCAATGCAATCACTTTTCTCAATATATTCATTTATAATAACCTCCACTTTATATAATTAAAAAAATTATATATTTAGTGTTATGTTGTATATTAATATGAAATTTATTCTGACTTAATAATATAAAAATATTAATATCCCTAATTTATATTAAATCTTTCTAGTTCAGAATCTAACCTTAATGCTAATAATTGGAGTTCATCTGAATAATTGTTAAATCTATCCATCGCAGCACTTATTTCTTCAGTTGACGCAGTTACTTCCTCTGATGCAGATGCAGTTTCTTGTGAGATATATGAAATGTTTTCAACTTCTGATACTACTCTCTGTTTCTTTTTGTCAATTTCAGATATAGATGCATTTATCTCTTCAACTTTATCAATCATAACTTCAATTGAACTAAGAATTTCACTAAATATTTCTTGTGTATTACTAACTGCTAAATCCTGCTCTATTACTACTTCTTCTGTAGCTTTAATAGCTGTTACAGCTGCATCTGATTTTTCTTGTACTTTAATTATAATCTTCTTTATCTCTTCTGTTGATTTCTTCGATTCTTCAGCAAGTTTTCTTATTTCTTCCGCTACCACCGCAAAGCCCTTACCCGCCTCACCTGCACGCGCAGATTCTATACTTGCATTTAATGCTAACAGATTGGTTTGTTCCGTTATTTGCGATATACTTTCAGATATGATATTTATTATTTTAGTACTTTCATTCACATCTTTAACTATCTCATTAACTTCTAACGTAGCAGTTTTAGTCTTATGTGATTTTTCTATTAGCGTATCAATCATTAATAATCCTTTAGCACCTAATCCCTTAGTTGTTCCAGAAAGTTTACCCATTTCATCAGAGCTTTCACTAATTTTATCTAATCTATCTGATAGGTCGTTCATCTCTAAAGCACCATTTTGAGCATTTTGTGCTTGATTTGTTGCTCCGTGTGATATATCTTCTATTGCTCTTGATACTTCTCCTATGGAAGCTGTTACTTCCTCTGACATGCCAGCTAGATTTGATGAAGTTTCTAATACAATTTTTGATGAATTTGTAACATTTTCTATAAGATTTGATATATTTTTTATCATCTCATTAAAGGAGTTTGCTAAATCCATAAATTCATCTTTAGTAGATGCCACAATCGACACTGTTAAATCTCCCTTTGAAGCTTTTTCAAATACTTCCCTCAACTTTTTAATATTTTCTGCTATTCCTTTACTTAAGAATATGGATAGTGCTATTGAAATTATAATTATTACTAAAACTATAATCTCTGTCGTAATAAGTATTGAATTTGTATCATTTATTATTTCTTTTTCATCTAATGTAGCTACTAATTTCCAACCTGTAGCCTTATTGGTTTCGTAAACTCCAAACATCTTTGTATTATTCTCTTCATAAGCCACAAAGCCTGTATCTTGAGTTTTTGCAGCATTCCAAAATGATTGCTTAGAGGCATAATCAGTCCCAATTAAATCTTTATTAGGGTTAATTATCATCTTTTTTCCTTCAATATCAGAAATAAATATGTATCCTGTATTTCCTATCTTCTTTGTTCCTATTTTTTCTAGAATAGTATCCAAGGAAACGCTCATTGCGCAAACACCTATTACATTTCCATCTCTTTCAACTGCTTTTGCTATAGCCACAACACTTTTACCTGTTTGCGCATCTTGAAATGGTAGAGTTATTATAACTTTATGATTACCTTCTAAAGCTTGCTTATACCAATCTTTCTCTTTAGGATTATAACCATATGGCATTTTTTCGTTGGGATATATTTCAAATTTTCCATCTGCGGTTGCAAAATACACACTGAAAATATCTTTATCGCTTTCTTTTATATTCTTTAACATAGCCGCCGTAAATGTGTATGGTTCTTCTTTATCAGCATTAATAAAATTATAGTTACTCGACAACATTGTAACCATACTTCCAAATCCATTGAAGTAATTATTAATTCCATCATTTACTTCTAAAAGTGTTTGCTGACTTGTCGTTTTCAATTTTTCATTGAGAATTGCTTTAGCTTGCCTATTAGCTCCATAACCTAGAATAATTAATGGAATTATACATATTCCTAGTAAACTTATAATCAGTTTAACTCTTATACTTTGAAATTTAATTTTTTTTAAACGCATTTTAGATTCCCCTTCATCTAAAGTATTTTAACTATTTATAATACTTTCAGCTTTGTAAAATTATTGTTTGATGAATTAAATTGCAAAAAAGTCTTACTTCATACTATAATGAAATAAGACTCCTTCGTCTAAATTTATTTATATTAAATTTATTTATTCACACTAAACTATATTGCCATTATATATTGTTATTTTTTTCTTGTCAACTTTAAAACAAATTAGTTAACGTTTTTATAACTATATTTTCATTAAAAGGTTTTACTACGAACGACTTAGCTCCAGCTGTTACAGATTCACGAATCATTGCTTCTTGTCCCATTGATGATATCATAACCACTTTTGCATTAGAGTCAATTTTTTTAATTTCTTTTAAAGCACTTATTCCATCCATTTCAGGCATTGTAATGTCCATTGTAACAAGATCAGGATTTAACTCCTCATATTTTTTTACTCCGATAGCTCCGTTTTGTGCTTCACCAACCACTTCGAATCCACCATTTTCGAGTATCGTCTTTAAAACATTTCTCATAAATGCCGCATCATCAACTATAAGAACTCTTTTCATTATTATAAATCCTCCTTAATTATAAAAAAAGCAGGCAATAAAGATATTGCCTGCCATGAATAAACTATCATAATTTTTGGCAACCTGACTATCATGGCAATTAACGTTGCTTTAGACTCATGGCTTTGCGTCTCCACCTTTCAATGGATTTGCTATTTACACTTCTTTACTCATTAAATATTAACTTTTATTATAAACCAATTATTGAAACTTAACAATTAAGCCAACAATTGTAACTAACATTAACATAATAGCACATTTTACCAGTCTAATCAATAAATTTTTCGGTACATTATGACTATAATTACATTTAAATTCACAATGTATTGCATATATAAATTAATAATATACACTTAAATAGTTTTAAATATTTCACCTGCTATACCTATTGCGCTGCAGGCCTTAGGAAATCCTGCATATGCCGCACAATGTAAAATAATTTCTAAAATTTCTTCTTTTTTTAATCCTGCCTTTATAGCTGCTTTTATATGAAACTCCAATTGCTCAAAGGCTCCTTGCGTTATAAGAGATGTTATTGTTACTACTTCTCTTGTTTTTAGATCTAAATTTGGTCTTGCATATATTTGCCCAAAACCAAAAGAAATCATTTTATCCAAAAAATCCGGAAATATTTCACCTACTGATTTCACCATTTCTTCTCCGTTTGCATCTGTCATCTTCTTTAAAATATTAATTCCATTTTCATAATCCTTTTTCATTTTATTATCCCCTTTTCATAGTTGGTGGTATTTCACCTGGATCAACCACAACCTCTATTATTATTGTTTCATTATGTAAATTTGAAATTTCTAAAGCTTCTATTAGTGTTGATTCATTGTGACATTTATATGATTTTACACCTAGAGATTCACCAAATTTTTTAACATCCAATGGTACATTATATGTAGTTCCAACTTCCTTCCCAAAAAGTTTTAGCATAGCTTTTTCTGGCATATCTAATCTTCCATTATTTATCACTATAAAAGTGACAGGGATATTATAATTTGCTGCTGTTGATATTTCAGTACCATGCATAAAAGTGCATCCATCACCCGTTAAACAAATGATTCTTGAATTATGGTTTGATAACTGTGCACCAATTGAATAGCCAATAGCATGTCCCATTGCTCCAAATACATCATCAAAAAAGAAAGTGGCTGGTTTTCTGATTCTAAAATATCTTATTGCATAAAATGAATGACTTCCATCATCGCCAAATATAGTTGAATCATCCGGTAACTCTTTTCTTATTATTTCCATTGCATTAGCAGCTGAAAGATACTTTCTATTATCATTAACATTATCTTTAAATTCATAATTCTCTACTAGTAAATTATATTTATTTGATATTCTATCTTCGACTTTACTTAATACTGCTTGTAAGTTAGCTTTAATATCACCAATGATAGGTAGTGTAGGTGCTAACAGTGATTTTTCTATAAATGTATAGTCATAATCAAATTGAATAACTTCTTTAGGATAGTTTTCCTTCGATATACCGACTAAAGACATATCAGATAATTTACTACCTATTACAATCAATAAATCTATATTTTGATTAATGTATTCACTTGACTTTTCTGTTCCACCTAGCCCTAGCGCACCAAGTGATAATGGATGATTTTCGATAAATGTTCCTTTTCCACCTGGCGTAGTCATAACTGGTATACTCCACATTTCAGCTAAGCTTTTAACTTCCTCATATGCAAGGCTTGAATGAATACCTTTCCCCGCTAAAATTACGCTTTTCTTAGCAATATCAAGTTTGTCTATGAATTCATCTAATCTTGGAGATATTAATTGACTGATATTGTTAGGCAAATCAAGTTCAAATTCTTCAATTTCTTCATCAAGTATGTCTATTGGTATAGACAGATGAACCGGCCCCTTAACCCCAAAATAGGACTTTTCTAATGCATGCTGTAAGTATCTTTGAAACTGATCTGCCCTTTCAATTCTTGCACTAAATTTAGTAACTGGCTCAAACATCTTAACTAAATCAGTACCAAAAATTGTGGAATCCTGACCTAAAGCTTTTCCTGCACTATGCATAGGTTGTTGTCCAGTGATAAATAACACTGGCACATGATAAGCCTTTGCTTGTCCAGCAGAAGTTAGTAAGTTTGTACCACCAGGCCCTGAAGTTCCGATAGCTATGCCTATTCTCCTGTTTATTAATGAATAGCCTGCAGCAGCATAACCAGCTCCACTTTCATGTTTATTTAAAATGAAATTTATATCCTGTTTATCCAATTCCATAATTAAAGATGCAAGTGGCCTGCCAGGTACTCCAAAAACGTGACCAATACCCCATTTTCTAAAATTTGATACTAAAATCGATGCTATACTCTTCATAAATTTATCACCCTCAATAAATTACTCTTTAAAAAATCTCTCGTTAATATATATTTTTTATAATAACCTTAAAAATAAATATCAGAAAATTCTACATTAATAGCATTTATCAATCTATTATCAGAATCCGGGAATAAATATTTTTCTTCTTCTACTATTTCTTCTTTAATAGGTAATGTTATAATAAACTTGCTACCCAAGCCAACTTCACTATCTACCTCTATTTTACCCTCCAGTATAATAACCAACATCTTCACAAGAGCTAACCCAATACCACTGCCTTCCGCCTGCCTTGAAAGATTATTTTCAACTTGTCCAAATCTGTGAAAAATCTTCTTATGTTTTTCTTTTGGAATTCCTACCCCTGTATCACATACAGCTATTGCTATTGTTTTATCCGTATTATTCCCTTTGACCTGAACAGTTATGGAACCACCCTCTGGTGTAAACTTTATGGCATTTGATAAAAGATTCAATATTACACGCTCATATTTTTCATCATCCAGTGCAGTATTTATGCTATCTATATTAGTCTTAAAATACAGATTAATTTTCTTTTGATCAGCATATATTTTTATAGATTCTGTAATTAATTTTGTTATAGCTACAAGATCTACGTTTTTTAAATTAAGTTTGAATTGATCTGATTTTAACTTAGTAATATCTAATAAATTATTTACGAGCCTCAACTGTCTAAACGTATTTCTTTTTATATTTCCTATTAGATTTTTAACTGACTGTGGAATATCATTAATATACATATGTTCAATTAATTGAATGGCTGAATAAATCACATTTATTGGTGTCTTAAATTCATGAGTAATAAGAGTTATAAATTCATCCTTCATGACAAGATCTTTTTCTAAAAGCTCTCTTTGCCTTTTTTCTGATTCATATAATAGTTCTTTTTGCCTATTTATCTTACGGTTTTGTTTTCTAAGTAATAACTCGCGTTCTATAGCATCAACTACAGTGGTTAATGTCATCAAAAAAAATGGATTATGAAGTATAACAGCAGTCATAATACATATACTTCCAAGCAAATTACCATCATTTGAATAACGAAATGGTACTCCATAGCATGCGCTATTGTGAAAACATTTATGATAATGGTTACTTCCTACTAATTGTATGGGATGATTCTGCTTTAGCGTTAAACTAACAACATTAGTTCCCATTTCCTCTTCACGAAATTGAATGCCTGGCTTGATCCCTAATTGAGATATTGTTTTAACCATAATTTCATCACCAATGATATCAAGTAAATATCCATTTTGATCCGTAATGGTTATTATTATTGGAGTCCCCTCTAATGATTTTATCAATTTACTACTAAAAAAATTTACAACTTCTAAAATTTCATCATATAAATCTTTTTTTCTGCCTAAATCTAATTCAGACATAGTATTTTGAGGTATTTCAGGTCTGTCAGGATTTAATCCTAATTCAATACATCTTTTTTTTGATTCTATAATATAACTTGCTTCTTCCTCACACATCTCTTGAAACATATATCCTCCCTTAAGAAAATAAAGTAAACTACTAGACTGATTTCATGAATTTATTATTCAATTATTTTATCTTTATACAATATAATCTACCAACTAAGACTTTTTAACATTACATTTAATATTCATACATTATTTTTAATAATAATCATTCTTAAGTTAATAATAGACAATTATGTTCTTTTTTACACATTTTTTTCTTTGATTATATCACTAATTTATTCTTATCGAAATAGTTTTTTCTAAATTCAAAAAAGGTAGTAAACTTATTTTCATAATTTTACTACCTTTTTTAAAGCATATTATTCTAAAAACTTTCATTACTATGTCTCCGACTCTATATAATTACATATTTGATGTTATTGCATATAAATATAAAATTTATCCTGAATTAATAAGATAAAAATAAGACTTCCTAATTTTAATACTACTTGACTTTATACTCCTAATACTTTAAGCTTAACTGATTAGATTATATTTAAATACTACTCTGCTTTATCTTATTATACTAATCCATCCCATTCATTATAAAATTCTTCTAAAAATTTTTCCATATACCGGTGCCTTGATTCAGCTAATTTTTTGGCTTTTTCAGTGTTCATTAAATCTTTTAACTTTAGCAATTTCTCATAAAAATGATTTAAGGTTGTTCCATTAGATGTAGAATATTCTTTAAAACTTATATTCTCACGAGGTTTTTCATTTGGTACATGCATAATTCTATTTTTACTGCCTCCAAATGCAAATGTCCTTGCAATTCCTATAGCCCCAATTGCATCAAGCCTATCTGCATCTTGTACTATTTTTCCTTCTATACTTTCTGGTATTTGCACCCCTGTACCCTTAAAAGATATTGATGCAATTATTTCACATACTGCATTTATTTTTGCTTTTGATATTTCGTTATTCTTTAAAAAGTTTTCTGCATTTGAATAAGCTCCTGCATTTCCACCGAATAATTTATAATCATCAACATCATGTAATAAAGAAGCTAACTGGACTATTTCTAAATCAGCGCTTTCTTCTTTGCAAATTGAAGTGGCTAATTTATATACTCTTAAGCTATGATAGTAATCATGGCCACTAGAATCATCTTTAAATTGCTCTCTAATATATTGTAATGTTTTTTCTAGTAAATCTTCCTTCATTATTATATCTCCAATATATAAAAATATTAATATACCCCAATTATACCACAAATTATTTATATATTATCTGCCCACTTAGAAAACTAAAGAAAAGAGTCATCCTTATCATGATCCTAATTTATATGGATACATTATAAAGAACGACTCATAGTTATTAATATCTATTATTTATACATATAATCTCTGGTCCAACGCAATTTATTATTTGGATTTTTACTAAATAGAATCTGATGTATATGAACATTACCACAATTAAAGGATGCTGCACAGGCATTTAAATATAATCTCCACATTCTTATAAATGTCTCATCCTTGGTTTTTCTTATTTCAGGTAATGCATTTTCAAAATTACTTGCCCAATATTCTAAAGTTCTCCTATAGTGCAATCTAAGATTTTCAACATCAATAACACTAAAATCTTTATCCGAAATAGAGCTAATTAACTCTGAAATAGATGGGATATATCCCCCAGGGAATATATATTTATCTATCCAAGTATTATTACCGCCTTCATCTACAGATGTTATAGAGTGAAGTAAAGATAATCCATTATCATTTAGTAAATTATTTATAGCTGCAAAGTATTCAGCAATATGACTTTTTCCTACATGTTCTAACATACCTACACTGACTATTTTATCAAATCTCCTATTTTTCAAATGTCTATAATCACTTAGCTCAACATCTACTAAGCCATTTAATTTTTCATTTTCTATTCTTTCCTTAATTTTTGCAAATTGCTCAGTACTTAAAGTTATTCCAGTAGACTTAACTTTATATTCCTTAGCTGCAGAAATAATTAATTCTCCCCATCCACAACCTATATCTAGTAAAGTTTCTCCCTCCTTCAAGTCTAATTTTTTTAGAATATGCCCCACTTTATTTCTTTGCGCTAGTGCTAAAGAATCAGTTTGTTCCTTAAAATACGCGCAAGAATATGTCATAGAATCATCTAACCATAACTTGTAAAAATCATTCCCTATATCATAGTGAAATTCGATATTTTCTTTACTATGTTTAATATTATTTGAAGCCTTTCCAAGTAATTTTACATACTTATTGCTATTGCTTAAGAAACTTTCCTTATTGTTATATATAGATTCTATGACCTTTCGAATACTGCCCTCTATATCTATTTTCTTAGTCATATAGCCTTCCCCAAATGCTAATGACGGATTTTTAATAATATCACTCTTAGAGATTGGTTCATTAAAAATAATTTTAAAAGCTGTTTCCTCTTGTGAATCTCTTTTAGTTTCTAGTGGCGTATATTTTTCTAAACTTCCATCCCAAAATTTTATTTCAAATGGATCTGTAAATAAATTTTTGAATAATGTTTTATAAAATATCTTATCGATATCCATACCCTTTCCTCCTACAAAACTATAATAAATTAGGTATAAATTCTCTATTCAAATTGCAACTTATCACTCTAAAACACCTCCGCTAATACCACCTTTCATAAATGCTTTCTTAATTTTAAATTACTTATATGATATGATTTAATATTAATTTTAGACCTTATAATATGAATTAATGAATCATATCACTTTTTAAATGATTCATATAAAAAAACAAAACCATAGAGATTCTAGTTTCTCTATGGCTCTGTTTTTTTATTTTTTCTTATAAGAAGCATTTAACTTTAGATAATTAATAGGATTTTTCTATTTTTCTCCACGTAAAAAAGATAGTCATTACAACTATCTTTTAAGTTACCTCGCAACGTCCTACTCTGCCACACAGTCACCCGTGCAGTACCATCGGCGCTATAGACCTTAACTTTCCTGTTCGGAATGGGAAGGAGTGTTACCTCTATGCCATCATCACGAGATATTGGCTCCGCGAAGAGGACTCGAACCTCCAACCTATCGGTTAACAGCCGAGTGCTCCACCATTGAGCTATCGCGGAACGCTACTTTTGAAAGAAATCTTGTTCTTTCAAAATTGCACATAGTTACTTAATGTATTACAACTTGATTTTTTATTGGTCAAGCCCTCGACCTATTAGTATCAGTCAGCTAAATATGTTACCATACTTACACCTCTGACCTATCAACCTTGTAGTCTTCAAGGGGTCTTACTAGCTTACGCTATGGGAAATCTAATCTTGAGGTGGG
>NZ_QXDJ01000003.1:0-2438 GCF_003575225.1 Clostridium chromiireducens | reverse complement strand
ATCTTGAGGTGGGCTTCACACTTAGATGCTTTCAGCGTTTATCCCTTCCCGACTTAGCTACCCAGCTATGCTTCTGGCGAAACAACTGGTACACCATAGGTCAGTCCATCCCGGTCCTCTCGTACTAAGGACAGCTCCTCTCAAATTTCCTACGCCCGCGACGGATAGGGACCGAACTGTCTCACGACGTTCTGAACCCAGCTCGCGTGCCGCTTTAATGGGCGAACAGCCCAACCCTTGGGACCTACTTCAGCCCCAGGATGCGACGAGCCGACATCGAGGTGCCAAACCTCCCCGTCGATGTGAACTCTTGGGGGAGATCAGCCTGTTATCCCCGAGGTAGCTTTTATCCGTTGAGCGATGGCCCTCCCACGAGGTACCACCGGATCACTAAGCCCGACTTTCGTCCCTGCTCCACTTGTAGGTGTCGCAGTCAGGCTCCCTTCTGCCTTTGCACTCTTCGAACGATTTCCGACCGTTCTGAGGGAACCTTTGGGCGCCTCCGTTACATTTTAGGAGGCGACCGCCCCAGTCAAACTGCCCACCTAACAATGTCCTGTCACCAGTTTCATGGCATCCAGTTAGAACTTCAATACTATCAGGGTGGTATCCCAACAACGACTCCACTAAGGCTGACGCCCTAGTTTCCCAGTCTCCCACCTATCCTGTACAGACAATACCGAAATTCAATGCTAAGCTACAGTAAAGCTCTACGGGGTCTTTCCGTCCAATCGCGGGTAGCGAGCATCTTCACTCGCACTACAACTTCGCCGGATTTGCAGTTGAGACAGTGCACAAGTCATTACGCCATTCGTGCGGGTCAGAACTTACCTGACAAGGAATTTCGCTACCTTAGGACCGTTATAGTTACGGCCGCCGTTTACTGGGGCTTAAGTTCACACCTTCGCGTTACCACTAAGTGTTCCCCTTAACCTTCCAGCACCGGGCAGGCGTCAGCCCCTATACATCAGCTTTCGCTTTAGCAGAGACCTGTGTTTTTGTTAAACAGTTGCTTGTGCCTATTCTCTGCGGCCTGATTTCTCAGGCACCCCTTCTCCCGAAGTTACGGGGTCAATTTGCCTAGTTCCTTAACTGCAATTCTTCCGTCGGCCTTAGGATTCTCTCCTCATCTACCTGTGTCGGTTTGCGGTACGGGCACTACTTCTCTCTCTAGATGCTTTTCTTGGAAGCATGAAATCAGATACTTCGGTTCCGTAGAACCTTCCCCATCACGCCTCAGAATTGCCAGAGCGGATTTGCCTACTCTGACTCCCTTAACGCTTAGACCAGCATCCAATAGCTGGCACATCCTATCCTTCTCCGTCACACCATCGATAATAACGATTATAGTGGTATTGGAATATCAACCAATTGTCCATCGACTACGCCTTTCGGCCTCGCCTTAGGTCCCGACTAACCCTGAGAAGACAAACTTTACTCAGGAAACCTTAGATATTCGGCCTGTAGGATTCTCGCCTACATCTCGCTACTAATGCCAACATTCTCACTCGTAATCAGTCCACCGCTCCTTACGGTACGACTTCAGCCCGATTACGACGCTCCTCTACCGCTCACACATAAGTGTGAACCCGTAGCTTCGGTGGTAAGTTTGAGCCCCGGACATTTTCGGCGCAGGATCTCTTGACTAGTGAGCTATTACGCACTCTTTTAATGAGTGGCTGCTTCTAAGCCAACATCCTAGTTGTCTTAGAAATCCCACATCCTTTTCCACTTAACTTACACTTTGGGACCTTAGCTGACGATCTGGGCTGTTTCCCTTTTGACCATGGAACTTATCTTTCACAGTCTGACTGCCGGACTGATAGTATATGGCATTCGGAGTTTGATAAGGTTCGGTAAGCGCTATGCCCCCTAGCCTATTCAGTGCTCTACCTCCACTACTCACATTTTCCGACGCTAGCCCTAAAGCTATTTCGAGGAGAACCAGCTATATCCGAGTTCGATTGGAATTTCTCCGCTATCCACAGCTCATCCCATGCTTTTTCAACAGCAACGTGGTTCGGTCCTCCACGAGGTTTTACCCTCGCTTCAACCTGGCCATGGATAGGTCACCCGGTTTCGGGTCTACAGCATGCAACTAGTCGCCCTATTAAGACTCGGTTTCCCTTCGGCTCCGTACCTTAAGTACTTAACCTTGCTACATACCGTAACTCGTTGGCTCGTTCTACAAAAAGCACATCATCACACACATAAGGTGCTTTGATCGGTTGTAGGCACATGGTTTCAGGTTCTATTTCACTCCCCTCCCGGGGTTCTTTTCACCTTTCCCTCACGGTACTGCTTCACTATCGGTCATCAGGTAGTATTTAGCCTTGGGAGGTGGTCCTCCCTGCTTCCCACAAGGTTTCACGTGTCTCGTGGTACTCTGGTGCAGAACTGATTATCATAGTTTTCACTTACGGGACTATTACCCCCTA
>NZ_QXDJ01000002.1:1101428-1314267 GCF_003575225.1 Clostridium chromiireducens | reverse complement strand
GTTAGCTCACGAACTTTGGGTATTGCCAACTCTCATGGTGTGACGGGCGGTGTGTACAAGGCCCGGGAACGTATTCACCGCGACATTCTGATTCGCGATTACTAGCAACTCCAGCTTCATGTAGGCGAGTTTCAGCCTACAATCCGAACTGAGACTGGTTTTGAAGTTTGGCTCCACCTCGCGGTTTAGCATCTCTCTGTACCAGCCATTGTAGCACGTGTGTAGCCCTAGACATAAGGGGCATGATGATTTGACGTCATCCCCACCTTCCTCCCGGTTAACCCGGGCAGTCTCGCTAGAGTGCTCAACTAAATGGTAGCAACTAACAATAAGGGTTGCGCTCGTTGCGGGACTTAACCCAACATCTCACGACACGAGCTGACGACAACCATGCACCACCTGTCTTCCTGCCCCGAAGGGCTTCCCCGATTAAGGGTAATTCAGGAGATGTCAAGTCTAGGTAAGGTTCTTCGCGTTGCTTCGAATTAAACCACATGCTCCGCTGCTTGTGCGGGCCCCCGTCAATTCCTTTGAGTTTTAATCTTGCGACCGTACTCCCCAGGCGGAATACTTAATGCGTTAGCGGCGGCACAGAGGTCATGACAACCCCTACACCTAGTATTCATCGTTTACGGCGTGGACTACCAGGGTATCTAATCCTGTTTGCTCCCCACGCTTTCGAGCCTCAGTGTCAGTTACAGTCCAGAAAGTCGCCTTCGCCACTGGTATTCTTCCTAATCTCTACGCATTTCACCGCTACACTAGGAATTCTACTTTCCTCTCCTGCACTCTAGATATCCAGTTTGGAATGCAGCACTCAGGTTAAGCCCGAGTATTTCACATCCCACTTAAATATCCACCTACGCTCCCTTTACGCCCAGTAAATCCGGACAACGCTTGCCACCTACGTATTACCGCGGCTGCTGGCACGTAGTTAGCCGTGGCTTCCTCCTTGGGTACCGTCATTATCGTCCCCAAAGACAGAGTTTTACAATCCGAAGACCGTCATCACTCACGCGGCGTTGCTGCATCAGGGTTTCCCCCATTGTGCAATATTCCCCACTGCTGCCTCCCGTAGGAGTCTGGGCCGTGTCTCAGTCCCAATGTGGCCGATCACCCTCTCAGGTCGGCTACGCATCGTCGCCTTGGTGAGCCGTTACCTCACCAACTAGCTAATGCGACGCGGGTCCATCTCATAGCGGATTACTCCTTTAATTGCTGTTTCATGCGAAACTACAATCTTATGCGGTATTAATCTTCCTTTCGAAAGGCTATTCCCCTCTATGAGGCAGGTTACCCACGTGTTACTCACCCGTCCGCCGCTAATCCGTTCCCGAAGAAACTTCATCGCTCGACTTGCATGTGTTAAGCACGCCGCCAGCGTTCGTCCTGAGCCAGGATCAAACTCTCAATTAAAAGTTTAATCTTAGCTTACTCAAATAAAGAATTGCTGGTTTACTTAAATGTATTTATGTTATTCTGTTCAATTTTCAAAGACCAATTTTCTTCCTTAAGCCCCTTGTTTCAAGGCTTATAAGCTTCTGTCGTTTCTGACAGCTTACTCAGTATATCATCGCTTTCAGATCTTGTCAACAACCTTTTTTAAAAACTCTTGAAACATTTTTCTTGGATGTTCTTTCAGCTTTAAGTCATTGAATTCTGTGCTTTTCAGCGACGAATTACATCTTACCATCGCTATCTGATCTTGTCAATAACTTTCTCAAAAAACTTTTCAACCTTCTTTTAAGGTATTTTAATGAGCTTAAGTATTTCTAAAACCATGTCTCCTAGCGACGTGTTTCATCTTATCATCTCTATTATAGTTATATTCTTTACTATTTAGATATTTCATGAGATTATTTCCATTATTCGCTATAATTCTTTAATATTCTCTCTTTTATTTATGTTGATACACTAGAAAAAGTTGTCCATCATAATATCCACTTATATACCTCTCTTCCATGTTACTATAAAATTCTTGTGAATTTATATTTCTTTGAAATAATCTGCTAATGTGATAACAATCCCCATTCTATAAATATAGTTAGGTTAAATATAGACGGTGTTCGATTATCTTAATGCCTGTTTTATTTCAACTAGAAAATCTTAGATTTCAAGGCAAACATAAATATTTACACATAAAAAAAAGAACTTATCTCACATAAACTCTTATCAATTAAATATACTATTATTAGTATCGTTGCCTCTTCTGTCATGATATTTACTATAGATTGTTATATACCTTAACTTTGTGTGTCTGCACTCTAGACCATAAAAATAATATGATTTTAAGCATTGTGTTATAATTTACATATGCCCACTTAAGAGTAATTAAAATTGCTTCTCACTATGAAGCAACCCAATTAAATAGTTAACCTAGTTAGATGAACATATTTATAATTTCGGTAAGTTATCACATAAATCTAAGCTAAGCATTGTTTATCTATATATTTAAGAAAGGAGGAATGCATATTTTTACTTATGTATTAATCTTGTTAATTTGTATTTTGATTTCAACCATAATAAGCAGATTTATACCTTCTTTATCGGTACCAATTGTGCAAATTGCAATGGGAGCATTAATTGCAATAATACATTCTGAATTCAACATTGAACTTGATCCACATACCTTTTTAGTAATGTTTATTGCTCCGCTTCTTTTCCGTGATGGGAAAAATGCTGATAAAAGATCACTTTGGAAACAGAGAAGAAACATACTTTTAATGGCATTGGCTTTAGTTGTTGTAACAGTAATATTAGTTGGATTGCTAATAAATAAGCTGATACCTTCTATTTCTCTACCATCAGCTTTTGCGCTTGCAGCAGCATTATCACCAACTGACTATGTTGCAGTTAGTGCACTTTCAAAGAAAATTTCTCTTCCTAGAAAAGTTCTTCATCTCATAGAAGGTGAAGGTCTTATGAATGATGCATCAGGTCTTGTATCTTTTAAATTTGCTTTGGCTGCAGCTTTAACTGGAACATTTTCATTATTTGATGCAACTATAAGTTTTTTTATGGTTTCTATTGGAGGAATTATTGTTGGATTAATTTTAGAACATATTCTCATTAGCTTTGAACTTTGGATAAGGAATCTTGGGATGGAAGACATTACAGTCGAAATATTACTTCAAATTTTAACTCCATTTATAATATATCTTTTATCTGAAGAGGTATTTAAGGTTTCAGGCATACTAGCCGTAGTTGTGGCCGGAATTGTATATTCATTATCATCTAAAAAATCAAAATTAAAAAATGCTAGATTAAATGCAGTATCAGAAAATACTTGGTCTGTTTTGGCATACGTTCTAAACGGACTTATATTTATAATAGTTGGATTGCAATTACCAAATATAATTAGAACTGCTTTTTATGAGGTTTCAATAAATAATTTTGGAGCTGTTATAGATGTCTTATTAATAACATTAGCTTTACTTACACTTAGGTATTTATGGGTTCTATCTATGTATCAGTTTGGAGATAAAGCTTGTAAAAGAGAAGAAAAAAGCGTCAAGTTTCATGCTGCACTTTTAACTTCCCTTTCAGGAGTAAGAGGAGCGGTCACATTAGCCACAGTTCTTTCAATCCCTTTAACACTCGAAAATGGGCAGCCATTTTCTGAAAGAACACTAATTTTATTCTTGTCTGTTGGGGTAATTCTAACAACGCTTCTTATTACGACTTTCATATTACCATTATTTGCTACAAAGGACTTCTCTAAAGAAACAAATTATTCAGAAATATTAAATAAAGCACAAATAAAAGTGTGGACTAATACAATAAACAAACTAAAATTAGAAATTGATAATAAGAAATATATCAATATGACCATAAATGAATACAAATACCGAATACATCAATTAAAACGAGGAAATTCTTACTATAAGAACTGGAATAGAAGTAGCAAAGAAGAAAAGAAATGGATGCTCCTATGTTTTAAAAAGGAAATTGAAAATACTAAAAAATTATTGCAAGAAGGTAAAATAGACGAATCTACTGCATATGTTTATGAAAAATCAATTAGAAACAAAATTAAATTGATGTCGTCAGTAGAAGGTTTTTCGTTGATATTTAAAGAAACTTTATCGCGCATTTCTATACTGGTTTTTAATATAAAAAAATTCAGGTATATATTACATGGATTAGAAAATAACAAGAAAAGTGAGCAGCGTTTAAAGGATTTAGCACTGAAAGAACTTTATTCAACTAATGCAAAATATCTAATTCAATACGTTAAATCTATTACTACACCTGAAAACGAAGAGACTCTTAAGAAAATAATTTTATATTATCAGGGCGTATATTGGGTTGCAAGCAAACCTATCTTGGAAAAATCTAATAAACACGAGAAGAAGAAAGTTGAAATTAAAGCAATGCAATTAGAAAGAAATACTATACAATCTTTATTTGAAGATGGAGATATAAATTGGACTATAGCCTCTGAACTTCGAAAAAATTTAAATTATATTGAAAGTGATATTTTAAGATAGTAGGCTTTTACTTTTTTAAGCCTACTTATTTTATATATTTATTCCATAAATATCATCTAGAACAGGATCTATACTCCACCACTATTTCATAAATAACAATTGACAAATTAAATTGAGTTCGATATAATTTTATTATGCCAATCAGGATTGTAAATTAATCAACCCGCACAAGCTACAACAAATTAACTAAGTAGTTAAATTAATAATATATTGGAGGAATTTGTCATGAAAATTTTAGCTTTAGAATTCTATAAAAACGGAAGAATGAAAGAATCATTTGCTTTAGGAGGATCTCTTGAAAAAGAAAAAATTAATCCTAATAAAGAATATCCTGCAAGTTTACAAAACTATCTAGTCGATACAGGGAAAGAAGTTATCTTAGTAGATACAGGACTACCTATTGAAACACCTGATTTTGAAGATAAACCAGAACAATCTATGTTTATGGGAGAAAAAGTTGCAAACTTTACAGAAGCATTAAAAAATATAGGCTATGAGCCAAAAGATATTAATAAAATCATTTTAACCCATAAACACCCTGATCATGCTGGTGAATTAAGATTATTTGATCATGCACAAGTATATATTTCACACATGGAAGCTGATGCTATGAATATAAATGGTAAAAATATAATTAAAGTTGATTTTACTGATGGTCAATATAAAAATTTTGCTGAAAGCCAAATTATAAGCGAGAATATTATAATGCTGCCAGCCTATGGGCATACTACTGGTAATTCTTTAGTTGTTGTTGAAGATAATGGAGTAAATTATATGATTCACGGTGACGTAACTTACACAGATGAAGCCCTAAGACAAAATCAGCTATCCGTAGTTTTTGAAGATAAAGACTTAGCGAAGCAAACATTAGAAAAAGTTAGAACTTTTATTAAAGAAAATGACACAATTTATTTAAGCACTCATACTCCTGAAGGTTTAGCTTCATTAAAAAATAATTCTATTATGAAATTATAAAAATATAATTTACTTTTTACTCAATTAAAATATCATAAAAAATAATTTAGGAAGGTGATTAATTATGAATAATACAATAGATATAATAAAAGATCATAGATCAATACGACAATATTTAGATAAAGATGTTCCTAATGAATTAATAGATGACATTATAAAAAGTGCTCAAGCTATGCCTAATTCAATAAACGGACAACAAGCTTCAGTTATTGTTGTAAGAGACAAAAAGAAGAAAGAAAAATTAGCTGAGCTTGTAGGCAATCAAGAATATGTAGCAAAAGCTCCTGTGTTTCTAGTTTTTGTAATGGATTTTTATAGAACTTATCTTGCCGGTGAAAAAACAGGCTTAAAGCAAGTAATTCATGAAGATATCGAAGGCATTCTAGCTGGTTCGGTTGATGTTGGAATTGCTTTAGGGGCTTCTGTTGTTGCAGCTGAATCTCTTGGACTTGGCACAGTGCCTATTGGTGGGATTAGAAAAAATCCAGAAGAAGTTATAGAACTATTAGGATTACCTAAATATACTTTTCCAATGGTAGGTTTAGTAGTTGGATATCCCGCTGATAAATCTCATAAAAAACCAAGGGTTCCTTTTGATAGTTTCAAACATGAAGAAAGTTATGACACAAAGGTTGTTGAAGCTTCAATTAATGATTATGATGAGGAAATGGATAAATATCTAAAGGATATTGGAAGATCTGAACAAGAAACAAATTGGAGTACTTTAACTTCAAGAATTTATCAATCGGTTTATTATCCTAAGGTTAAAGATGCTGTTGCTAAACAAGGCTTAAAATCTAAATAATGATAAGAGTTTCCCCTTTGGAAGAGAAAATTCTATCCTTTCTCTAGCATACCTTGAAATTTTTAAAGTCCCAGAAGGCAAGAAAATAACAGGAGTCGTAATGGTAGGATATCCTGAACATAACTTTAATAGACTAACAGATAGAAATGCATTAGATGTTACATTCCATGAAAAGTAGAAATTTATAAAGGGCTTCGTAAGTGAAGTCCTTTTTAGTTTATTTATTAAACCAAGTATTTAAATTGTAAAACATTTAAATTTAGACCTGTGTTTCTTTAAAAAATATTTAAATTAATAACCAATGTATATTTATAATATATGCTATAATTGGTTTATAATAGAAAATTATAAAAGAATGGATGATTACATGGGTAAAATATTAGTATTTATTTTTGATGGAATGACAGATTATGAAATAACATTTATCAGTCATTTGTTAGGCGCAGATGCTGGTAAAGAAATAATTACAATTGCATATGAAAATAAAATTATAAAAAGTCACTCTGGTATTTTATATAAACCATCGAAACTAGTTAATGAAATCTTAAATGAAGATGTAGACGGCTTAATAATTACAGGTGGATGGTATGGCGAAACAAGACCGGAGTTAATTGAATTGATTAATAATTTAAATTCAAAAGGTAAGTTAATTGGTGCTATATGTGGAGCAGGAACAGTTTTTTTGGCAAAGGCAGGTGTTTTAAATGATGTTAAGTATACCTCCCCTGTTGTCGAATGGACTCAAAAACACATAGAAGTATTTGGAGAAAAAGATCCTTTTCCAAGAGAAAATTTTGTTTCCGAACGAGTTGTAAGAGATAGAAATATTATAACTGCTCAAGGAATAGCATTTGTTGACTTTTCAATAGAAATATGTGATTGGTTTAATCTTTTTGAAAGCCAGAAGGAAAAGAATGAATTCAGCAAAAATATTAAAGGTTCAACGGAGTTACTAATATAATTTGCTATTATAATTATCATTCTATATCAGTGGAGGAATAACTATGAAAATCATTTCAAAAAACCCTAACGGACCTGATGCCCTTTCATTAATGGATGAATTATCAAATGAATTAGAATATATAACGGGTAACAGTGGAAAAAGTTCATTTAATCTAAACGATGTTTGTGTTCCGCGTTCTTTATTCGTAGTAGCTTATGACGAAAATGAAGAACCCGTTGGTTGTGGAGCAATAAGACCTATTAATGAGAATATTGCTGAAGTTAAAAGAATGTATGCAAAAACTAGAGGACTTGGTGTAGGAACTGAAATCTTGCATCATCTCGAGATACAAGCCAAAGAACTTGGCTACTCCGCTCTTTGGCTTGAAACTCGATTAATAAACAAACAAGCTGTTTTATTTTATGAAAAGAACGGCTATCATCGTATCGCCAACTACGGTAAATATATTGATAATTTCGAAGCTATTTGCTTTGAAAAGAATATAATATAATGTACTATTTAACTGTTTCTATAAATATTTTATTGTAAGCTCTCATTTCTTCAAGTTTCTCTATTGTTTCTTTTTCTATTTGGGATATATTTTTATCTATAATCTGCACTTTTTCTGAGTTACTTATATTTTCTCTACAGAAATTCACAATCTTCTTATATGCTTCCATTTGCATTTTAACTAATGCTTCATACTCATGATTAGTTATATCAATAAATTCTATCTCTTTACTTGTCATATTAATCCACCCTTCAAGAATTTGATGTATCTTTATCTAATAAAATAAATCATAATTAAAATAGAGATAGTATTATTAATTTCTTACTGTCTCTATTTTTATGATTTAATCTTCACTTTGAATATAAAGCTTTATTTTTTCAATTCTATTTTCTCTTATTTCTTCTATTTTAAAAATCAAATTATTATATTCTATATCTTTTTCATCTGTGCTTTTTGGAATACGACCGATAGTTTCAATAATAAATCCACCCATTGTGTCATAATTTTCACTTTCAATATATACATTAAAATATTCGTTAAAATCATCAATTGACAGCATCCCTGGCACTATAAAAGTGTTTTTATCTATAGCTTTTATAGCAGGTTCATCTTCATCATATTCATCATCTATATTACCCATAACTTCCTCAATTAAATCTTCAATAGACACTATCCCGGAGAACCCTCCATATTCATCTATTAATATTGCCATATGTTTTTTGTACGCCTGTAATTCTTTAAATAACTTATCAATGTTTTTATTTTCTGGAACAAAATACGGTGGATGAAGTATATTTCTAATGTTTACATTTTCAAAGCCGTGCTTTCTTGCTTCAACAAGAAGATCTTTCATATAAAGAATACCAATAATATTATCTATACTACCTTCATATACAGGAATTCTTGAATATCTTTCTTCTATTAACTCATCTAAATATTCATTTAATGGAGTTTCTATATCAATCATATAAACTTCTGTTCTTGGTGTCATTACTTCATCCGCTAATTTATCATCAAATTCAAATATGCTGTTTATCATTTCTGTTTCAGTCTCATTTATAACTCCATGTTCCCGCCCAACTTCAACATATGACTTAATTTCTTCTTTTGATACTTTTTCATCTAAATTTTCTTTATCAAGCCCAACTATTTTAACCAATATATTAGTTGATGCTGAAAGCAGCTTTACAAAAGGTACTGCAATCTTAGACACATACATTATTGGCTTTACAGAAAACATTGCAATCGCTTCAGATTTTTTTAGTGCTATTCTTTTTGGAAATAACTCGCCAAATACCAATGTTATGTAAGATAATACGATTGTTACTATCACTAAAGCAAGTTGCTGACTATATGGAACATTAATTTTGTTTAAATATCTTGCTAAATCTTCTGATATTCCAGTAGCTGCGGAAGCACTACTAAAGAACCCTGCAAGAGTTATTCCTACTTGAATAGTTGATAAGAACTTTGTTGGCTCATCCATAAGCTTTATTAAAAGTTTCGCTTTTTTATTTCCTTGTTCTTCAAGTAATTTTAGTTTATTTTTATTTAATGACACTATAGCCATCTCTGCTGATGCAAAAAATGCATTAATTAAGGTCAAGATAACTATTAATATTAATTGAGACGTTATATTCGTCTGTTCAGGGTCTAATTCCATAATTAATACTTCCTCCAAAATTAGTAAAGTTTTACAATAATCATATCATAAAGAGCATATGGAGTAAAGTTTTAGAAAAAGTTTACTTCTTTACTATATTCTTTTATATACTTCTTATAAGTTAACATTGTAGATGTTATAATTGAGACTAATGGCACTGTTAAAATTACCGCAATGCTTCCCGATAACCCTTGCATTATTTCTATTCCAATTGAATACATGTTAATAATTTGATTATAATTCATGCTGTAAGAGTATGATAAAATTAAGGTATTAATTGCTCCTCCTGTAAATGCTAATATTAATGTATTTGACATAGTCCCCATCATATCTCTTCCAACATTTATTCCTGAGTTAATGAGTTCACGTCTGCTTATATTTTTGTTTTGCTCATAAATTTCATTTATTGTTGAAGCAATAGATATTGCAACATCCATAACTGCTCCTAATGATGCTATAAGTATCCCCGCAAATAAAAGTCCCCCAATCTGCATATTTGTATTATTTGAAATAAAAACTAACTCTTCTATTTCTGCAACATTATATCCTGATATTTTTGCAAAGTATCCGAATCCTGCTGCACAAAGACCAGCAATAATTACTCCAATTATCGTACCCAACATTGAAGATATTGATTTTTTCGTTAATCCACCAATTAGATACATAGTAACAATAGTAGTTAATATGACAATAATAACTGCAGATAAAAATGGCGAGTACCCTTTATATATCATAGGAATAAATAAAAATATTATACAAATAAATGTAAAAATTAATCCTAAAGCTGAATTAAAACCCTTTTTACCTCCTATTAACCAAAGAACTAAGATAAATACAAAAACAAATCCATATATTATTGGTTCTCTATAATAACTATAAACCGAGGCAACATAGTCATCTCCGCTTTTACTTAAAGATATAATAACATTCATATTGACCTTACATGCTGCACCATAAAGGTATCCTGAAAAACTTGTTGCCTCTAAAACTTTACCTTTATACTCTCCACTCAGCATCCTTACCCTCACAATTTGCTTGCCTACATTTTTTCCATCACTTTGAATATTAGTATTATTCAAAACCTCTTCAACCACTGCTTTTTCAAAAGAAGTTCCCTGCCTATTAACCAGCTGTGCCTTGTCGACCTGATTGAAAAAATACAAAAAAATGAAAAAAGCTATGGCAAGTATCAATATAATTCCTCTTCTAATATTAACTCTTTTATCTATAAACAATTCTGAAAACATCCTACTCCTCCAATTTATGATTTCAATAGGTTATCATTAATTCTAAGTTATATGTTAGCTATCTATAACACCAAAAGCACAAAAGTAGGTTTATACCTACTTCTGTTGACATTATTTCATACCTTACTTAGTTTTAGTGATTGTAAAAGTATTATCAATCTTTGCTCCAGTATCTGTTCTAAATGTATCTATAGAAAATGTCTTATCGTTAATAGTAATAGTAGAATATGTTGGAATATCTTCCTGCCATCTAGCTGCTATATAAGCTTGTTGTTTTGTAACTAAATCATAATATTTACTTCCTGAACTTGAGTTTGCGGTCATATATAATATTCCTTTAGGATCAACTATATTATTATCTGCTGCTTTACTCTTAGTACTATTTTTATCTTCAATTGATGTTAAATATTGATTATATTTATTATCTATAGGTGTTTTTCCTTCAATATAGCTTTCAAATTCATCTTCAGTAATTGTTTTAGCTTTATCTTCTTTTCCACCTTTTAGCATCAAGGATCTTGAGTAAGTATGATCATGTCCTGTTAATACAACATCTATTTGATTTTCTTCAAGAATTGGAATCAAACTATATCTTAAATTAACCACTTCTGGTTCATTTGAATGTTCCCCTGATCCATATATATCTTGATGGATAGTAACTATTCTCCATTTGGCATTCTTATTTTCAGCTACAGCCTTTTCAATTAATTGCTTATGTTCTGCTATATTATAATTATTTGTATTTAATACAATAAACAATGCATTACCATATGAATAGTAATATCCTCCACCAGCTTCTGTTTTTCCTAATTCAGAAGCGTTGGGATTATTAAAATGGAATGAATAATTTCCACTTGGTGCATCGTGATTTCCTATAGTTGTTGCTACTGGAATTGATTTCAAAGCCTCTGGGCTTAGATATCCTGCATATTCAATTTCATTCTTGTCATAAGTCTTATTCGGAGCCTTCTTATCTCTTGATTGAATTTGATCCCCCGCAGAAATAACAAAACTTATATTTGGATTCGCTTTTAATGCAGTATTTAAAGTATTATTCCAATTAAAACTGTCATTTCTAACTGCATTGTCTTGTCCTTGTTCTTTATCTTCTCCTGTTACTACATTTTCGCTTGAAGAACCTATTTGAGGATCGCCTACAAACATAAAGCTAAAACTATCTATATTTTTTGTGCTATACGGTGTTGCATTAGTCCATTTTTCATTTATTTGATAGCTATAATAATATGTTGTACTTTTTTCCAAGCCCGTAGCTGTCGCTTTATTAGATATATACCCATTAACCGCTGCTTCACTTTTCACAGATAGATCTTTTGCATTACTCATATCTTTATTTTTAGATATTTTTATACTTGGCTTAGGTTCGGTACTTTTCGAATACCAGGCAAAATTTAGTTCGCTTTCATTTCTACCAGGTGTTAATGATATTTGTGTAGGATTATTTTTTATGGTTTCCCATTCATTACACCATTTCTCCCACTGACCATTTGATGCTGAAGCAGTTTTACGCGCTTCTGTCCACCCATCATTAGATGCTGCAAAAACACCAATACTTGTAGATACTAACATTGTTGCCGTTATTATTGTTACTATTAATTTTTTAGTAGATTTGATCATTATTCTTCCTCCCCTATTATAGATGTTGAAATTACAACCATAATTATACATGTCAAATCTTCCTTAAAATCATTTATTAAGTATTTTTTACACAAAATAACCTATATTTTACAGAATACAACCTACATTTTACATAACTGCTTAATACTCTACTATTGTTTCTTAAGATTTTTAATATACGAGGTTTAGTCACTAATTTTTTATTAAACTATTATCCTCTATTTAAATATAACAATTTTTTTCTGATATATATCTCTTTTACAGACTCCTCTCCCTAATCCGTTCCCATTAAATTGAATTTACACTTTTTTATTACTCAATTCTAAATATTAAGTAATTTAAATATATAGTGTAACAAATAAAGAGCATATTCTTTGAAAATTTAATATTGTTATTTTACATAATATGGTATAATAGTAATATAATTTAAACGGTAAGGTGACTGAGTATTATTCTATGAACATGTAAAGTATGAAGAAGCAAAAAATAACAATATTATTTGAATGGAGAGTTTGCAAATGTATTTAAGTAGAATGGAAAGGAAACGTAAATTGAGATTAAAAAATAAGAAAAGATTACGAAAATTTATACTTCTTATCTTGTTTTTAATAACGGCTACTTTATTAATTGGTTTTTATTATGAAAAAATTGGAGAATATAATGATTTAAAAGAATATTCCTCAATAGGAAAAATGATTGATATAAATAACCATAAAATCAATATATTTAGCAAAGGTGAAGGAAATGCCACTGTAGTTTTTACCGGTGGCTTAAATGAGCCAATCTCTTATTCAGACTTCTATCCTCTTTATAATGAAATTTCAAAATATGCTAAAATAGCAGTTTATGATAGGCCTGGCCATGGATGGAGTGAATTAACAGATGTTCCAAGAGATATAGATTCAATTGTAGACGAAATGTATACAGCCCTCATAAAATCAGGGCAAAAGCCACCCTACATATTAGTTGGTCATTCCTTAGCATCATTATCAGTAATAAGATTTGCGCAATTACATAAAAATGAAGTCTCAGGTATCGTACTAATTGATGGCGGTAGCCCTGAATACTATTTGAAAAACAGCTTAGCCTTTAACAATAGTACTGTTTTTAATTATAAATTATTGAAATCAGTTGGCATAGCTAGATTGGCACTTTACCACACAAGTTATTCTTCGAAAATCACATCAGGTCAGAACGATCTTAAGCTATTACCAGATGAGTTAAAAAATCTATATACCGCAATGACACTTAAAACCATGTATAACAAAAATATTGTAGATGAAGGTAACATGGCAAGTTTAAATGCACAAAAAGTATTGGATAACGGTAAATTAGGAGATATTCCACTTAGAATATTTACTGCAGAGAATAGTATTTTATCAATTCCTGAATGGGAAAATAGCCAGATAGATTTAAAGAATTGGTCTACTAATAGCAAACAGATAGTTGTTAAGAATTCGAGACATCCTATACATCAATTCGAACCTGACATAATAAACAATGAAATAATAGAATTAATAAAAACTCATTTCTAAAATACATAGGAGAGAATAATTATGAAAAGAATACCATTTAATAGAACTACTACTCATTACGATGAACGAGTTACTCAAATAGATGAAAAGATTTGTGAATTGATCAAACAACGTAAAGAAATATCAGATAATAATCCTGGTTATCCTCCCTTTGAGTATATAACTAATTGGGCAGAAAAATTTACTTTATATGAGGATCAATTAAAATCAGTATTTGGAACATTGTGGAATGAAGAAGTATATCGACCTATCGTCGAACCAAGTGGTTTTAGATTAAACTTACCAGTATTAAAGTCAATAGAAATAAATAATCAGATTTATTCTGTAATTTCTATTCGTCAATATTCAAACGCAAGTGTCGTAATTTTCAATAAAGATTGGGATAATACAAATGATTTTTTAGATAACAAATTAACTCATACCACTTTTGAGCTTTTTATAAATGAATACTATAATTGTAGTATGATAAGTGGAGCCGGTGGCGATGGGCATTTTCATTATAATTTTACAGTTTCCCCACCGCTACCCGACGACTTTTCAGGCGTTGATTTGATTTTTAAGGAACGTTTTATACCTCTAATTGAAAATAAAACAGGAATTGAAATTGTAATACATTTATAATTCATTAGGATCTAATATAGCAATAGCCAAAGAGAATAATAAATTGAATCATGTTGATAATATAGCTTATCTATTTTTTATATTTCGCTTATTCTTCGCAGTTTTAGTTATAAGTCTACCATTTTGATTGATTAAAATTTCATTTGCCCTCTCCCAATTGATAATTATTTTCATTTACAACCACCTTATCATGTGCTATATTATTTTTAGGCTTAATTTTATCGCGGCAAATTTCTATATGGAGATGATAATTATTATGGCAAAAATGAGAACACCAAGATTTAAATTATGCAGACGTTTAGGACTTAATGTAATAGGTCACCCTAATGCAATGAAAAGAGCTAATAATGGCAGCGCTAGAGATGCCAAAAAGCTTTCTGCTTATGGTGTACAATTATTAGAAAAACAACGATTAAGAGCTTACTATGGGGTAATGGAAAAACAATTCTCAATTTACGTTAAAAAAGCTCTTAGGGATAAGGAGCAAACAGGATATTCTTTAATCAAAAGATTAGAATGCAGACTTGATAATATAGTATATAGATTAGGTTTTGCAAATTCTGTGGCTCAAGCACGTCAGATGGTGGTACATGGACATTTCTTAGTAAATGGCAGTAAGGTAAATATTCCATCGTTTAATGTCAATATAGGAGATATAGTTTCATTGAGAGAGAAATCACAAAAAAATGAAACTTTTAAAAATAATTTCTTATCAAATATTTTAAATACCTATTCATACGTAGATAAAAACGAAAGTGAATTCTCAGGTACTCTTTTAAGATACCCTCTAAGACATGAAGTTCCAATCGAAATTAATGATTCATTAGTTGTAGAATTCTATTCAAAATTAAGCTAATAGGGCATCTTAAAATAAAGGTAACTAAGTATTTATTTTGGGGATATTTAGTTATCCTTTATTTAACAAAAGGTTTAAAGGGAGGTATTATAAATTTGAAGATTGATATAAAACCTAAAAGTAGATGTACTAATCCATACAAACATTATTATTTTTGGGAACATAAAATTATAGATGGTACTAATTTATGGGAAGGCTACTTTGAGAACAAAAATATAACTAAAGATTCTAAAATAGTTTATACAGGAATACTTGATTATGAAAAGAAAGTTTTTCACTATGGTTTTGTTGTCTATCCTACTGCTTATAAACTCTTAGGATTTTTACAACATGTTTTTCTTACTACGGCTTTTTTCACTTGGTTTGATCGTAAATCTGAAGGGTTTTATATCCCATTAACCTCATATGAAAATGTTGTGAAAGAAGTCAGAAAATATGATGAAAATCTTAATATAAGTTTAGTTAAATCAATGAATAACTCATATTCTTTTCTAAATAGCCTGTGGTTATTTGATGAAACGCTGCTAAACCTAGGCTTGAAATCTTTCTGCGAAAAATTTAATAATGAATGGGATAATGATTGTGATCAAAGATTATTCTTAAAGATATTTGATAACCCATCTGATTTATTTGATTTTATAAAAGACTCTATTGGTTGGTCTGACTATGAAGAGTTTATAGAAGAAGAAATATCTATGAGTTTGGACAAACTTAAATTTACTTGTGATAATGCACTAACAGAGCCTTTACTAAATAAAAAGTTGATTGATATTCTAAATACAAATATGCCTATATTGTTTTAATGAGAGCCTCAAACTTTAAACATAGGCTTAAATGTAATCAATTGAAATAAGATACATTGTTATTTCATAGCTCTACGAAATAACAATGTATCTTATTTCTAATTAATTTTGTTTTTTAAATTTTATCAATTATTTCAATTAAATCATTTATTTGAAAATCTGCTTCCTTTTGATCTATATGATAATCTTTTGGTACTAAAGCCCCAACTGTAATTCCTGCAGATTTTGCCGCTCTAATTCCTAGTATTGAATCTTCTACTACTAGTACATCTGTTGGCGATAAATCTAAAACCTTAAGAGTTTCAATATAAATCTCTGGATCTGGTTTGCTCTTCTTACACTCTTCTCCACTAATAACAAAATCAATGTAATTATCAAGCTCACACTCTTTTGTCATTCTTAAAATATCATGTTTTCCTGACGATGAGGCAATAGCTATTTTAATATTTTTATCTTTAAGTTTAGCAAATACTTCTTTTGCTGAAGGATTCATTACTTCCAAGAAATTTACTTCATACTCCTTAGAATACTTAAAATATTTTTCTTTTAAATTCTCCCGTTTTTTCTCATCGTCAGGCACTAGCATTTCCCATATCATATTACTACTTGATCCAATGAAATCCTGAAGCTTCCTTGTAGATGGCTCTATTTTTAATTCATCAAAGAAGCTCATTCTCCTTTTAAAATAGAAATTTTCAGTATAAGCTAAAACTCCGTCCATATCAAAAATTACTGCTTTTTTCAATTTATCTCCCTCCTGATTTCAGTAGTTATATATTTCAACTTATCCCTTAAACGCTGTACAAAATCCAATCTATAAAACTCATATTTACAATTTTTATACTGCATAAAATAAAGAAATCGAATAATCTCGATTTCTTTATTGGTATTTGTCTTTATATAAAAGATTATGCTGTATTTTAATATTCTAACTTCCACATATATCTTCTCTTAGTAAGTGGATGTTGGCGCGCATAAGAAAGTTCCTCAGCATAAACACGGAATACTGCCGTAATTAACATTGGATTAAAATAATCAACAACGGTCTTTGGAATTGTTGAAGATAATCCATAATCTAAAGCGTCTACAACTGTCGTCTTTGCTTCAAAACGTTTTAAGAAAGTTAATGCTCGAGCATCAAGTGGACGAGTACTACCTTCGTTCATTAATAATATAAACGGAACATCTTTATCAACTATCTCAAATGGACCATGGAAGAATTCTCCTGAATGAAAGTTTCCTGAATTAATCCATTGCATCTCCATCATCAAACAAATTGATGTGGAATAAGCAACTTCGACTGTTGCACCACTACTCATAACATAAATCACTTTATCATCTTTGTACTTCTCTGCAAATTTCTTTGCATCTGCTATTGCTGATTCTGCTGCTTTTTGTGAAACATCATAAATTCTACTGAAAGCAGTTTCCATATCGTTGTAATATTTATAACCTTCATATTGTTCTAGAATTTCCACTGCAAGTTCGAGTACATAACCCATTTTTTCTAATTTAGTACTATAGCTTTCAGAAAAACGATGGCTGATAACATAATCGGCATCATTTGTAAGTGGAGAATTAGGTACATTAGTTAATGAAATTAAGTGAGCACCGTATTCTTTGGCTTTTTTATTAGCTTTTACTGTTTCAGGAGTACTGCCACCTAATGAGGCTGAAATTACAATAGCAGTTTCATCTAATGAAGCTACTGTAGCGTAATTAAATTCATTAGCAGTATAATGGCTAACGCGTAACTTTTTTGCGTTATTATCTAAAAAGTACTTTGCAGGATATAAGTCAGCTTTTGAAGCACCACACCCTACAAATATAATGCTATTTATCTCTCCTTGTTTTTCTTTAATTTCTTTAACAATTTGTTTTGGATTCATTTTAAACCTCTCCTGTATTCCTTATATTTATGGTTTCAATTCTATTTAAAAATACCTAATAAACTTAATAGTATTCCGCCTAAAATACATATAGTAAGCATCCACCCTGTTGATGCCTTCTTTTTTAGCAGCGAATACATAAAGAAAGTTATAGCTAGTGGAATACTTTTAGGAATTATTCCATCTAACACATTTTGTAAAACAAACTTTTCACCAAATTGAATTGGAGTTGTAATTCCAATCATACCAGCCATCATTGATCCAACAACCATAAGTCCTACAATAGAACAAATATACATTACTTTATCCATAAGTCCTTCATTATAAAGTTTTGTTAAGTACTTATTTCCCATGGTGTAACCAGTTTTACCGCCATAGTAAGTAACAAGAAAGGATGGTATGAAAGAAATTAATATTGCTAATATAGGTCCTAAAATACTTCCTTGTTGTGCCAAATTAATACCTAACCCAAAGGCTAGTATACGTATAGTTCCTTGAAAGAAAGAATCACCAACTCCTGATAGCGGCCCCATTAATGAAGTTTTCATAGCATTAATTGATTCCGGGTTAAAGTTTTCTTTATCCTCATAATATTGTTCTTCCATTGACGCACTAAGACCTAAAACAAAAGCACTTGTCTGTGGCGTGCAGTTATAAAAGTTCATATGACGTTTATAAGCTTCCTTCTTTAATTCATCATCTTTAGGATCTGTATAAATTCTATCTAGAATAGGAGCAATTCCATACAAAAATCCCATATTCATTTGCCTTTCATAGTTCCATGAAGCTTGAATTGCCCAAGATCGCCAGAAAAATTGTATATACTTCCACTTATTTGAATCTTTCTGTTTTTGTATATTTTTCATGCCAATACCTCCCATTAATCTAGAATATCTAATTCATCAACTACTGTTTCTTTTTTAAACTTAAATTCAGCTAGAACAAATGCAGCAATGCATGCAGTAATAGCTACACCAGTTACACTTAAATTTGAGTATGCGGTAACAAAGAATCCTCCTAGCAAAAATGGCAGCATCCTTGTGGATAGCATTGTACTTAGAAGTAAAGCAAAACCATAGGCAGTCAATAGTTTACTTGATAAACTTAATCCGCTAGTTAACCAAGCTGGAATAACTTCTACTATATTTTTTACTAAATCTGCTCCAAAATAAATTGCTAGGAATATTGGAACAAAATACATTATAGAATACAGAAGAGTTCCCCAGAAAATATGGATACGATATGCTTTTTTATATTTTCCCTTTTGAATTAACGAGTCAGCTATGTGAGTTAAATTTGAAAGAATAGTTCTCATTACAACGCCAAGCATTTGCCCGAGAACTGCAATAGGAATTGCAATGGTTAAAGCCGCTTCTGAATCTGCATTTGATAAAATAGCAAAAGCTGTTGCAATAATTGACGCCATATTCATATCTGGTGGCGCTGCAGCACCTATGTGTACTAATCCTAAAGAAATTAATTCAAGTGCTGCTCCAACCATTAACCCCTTTTGAATATCTCCTAACACGAATCCTACTAAAGTACTTACTATTAATGGTCGTTCTAAATTTAATCTGCCTAAAAGTCTGGAATCCAAGATACAAATAACACCAATGAACCCTAATAATATTGACTTGATTAACATTTTGCATCCCCCTTTTTATATTTCAGATGTTAAATCTTCCCTCTTAGATGTAGGAACCTGCTGCATATATAAACTAATTCCCATTTCCTTTAATTTTTTACTTTCTTCTAACTCTTCTTTAGTTAAGAAAATAGCACTGCTATACTGCTTCGATTTATCTTTATTAGCGATTCCGCCATAATTGATCTCTGTGATCTTAGGATAGGTTTGACAAAATTCTAAGGCTGCTTTTGTTCCACCGAAAACAATCATTATATTTTCTTTTAGCTGTTCAACTTTTGAAATCCTTGCTAAAAGATCTTTCACCGAAAATATATTTAAAGTTACTCCAACAGGTTTTGATAAGTTTAAAGACATTTTTTTCATATCATCTTTGGAAGTTGCATCATCTACAACTATAATTCTTGAAATTCCTAAAGTCTTTGTCCATGAAAAAACTACTTGTCCATGTAATAAACGATGATCAATTCTTGCCAACTTAATCATAAATCTTCCTCCTGCATATTTTTACATTCATTAAGCAATTTAGTACAATCAACTATTCCCTGCTTACTCTCTTCGATAATGTCTTGTAGTAAACTTTCAGAAATTTCACCAACTTGAGTCACAAGGGAAATAACTAAAGGTAAATTCATTCCTGTAAGAACATGTATTTTAGGGTAATTATTTATTAATGACATTATCTCTGTATTAACACTGCCACCAAGAATATCTGTCAAAATATAGATATCTTTTTTATCATAATTTTCTTTTATTATTGCCTCTATAGACTCTCTAGTGTTTACATCTTCATCCCTATAAGATGAAAAAGCCTCAACCATTGATACGTCACCAATAATCATATCTAAAGTATCTTTCATACCTTTTGCCAAATTTCCATGACTAACTAAGATAATTTGTACCATATCCTTCTCTCCTTTCTTATTATGAAGTTATCAAAGTTCATAGTTTTTTAGAAATCCTACTATCTCAATAGGCATATACATAAGTTAATATTTTTCTATTTACGATTAATACTTTTGAAATATTGTTTTAATTTCATCAATATTCTTTGTTTTTGTTAAAGCCAATTGAAGAAGTATTTTTGCTTTATATGGTGCAAAGTTACTGCCCACTATCATATTTTTGTAATGGTCAAAATAATCATCTCCTGCTATATTTCCATTTGCAATTCTTGAAGATCTTATAACTGGAATGTTCTTACTTTCTAGTTCACCCAACTTTTTAGTCCAAGCTTCACTCATACAGCCAGAACCAGCACCAGCTACAACAATACCATCAAAGTTTTTAGCCATATAATCTAATACTCCTGGGTCAGCTTCGACACTGAAGTATGCAATTCCAACCTTAGGTAATGTAGTCAATCCATCTACACTAAATTCTGTCTTTGTAGTGTGTGGTTTTGTACTTTCATTATAGAAATAAGGAATATCATCGCGCATAAAACCAAGGCTACCTAAATCGTTTTGACCGAAAGCACCAGTTTTAGAAGTATTTACTTTTTGAACGTCTCTACCACCATATATACCATCTGAGAATACTACCATTACACCTTTTCCAACAGCATCTTTACTTGCAGCTAATGCAACAGATTGATAAATATTCATAGGACCATCTGCACTTATGGCAGTTGCGGGACGCATTGCACCAGTAATTACAACTGGTTTATCTGTTTTTACAACCATGTTTAGAAAATATGCTGTTTCATCTAAAGTATCTGTACCATGAGTAATTACAAAACCTGCTATTGAATCATCTTTTGCTAATTTATTAATCATATTTGCAATAGTAATCCAATTGTCATACGTTAAATCATCGCTTCCTACATTACAAATTTGTACCCCCATAATGTTTGCAAGCTTATCTAATCCATCAACTGAATCTGTAAGAGATTTAACGTCGTATACTCCGGCTTTATAGTTGGTTGTTTTACCTTTATCACCACTACCGGCAATAGTTCCACCTGTTCCTATAACTACTACATTCTTTAAAGCAGAGTTCGGATTTTCCGGTTGTGATATAGTGTAGCTCGAGATATCTGCTGCATATGCAGATATAGGCATAGAAGTTGTTGCTACAGCCACAGAAACCACTGCAGCAAATACTAAAGTTAAAATCTTTTTGATACTTTTTCTCATAATTATTTCCCCCATTAACTATTAAATTTCTATAATTAACTTATTACTCTCCCATGATTCCATAATTAATTGATAGCTATCGATTTATTCAATAGCTATCAATTGATTTACTTATTGAATATTTTAGCCGCTTTTCCCTTAATCTCTGCTAATTCTGATTCACTTAATTCACAATATTCGCTATTATCCTCTGATGTATCTGCATCTTGTATATACATTACTTTAGTATCCTTCTGAGCTATTGTATAAAACCAAGTTTCGCGTGGCACATTATATATTTTTCCTGGTTCCATTTCTATAACTTCGATGTCAAACTTACGATTATTTCTATCTGCAACTAAAAGTATTGATTTTCCATTTAATAAAATAAATTGTTCATCTGTTGCATGATGAACCTCCAAACGATGAAGTCCTTCGATATCATTATCTGGCTTCCAGTTCTTTATACAGATAACCCAATCGTCATTATTATATACACATTTAATTCCTTCACCTTCATAGGCAAATATTTTATCTTTCATTTTTTAATCATTCCTCTCAATTTAATTCACAAGACAGCATGATACTATCAGCACGCCTTGGATAATACTTTTCTATAATTTTTAACTACAATCACATTAGAGTTCATTTAAATACAAACTTTAAACTTACTTTGTTACAGTTTCTATCCACTTTTCTATATCATCTTGAGCCTTATTAGGATCACAATAATATCTTCTATCACATATTTCAAAAGACATGCACCCATCATATCCGCTTGCTTTGATTTTCTTGTAATATTCTTCCATTAGCAAATCTCCATCTCCTGGAACTAAATGTCCTCTATCAACAAAATGAATATACTGTAGCTTGTCTCCTAAATTTTTAAAATAATCATCTGGAGTTTCTGGATAATTTGACATCTGGGATGTATCTAGCATAGCAAATAAATTAGGTGAATTAATTTCATCAACCATTTTTCTAAGTTCCTTGCTGCTATTTATAACATTAGACGTTGTAACCATTAAAGGTTCAAGTAATAATTTAATTCCTTTTTCTTTAGCAAACTCGCTTAGTACACCTAGACTCTCTGCTGATTGTTTCCATGCTTCTTCTCTAGGTTTATTAAAATACCCTGAGCCTGCGCACACAATTACACGTGGTGCCTCGAGAAAATTTGCTATTTCAATAGTTTTCTTAAAATAGTTTATACTACTATTTCTGAGAACCTCATCTTCACTTGCTATATTGACTGGATATACGCACTGTTCAGGAGTTACACATTCTAATTTAAGATTTCTTTTTTGAATATCTTTTTTTAAAAAAGATACCTGATCCAATGTTGCATCATATATATTTAGGTGAGGGGCTGCTGCCCATAATTCGACACTATCTAATCCTGATTTCTCAACCTTATCTAAAAAATACGATAAGGGGTATCTTACGTAATGAAAATTCATTGCTACAAAGTTCACATGAAACCCTCCATTTGCTTATTCAATTATCTTTAAACAGTTTTTGAGAATTCTTTTTTAGGATTTTACTTTAGGTTGTTTGAAGTGAAAATTTTATGAGCTGAAATTGACTACATATAATTGTATACAGATATTCTTCTATATTAAAATACTTCCTATTAAAGTAGCAACTAACACAGATACAACGATATTAATCATTCCTGGAATCATAAAACTATGGTTTAATACATATTTACCAATCTTTGTAGTTCCTGCAGTATCAAAAGAAATAGCTGCAAGGCATTGAGCTGACACTGGTAAAAAGAAGTTTGAGTTTACAGCCATCCAAGCTCCGATTATTACATATGTTGGTAGTCCAAGAGCAATTGCGATTGGTATCATTATAAGGGTTGTAGAACCTTGACTTGTAATTAGAGCTGCCACGATAAATATAATAACTGAAAGCATCCACGGATAGTTGTTTACTATAGTAGCTACGTTTTCTTTTATAAAAGTTGTTTGTCCCCCTATAAATGTATTACTCATCCAAGCTAATCCGAAAGCGCATACTATAGCTAATGATCCAGCTCTAAATATAGATCCATTAAGAATAGTTTCAATAGCTGGGCGACAAAATATAACTATCATAGCCGCACATATTAACATAATAATTTCAATAGTATAGGCCATTGACAAAGTCGTAGTCTTCCCATCAACTACCCATGATGGACGGAATTCTGAGAACATTCCCATAACAACAATTGCTAAAACACCTAATAAAAAGATTACAACAGATCTTTTTGCTGCTTTTGATATTTGAGCTTTATCACCTTTTTCTTTTGTTGCTGCAATCAATCCTTCTGCCATTCTACGTTGATATTCAGGATCTTCTGCAAGTTCCTTTCCCATACGCATTGTAGCTATTGCACTTGTAATTACTCCTATAAGTGTCGCTGGTACACAAATAGACAAGATAGTACCAAGGTTCACTCCAAGTGGCGCCATAAATCCAATCATTGCAGCTGTTGCAGCTGAAACTGGTGAACATGTTATTGCTTGTTGCGACGCTATAATACTATTAGAAATTGGTCTTTCTGGTCTAATATCACTGTCAATTGAAAGTTCATTAATAATTGGCAGTAAACTATATACAATATGCCCAGTTCCAGCCATCATAGTAAATAACCATGAAACTATTGGTGCTATTACTGTTATATGCTTAGGAGATTTTCTAAGCAATTTTTCTGCAAGTTGAACTAGAAAATCTAATCCTCCTGAAGATTGCAGTGCAGAAGCTGCTAGTACAACACCTAAAATAATTAAAATTACATCAACTGGCGGAGATGCTGGCTGAACATGAAAAATGAATACAAATATTGCAACTCCAACTCCACCAAGTAAACCCATAAAAACATCACCAATTTTAGCGCCAAAGTAAATTAGAACTATTATAATTAATAATTGAATCCAAAACATAAAGTACCCTCCTTTTATTCTATCAATACATAAAAGCCTTTTTATACATTCCGATCACCATAAATCGTTTTCAAAGCAGCTATGTTGGATAAGTGATACACATATTTTTGTGCATCACACACAATATTATCCAACTAAAAATCTATAAAAGACTTGCAATCATTTATAAAAATTTACAACCATTTATTGTTAACTTTAAATAAGCTTATATAATGTCTGTTCCGTGACCAAAAGCTCCATTAACTTTACATATTTCTGCTGCAAAATTCGCACCTTTTTCCATACTTAATTTTATTCTGTTAATCATATTGCTATCATTATCTGAAAAAAATTCATTTTTCTCAGAACTTCTTACCAACTCAACTAAAAATGCAGTCAAATAAGAGTCTCCTGCCCCCATAGTATCTATAGCTTCTGTAAGCTTTGCGGGCTGATATAACCAATTATCCTTATATAGAGCATATGAACCCTTTTCTCCAACCGTCCCCACTACAATTTTTGAACCGCATCTTTGTGCCTTTAACATTTCCTGTTTTCTTTCATCATCATTCAAATGGCTACAGGAAAGAAATGAAATATCTGCATATTGGCATACACTTTCAAGGTATTCATCATTCCAACGTACTGAAAAATCAAAAGATATTGGCACATTACATTTTTTTAATGTAGCAAGATCACCTTCAATATAACTATTTAAACTAGTATGAATAACAGAAAATTCTTTTATATATTCTAAATCATTTTCCTCAAAACCCCATGGCTTCTCTTTTGCAATACCACCTTTGTTAGACCCAAGAAATACACGATCTCGATTTTCTAATGTTACACGTGCATAACCATTTTCTCCTTCATATTTACGACAATGACTATGCTCTATACCTAATTCATCCATAACATTCTGGATAAACTCTGCAACTTTATCATTTCCGAATTTACCTAAATACGATACATTCATATCACACATTTTTGCATAAGCACAAAAGTTTAAAGCATTTCCACCAGGATACATAATACCTTGATTAACATACTTATCTACTACATTATCGCCAATACCAATAACTTTATATTGTTCCATACAAATACCTTCCCATCATTTCGTGTAATTTATTATATTTTTATAATTATTATTTTAAATTTAAGTCTTTAGTGATATAATATTATTGGAATCATTCCTTATGTGACATATTAGTTTGCCGAAAATATTATATCACATAGGAATGATCTGTTGCTTTTTAGAAACTTTTTCTACTAAACACTTTAAATTTTAATTAATATTCAACCTTCCACATATATCTACGAGTTGTTAATGGATGTTGTCTTTCATCTGCTAATGCTTTGTTATAAACAGGGTAAATATTATTAAATAATGTATGGTTAAAATAATCGACTACAGAGCTATCAATTTTAGAGAGTCCTAATTCTTTCGCATCTATAACTTCTACTCTTTTTGCATATTGATTAAGAAATTTTAATGCTCTTTCATCTAGAGGTCTTGTGCTACCTTCTGATACTTGGATTACGAAAGGAATTTCTGCATCAGTTATTTCAAATGGTCCGTGGAAATATTCTCCTGAATGTATAGATGAAGAATTTATCCATTGCATTTCCATGAAGATACAAATACTTTCCATATAAGCAGCTCCATAGCCTGCCCCACTTGCCATAGTGTATATAACTGAATCATCCTTGTGATTTTTAGCAAATGTAAGTGCACGTTTTTCAACATGTTTGCAAGCACTTTTTACTATTCTATCAATCTTAGATACTCCATCTAGGAATTTATTGTAATTCTCATATCCTTCAGTTTGATTTAAAATTTCTACTGCAGTCATTAGCGCAACAATCGTTTTCTCTCCTGCTATATCTTTATCATCCCCAAATGCATAATCTACAACATAGTCTGCATGTTCAGTTATTGGTGAATCTGCAATCCATGTTAATGCGATAACTGGAACTCCTGCTTTTTTACCGATTTCTGCCGCCTTAACTGTTTCTGGTGTGTTACCTTTATGAGATGCTACTATTAGTACTGAATTCTTTCCAAATGCCTTTGGTGTATTATGAACAAATTCATTACTATTATAGATTCCTACTTTTACATCAGTTGCTTCTGTTTCTAAAAAAGTTTTTGCTGGATAAAAAGCTCCATAAGATCCCCCACAAGCTACATAATAAACTTGTTTAATTCCACCAACTTCTTTTTTGTTTGCTATAATTTCTTCAATAATATTTTTCATCTTCATGCTGCATTCTCCCTTTTCTATACTTTTCTTTTTTGTTTTATACCGGTATATGTATCTCTTGGTTACATGTATTATAATAATACATTATAATACATGAGTCAATATATTTTTTTAATTTTTTTATATATGCTTGTATTTATTTTTTTATCAGCTCTGAACTTCATCAGTGTAATCTTGCATCTCACGCCCTCACGAACCTTATCCATAATGAAATTAACATATTTTCTGCACTCTATTAAAACATTTGCAGAATGTATTGATTTGTTATATAGAATTTTTCTGATATTGTATTTAAATAGTATTGTTTTTCTTTCCTTAAGTTATAGATTTTTTTCTTTATATGTATTATATTATTATATAAAAGACATATACAAAGGAGATGCAACTTATGATCGATCATGAAGAATCATTACCCTTATATAAACAACTACAAGATTATATTCTAGGTTCAATTAACAATGGTACATTGAAACCTGGCGATAAACTCCCGACTGAATTGGAATTAAGTAAAGCTAACAATGTCAGTCGAGTAACAGTTCGTACTGCCCTTGATTCACTAACTTCAGAAGGTTACTTGATTCGGGTTCCAGGGAAGGGGACATTTATTGCTAAAGAGAAAATCAAAAAAAATGTTACAGAAACTATTGGTTTTAGTGACACTTGCAGAATACAAAATAAAGTTCCTGGAGCAAAGGTATTGAAATGTGTTATTGAAGAAGCCACTGCAGCTGATCAACAACACTTATTATTACAGCCTGGCGAAAAAATAATTAACATTGAAAGAATCAGATATGCCAATGATACTCCAATCGCTGTTGAATATTCCAGATTCCCTTCTTCTTATTCATTCTTATTGCAAGAAGATTTAAATAATAAATCACTATACGAAATTTTAAGAAATAAATATGGCCTTTCCTTTGGAATATCCAGAAAATATATCGACATGGAATATGCTTCTTTTGATGTTGCCACATACTTAAACATATCAGAAGGGTATCCTATGCTTAGTATTAAAAGTACTGTATGTAGTTCTACTGGTGAGAAAATTCATCGTTCCAAACAAATAATACTAGCTGATCAATTCCAGCTAATTGTATAATTTTTTATAGCTTTAAATTCTTTTGTATATAATATTTAATTAGTATTCACTGAAGCTTAATCATTATAAATAACGAAATCAATATTAGAATTGTGCATAAATCAAATCTCTATTATTGACGTTTTGATTTACGCGCATATTCTTATCATTTTCATTTCCACTTTTTCTTTCACCGGTATACGCTTTATATTTAGTGAGATAAAATCCAAAAAAGTCTTCGATGATTTCAGTTAATATAAAACACGTAAAAAAACAGTAGTTATATCCCCCTATACTACTGTCTTTAAAAATCTTTATTTAATTTTCTCATCTTTTCTTATTTAATCCTCTCCTCTTTTCTCCTCTAATAAATCGCCTTTATTTCATGATCCAATTCAATTAATTTCTTCTATAGCTAATAGTCTTGGCTCATTGTCTTTTTGAACCTTTATGTATACCTTAGCCATTTCCATTTGTAAATTTTCTATTACTGATCTAACTTTACATATAAAGTAATATTCCTCAACACCATTAGTGACTACTGCTACTGGATTAAAGTTCCATCCATTTATACCGTCTAGTGCTTTTCTTAGTATTTGTTTATCCTCAATTGAAACCGAATCTTTTATTTCTAACCTATCATTTTCTTTTTCCATAATATCAACTCTCCTTACTAAAGAATATATTATTACTAATTCTTGACAATTTATTGTCAAAAATACAAACTCTCTTTTAATATATTATTAAGAAAAAATAAAGGTTACAGATTTAGTTCTGAACCTTTAAAGATTAACTTTAGCTTCGAGAAATTAATAAAATTAGAATAAATTTTCTTAAAGTTGTCAATCATTATAATGATGACATGATAACCAAACAAAGAGATAGTATTTATTGCACTTTCCCAAATACTATCTCTTTCCTTATATAATTATTTCATGCTCCCAGCTCTTCACATATACTCTGTCTTTTAATTTATCGATTTTATAAGAATACCTTACTCGAAATCCACTATTTAAAATAACTTATGTTCATATTTTAATTACAGAATAATATATAAATGTATAAATCAAAATAGTAAATACTACAACTAACGCTAAATACTTTAGGATACTTAAAACTTTTAACATATCTCTTACTCCTTTCATATACACATTATTGTAATATCATTCTAATTCTTATGCAATGATACTTAGTAAAATATATGTTGATTCCCCATCTACATAATTCGTATAAAATTATTTTTTTATGAATTAAATAAATTAATAATACTATGTACGTAATGTTTCATCTGTCCATTTTACTGATTCTAAATATGCACCCGCAAGTTTGTTTATATCAATTTGCATCTCTTCTGCGCAAATTGTAACCTTTTCCCATTGACCCCTCTCATAATAAATAGCTAGCTTTAGTATTTTATTTAACGAGTTTGCCTCTTCAATTAGACCTTCTTTGATCTCATCAGATAGAAATAATTCCTTTAGAATGACTTCAATTGGACAGCCTAAAATTGCATCCATAACTGAGAATAAACCAACCATATATGCCGAATAACTTCTTTCATTATACCCACTCATATTGCTTATAGCTTCACACATTTTTGCTCTTTGAAGGGAAACTTTTAATAATTCGTTAGTATTGTTTTCCTTTAAATCATTTAATAAAACTACATATAACCATTTTACAATTTCTTTTCTTCCTAATAATGATATAGCATATTTTATAGAAGTCACTTTATTTTTCATAAAAAAAGCTGATGAATTAATCAATTTAATAAGTTTATAAGATATCCCTACGTCTTTCATTATTAAATCTTCTAAATGATTAAACTCAAAGTCTTCTTTATTTATTAACTTTAAAATCTTCAATGCTGTATCTTTGTTAGTCGGAATATCTTTTGTTGATAACACTATCGGCTTACTAAAATAATATCCTTGAAAGTACGAGTATCCTAACCCTAAAGCTTCATCATACTCTTCTTTATTTTCAACTTTTTCAGCCAAAAACTTTATCTTATTATTTACCTTTTTTAATTCCAATATCTTCTTTCTTTCATATCCCTTTGTAATTTTAAAATCTATTTTTATAATATCAGCCATTTCTATTAGTTTCATATATTTTTTATCAAATACGAAATCATCTAAGGCTAGTGTAAATCCTTTATTCTTAAGCTTTTTGCATGCGTTTATAACCTCATCAGTCGGCTCTATATTTTCTAAAATTTCAATCACAACATAATCACTTGGAAGTATGGTTGCTATTTCTTCTTTTATTAATTCTTCAGTAAAATTTATAAATGCCTTCCTATTGTCAGTTACACTCTTAAAATCGAAAGCATAAAATGAATTCGCTATAACATTTCGTGTTGCCTCATCCCCATTGGTATTATCATAAAAATTATTCTGCCCATTTCTAAATAAAAGCTCATATGCAACCACTTCATTACTACAATTAAATATAGGTTGCCTTGCCACAAAAATATCCATGTATACTCCTCCTATTCTAGTAATTTTTTATCATTCATACATTTTTTTATAAACGTTCTTTTACAAATATAAAAAGCCAACTAAAACTAATCATTTTGTTAATCAGTTTTAATTGGCCGGTTGCACAACTAGCTCCAAATTCTTAATATGCCCAAATAAACGAATTCTTCACAGCTTCCAATTGTAATATAATACATATTAATGTAATTTTATCATTAATAATAATTATAATCAATAATTATTATTACTTGTAATCTTTTACTCAATAAATAATACAATTTTATTCATTTAACCAACTATTAGATTGGTAGTAGTTATTCTTAACAGTTAAATAAAAAGATGCCGTTGTTACATTCATGTATGGAACCACCCATAATAAACCTATACCTAATGTAATAATCCCTAATATTATCCACCCTAAAAAACTAAGTAAAAGCACAAAATATTTGAATTTATATCCTTTCATCATTCCAGCACTTTCTTTTAGACATTGAATAACAGACTTACTATTATCATCAGCTAATATATAATAAGATTGTGAAAACATATAACTAAATATAATACCCGGTATTATTAATAAAATAGTCCCGATCAATATTATTATTCCTAACAAAAAAAATAATCCTATTGCTTTTAATATAACTCTAAATCCTGAAAATATATCTGCGAATTCTGGATCTCTATCCTCATAAGCATAATTTAATGAAAATCTACACATCCCAATACTCATTACAGTACTAACTATCATTGATATTATAGCTAAAACGATAGCTAATGCATTATTATTATCCTCAAAAATCCTTGTAATAAAATTAAATAACATTTGTATTAAAAACACAGCTATAATTGCACCAATAGCTATTCCCCATCTTCCTTTTAGCTGATTCCTAGCATGTCTTTTCAATTCTGCTCTATTAATCATTAAATTCCCTCCTCAATTTCATATTCCCATTTAAGTAATTGTATTTAATATAATACCATATTTTCTATAAAACTTCAATTTTTGGTATTATATCGTAAATTTTATATTAATTTATATCTCACTAAGAATAATTATTCAAGTCAAAAAAATAAGGTAAATAAAGTATCTCTACTTAATCTACCTTTAAAAGTAACTACGCTTGTATGAATCTTTCATAATTCTCCATTTTATCCTCTCTGTTATCTTTCTTTATCCAGATGTTATATTCTAAGATAACTTTTTCGATAGTTTTAAGCTCAATCTTTGCGTCTTTTTTTCTTTTCACTTCTGCATACATGTTTATTTTCATTATATTTCCCATTAAGTCATCCCCCCTTTACCTATATAATATTATTAATTTCTTATGATTTTTCTGATGAATTAATTAATTTTTTCTTAAATTTGTAAACAATATCATTATAACATTCAAAAGATTAATCTTTTGGGGCAAATAACTGATAACGATTACTCCTATAATAAATATATTAACATTAATTTATGTCATTTATTTGTCAACTATAAACGTTTTCTTCATTCAGAGCCACAAAAATTTTCGTCCATTTCACTTGGTTCTCCAAATCCTCTGAAGTATTATGTGTTTTAAAACTTATTAATACATCTTTTGAATGTGCTTTTATAGTTTTTCATACCACAATTCCAAACTATAAAAGCAATTATAACCATTGAATGAAATCAAAAATATTTAAATTAATCTAAATATGAAGTAATAAGTGTAAAACCTGCAACTCAGTATGAGTAATTATTTTGACTTTGGATAATCAATATTATCAAAGCTTCCAATAACAAAATAAGAAGCTTGTGCTTGAACAAGCAGCTCCTGGCTCTCATCAAAAATTTTGCATACAGCTCTCATTATATTATTTCCATCACTAATCACTTCTCCAACAGCTGTAATTATATTTCCTTCACGTACATTTTTTATATAACTTATACTCAAATCTGTAGTTACTATACGTTTTCCTAAAGTTACACATGAAACTCCCATTACCACGTCTGCAATTGAAGCCAATGTGCCCCCATGTACATAACCATATATATTACAATATTTATCAATAATTTTTGTTTTATATTTAACCTTTCCCTCCGAAATTTCATCAATTTGAAGATTAAGAAAATTCTCTAGTATTGATGTCTGATATGTTTCTTTCAAATAGTTTTCTAACCATAAAAGATGATGTTTAGTCATTATAACACCTCCTGTAACTCTCTAGCATTTCGCATGAGTAATTTCTTATTTTCATCGATTGCTAATATTATATATATTTTAATATTGTATTTTTTAGCGTATCAATATCAAATGGTTTAGATATATAATCGTCCATTCCTATTTCGATACATCTTTCCTTATCTCCATTCATAGAATAAGCTGTCATAGCAATAATATAAATATGCACCATTGTTTTTATCTCATTTGCCCTAATTATTTTAGTTGCATCATATCCATTTAATTCTGGCATTTGTATATCCATAAGGATTAAATCAAATGAATTATCTTTTAATTTCTCTAAAGCTTCTCTACCATCATATGCACCTTCAAATTCATATCCTAATTTTTCTACCATTGCACAAACTATCTTCATATTTATCTCATTATCTTCAACAATTAATATTTTTTTAGTCTTGTTAATAATTATTTTATTATCTTGTAAATCACAACTTGTCTCTTTATAATTTTTTGTATAATCCATTAAGAATTCAGCTGTAAAATAGAAAGTACTTCCCTTATTTTCAACACTATCAAACCATATATCACCCTTCATTAACTTTGCAATATCTCTTGAAATGGCAAGTCCTAATCCTGTACCATCATACTTTTTGGTAGAAGTCATATCCTGCTGAACAAATCTTTTAAAGATATCATTTTTAAACTCTTCTTTTATCCCAATACCGGTATCTTGTACTGAAAATTCCAAAATTAACTTGTTATTAGTGCTCTCTATTTTTTTGACCTTAAAAACAATTTGCCCACTTTTAGTAAATTTAATAGCATTATTAACAAGATTTATTAAAACTTGATTTAATCTAATCTCATCTCCTATCAAATTATAATTTATATATGGGTCTATGTAATAAGAAGCTTCTAAATTTTTGTTATTACAAGCTAAAGATAATTCTTTAGTAATTCTATTTAAAGTCCTTTTTATATCGAATGGTTTTACAGCAAGTTCAAATTTACCAGCTTCTATTTTTGAAATATCTAATATGGTATTTAAAATTCCTAATAGTACTCTAGATGAATAACTAAGCATCTCTAAATATTCTTTCTGATTTTTATTGAGCTTAGTTACCTTAAGTAAATCAATTACTCCAATTATTCCATTCATAGGAGTTCTAATTTCATGGCTGATATTAGCCAAAAATTCACTTTTAGCTTGGTTTGCCTTATCTGCCTCTCCCTTCGCTTCCTCTAACACCTGATAGTTAGACCTTAGCTCCTCTTCAATTGCAATAAGTTCCTCATATAAAGATGATATCTCCTCATATTTCTCTCTCAGTTCTTCTTCTACTTTTTTATTTTCTGTTACATCTCTTGTAATATTAGAAGCTCCAATTAATTTTCCAGCTAAATTATAGATGGGTGAAACTGTAATGGAAACATCTATTAATTCACCATTTTTCTTTTTTCTCTTAGATTCAAATCCTTTAATTTTTTCTCCATTTTTAATTTTTTTCATTATTTCACAAAAATCATTAATTTTATCTTCAGGAATTATTACTGATATATGTTTACCTAATACTTCCTCTCTTTTATACCCATATATTTTTTCTGCACCTAGATTCCAACTTGTTATAACACCTTCTAAATCTTTTCCTATGATTGCATCATCTGTATTTTCAACTAAGGAAGCTAATTTTCTAATCTCTTCTTCATTTTTTACTCTGTTGGTTATATCTCTTATTATACTTAAAACAAATATGCCCTTATTAATCTCTACACCTATTGATTTAACTTCAACCGGAAAGTTTGAACCATCTTTTCTATAGTGAATAGTCTCAAACTCAATTTCACCTAATTTAGCTTTTTCAAACTGTGTATTTGCTATATCAAGTTTTTCTTTATTTCTTAGTTCAAATATATTCATGGAAAGCAATTCATCTTCTTCATATCCATAAGAATTTATAGCTTTCAAATTAACCTTTAAAATCTTTCCCTCACTTGAAAAAAGAATTATAATATCATTTGCATTAAGTAATGCAGTTTGATATATTTGTAAATCATCATAATTTTTTTTTATTTCACCATTCATCCCTTTTACCCCCAAGCTTTAAATGCATCAATGTAGCAGATCGGAACTTAACATTGTATTGTTATAAGGACACGTTTATCCTCAAGTGTACAATTAATTTGATATGCTTTTATTGATTTTCATCATTTCTTCAAGTTCATCTTCACAAACTGGTTTACTAAAATAGTACCCTTGAATTACATTACATCCCAAATTCATTAGCACTTGAAGTTGTTCCCTTAATTCAACTCCCTCAGCTATGACCTTATATTTTAAGCTTTTAGATAGATTTAAAATACATTCTATTACAGCTCTATTTTTTTCGCTTTCAATGTTATCTATAAAAGATTTGTCTATTTTAAGAGTATTTATAGGTAAAACTGTTAGATAACTTAAAGAGGAATAACCTGTCCCGAAATCATCAATAGAGATATTTATATCTTTATTGATAAGCTCATGTAAGTCAGCAATTTTTTGATTATTTAATTTAATCAAAGTGCTTTCTGTTATTTCTATTTCAAGCAAATTTAAAGGTATCTCATTTTCTTTACAAACTTTTATTATCTTATCCTTAAAATTCGTCTCTTTAATCTGAATAGGAGAAACATTGACTGCTATATTGTTAAATTCATATTTTTTATCCTTAAATTCACGAATCTTTTTACAGACTTTATCTAATACCCATTCACCTATATCTACTATTATCCCGCTTTCCTCTGCTATAGGTATGAATTCCGCAGGGGATACAAATCCCAGTTTTTTGCTGTTCCATCTTAGCAAAGCTTCAAATGCGACTATCCTATTTTCTAAAGCATCAACTTGTGGCTGATATACAATGAATAGCTCTTCATTTTTAATTGATTCTTTTAATTCAACTTCAATCAGTATCCTTCGTGAATAGGCTTTACTTAAAGCTTCCTCAAAAAATGTATATGTATTTTTCCCATATTCTTTAGATTTAAACATTGCTAAGTCTGCAAATCTCATCAAATCATTCATATCAGCACTATCTTGTGGGAAAAGCGATATTCCTATACTTGCTGTCACATATATCTGTTTTTCATTAAGTTCAAATGGTTTTTTGCAATAGTTTAATAATGTATCACAAAACTTTTTTAAGTTTTCTATGGAATTTATTTTTTCTATAAGAACTATAAATTCATCTCCACCAACTCTATACACCCTACCATAGTCCTTAACACATATACTTAATAGTTGTGAAAAAACTTTTAGCATCAAATCCCCATAATCATGGCCTAAAGTATCGTTTATAGCTTTAAAATTATCTAAATCTATAAAAATTATTGCTCCTTCTTTATTAAGCTTGATGGTCTTATCTAAAATATCTTTAATATCCATTAGAAATAAAACTCTATTCGGAAGTTTAGTAAGAGAATCATAATATACACTTTCACTAGATATCTTTTGAGTCTTCTTTACTTCAGTAATATCACTTGCCACTCCAAATAGGCTTATTACTTCTCCGTTCTCGTCTTTTACCATATTTCCTTTGAAGAATATCCATTTCTCTTGATTCTTTTCAGTTATAATTCTAAATTGGCTTCTATAAAAAGATATTTTTCCTTCAATAAAAAAGTTCAAATCATTTATAGCTCTTTCTCTATCCTCATGTATTACTATTTTTCCGATAAAATCAAACAAATTATTAAAATGACATTCGGTGATTTTTTCCCATTCATTTGAGGCAAAAAACTTATCTTCCTTAATATTCCACTCCCAAACTGCAATACTTACTTCATCTACTACCTTCTTATACTTTTCAAGTATTTCTGTATAATCTAAATCATTATTTTTTATTTTCATACTAAAATTCTTTGCGCTCCTTATGTAGGTTTACTTTTATTTTCTTCTTTACCAATGAACTCTAATTTAAATTATTTAAATCTTTCATGTATTGAACTATTAGTTCATCTAAATATTGACTAATAAGTAATCTATCGTTTATAGTTTCTTCAGTCGCAGTCATGCAACATGCTTCATTTAAAAGTTCTCTTATCTCATTTATATGTCTATTCAGTTCAACTAGCTTGATAGATTTTTGTTTTATCCCCTCAAGTCTCTCTTCACATGTTCCTTCATCTATGATTGTTCTATTTCTACCACTAGCTTTGGCTTTATATAAATTTCTATCCACATTTAATAACACATCTGAGATACTTATATTGTTATCTTTAACACTATATACCCCAAAGCTTGCTGTTATATTAATTTCAATATCTTCATAAGTAAATACTTTATCTTCAATTAATTTCCTTATCTTTTCCGCAACTAAATAGGCATTCTTTGACTCGGTCCCATTTAACACAATTATGAATTCTTCTCCTCCAAAACGACCTACCCAGTCTGAGTTGTTTCTTATTGAGTTAAGTATTAAATTGGAGAAATCAGTTAATATCTTATCTCCAATAACATGTCCATATTTATCATTTATATTTTTAAAGAAATCTATATCAGCCATGATAACAGATAATGGTATGTTACTAACTTTGCTATTTTTAACGTCTGCAGGCAGCCTCTCATTTATATACCTTCGATTATATAATCCTGTTAATTCATCTTTAACTACCTTTTCGTTTATAGAGCTAATCATCTCTTCTACACAGTAAGAGTTTTCAGTTAATTTATGCAGTGCACTTCCGTTTTTAGTGATATCCTTTAATATTTCCATAATATATATTTTTCCTTCTATTTCCACTGGTGTTGCAGTTATTAAAACAATTTTCTCTTGGTCGTATTCAAGTTTTACGAATGTATCGTTATTTAAATATGCTCTCATTGATATACAATTTTCGCAAAAGGTATCCTTTCTCCATAGGGCATAACATGTTCCTTTTAATTGTTGTATTTCATTATCTTTTAAGATGGTTGTTTGTTTTTTTAAAGGATCAACAATTCTTATAACATCATACAAATTTTTAAAAATAGATAGCCTTTCTTTTACTTGATTAATTATCTCCATATATACCCTCCCTTTTTTAAACGAAATATATTTAAACCCATACCATAGAAACTTTTTATAAAATTTATAGTGACATTCTTCTTTTAACATTACATCAGCTCAAAATATATATCCCATAACCTAGCAATAGCCTCATCATTTACCTTTATATTTGAAGTTATCATTTCATAAAGTAAATAATTCTCTAATTTTTTACACTTTATTAGATAATCCTCAATATTATCATTTATAAATTTATCTTTATATTGATCCAAACCAATAATTTCTAAAATTATTTTATTTTCCTCTCCTGTATAAAACTTATATTTTTCTCGTATTACATTTGATATTTCCTCTGGCGGAAACAAGTGACATCTAAAGATGAATTTCCTTTTGGATATATCAGAAATATAGTACTCTAATTTCTTTTTTAGTAAAATATATAATTTTTCTTTTATTGAGATTTCCTGTTCAAATTCTTTCACACTTTGCAGAAAGTTTATGTAATCATTGCAAATCTCATCATAGATATAGAAAAATAAATCTTGTTTAGATTTATAATAAAAATATACTGTTGACGCTTTTACTCCTACTTCCTTACAAATGTCTCTGATATTAGTTGCTTCATATCCATTTTCCAAGAAAAGCTTAAAAGATGTATAAAATATTTTATCTCTTGTTGCATTTTCCAAAATGCTTACTCCTCTCGTAAATTATCTTTTTAAAGTTAATAATCTTATATTATTCCCTTTTAATTTACATTAATTACTACAAATTTCTATATAACGTTCGTTACATAAATAATATCATTGTATTTTTATTCATTCAATTTATTTTATATTGCATTTTCGCTTATAATTCGACTTTTTCAATTATATGTTTTAAAATCAATATTTAAATAATACTTGTATTTATGGAATTTATTCACTATACCTTAAATAAACTTAATCTTTAAATTAAAAAAACAGTACGTATTTCTAAGTACTGTTTTTTCTAAATTTATTTTCTTAAATTGAACTCAATAATTTCATATAATTTTTCTACTTCAAATGGTTTTACTAAATAATCATCCATATTTGCTTGAATACATTTTTCTTTATCTTCGCGCATTGAATATGCAGTGATTGCAATAATTGGTATATGTTTTCCTCCTAATCCCTCGTCTCTAATAATCTTTGTTGTTTCAAAACCATTTAATTCTGGCATTTGTATATCCATCAATATTATATCAACCTTATTATTTCTCAATATATGTAAAGCTTCATTTCCATTATATGCAGCAATATATTTATAACCTTTGCTTTTAATTATACTCTCCATGACCTCTTGACTAATTAAATTATCTTCAACATATAAAATCACTTTATCTTGATCAATCTTCTCCCTTGTGATTTTATTATTACTCATACTATTTGTTTTTAACCTATGTTTCTTAGTTTTATTTTTTTGAAATTCACAGGTAAAAATGAACGAGGATCCTTTATCTTCATTTTTTTCAAAATATATATCACCATTCATAAGTGCTGCAAAATGCTTTGAGATCGATAAGCTTAATCCTACACCAATATATTCATTTCTCGTAGATAGATCCCCTTGGCTAAAAGCATTAAATATCCTATCTCTAAAGTTCTCATCTATACCATTACCTGAATCCTTTATCCTAAATTCAATTTTTTCACTATATTCATCTTGTGAAATCACTTTTACTCTGAAAGATACATAACCTTGATTTGTAAATCTAACGGCATTAGTGATTAGATTAGATAGTATCTCTTTTAACTTTACCTGATCACCAATAATGTCAAAATCAATATTGGGATCAAGATTATATATTACTTCAAGCCCCTTAATATTTGCTGTAATCAAAAGACTATTATAAATATTATTTATTGTTTCCCTTAAGTTGAACCTCTCACTATTAAGTTTAAATCCACCAGATTCTATTTTAGAAACATCTAATAGATTATTAATAACTCTGAGCATAGTATTAGCCGAGTCATTTAATATTTTAATATATTTTGCTTGCTCCTCATTGTTATCTTCTAATTTGATAAGTTGTAATCCTGCAAGAATACCATTCATTGGCGTTCTTAGCTCATGACTTATATTAGCTAAAAATATTGACTTCGCTTTATTGGCATATTCTGCCCTTTCCTTTAATAATTCCAATTGTTCACACTTTTCAACAAGTTTCTTCTCTATTAATTTTCTATCAGTAATATCTCTATATATCGCAGTTACTCCTGAAAAAGCCCCATTTTCATCATAAATCGGTGACGCTGAAATCGAAAGATTTACTATAGTACCATCCTTAGCAAATCTTACAGTTTCATAATCCTTAACTATTTTACCTTGAGAAAGCATGTCTATTAATTTTCGTGATTCTTCTAATATCTCTTCTGAAAGTAATTCACTCATATTTTTTCCTATAACTTCTTCCTTTTTGAAGCCAAATGTGGTTTCTGCACCCTTACTCCAATAAGAAATATCCATATCTTTATTAAAAATGATAAATGGATCATCAATTATATCTAAAGATATTGAAAATATTCTTGCATCTTTATATACCTTCTCCATATCAGAAATATCTCTTATAATACTCACTACCATATCTTTAGATTTCTTATTGCTATATATAGATCTTACTTCAACTGGAAACTTAGATCCATCTTTTCTGTAGTGGTATGTTTTAAATCTTATTCCTCTATCTAATGCTTTATTTAATTGCTTTTGAGTAAATTCCCTGGTATCTTCATTTCTGAGAGTAAAGACATCTAAATTAGTTAATTCATCAAATGAATATCCATATATTTCAATCGCTTTCTTATTTCCATAAAGAATCCTGCCATCTTTATCAACCACAAGAATAATATCTAATGTATTTTCAATAAGTTCCTTGCTTCTTGAAAACATCTTACTATCTCTAAGAAATATATTATTATATGACAGATCTTCTAATATTGATCTACTCATACTTTACACCATCCTTTTATTGTTTATTTTTCTAGTATACCATCTATTGTACTATTAAGAAAATAATGTCCATATAATTAAATTATTGTAAATATAACACAAAAAGTTAATAAAATTAAATTCAAAGCAAAAGAAACTTTAAATAATAAACAATTACAAAAAAAAAGTGCTATTAACACTTTCTTTTTAGGCACATGAAAATAAATAACAAGTCCAAAGTTGCCATGATTATTTTTCATCAGGCAAGGAGGTAAATTGCCCTCATAGCGGGCCTATTAGGTCAATTTGGTGACGAAGGATGATGGAAAATAGGCTGGCAAATGGACTTGTTATTTTTTTGAATGTGCCTTAACAATTAGAAATTAAAATACCTGCTCCTTAAATCTTTTATTACTTCGGTGTTTGTGCTAAACGTTGCTCCTTCGTCTCTAGTATCCTTTGAATCGCTATCATATTCTCCTGAAAAAGATAATAAATTAAAACTTGTTTCTATATAATAGCTTTCATCACAGATTAAAAGCTTATTATGAGAATTAACTTTTCTTATCTTAAATCTATTCCCATAATGTTTAAATTTTTCTTCTAATTTTTTAGCTATTCTATCACTATTTTTATTCTTATTACTATTTTCTCTTTTAAAGTGATACGATGAACTATTCTCCCCTATGCCATAGATAATTTTGATAGCTCCTCCTCTTGTAAGTAAACCTTCCATCATCTCTATTAAATTTTCATTAACAACATAATTATTCATCCAAGGGCTTGCAATATTCAGCTCATGCTTTGCATCTGAAAAAGCTTTAATAAAATGATCTCTGATTTCCCTATTCTGTAAATGATATTCTTCATACTTACTAGCAATTTCATTTAATGTTCCCAATATTTCTTTATTCAAAGGCTCTATATTTTTTATTATATACTTTTCATCCTCATAACATATATATAAATCACATATTTTTTCAACACTAAATTTATGTATTTCATATGTTTTTTCAATAGTTATTTCGTCTTTATCTAATTTATCTATAATTGCTTCTATCTCGGCAAGACTTTCCTTGTCAAAAAATATTAATCCATTTATAGCTTTTATATCAATGTGTATATTTTTATATTCAAAAAATCTTTGGTATAAACTATTCTTTTTGCAATTAATAACTGAGTTTAGATCATTAGATGTTATTAAGCAATAATCCATATCCTTTATTTCATCATCATATTTTAATAACTCAGTTTCATATCTTTCAAGTTCAAGTTTTTTAGCCTTAAATTCTTCAAATTGCTTTTTTGCTGATTCTAAATTAAGATCTTCTTTATTTTCCGATTTTACATTTTTTATTCTATGTTTAATTATATTTTTAATTCCAGATAATTTTTCACTCAAAAAAGTTCTTGAAAATTTATTATTTTCTTTATTTCCTTCGGAGTATAGTAAATTATTCTTCATATAAATTCACCTCATTTGTTTACTATTCTGGATTTTGTTTTTTTATTTACCCTAATTTTACATACTCCAATTACATACGTCAATCAATATTTTAGCAATGTTAAAGGGCTGAAAGTTAAACTTATATATATAACTTTCAGCTCAAATATAATTAATATTTCTTATTAAATTTTCTTGTTTATTTAGTATTTTTCATTAGAAAGTTACCTAATTCTTTATCAGAACTCATAATATGATCTTTGCACCATTTAACCATCTTTTGTTGTGTATTTATTACAAATAATGATGATACTCCAGTACTTTCAAAAGTTCTTCTCAATTCTTTCAGCTCATTTTTAAATTCTTCATGTTGTTTATGTTGTATATTCAATTTGGGATAATTATTCTTCCTTTGAATTTCCTCTTCATCAGTAAAATGTTTAACCACATATTCCTCAAGAAAATCTAAAGTTGTAATTACTTCTCCTTTACCTTTTCCTTCCTTCATAGCTTCTAATAATTTATTCAATCGATAAAATAATTCTTTATGCTGTTCATCAATATTATTATTCCCTACTGCGAATGTATTGTTCCAATTTAATATCATAATGTCCCCTCCTTCATCGATAAAACTAGTATCTAGTATTTATTTCTTTTTTTAATTTGCTATTATTAATAATTTGTACTTTACAGCCTTACAAAATAAATACTGACAATAGATTCCCAATTGATGCATTAATACTAATTATAACTTTCTCTAATATTTTTACGAACTTTTAAGTTTTTTCTAAATATTCTGAAAATATATGCCAAAAAAATTATAAGTATATCTAATTATAAGCTGGACACATACTTTTTATAATACTTAGAATATCGTTTACTTTTAAATTCGATTTATATAAATAACAGATATAATTAATCTACAAAAACATATTCTTTAACAATATCTTCTGGTAATTCTTTATAATCAAATGGAGTTATATCATCTATATGAAAATTAGTTAACTCCTTTACTTTTATTAATACCCTGTCCATTTTACATAGAAAATCTTCTTTTTCATCCGCTTTAATAACAAAACTATTAAATGGTATATCATATTTTTCAACAAATTCTAAATTTAAATTAACAATCCAACTTTTCATATATATCATCCTTCCACCTATAATTTAAGCTGTTTCGTGTAATATTTAAATCTTATATAATAAGCTAACTAAATTTAATACTACAAAAATCACCTTTCATTATAATAATTATTTTTATACAGTAAGTAATTCTACATTTTTTCACCAAATCCTTTATTTTTTTCACTTTTTATTCACTTTATATATTTTTTTACTACATTTCCAAATTAAAATGCAGTCATATTATGACTGCATCTTAAACTTGAGAGAGTTAAGGTAATGGGGTTCATTGAATGTTCTGTATTTTGAATAATTTTATCTTTTGTTCATAACTGTATGTCCTATGCGATTTTTAACTTCTTTTGTATACTCATATAATAACATAATATTACAAAATAATCTATACTTATTAATAATAATTATCCTGTATTTTTTCGACATTTATATAAATAAGAGCCTATTCTCCATAAGCTCTTATAAAAATGAAATTTAATTTTTATAGCCTTTTAATAAAAAACTCCCCGAACTATTTTAACGTTTTAGAAGCGCTTCATTCCATAAACTTTCATCTCTAAATCCTACAAGAACAGAATTTTCTCCTACTACAATTGGTCGTTTAACTAACATTCCATTTGTTGAAAGAAGTTTTAATTGATCTTCTTCAGAAAGTTCCTTAAGCTTTTGGCTTAAATTCATTTCCTTATACAAAGTTCCACTCGTGTTGAAAAATTTCTTAATTGGGAGCCCACTCTTTTTTATCCATTCTTGAAGCTCTTCCATGGTTGGATTATTATCCGCTATATGTCTATCCTCATAATCAACTTTATTCTCATCTAACCATTTTTTTGCACGCCTGCAAGTTGTGCACTTTGGGTATTCTACAAATAAGTAACTCATCACTTTTCCTCCATCTCTTACTAATACTAAATTTCAAATAAATATTTAACTAATTATATTCTATTTTTTTTAACAATTCTATACATTTTTTAATTATTTATTCCTTCTCGCGTACTCATATTTCCATATCTTTTCTTGAGGAATTAATGTAAATTTAAAATAATATCTAGAATCCTTTTCAGCTAATATACTAATATAATTACCAAATGATTTATTAAATAAAATTCAACTTAAAAGTTAAACTAAATATTAATAAAAAATATATTTATTAAATATGCTTGGAGGATTTAAATGAAAATATTAAATAAATTATTACTATTATTAACGGTATTCATATTATTTTTTCGTAACATTGAAAACACATCATATGCTTATAATTTCTCAATTCAGAAGCCAATACGAGCTGCTGTATTTTTAGATAATTTTAATGATTTATTTATCTCAGCTGCAAAAGAAAGCTTAGAAAATATTCAAAAAGAAAATCAAAATTCAATCGAATTTACTTTTTTTGATTCAAAAGGAAACCAAGTTACTGAGAATGAAAATATTGATATTGCACTTAATGAGAGCTTCGATCTTTTTGTTGTTAATCCAATCACTACTAAAGTTGAAGAAATTGAAAATACACTAAATAAAATTATGAAATCTAATATTCCGTTAATTATCTATCTCCCTGCTGTTTCATCTATTATGAACGTTATTCGACCTTATCAAAGAGCTGTTATTATAACTGGAGATGTTGAACAAGGTGGTATTTTAGAAGGAAAAGTTTTAGCAGATGCATGGAATTCTAACAGAGAAATTATGGACAAAAACAGTGATAATGTGATGCAATATGTGATGCTTCAAGGAAAGTCAAATAATATATCTACCATTGCCAAAACTAAATACTCTATACGGGCACTTAATGAAGATGAAATTAAAACGCAAGAACTTTTATCAACTGTTTGCAATTGGAGTAAAGACTGTGCGAAAACTACAATAGAATCTTCATTTCTAGCTCTTGGTAATAAAATAGAAGCAATAATATCTAATAATGATGATATGGCCATAGGAGCAATTGAAGCACTCCAAAAATATGGTTTTAATAAAGGCGGTAATTCAAAATTTATTCCAGTTGTAGGCATTGGTGCTTCATTAAAAGCTAAAGAACTAGTTGATAAGGGCTTTATGACCGGTCTTATAGTTGAGGATCTGCAAACTCAGGCAAAAGCTATTTATGAGGTTGGAATGAATCTAGTTTATGGTAAAAATCCTATTAGCGGCACAAACTTTAAATTTGATGAAACAGGAATTACAATAAAAATACCTTATTACAAATATACAAAATAATAATATATTGAATTAGTATATAGTATGAACTTAATTTTTTAGAACATATAAAATTTAAGAATTCTATTTCGCGATTATAAATTTGTTAAAAGAGTAATATCCATGACTATTTAAATAAATGGTTAATATATAATAGACATTTATTTTATTAAAATCCATTACTTGACATAAAATAATACATATTATATGCTATTATCATAGTATACCCGTAGGAATATTCGTTTTGTCATTTCAAAATATCACTTCTCATAAACACTAATATTGAAAAAATAATTGTGCTTTTTACCTAGAAAACCAAGTAAATATATATGTAAAGTCTAATAGTATTTCGATATTTATTTACTATTATTAATATTTAAAATAAAATAGGAGGAATGAATATGTTACTTAAAGAAAAATATAAATTACTTAAGGATATTATTAAGAAAAGAGAAAGTGCTGCTATAGCTTTTTCCGGAGGTGTAGATAGTACTTTTCTTTTAAAAGTGGCAAAAGAAGTTTTAGGTGATAATGTAATTGCTGTTACAGCAACCTCTTCAACTTATCCAAAAAGAGAATTAAATGAAGCAATAAAATATGCTAAGGATGTTAATGCTAAACATCTTGTAATTTCCTCTGAAGAATTAGAGATTGAAGGCTTTGCTATGAATCCAAAGAATAGATGTTATTATTGTAAAAAAGAACTCTTTACAAAAATAAATAATCTCGCATTGGAAAATGGAGTTAGATATGTGTTCGATGGTTCAAACCTTGATGATACTGGAGATTACAGACCTGGTATGGTGGCCGCCAAGGAGCTTAATGTTATAAGTCCACTTAAAGAAGCTGGATTAACTAAAAATGATATACGCGAATTATCTAAGGAACTTGGACTCCCGACTTGGGATAAGCCTTCGTTTGCTTGTTTATCTTCTAGGTTTCCTTATGGTAACAAAATTACTTTACCAAAACTAACTATGGTCGATAAAGCTGAACAGTTTCTATTGGATTTAGGTATAACTCAAGTTAGAGTAAGGCATCATGGAGAAATTGCAAGAATTGAGGTAGCCCCAACTGAAAGAGAGAAATTTTATAATCAAAAATTTATGGATCGTATAGGTAACGAATTTAAAAAACTAGGTTTCACATATGTTACTTTAGACTTACTTGGATATAGAACTGGAAGCATGAATGAAACTCTATCCGAAGAGGACAAACTATTGTAAAAGTTTATCTATCTATACTAACCATTATAACTGTATACCTCTACTATTCTAATTTCCAGTATAACTCTTGCACAATATTTTAAACTTATGAATAATATGAATAATACGTAATTAGGAGGTATCATAATAATGGAAATACCAACTATTATGAATAGTATTATTTCTTTGTTCTTAATAATTTTAGTGGGCGTATATGGAAGTAAAAAGGGAATTATAAATAGTAAGGTAACCAAAAGCTTAACAGATATACTATTAGATATTACACTTCCCTGCATGATTATTTCATCCTTTAGCTTTCAATATGATCCTGGTGTTAAAATTAATATTCTTAAGACCTTTTACTATAGCTTTTCAGCATATGCTATAATTGGAATTTCGTCCTTTATGTTAATGTTTCCAGTAAAAAATGAAAAAAGGATTATATTACACTTTGCAAATATATTTACTAATACTGGTTACATCGGTTTTCCTGTACTAAATGCAGTATATGGGCCTGAGGCTGTTATGTATGGTTCAATTTTCAATATCTTTTTCACGATTCTTCTTTGGACCTATGGAGTTATGATATTTAAAGGAAATATAGAGAAAATGAATCTAGCAAAGGAAATGTTAAAAGCACTTAAAAATCCCTCACTTATTGCTGTTTACATTGGAGTATTCATAATGATCTTCGATCTAAAACTGCCAGAGGTAATTTCAGCAAGTGCTAATTCTATCGGTAACATGACAGGACCTTTATCCATGATAATAGTTGGTGCACTGTCTTATAAAATAAAATTAAAGGAATATTTACGAGACTGGACCCTATACTATGGCCTAACTGCTAAACTAATCATAATCCCAATAATTTTATATTTCATATCCCAATTAATAAATGACAGAACTATAGTTTCAAATTCTGTTATCATTCTTGCTTCAATGCCTGCTGCAGCAATGACTTCCATATTTGCAGACAGCTTTAACATAAAGAGAGAATATGCATCTGTATTTGTAGTTGCTACTACTTTATTTTCTATATTTACCTTGCCTGTACTTTTGAAAATAATCATGTAAAGTATCCTAATCATGAAACAAAAAGTATATATAAAAGAGAATTCACCTAAGCGAATTCTCTTTCTGCAATAATACTTAATTTCAATTTATTTCTTAACGAATGTACCTGCTTTAATTTTATCTACTATTTCTAAATATTTAGCTTGAACATCTTTTGGTACTTTATCACTAAATGACCCAACACTTAAACACCCATTTTCAATATTTCCATAAATAGTTTTCTTACCAAACTTACCATTTACAATATCATCCATACATAATTTTATCATTGTAGCATTATCTGTTAATACACTAGAAATAACCACTCCTGATTTATCATCTTTTGCTAGATCACTTGGTTGACCGATATCAAACGTATTTGGATGACCAGCTAATGCTTGACGCGCACCTGAGTCAACTGCACTTGCATCACCAAACATTACATCTACATTGTTTGTTGTTACCATAGAATTTGCGATTTCCATTCCCTTTGCAGTATCACTAAATGAACCAGCATAAGCTGCTGAAACTTTGATGTTAGGATTAACAACTTTTGCTGCCGCTTCATAACTTGCAAGTTTTGCTTTAGTAGTATCTAATTCCATACCACCAATAAAACCAATATTGTTTGTTTTACTCATAAGCCCTGCAAGAGCACCTGCCATTTGCCCTATTTGATCGGCATCTGGTAAAAGAGATACTATGTTGTCTGTTTCAATTGTACCATTTAATAATGCAAAGTGCACATCAGGATAATCTTTTGCTACTTCTTTTACTGCATCCGAGTATTGATTACCAGGTGCAAAAATTAAGTCATATCCCAAATCTGCATAAGATCTTATACTTTGAGCAAAATCTGCTGTTTTAAGACCATCAGTATATTGAGTTTCAAACCCCTTTTCTTTTGCAGCTGCTACCATAGCATTGTAACATGCTGCACCCCATCCACCATCTGAAATTGTTGAATCTGCAATCATAGCAACTTTATAAGTTTTCTTTTTTGCATCATTTGATTCCTTAGCTGATGTATCAGCAGTTTTCGAGGCACCACACCCAGTTAATAATGCAACTAATGTGCACATTGCTAAAAATAATGATAATAATTTTTTCATATTTGTCCCCTCCATTTGTTTATTGATTACTTTTTATCTATATTATTGTAGGTAAAACCCATAATTTAGACATCTCATATTAACGTTCTTCTCTGAAATATGGTTTTCCATTTGCTTTTGGACCTGCTTTTTTGATTCCAAAGAATGCTAAAGCAAATAATGTACATAAATATGGAATCATTGCCAGAAGCTGATAAGGTGTCCCCGAACTAGCTATCTGCATACGTAACTGAAGAGCATCGGCAAATCCGAATAATAATGCAGCAAGCAGCACTCCACCTGGCATCCATCTTCCAAAGATTACTGCAGATAATGCTATAAATCCTCTCCCTGAAACTACCCCATCTGAATATGTGTTAATGTAGCATGTTGTAAGGTATGCGCCTCCAATACCTGCCAAAGCTCCACATATGATGCATGCAATATATTTCTGTCTAATTACATGGATTCCTAAGGACTCTGCCGCTTTAGGAAATTCACCAACAGCTTTAAAATTTAATCCTGCTTTTGTCTTATTTAAAAATATTGCAGTTATAGGAACCATTAAGTATGTAAAATAAACTATCGGTGTATGATTAAAGAATACTTTCCCTAGTATTGGTATACTTGATAATAAAGGAATAGTTAATGGATCCATCAATGCACCTTGTATTAATGTCGAATTAACACCAAAATAAATTTTATAAATAAATGACGCTATTGCAGGTGCAAATATATTAATTGCCATACCATATACTATCTGTTCTGCACAAAGATGGATTACACAAAAAGCATAAATCATATTCACAACTACGCCTCCAACTGCTCCTGCTAAAATTCCAAGGTAAGGATTCCCAGTGGTATAACCTACTAAAAATCCAATCAAAGCGCCGAAGGCCATTATGCCATCAAGACCAATATTTACAAGTCCAGCACGTTCTGAATAAAGTTCAGCAAGTGCAACTATAAGAATAGGTGTTGCCATACGAACTGTTGATAAAAGCAATTCCTGAATAAATCCTACATTAAATATATAACCCATTATCCTTCCACCACCTTTGCTTGTTTCTTTGATGTTATATTAATAAAAAATTGTTTAACCCTAGGAAGGTTAACAAGTGCACTTCCTGCTACTGCAAAAACAATAACTAATGCTTGAATAATGTCTATTACCGATGTTGGCATTCCTGTCCCTACCTGCATTGTATTTGCTCCAGTACGCAGTACTGCAAAAAGATATGCTACGAGAACAGTTCCTATTGGGTTTAGCTGACCAATAAGGGCTATTGCTACACCATCAAAACCATATCCAGTTCCAAAACCAGCCATTAAACGATATTGAACACCGTGAAGTTCAACGCTTCCACCAAGTCCAGCTATCGCTCCTGAAACAATAAATGCTAAAAGCATGTACCTTTTAACTGAAAAGCCATTGTACATTTAAGCTGTGTCATTTAAACCTACTGCACGAAGTTTAAATCCTTTTGACGTATAAAATAGGAAGTAATATATTATAATAGCTAAAACTATGGCTATTATAAACCCTGCATGGACATTTGATCCCTCAAATATTCGTCCTAATTTCAAATTATCATCAACTGCTTGTGTTTGTGGAACACTACCTTCTCTTAATGGCCCAGAATAAAGATATCCCATAAAAAGTATTGCTACATAATTAAGCATAATGCTTACTATCATTTCATTTAGACCTCTTGTGATCCTTAAGATTCCTGGAATAGCTCCCCATATTCCACCTACTATGATTCCAAGTATCAAGCTTAATATTATAAGTGGAACTCCTGATATTCCTTTTACAGTTATTGAAACCCATATACTAGTTACAGCTCCCATAACAAACTGGCCTTCTGCTCCTAAGTTAAAAACTCCACATCTATATGCAAAGGTTGCTGCAAGACCTGTGAAAATTAATGGAGTAGCTTTAACTAACGTCTTTCCAATGTTTGCAGAATTCCCAAGGGCTCCTTTAAATAAATAAGTAAATGCTTCACTAGGATTTCCTCCAATACCAGCAATCAATATTGCACCAACTATAAAAGCAAATATCATGGCTATAATTGGTATTAAGATTTTTATTAAAATATTCTTTAATTTCATACTAATGCTTCCTCCAAGCTCTCTTTAGTTCTTCCAGCTATAGCAAGTGAAATTTCATTAATCAGAGGATTTTCACCTGAAAATGTGCCTACAATCTTTCCTTCAAACATTACTATAATTCTATCTGACAATTTTAATACTTCATCAAAATCAGCACTTATAAGTAATACCCCACAGCCTTTATCTCTAGAATCTATCATCTTATCATGAACATACCTTGTAGCACCTATATCAAGTCCTCTTGTAGGGTGAACTGCTACTAATAAATCCGGATTTTCTTCCATTTCTCGTGCAAGGATAACCTTTTGCTGATTTCCACCTGAAAGATTTCTTGTTTCTTGTTCTACTGAGTCACATCTGATGTCATATTTCTCTTTCATTTTATTTGCATACTCAGTTATTGCTTTCTTCTTTAAAAATAATCCCTTACCTAAGGAGAATTGTGCTTTTTCAGTGGCTTTAAGGACAATATTTTCCTTTATACTCATATTTCCTACTAGGCCCATCTTATTTCTATCTTCAGGCACATGGGAAACATTTGAGTTAATAAAATTCTCTGGTAAGAATTTTGAAATCTTCTTTGACTTCAAAAAAACTTGTCCATTATCTGGTGAAATAACTCCTGTTATCAGTTGAGCCAACTGAGATTGACCATTCCCATCAACGCCTGCAATACCAACTATTTCTCCTTTACCAACAGTGAGTGAGATATCGCATAACCCATTATGTTTTGATTTCTTATTATAATCTACATGTTCTATAGCGATAACATCTTCTGTTGTTTTTTTAACTTTTTTATATTCGCTTTGAACCAATTCTCGTCCTATCATAAGACTTGCAAGTTCTTCTGAATTTGTTTTGCTTTTATCCAAAGTTTTGATTGTCTGACCCGCTCTAAGAATAGTAATTCTATCACTAATTTCTAGAACTTCTCTCATCTTATGAGATATAAAAATGACAGATTTCCTTTCACTTGTAAGTTTTCTGATAATTTTAAATAGTCCGTCAACTTCTATGTCTGTTAAAGCTGCTGTAGGTTCATCTAAAACCAAAAGCTCTGCTCCTCTATATAAAGCCTTAAGTATTTCTACTCTCTGCTGCTCACCTACTGAAATTTCAGTTATTTGTTTATCTAGCTCTACATTCAATTCATATTTTTCAGCTAATTCCATAATTTCTTTCTTAATAGTATCTTTTTTAATAAAAATAGATTTGTCTTTTGTAGTTCCTAAAATTATGTTTTCAAAGACTGTCATAGCCTCAATAAGCATAAAATGTTGATGAACCATTCCAATTCCCATATTAACTGCCTTTGCAGGAGAATCTATTTTCACTTTATTTCCGTGAAGATATAAATTTCCTTTAGTTGGCTGGTATAGGCCAACAAGAATATTCATGAGTGTGCTCTTTCCTGCGCCATTTTCACCTAAAAGAGTATGAACCTCACCTTCATTTACTATTAAATTGATGTCCTTATTTGCAAAGACATCACCGAACCTCTTCGTTATATTTTCCATCCTAAGAAATTCCACTCTATTGCCCCCCAATTTAATACTTTATTAAAATAAAAAAAGCCTTACTCCATAAATTATGGAATAAGACGCCCTTGTCTAATTTAAACTGTATTAATTTTTTTTACTCTCACTAAACTATATTGACATTATATCTTGCCAATCTTTTCTTGTCAATCTTTTTTATGACCAAACTTATTTATACGATAATTTGTACTTTATAAACTATTTAATTCAGAATATATTTAACAAAACCCAGAAAAATCTTTAACCGAGAGTAGTTTAATGGAAAATCCGCTCTTTTAAGTCAAATGAGCTTATTATTTTAATAAGCTCTGAAATCCCAATTCCTCGAATGTACTTTTCATAACATCTTCATTTATTTCAAGATTCAATTCATCTGCAATAACACATTCGAGTTCCTCAATATCACATTTTATAGTCGCTAGCTTTTTAGAAAGAAAAGCAGCTTTTTTTCCTACTAGTTTTGTATCCGATTCTTCAATTAATCTTGATAAAGGTGAACGAGAAATTCCTAGTTCTTTAAATGTTTCTTTAATTTCTTTTTCAGAGGAATTTTCAATAAAATCATATATTCCTTCCACTGTCTCAAATTCTTGAAGCAATGGAATAACTGATTTTTCGCCTACTCCACTTATTCCCGGAATATTATCCGAAGGATCCCCCTCAATTGCTTTTCTATCTATTATTTGAATTGGATCTACACCATAGAAGTGTTTTACATAATACGGCGTATATTCAAATATACCGCTAGGTATATTTAACTGTTTATTATCTACTCCTAGCTGACTATACATATCAGAACATTTTGAAGTTATGAGCCAAACCCTTATGTTATCATCAGCAAGCTGCAGACAATCCTGATCTTTTGTCCAAATAGTAACTCTCATATCCTTTTGAAATTTCTTTGATAATGTACCGATTATATCATCAGCTTCATATTCATCAAATAAAAACTGTGCTATTCCCATGTCTTTTAAAACTTTCTGAGCTAAAGCAAACTGGTTGCCAAGCTCACTTCTAAATTCTTTTCTATGTCCTTTGTAGTCGGGAAATAATTCTTTTCTAAATGTAAATTCCTTAGTACGATCCCAAGCCACAACCATATGGGTAGGCCTTTGATTCCTAATTACTTTAAGCATTGCTGCCATCATTGTAAAAACACCATTTGTAAATTCCCCTTGAGGAGACTGGCGTATTTTATTTAAATATTTATCCTTTTCTTCATCAGTTTTAGCAAATTTATATTCCTTTGGAAGATTCCCAAAGAAACAGCAAGATAAAAGGGATGACCCATCTATCAAAAGTAAATGTTTATTCATAATAACGCTCCTCATTTTTCTTAAGCTATAGATAACCAAAGTATAGCTTAAAGTTATAGACAAATCAACTGATATTAGGCGCATGAAAAAATCCTCGATAATAAATTACTTATCAAGGATTTTAACGATACTATAGAATTTCAATTTATTTGCTACTTTTGAAAATCACCATACTTAGCCGCGTTCTTCCACGTCTTATGATGCAAAGAATTATGTTTCCCGTCTGTCTTAATATTTCTTGCTTCTTCTCTAATCATTGCTCTCGCAATAATTCTAAACTTTTTAAAATCTTCTTCTGTTACATCCTGACCAAGTAAATTTTTTGTTATTAAGTCGCTAGTTTTTTTATTAACAGCTCTATCAAATCTATTCATTTTATCTGCTCCTATACTTAATTTTAAATTATAAGAATATTATTAACTTTATAACTATAATTTATCCTTAAATAGTTTAGAATATTAAGTATAGAACTAAGTAACAATATTATTATGGTAGTTTAATTATTAAAATTCATATACATTTGGAGGTATTTATATGTTAGTTTATGCAATTGTATCTATTACATCAGCTCTAATATTTTACACAGTAGGTGTGTGGAGCGAAAAAGTGCAAGGCGGATTAAAAAGATGGCACTTATTTATATTCTATCTAGGATTAATATTTGATACTTTAGGTACAACATTAATGGGCAAAATCGCTAAAGGTGGTTTTGAATTTAATTTTCATGGTATAACAGGCTTACTAGCAATAATTCTTATGCTCTTTCATGCACTTTGGGCTACTATTGTTTTAATTAAGAATGATAAAAAAGCAAAATTAAATTTTCATAAATTTAGTATTCTGGTTTGGACTATTTGGTTAATTCCTTTTATTTCAGGTGCAATCCTAGGAATGTCCCAATAATAGAGTTTAATTCAATGTTTCTTTTATCATAATTAATGCATTTTTCTGTTTTCACAAGATCAATGTGAACTAGATTTTTCTTCAATAGGTATTCTCTTGTATGCCTCACCATTTACGTAAATAGTTACTGTATCATGGCCTGAATCTTGTATCTCTTCACCAATGAAAAACGGTATTAATGTCTGTATGCAAAATAAATCTTCATATCCAGGTTTACGGCCTATTTCAATAAAAAGTTCCGCAGAACCTGGATCTCTCACATAGGTTCTAGTGCCCGGATATTTATCAACTACCTTTGCTTCATCGCATGGTGTAGGAAGTTCACCAATTATAAGTACATATATTATTCCGTCTTTTCTATATGCTAGCGCCTCATCTAGTGATCTCATCATTCGATAATATGACTGACTTCTAAACATTCTTTACTCTCCTAAATTTATTAATAATTCATATTATGAGTGTGAAATTCAATAGTTACTTAAAATGGTTAGAACAGCATAAATAAACCTGTTGAAGCAACTTTAAATTATTGTACTTGGAGGGGTTCAATTGAACTTAACTTGCTTCAACAGGTTTATATTATATAAAAATGCCATATATAATTAATTATTTTGTATATAGGACATTTTATACATAATTAATTATAAATGTGAATGCACTAAGAATTTTCTTAGTGCATTCTTATTAGTTATTTATTTTTATAATCCTTGTTCGTAACTTTCTATCATTCTTTTTACCATTTCTCCACCAACGCTACCATTTTGTCTTGAAGATAGGTTTCCTTTGTCAATACTTTGATAGTCTGAGAATCCAATTTCTGAAGCTACTTCAGTTTTTAATCTGGTTAACCCTTGTTTTGCTTCTGGTACTAAAACTCTGTTTGTTCCACTATTACTTGATGCCATTTGAATCTACCTCCTCAATTTTATTTTGCTTGGCAGTAATATATTAACCACTATACAAAAATATAATCTATTAAATTATTAGTAAAAATAGCATTGATAGCTTGCATTAGTTAACTTTAGCAAATCTTCCTTTCATAGAAGAGTTTTTTGAATTTTGTAGATTGATAATATATCTTAGCTAAGCAAAATTACAATTAGCTTAGTTTTTTCAATAATATATTCCTTTTATAATTAATCTATTTTTTTCTTTATGAATTCATTTAAAACCTCACTAAATTTCTCATCAAGTTGCTTATTTTTATAAATAGATTCCTTATATTTGCTAACTCCTTTAAGCATTACAGCTATAACTATGAACAACAAAAAAAAATTAATGCATGTCAAAATAATTCCGTTATAATCAAATCCCATATTGTCCTCCACGATTTAATCATATTAATCCTATAATATTTCTCAACTAATATAAATGTATATGATAATTATTTGATTATATTCATAAATCGAGAAATATTTCCGGAGTAGGTATTACCAAAAATAAAATATCATATAATAGAAATGTACCCTTAATAATAATTATCTCTCTTCAACACTGCCCCTTTTGTGGGGCTTTTTTTTAAATAATATGCTTTCCCTTATAACTCAAACTTTATTACTGAATAGTTTTCAAATCTAGTAAATGAATTAATAATTAATTTTACCTACTCTCAAAACTTACAAAATAATCATCATATGTCATAACTTTTCTATTGACTGACTCATATCCCATTTTACTTAAAGCTGCAATTCGTTCAATATTTTCCGGAATAGCCTTTATAAGAATAACCTTAACATCAAAGGCTTTGTAGAAATATTCATTAACAATTTCTAATATCTCACCTATAATTTGTTGACGTTCGTAATCACTTTGTAAGTCAATTCTTAATATACCATAGTGATTAAATTCGTCATCTGCAATTCTATGAAACATTTCAATTGTGCCAATTTTTTCTTTTGTATTATTTAGAATCACTGTCCATCTTACAAAATACTTGTTTTCATAAGAAAAATTCCAGAAATCAATTGCTTTTTTCATTCTTTCAAGAGTTTTGTAGTTAAAATTATCTCCATGACAGTTATCAGAATTAAAAAATGGGACAGCTTTTTCATCGGAATAACATTTTAATAATTCCTCTGCATCTTCCATTGTTGTTTGTCTTAATGTAATAAGATCCTTTGTATATATAGGACATTCTTCATAAATATCTTTCATTAATATACCCCTTCGAAAAATTTCATTGATATATTCCCTGTAATTTTATTATATTTTTCATAAAAAAGATGCGTCATTAAATAGCCCCTCCTGAATTAATAATAGGGTTTAATAAATATTATTTCGCACATTTCTAACAAGCAATTATTTCCAACAATTCTTGTGGTCTATCTATTATATGATCTGCACCTTTCGCCTCTAATATTTCTCTATCTCTAAATCCCCATGTTACACCTACACACAAAACTCCAGAATTTTTAGCAGTTTTAACATCAACTTCTGAATCCCCTACATATATAGCTTTATCTGCAGTAGATTTCAATTCATCTAAAGCTTTAAATACTGTATCAGGAGATGGTTTTTTAGATACACCTTCTGATTCTCCAATTGCTACTTTTATATATTTTTCAAAATAAACCTTGTTAAGTTCCTTAACTGCATTATCAAATTTATTTGATACTATTGCGATTTTATAATTTTCTTCTGATAGTTGTCCCAAAAGTTCCATAATTCCTTCATATGTATCAGTCTTATTTTGCATATTAATAGAATAGTGACTCCGAAAATCTTCAAGGCATTTTTCATACTTGGGATTATTAATTCCATCTGGTATTGAAAGCTCCATTAAACGTGCAACCCCATTACCCACAAAGCTCCTAATCTCTTCAACTTTTCTACATGGAAATCCATACATTCTTAATGCAGCATTAACGCTATCAGCTAGATCCTCAAGTGTATTAAGCAAAGTTCCATCTAAATCAAATATAATAGTATCATACTTTTTCATCCCTAATACCTCCCCTTAAACTATATTAATTTTCTTATCTTTTAATCAAATACAAATTTAACTCTATTATCATTCTTCCATATCTTTCTTAATTCATCAATACAATTATTTGTATGGCTAAATTTAATTTAATTATAACATATTTTGTAAGCCCATCTCATAAAATTCTTTTCTAATATTTTTCAATTCAGCCACTGTATCCTTTATCTTTATATGTTTACAACATATCTATTAGTTTTAGCGAGAACTAATGAATTAATCTTATGTATTTCAATATAGTTTAATTTAAGCACATCTTATGCGGAATAATTTTGCCAAAGTTATTTGTTAATATTTTACATATATGCTATAATCTATAAACATAATCCATTATGTTACTTATATAGTACTGATAAAGGGGAGTGGACAAATGCTAAGAGTAAAGATGCTAATGTGCTCATTAAGTTTTATAATCTTATTTAATACATACAGCATGAGTACGATAACACCATTTAACGCTTTAGCAACAGATGTTGTAGATGAAAAAAATATAAAACCGCTGAATAACGATGAAATTCAAGAAAATGAAAGCCCACTTAAAAATCTGCAAACTGAAAAAATGGAGCTGAGTAAATTAATAACTCAAAAAGAGAGTGAGAATGAAATAAATAAGAAACCAGAGGAAGCGGAAAAAAACGAACCTGAATGGAAGGAATTTATACTAACTTTCTATACCTCACTTAACTCGGAAAATAGCAGTGCTGGGCCTGTTACTTGTCAGAACAAACCGCTGACACATGGAGGCGTTGCTAATAACGTAATTCCTCAGAACACTAATATCTATTTGGAAGGTTATGGACAAGTTACTGTTAATGATAGAGGTTCTGATAAATATTTTGGTGTAGATAACAGGTTGGATGTATTTATCGAAAGAGAACCTGGCGAAAGTGATAGACAGTACTACCAAAGAGTAAACAGCTATGGAGTACAAAAAGTTAACGGTTATATAGTTAAATAATCTCTGAAGTTTTAATATTGAACACTAAAAATACCGCAAATTCAATTTTGAATAATACGGCATTTTATATAATTCTGTTATTTGATTTGGCTTCACCTTTTTAACTTCTAGGGGCATACATTATTATAAGAACTCCGATTAATGCTATAAATCCACCGATTAGGTCAAATTTATCAGGTGTTATATTATCAATTTTCCATCCCCATAAAATTGATAGAACAATAAATATTCCTCCATAAGCCGCATATACCTTCCCAAAGTTTGCACTTGAAGGTTGAAGCGTTGGAATTATTCCATATAAAATCAATATGACTCCACCAACAATTCCATACCAAAAACTCTTCCCATCACGTATCCATATCCATATAAGATATCCACCTCCAATTTCAAACACTCCCGCCAGTATGAAATAAAACAATGATTTTATAATCTCCATATGGATCTCCTTTGTATAAATGTATTTTGCTTAATACTTATAATCTATTAATTATAAAGCGATTATATCATAACAATAGTTCTGTGACTTTGAAATTAACCTTCTAAATAATCCAATGCAGCTTGTAGCATTACAGCAGCGCCTCTATATAATACCGAATCATCCATCATATATTTAGAATTATGAGCTGGATATACAACTCCATCTTCAAAAGCAGCTGGATTATATAATCTGAAATAACATCCTGGAATCTTTTCGAAGAAAAATCCTGCATCTTCTGCACCCATATTATAATCACTTAAAATATGAACATGATCTTCTCCTAAAATTTTTCTTGATGATTTTAATAACATATCTACCATATTGTTATCATTAATAACAGCTGGACATCCTCCATAAAAGTCTAGTTCGAAATCTGCTCTCATTATTTTTGTTAAACCCGCTACGATTTCCTCTATTCTCTGTAATACAAATTTTCTTATTTCATTATCTGAATTTCTAACAGTTCCTTTTATTTCAACTATATCTGGGATAATATTGTTTGAATTTCTTCCACCTTGAATACTTCCAAAACTTATAACTGTAGGTATAGTTTGATTTACTTCTCTAGTTAAGATATATTGGATATTATTAATAAGTAAGGTTGCTACGGAAATAGGATCAATGCAAAAATTCGGCGTTGATGCATGACCACCTTTGCCTATAATTTTTATATTAATCGGATCTTCTGCTGCAGACATACTTCCGTATCTGACTAGTATATCTCCATTTTTATATTCATCAAGCTTGCTATCAACATGCAATGCTAACATTGCATCCACTTTTGGATTTTCTAGAACCCCATCTTCAATCATGGCCAATGCTCCACCTGGGCCTATCTCCTCACTTGGTTGAAAAACTAATTTCACCTTCCCATTTAATTTTTCTTCATTCTCCTTTAGTATTTTAGCTACCCCAAGAAGTATTGCTGTATGACCATCATGACCACAAGCATGCATATTATCATTTTCTGATTTAAATTCTAAATTTGTTTCTTCCTTAATAGCTAATGCATCCATATCTGCTCTTATTGCGATTATCTTTCCTTCTTTCTTTCCAAGTACAGCACTTATTCCAGAATGATTTTCATATGTAGTATACTCTATATTAAATTCTTCAAGTTTCCCTTTTACATATTCAAAGGTTTTAGGTAAAATCATACCTATTTCAGGCACCTTATGTAGATCTCTTCTCCATTTTACTATTTCATCACTGAGTGCATGAGCTTGTGCAAGTATATCCATACTTTTTATCCCTCCAAAAACTTTAATTTATATTTATTTTACTGCTAGTGAAAAACTTAGCTAAGTACTGAGCATAAAATTTAATCAACATTCTCAAACGCTTATATTTCCTATAAATATTTATATATTTTACTATTTTTATAGTTATATATAAATACTTTTTCATATATAACTATAAAAATATTTTCACAGAAGATTCTTTGTAGTTCCTTAGGATATAAGTAAATTAAACAAAATTAAAATAGATTATATAAAAAATACTGTTACCATCCACGGAGGAGTTAACAATACTACACTTTATAATTTCATTTCTTAGAAAGGGTACCCATTCCCTGGAGGGGCATGCACAGCGGTAGATGTCAGCGGATATGTTTCAGATGAAGGCTGGGGGTATTCTTCTAGATATTTAGGACTTGGCTGCCATAGCTAATGTAATTAATTTATACTATAGAGAATTTAGTTAATCTATTGGATGATATATCTTAAGACTAGTTACTTTGTGATAGAGTAACTAGTCTTTTATTAACTTAATTTCCGCTTTACTGAATAAAGACATATTATTTTTTACTTAGTGAATCAGCCAATAAGTTTTCAATCTGATTTAAGAAGTTAATAATATCACAAATAATAATTGATCTTGAACTCATTCTTAGATTTAATTTATCTAACTTGTTACCAAAGGAAGTAACAAGTTCAGCTACAGAACCTACTCCTGTTGCTGCTTCATTAATTTCAGAGCTTGATCGTTCAATTCCTGTAATTATATGTTTAGTAAAGTCTTTTACTTCATCTGTACAATCAGTTACTTGTTTAAAATCTTTCTTAACATTTTGTGCATATTCAAAATTTTCATTAATTGCCGCCTTAGAATTTCTGATTTCTTCTCTTAATGAATCTATACTTTCATATAATTCACTTACACTTTTATCAATTCCACTTACTAATTCGGTTGTTGACGATGATAATTTTCTTATTTCGTCTGCAACTACAGCAAATCCTCTACCAGCCTCTCCTGCTCTGGCTGCTTCAATTGATGCATTTAGTGCCAAAAGATTCGTACTGCTTGCTATGTCAGTTATACTTTTTGACATATCTTGAATACTTCTCGAATTATTTTCCAACGTATGGAATGATTGAGTAATTAAATCAAGCTGATTGCATGTCCCATTTATTTTATCTGCTAATGATTCCATCTTATCATCTGCTTGTTTAACAGCTACTTCAGAACGATTAATAACCCCATCAATCTTATTAGCATATTGGCTAAAATCATTAAAATTTGAATCTATGTTATTAATCATATCTTGTATATTGTTTATCTTTAGATATGTATTGTTAATATCGTCAATAGATTGAGTTACTTTAACCTCCTCATCCATAAACTCTCCAAATTTTTTTTCTATATGTAAAACTCCAAAGTTGATATACTTATCATAATCAACAGCTTGTTCTGTTTCTACTATTTTGCCTTGCTCTACTTTTAAATTTACTTGTCCATCTGAATTAACATCTTTATTTTTCCTTAATTTAAACCACTTCATATCTTTTTACCTCATCTATTCAAATACAGCAAGAACCATAGTTTGATTAAAATGCTGTTCATTAAGCTGTTCTCCGTAACCTGCAAATCCAATATAATTACCTAGGGCATTGCTCATTTTTTTAGCAAATTCATTTAAATACCCATCATTTTCAAAAAGCATAGATCTTGCTAAACAATTTATCATAATGGCTAACGATGGATTTGGTACATCTTTTTTTACTTTTTCTATTGTTTCACTAATTACATTCTTGTAATCATCAGGTTCTAAAAGCACCATTTTTGAATTATTATAAACTCTTGCATGATATGACATTCCATTTCCCTCAGTGACCATTTGATTTGCAGTAATATACATATCGCTTCCAATAATTCTTCCGAGAGGATAACTATCTAAATATTTAGGAAGATTTTCAAGCGTTGTATTTAAAGCTTCAGCCGTTACTTTTGCAGCTGGCTTATTATCATATTCATATACTATACGATTTCTTACGTCAACTTTTGTTGCAGTAAAATAATGTTTAGTCGGCTTATAGATATTTTCTCTATATAACTTAATTTTGCCATTCAAATTTTTTATTATTACAAAAGCACATGCATTTTCATATATTGTACCATTAAAAGAAATTATTGTTCTTTCAGCTTTACCCTGATCCCCTGCAGAACCTCCAAATAATGGAATATTCTTTTCTGATAGTACGGAATTCAATGTAGATAAAACTAATTCTTCGCAGCTAATCAAAGCTGTAGATATTTCAAAACACACTGTATTAGTTATATTATTAAATTTATCAATACAGTTATTTACCCTATCAATATATTTTAGTGGGTATTTATCTACCTCTTCTAAAACATCCGCATAGCATTCAATTCCATCTTCGATTCCCATTACAAGCAACGTATCTTTAAAAGCTCCATCCCTGCAAAATCCTGCAAATGTTGTTGAACCAAGAATGATACTGTTTTCAAATTTATCCCTTATTTTTATTGTGTAAGTTTCAAAATTCTTGACATCAGAAAAAAATAATATTAACTTAGGGGATTTAAGTCCAGCTGTAGCCTCTGATACTGCATCACTTAAATCTCTTTTTGAACTTTTGCCCACTTTATAATTCATACTTATCACCTTCTACAATATAATATATGTTTTTGCATATATTTAACGTTTTCTATTTTTTATTTAATCACTCGACAACTTTATAAATCTGGTATTCGAAGTTAATTGTAGTTAATATTACATTAAAAGTCAATTAAAAATAAATTCATTTTAAGTTAAATTAATATTGCGTAAAAATTTTTGTGGAAAAATCTAATTAGTTCAATTGCTATCAATACAATATGAGACTTAAATACCTCTGAAAACTCCCTAAAAAAAAGAGCAGATTCTCTTGTAGCACATGCTAAAAAATCTGCTCACTTTTATCTATTTCTGAAACTTTTTATTTTTTAATCTTATGGCCGTTACTATAACTCCAATAAAACATATAACTGCTGCACTTATATAAACATATTTCATTCCAAACATAAAAACATCATTTCTGCCTTCTACATAACCAAATACCTTCTCTCCCATTTTCACACTCATGAAAGAATATAAAAGCATTGTCGCCATTGCGACTCCAGATGATTGTCCTAAATTTCTAACAAAAGCATTTATACTTCCAGCAATACCCAATTTATCACTAGGAGCTGAAGACATTACTAAAGAATTATTAGGCGGTAAAAATAATCCATTTCCTACAGCTATAAAAATTATATAGACAATTAATTCTTGAATAGTTGATGTTTCGCTTAAGGTAGCCATTAGACTCATTCCAATTCCTATTAGTATTAATCCTAAAAATGTTAAAAATTCTGAACCTATTTTATCTGATAGATAACCACTAAAAGGTGATATTATTGTTATCATTATAGGAGATATCATCATAATTATTCCCGCAAAGCTGGGAGTCATTTTCAAAACATTTTCAAGATAAAAAGGTTGGACAATATTATTACTATTTATTGATGCATAGCATATGAACGTACATAGTATACCTACTGAAAAAAGAGAGTTTTTAAACAAAGATAGATCTAAAAGTGGGTATTTTAATTTCCTTTCTTTACGTACAAAAATAATAAATAAAATGATTGTTGCAATAAAGCAAGCGATAACCTTATTATTTTCATATCCAACGGTTTGTCCAGCTATAAGAGCGTAAAACAATAATACAACACTTAACCCCAAAATTATTGCTCCAGTAAAATCAATATCTTCATCCACTTCATTTATCTTACGTGGCAATACTTTAAATCCGATTACTACTGCAATTATCCCAACCGGAATATTTATTAGAAATATATAATGCCAGCTTAAATAAGAAATTATAACTCCCCCAAGTGGCGGTCCAATCATTGTACCAAGAGCCAAAAAGGTTCCCGAAATACCGAGGGCTCTTCCCCTCTCATTCGGTGGAAAAACTTGAGTTATTATCCCTTGATTATTTGCCATAGCTGCCGAAGCTCCTATTGCTTGAATTATTCTAAATAACACTAAGTAAGTAAAATTTTCCGATAAAGCACATAATAATGAGCCTAAAGTAAATACTAATAATCCAAAATTAAATACTATAGATTTTCCCTTTATATCTCCTAATCTTCCAAACAATAAGATTGTGCTGACTATTGTTATAAGATAACAAATTACTATTAACTGAATTGAAGACATATTTACACAAAATATATTAACCATTACCGGAAGTGCTACATTTACTATAGTACTATCAAGGGTCCCCATAAACGGAAGTAACACTACAACGGCTAATATTATCCATCTGTTTTTATATACACCTTTATTGCACTTTTCCATTATAAAAAATCACATCCCCCACTTGCTATGTTTAATTATTTCATATGTTTATATTATTAAATAATTCACCATAAGTTTACTGATTATCTAATCGGATTTTTAAATTCACAAGGCACTTTTGTCTGACACAAGCTGCACTGTGAAACACCAAATTCATTGTGCGCATCTACTTTCACCTTATCATGCCCATTTTCAGAAATAGCATTTACAGGACATCTTTTGATGCAAGCTCCGCAAGATACCTCCATATTTTATTGGATAAATGCTTCTTTTCCTAAAACCTCTTTTATATATTTAATTTACTAATTGCCCACTCAGCCATTTCCCTAACTTTTTCATGACTATCTTTACAAGCTTCATAAATGCTTTCTTTATATTGTTCTTTGTAATTATTCACCATTGCATTTATAGTATTAACTTTCCATTTCCAAACATCTTGTTTTGGTATGTACCAAAACTTTGGCTGCATTACATTTTCTAAAAAGTCATAATCCATTTTAATTATTTTTTCTAATGATATTTGCTGACTTAACTCCGCTAAATTAGGAAATTCTTCTGTTTCACTCCAGCGCTTTATATTCATAGGACAAACATCTTGACACACATCACATCCATAGACCCAATCCCCAACTTCTTCTCTATATTTTTCATTAGGCATGTCTCTTCCCGTAAATGTAGTTATGCAGGATACACATGCAATCGGGCTCATAGTGTATGGCTGTGATAATGAAGCTGAAGGGCAAGCTTTAGTGCATAAATTACATTTATCAGAACAAGGTCTTAAATTTGGTGTTTCAATTAACTCTAATTCCTCATCAATTAACCAGGCCTCTAAGTATAACCATGAACCATTTTCAGTATAGAAGAAATTATTTCTACGAACCATTCCAAGTCCTGCTTTCATTGCTGCCCAACGTAACGCAGTCAAACCAAATTTTCGTTCAGTTTCTGCTCTAAGTCCAAGTTCTTGCATGTACTTTTCAAATTTCAAGCTATCTTGAAAATCTTTTGAATTTTCATCAGTTCTACTATCAACTAAATAATACTTTGCAATTACTCCCTTTAGATGCTCTGGAATATCATATTTCCCATACCTTCTTATGCAAATAACAATAGATTTTGCCCATGGGAATGTCTCTTGCGCATTTACAAAACGGTATTGACTCTGATAAAAACCTTTAGCCTCTGGTGTTCTCTCTATTCGTTCTTCAAGTTTTTCCTTATATCCATATATATCTGACATTTTAATAATTCCGCATTTCTCATATCCCAACTCTAGTGCTGCATTTTTTATTTGTAATGCTAGTGTATTCATTTGTTTAACAACCCTTTCCTATATTATTAATTTTTATTTTTTTGATTTATAACTAAACCGCTATTAACAACTGATTTATCTATTTTATTTACATAGTTGTTTTAATACATATGTTCGTAATATTGCTTAATAAACATGTATATACATGTTTATTTTTATAAAAGCCTTAATTCTTTGATAAATTTGAATTCAAGAGACACATATACTAATTATTCTATACTTAAGTTATTAATTTCACATTATGAAAGACATTTATGAATTGCAAGTTAGAATTTAATTAAAGTTTCTACTAGCCATAAATAGGCTATAGATTATGGTGTAGAAACTTTATTAATAAATTTTTGTATTTGCGCTAGTGTTTTTAAAAATTCTTCAAGTTTTTCTGTTCCAATTTCTTGCTCAATCAAGGTTTGCACTTCATTCCATTTTGGCATTGCTTCATTAAGCTTCTGCAATCCGGTATCACTTATAGAGATACATTTCCTTCTTGAATCATTATCGTCTGTTCTAACAAGTACATATCCTTTTTTTCTAAGTATTTCAATGTTTCGTGTTACAGTAGTTTGATCCATTAATAATATCTCTGCTAACTCAGTTATAGTAACGCTCTTACGAGACGCTATATCTGATAATAACGAAAACTGGGCTGCTGGTATTCCAACAGTTTGAAAAATTTGATCAAAATATTGAGTAGTGATTCTTGTTGTCATACGCAGATTTCTACAAACACAACTTTTTACATTTTCAATTTTTTTTAAATCAGACATAAATGATATACCTCCGTCAAAATCTCTGAATAAACATATAGTAATCTATCGCAATTCTTATTGTCAAGGCTATTACAAATTACTCACAATAATCTAATTCTCTGTAAAACAAGTGATATCTTAATTACATGATCTTTATAATATATGCACTATAAAATCATCCTTATATCTATATCATCTTTTATTAAAAATACATATAGTTTTACCAAATCCTGAACACTTGCCACAAGATATACATTTTGCTGGTTCTATTTCTCCCTCATACCAACGATTTATAAGATTGCTTTCACATATAAGCGGTCTGCTTAGTGCATAATAATCAATTGAATTTTCGTTTAAAGTCTTTGTTAATGCCGTAAAATCACGAATTCCACCAACAGAAATAATTGGAATTCTCACTTGAGCTTTTATCTTTTCAGCATAAGTGATATAATAAGGATCTTCACCCTTTGCTATTTTTCTAGAATAGCTTTCATTTGGACGTGATGACAAGCTGCCCCCACTAATTTCTATAGCGTCTATTCCTAATTCTTCAAGTTTTCTACATACATATTTACATTCCTCAAAAGTCATGCCTTGTTCCATAAAATCTTCACTATTGATTTTAATTAATATAGGATATTCATCTCCAACTATATCACGCATTCTTTGATAAGTTTCTAAAATCATTCTAGCTCTATTCTCAATATCTCCACCGTATTCATCAGTTCTCGTATTATAATAAGGTGTTAAAAATTTACTAAGCAAATATCCATGTGCCGCATGTATTTGAATACCATCAAATCCAGCCTTTTTAGCTCTAAGTGCTGCATCTGCAAAAGCTTTCTGTACATAATTAATTTCTTCTAAAGTCATTTCTTGTGGAGTATTTTTATATCCTAAATCTATCTCATTACCTGGCCCCCACATGATTTTTTCTTCATTTTTAATAGTCTGCGTACCAGCTGCTCCAGCCTGAAGAATAATATTTGTATTATATTTGTGAGCTACTCCAATAATTCTTTTATACTCATCAATAAATGAATCGTCATAAATCCCCATTTGACCTGGAATAAATTCTTCTAAATCAGTTACAGCTGTTATGCCTGTAATTATAGTACCAACACCTCCTTTAGCTAAATTCTCATATACTTTAAATAATTCCTCTGTAACATGCCCTTTTTCATCTGCCATGCCTTCATAAGTAGCGGATCGAAAAAATCTGTTTTTTAATTTAAGCGTTCCAAATTGTGTTCCATCAAATAATGATTTCATAAATATCAACTCCCATTTTTTATGTATATACATATAATATATTGAAAATTTTTATTTGAAACAAAAAAGATACTTCAATAAATTTTATATGTATATGCATATATTATCATATTCAATTTTTATTTGTCAATCCAGTCGGTGAATTAGATTCGCAATTATTATATTTCCTCGCAATCTATATGATCATCAATATTAATTGAAAAATTATCACTTAAAAGTACTTCTAAAGCAACTATATTAAAAGACTTTGTAAACACTTTATAAGAATAATAAGTTATATCTAGAAATCATGCTTTTCTTTCTTCATCTTAACATCCCCCGATTACAATCCATATTTAAACCTTATTCATATCATAAAGCACAAGTAACTAATAAGCATATTTGATGTACTTAAATAATATGAGTTACCTAGTATAATAAAAAAGTTTTCTGTTCTCCGTAATTCTTTATATTAATCATGGTTTATAAATTATTTTTGATTAAAATTCTTAAGAAATAATTACCTATAAAGTAATTAATTTAATTGACATGAATACTTATCCAACTGTAAAATTACTTGTAAGTATATCTATAATAATGTATATATTGGTAGAATTAAGTAGAACTCTGGAAATAAGTTTCTAATACTTAGAAAGGTTTGATTACATTGAATAAATTAAAAATAATGGTAGTTGATGATTCTTTAATTATGATTTCCAATCTAACCCATACACTGACAGAAATGGGACATGAGGTGGTTGGTACTGCTAGGTCCGGAAGTGAAGCAGTTTCTAAATCTAAAAAATTAAATCCTGATATTATAACAATGGATATAACTATGGGTGATATTAATGGAATCGAAGCCGTAGAAAAAATTATGAAGACGGATCCCGATATGATAATAATAATGATTACTTCTCATGGACAAGAGAAAATGGTCATAGATGCTGTAAGTGTTGGCGCAAAAGGATATTTATTAAAACCAATAAAATATGATAATCTAAATAAAGTAATTACAGATGTATATAAAAAATACGGAAAAACACAAGAAGAAAAGATACAGGAAGAAAAAATACAAGACATCAAGATACAAAGTCGTAATCCAGATTTAGATCTACGATTAGATTAGCTAAATTTAATAATATTTATAAATCTTATCTTGCTTTTTACATATTTATAATTTGGAGGAAGTGCTTTTTTTAGCAGCTCTCCTCTTTTATTATTCAAATTTAAAATTATAGCTATTCAAATTTTCTTCTACTTATCTGAATTATTTACTAAAGGAGTGGAGTTATGAATTTAGAAGAAAAGAAAGTCCTTTTATCAAGATGGGATATCATAAGGCAATGGAAAGATAAAGAATGGTGGTACAGTGGCTTTTATGATACGAAAAATGACATATATTTTAATTTCTTCTTTGTTAGAGTTAATTTCATAGACCAGTTTACTCTCACCTTATTTGAGGTTAAGGAACAAAAAATATATGAATTTTCTAAAAAGCTTTTTCTCGATAAAGAACAGAAGAAAAATAAATTATGTTTAAATTATCATTCAAAGAATATATCTATTGAATATAATGGCGATGAAATAGAGGGATGGACTTTTAAGTTCAAGAATAATACCTTTGATATAGATCTTTATTTAAAACCCACTATTCCATACTTTACTAAGTTTGAAAATCAATACGTATATAAATACGGTTTAATGCATTATTTTAATAATTTAACAAACGGACTTATTAAAATATCTAATAAAACTTATAAAATTGAAAATGCGCTATGCTATTACGACCATTGCTTCGGGACCATTCCTTCAGAATCAGCATGGCATTGGATTGCCGTACAAAACAAAGATGTCTCTTTAGCTTCTCTTGTTAATTATGGCCCATATGCACAAAAATATTCTGAAATTTACTTTAAGAAAAATGATAGAAATTGGAAGCTTAATGAGTGGATTAGACTTAACCAAGATGTATCCTTTGAGCATTATGAATTAGATGATAAGCTCATGAACACTTGGAAGATTACCTCAACTGATATAGACGTTATTGTTACACCTATCATGTATATATTGGATAGAACTAAAGTCCCAAAACCACTTCCTTTTCTTGATAATATAAAACATTATGAATTCTTCATAAAACTCTCTGGTAATGTTAGAATTGACGGGCAATGGATTGAAATTAAAGACTTATACGGTATTATGGAACAACATAATGGAAAATGGTAACTTTTCAGATAGATAAATTAACAATATTTTATGGAGGTATAATTCATGCCTGAGATTTCAAAATATATTATAACTGAAAAAATATATAATAACGATAAAACTCTTGTGTATCGAGGTAGACGCAAAAAAGATAACCTTCCGGTAATCATAAAACAAGTAAACGATGAAACTTCAGACTTTACACATATTTTTAGTATAAGACATGAATATGAAATAAACCAGAAGATTAATAGTGACTCTATTGTTAGGATATATGAAATAATAGAAAAAGAAGGTTCTCCTTTTTTAGTTATGGAAGATTTCGGCGGGGAATCTCTTAAATCAATACTAAGGAGTAAAAAATTCACAATCAATGAATTCCTAAATATATCTCTTAAAATTGTTCAAGCCTTATGCGACATTCATAACTCTAATATTGTGCATAACGACCTTAACCCAGGTAATATAATTATAAATACTCAAACTGGGGTTGTTAAAGTTACTGATTTTGGAATGTCTTCTATATTAGAAGTTGATAATAGGAGCATAGGAAATTTTGAACATGTTCGCGGAACCATACCATATATATCCCCTGAACAAACCGGCCGAATGAATCGTCCCATTGATTATAGGACAGATTTCTACTCTCTTGGAATAACTCTATATGAATTATTGATAGGTCATTTACCTTTTACATCCAATGATGAATTAGAATTAATTTACTGCCATTTAGCTAAGGAGCCTATTTCTCCATTTAAAGCACTAAGTAGAATTCCTAAAATTATATCAGACATAATTATGAAACTTATGGAAAAGATGGCTGAAAACAGATATCAAAGTGCTGAAGAATTAAAAAATGACCTAAAAAAATGTTTAAATGACTTTGAGAATAATGGTCAAATTAATAGTTTTGTTTTAGGGAAAAATGATATTTCCAATAGATTTATAGTATCTCAAAAACTATATGGACGCGAGTTAGAGATAAAAAAACTTGTGAACACCTTAGAATGTTCCGACTCAAATTCCCCGAAACTTATTACAGTATCTGGATATTCAGGAGTTGGTAAATCATCACTTGTTAATGAATTACGAAAATTTATTGTAAATCAAAATGGCTTTTATGCAGTTGGAAAATTCGATCAATTAAAACATTCCCTTTCTTATTCAGCATTAATACAAGCATTTGAGGAAGTTATTAAACAAATTCTTTCCAGCAGCAAATCTGAATTAGAGTATTGGAAGAATCTTTTTCTTAAAAATATAGGTTCAAACAGCAAAATTATAATAGATATTATACCATCTTTTGAATTAATTGTCGGGAATCATCCTAATGTTCCTAGCCTTAATCCAACTGAAGCTTCTAATAGATTTAACTTTGTATTTCAAACTTTTGTGAGGATTTGCTGCTCTAAGGAACATCCACTCACTATTTTTCTAGATGATATTCAATGGTGTGATTTAGCCTCTCTAAAACTAATTGAGAAACTGCTCCTTGACAGCGAATTAAAAAACCTAACCCTGTTATTGAGTTATAGAGATAATGAAGTATTTGGAGCTCATCCTTTAGTGTTATTTCTTGATAATCTTGGAAAATCAAATGTTGAGCTTATTAAAGTAAAGTTAAAGAATCTAGAATTACCTCATGTTTGCAATTTGCTAAAAGATACTTTACATATTGATTCAGATGAAATTATTCCACTGGGGGAATTGTGCTTAAATAAGACTGAGGGGAACCCATTTTTTCTAAATCAGTTTTTACAGGTCCTCCATAAGGAAAATTTAATTTCCTTTGATTCTATCACTAGACTTTGGATCTGGGATCTCAAATTGATAACTAATGCTGATATTACAGATAATGTTGTTCATTTTATGATACGTAAAATAAGTAAGCTCAATCCAGAAGTAAAAGAGCTGCTGACTCTAGCTTCTTGTATAGGAAACAGCTTTGATATTAGGACACTTTCCATCATTGCTGAGAAGCCTAAAGAAAAAATATATAATTTATTAAATGAAGCCTTATTAGACGGATTAATTGCACTTCAAGATAATAAGAATAATATACAATGGCACTTTATACATGATAGAATTCAACAGGCAGCCTATAATTTTGTAGAAAGTACCAATAAAAAAGAACTCCATCTAAAACTCGGACGACTACTGCTTTCGAATTCCGATGAGCATTATCTTAATGAGAAATTGTTTGAGATTTTAGATCATTACAACCAAGGAGTAGATTTAATAAATACTTTAGGAGAGAGAATACAAATAGCCGAATTAGAATTAGCAGCAGGAATAAAATCTAAAAATTCTATAGCTTATGATTTTGCAGCTAACTATTTGAAGTGTGGAATTTCTTTACTAGACGATAATAGTTGGATTGATCAATATGATTTAACACTAAATCTCCATATTGAAGCTGCTGAAGCCTTTTATTTAAGTGGCAATTTTGAAAGCATGATGAGCATAATTCCAATTGTTGAGGTAAATGTGAAAACCGCATTAGATAAAGTTAGCATACACAGGATTTTAATGCAGGCTTATGCTGCCCAAGGGAATATTCCTAAAGCAATTGATACTGGTATAAATTGCTTTAAATTGCTGGGATTCAATTTTAATAGAAATCCTAGTAAAGTGGAGATAATCACAAAGCTACTTCAAGCGCGACTTTACTTGAAATCAAAAACCTTAGAATCAATTCCTGATTCTCCTGTAATTAAAGATAAAACTCTTTTATCAGTATTATCAATTATTTCTTCAGTAGGATTTATGTACTACAGAGCAGATCCTTTGCTTCTATCTTATATAGTTTCTGAAGCAGTATTAATCCTGATAAAATCTGGTAATTCTCCTGAGGCACCCTTTTTATATGGGGCTTATGGATTGATTCTTTGTTCTATTGGTGACATTGATACTGGTTATTCACTTAGCAAACTAGCTTTGCGTCTACTTGATATTTTAGATGCGAAGGAGCAGAAATCGAAAGTTTACTTTATGAACAATGCCTTTATATCTCATTGGAAGGAACCTCTAAAAGATCTTCTTCCTCTATTTAAAGAAGGGTATGAAGCTGGTCTTGAAGTTGGTGATTTAGAGTTTGCATCTTGTAACGGATTTTACTACTGCAATAAAGCTTTCTATGCTGGTAAAAGTTTAGCAGTACTAGAAACAGAAATGCCTTATTTTATTGAGAGTATAAAAAGTTTTAATCAAGACCTTCAGCTTTATCTTACTCAAATGATGTGTCAGCTTGTTTATAACCTTAGAGGAAAAAATGAAAATCCTACACTTCTTATTGGAGATGTATATGACGAGGCTAAAATGCTTCCACTACATATAAAAACTGCCGATACCACATCAGTATGTTCTGTTTATATGATAAAATTAATTTTATGCTATTTATTTGACGATCACGAAGCAGCAGCATTAAATGCGGAACTTACTAAGAAATATATTGACAGCTTAAAATCGACAGTTGCTGTTCCAACATTCTATTTCTATGCGTCACTTAATGCACTTGAAAGATGCAAAGAATTGCCTTCCATAGAACAAAAGTCGGCTTTAAGGGCAGTAATATCAAATCAGCACAAGATGAAAAAATGGGCAAAACATGCTCCTATGAACTTTTTAAATAAATATTATCTTGTAGAAGCCGAAAAAAATAGAATCCAAAAGAAAGTTACAAAAGCTATTGATTACTATAATAAGGCAATTGAATTTTCAAATAAGAATAATTTAATACAAGATGAAGCTCTTTCAAATGAACTTAAAGCAAAACTATTTATTGAAAAAGGAGATCTTAAGCTTGGCAGGTTCTACATTGAGGAAGCACACTACCTATATATGCGATGGGGTGCAAACGCAAAAGCAAAACAACTAAAAAAGAAATATAGGAATATATTCTTTACAGATTCCGAAGCAAACAGATTAAATTATATGAATAAACTTTATTTTGATTCTACTTCAAGTTCTAGTGATAAAACAATTTCTATGGATGCTGCAACTATTATTAAAGCTACTCAGGCTATTTCAGGTGAAATTATTCTTGAAGATTTATTAAAAAAGCTTACTTATATCTTAGTCGAAAACGCTGGAGCTCAAAAGGCAGTTTACTTAATAAACGAAAATAATAAATATTTTATTAAGGCTATTGGTTTAGCTGAGACAAATAAAATAGAGGTTTTACAAGGATGTCCAATTGATGATTATGAATATATTCCTAAAAGTTTAGTGAATTATGTCATCAATTCTGCAGAAACAGTTATTTTAGACAGAATTTCTCTAGATGAAAAATTTATAAACGATCCCTATATTTTAGAATATAATCCGAAATCTATCTTATGTATGCCCATATTAATAAAAGGAGACGTTAGTGGCTTAATTTACTTAGAAAATAATCTTATAGATGGAGCTTTTAGTAAAGATAGAATTGAAATATTAAAAATAATTTCTTCACAAATCGCAATTTCTATGGAAAATGCACATATTTATAAAAACTTAGAAAACTTAAATAACACTCTTGAAAGAAAAGTTGAAGAAAGAACTTTGGAACTTAATGAATCTATGAATAAAGTATACTCTCTTTTAGATAATTCAGGGGAAGGCTTTCTAATTTTTGACGATAATTTTATCATAGATTCGGAATACAGCAGTGAGTGCTTAAATATTTTCTCAAGAGATATTTCTGGCCTTAATGTTTTGAATCTTTTATTCTCTGATAGTATTGATGCAGTCACTACTTTTTCAATGAGTATCAAAATGATAATAGAGACTGATGATGAATTTAGAAAAGAAATGTTACTTTCATTACTCCCCTCTAATATTTATATTAATAAAAGATATATTAAAATGAAATGTAAGATACTTAGCAAATTAAAATTCATGCTTATTCTTACGGATATTACTCATGAAAAAGAACTTGAAGAAATGGTTAAAGATGAGCAGAAAAGACTTAAACTCGTTGTTGCAGGCTTCACTAATAAAAATGATATCTCTGAATTAGTTGATTCCTTTATATTTTTTATAGAAAGCGGCTATAACGAAATTTTAGAAATGAATTTAAGTCCTCATGAAAAATTATCTGAAATCTATCGCACAATTCATACTTACAAAGGTTCATTTTCGCAATTTAACTTTATAAGCTTACCTAAAGAGCTTCATAAAATTGAAAGTAAATTGTCTGAGCTAAAGAAAGAAGATTCTACTTTTGAAAATATAATAATGAGTATTTTTGAGAGTAGTTGTTGTTATTCCGCATTTAAAAGCGATATAAAAATTATTACTGACGTACTTGGAGAGCATTTTTTTGCTGAGGAAACTAAAATATTTATAGATGAAGCTTTAGCTATAAAGCTAGAAAAGATAGCTAAACTTGTAGGCCAAAACTCAATGTATAAAGAGAACAAATCACTTTTAGAGGCTATTGAAATCATGAGAACTATTAGATTCAAAAATATTAAAGAAATGCTTATTCCTTATATTGATTATACATATAAACTTGCACAAAGCTTAGATAAAAAGCTCTGCACATTAAATATTAATGGCGATGACATTAAAGTAAATCCAAACATATTTTCTCCTTTTATTAAAAGCTTAATCCATGTTTTTAGAAACGCTGTCGATCATGGCATAGAAACTCCTGACGAAAGGCTAGAAAATGGAAAAAACGAACTAGGTAATATTAGATGTACTGTACAAGATCATAATTCTTGCATCTCATTGATTATCGAAGATGATGGAATAGGTATCGATACTCAAAGAATTAAAGAAAAAGCCATTGATAAAAACTTAGTTTCAAATGTTCAGGCTACTTCCCTAACCCGTGAACAATTGATAACTTTAATATTTTCGGATAATTTCTCAACTAGAGATTCAATTAATGAGTTATCAGGCAGAGGTTATGGCTTAAGTGCTGTTAAAACGGAAATCGAAAAGCTTGGAGGATCAATAAACGTAGAGACATCTTTAGGTCACGGCACCAAATTCACCTTCACCTTTTTTAATAAGGAGGAATCTTAAATGTCTCATGCAAAAAAAAACACTAAAAGTTGCATTATAAGAACTGACGTAGATATAAATGAATTTTTGCTTGCTGTGGTTAGACGAACTATTTCTGTTTTAGATCAAGTTACCAAAATTAGTGTAATTCAAATGGATTTTGAATTTTTAGAGAGGGATAATACTTCTCTTACCGGATTAACTTCAATTATCTGCATTGAAGATTGCAGAAAGTTAGTCGTAGGTTTTAATTATGATAATTCACTTATAAAAGAGATATTTAGACGCTATACCAAAAGTATGGATATCAAAGAGGAAGAAACTGAATTATATATTAAAGAAACTGCGTCTGATTTAATAAATATTACCGTTGGAAATGTTCTTTCAGAATTTGGAAAACGTGATATAGCAGTTAAAATTTCAATACCTCTTATAATTCAAGAGACAGAATTGCTCAATAATTTTAGTGAAATAAATGACCGTATTGTAAAAATCGAAACGGAATTTGGTCAAATGCGAGTTTTCTGTATTTTATCTGGTAATACATTTATAAATAAAATTTTAGATTTTAAGTAGTTTGGTACATTTTTATATAGATTTTCTCGCTTCGTTCATATCTAAAGTAAACTTTGAATCAACAATTTATTTAATATAAAGCTTTCTCTATTTTATTAAGCGAAACTTTATATTTGATTGATTTCCCTTTAACTTTACAAATATCTTAAGTTAAAATAAAGATACAAAATGGACTTGGCGGTAACTTCGGTTGCTGCCTTTTTTATTACATAATTACATTTTTATTATATTAATTCAAGAAATAGTAACCGATAACTTTAGCATTACAACTTCTTAAAAACTATTTTGCTTGCAGAAACTTTTCATAGTTTTCTATTTTATCTTCTCTATTAGTTTTCTTTATCCAACAGTTATACTCCAGAATAATCTTTTCAATTGTTTCTAAGTTTAACTTATTGTCCTTTTTTCTTTTCATTTCTACGTACAGATTTATTTTAATTATATTTCCCATTTCTTCTCACCTTTTTTCAAAATATGATATTACTGCTTTTTCATGATCTTAATGCTGAAATAATATACGAATGCCTTTGTAAACATTATCATCTTTTCAATAGTTTAATTATAGACAAAATCTTAATTCTTAATACATATAAACTATTGCAATATCATGCATTTTTTCGACTTAGATTTCATGCTTAAGTTAATTTTTTATAAAATTGCTCATATTAAAAGGATGTTCATTTCAACTATGGAACTGAACATCTTTTCAAAATTCAACACATATTTTTTCTATTACTACTGAATTAAAATTCAACATACACATTGATAAAAAGGAAGATAAATAATCCTTCCACTTTCATCACATCTATATCTAGGACATTCATAACGTGTATTTCCACTTAATAGTTGCATTCCAATGTCATATATAGTTTCCGCCATAATATCTGGACTTTGAACAATAGTCGCTGCCATAAATCCTTTTTTGATAAAATCTTGAGCTTTCAGTATCGCATCTACTCCGACAACAGGAATTGTCTTTGTTTTATCACCCTTGTTATAACCAAATTTTTGCAACGTTTCAATAGCCCCTAATGCCATTGCATCGTTATTTGAGACAATAACTTCTATTTTATTGGAATATTGAGTAAACAATGCCACCATAGTATCTTTGGCAGTATCCTCCTCCCAATTGCATACCTTTGTCGCAATATTCTCTACTTTAATTCCTGCATCTTCTATTGCCATAATCGAATATTTTGTTCTATCAATTGTTTCCATGTTATCAGGATCACCTTGAAACATAACATATTGCATTATATTATCTTTATTTTTATCAATAGTATCCTTATTTTTATTCCACATATCCACTAAAATTTTCCCCTGTAATCTTCCACCTTGTTCTGAGTCCGTAAATATGTAATAAGCTTTGTCGTAAGATTCAATCACACTTGAACTTATTTTAATTGGTCTTCTATTAACAAAAATAACTGGAATATTTTTTTCCTTAACTTTATTAATTATTTCTTTGGGATCATGCTTCAATTCCACTAAACTTAACACAAGAAGGTCTGTATTCCCACTTTCCAACAGCATATCAATAGTATGATTTTGCACAGCTTGTTCGTTTTTACTGTCATAAAAATTAAAACTAACAATATCACTATTCTTACTCTGTATATTCTCAAAACTTTGTTTTACTAAAGAAACAAAGGGATCATCGAATCTATAAAATACCACAGATACCCTTATCGGTTTTCCATTACTATTCCAGCCTGTATTTGACTTTAAGGCGAAACAGCTTGGAACGGCACCTATGAATACTTCAATTGTTATGATTGCAACTACAATAAGTATTATCATATTTTTAATTGATTTCATCGCCAATCCTCCCTGAAAAATTTTCAAATTTTATACTACAGGAATATATTGCGCTTTCTAAATAAAATTATGCCTAATATTTAATGACATATTATTAATTACTTTGTAACTAATAATATGGGTTTATCTTCATGTTGATACCGTAAACTTACTATCGCATAATATCACTAAAACGTTATTGATATTAAAGCTAAAATACATAGTAAAAATTTTGTTTTACTCATAAAAACAGAACCCTTTATACCTATTAATTAGTCTAAAGGGTTCTAAAATAATGTATCTTAATTTACAAGTTTCACTAGTATTAATAAAGGTGATTCTTCATTCACATTATCTTATATTAAAATACTTAAAATTTAATCTAAAACTTAGTAGTAATTATAGCTATATGTACTTTTTTCTCTTGGTCATTTGTTACTTTGTATTGTATTTCAACTTGAAATTTGTCTGGGAAAATTGCATCCATATACTGATATTCTTCTTTTTTATCTGTAGTACTTTCCACTGTCCCCATACTTAAAGCCATAGGATCTTTTATAGTATGAAGTTCATATAAACATTCTTCAATATGAAGTAAATCTTTTCTATTAAAATTCACAACATTATTTAATCTTTTAAATTCAAAGGTAAAATTATCAAAATAGTTAGACCATCTTTCGAAGATTTCGCTCCTTTTTATGTCTTCTCTTTTAATTACTTCCGTCTTCTTTATATCGTATTCTTTTATTAAGTCATCTACTATCCCTTTTAGCTGCTGAAATTCGCTAGCTGTTTCTGTTATTAATTTTTCTTTACTTGTTATTAATTTAGTGTTATCTTCAATTAATTCTTTTTTATATGCAACCTCAATATTAGTATCAGAAATTTTATTGTTAATATCAATAGCACTAAATTTTATCTTTTTGTATTCTTCCATTAATAAATCTAGTTCTTCTAAAACTACTTTTTCCATTTTTAATTTTATATCCTCTAGTGCATCTTCATGAGCTTTCTTGGCCGGTTCTAATTTAGCACTCATTTTTTCTAAATCTATTATTTCACCTTCAGCTTGACTCTTGCCTTTAATCGCATTATTTAGTATGCGATTTTCTTTTTGGAGATTCTTCTCAATGGAATTAATTTTATCCTTACATAAATCTATTTTGCTCTTTAACTCTAACAATTCCTCTTGAGATTTTTTTAACTCTTCATCTCCTCGCACTATTTCAACATCCTTATCAATATCTATATAGCTTGGGAGTATCTCTTCCTTTGGCGTAAATCTACCACCATAAGCCTTTACACATAGCCATATAAGTCTTGAAAAATGCAACCTATCCAGTTTTTTCCAAACATTCAATAAAGTCAGATTTTCAACATCTACAGATTGGGCAAATTCTTTCCTTTGCTTTTCATCCATGTTATTTATTATTTCTTCTATATCCTCAGTTGTCTCTTGAAGATCTACAAACGGTTGTTCATTTATATATTCTTTAGCTTTCCCATTAATTTTATCATTGTATTTTGAATATATTATATCAGCTTTTTGACTAGGCGTTGAATCATTATACATTTTATATAATTTAGCTGCTTCTTCAATTACTTCTATTGATATCTCATCCTCTGTTGGATTTTTCATATCACTTTTAGATTTTTCTAAAATAATATTTAACAATCGTTCATCTAATTCTTCCCTAGTTAAACTACTAAGCTCTTCTTTCCTCTCATCTATTAAAGTCCATATATCTTTTACCTCTGGTTCTTCGATTATTGTATTTCTGCCAATTTTACTGCCAATAAAATTTATTATACTTATTGTCTTTTTCTTAGCCTTTTGTATAATTGGCTTTGATACATTACTAATATTCATATTTTCAAGTAATGCAATTTGTTGAATTATATCCTTATCTGAAATCTTTTTAAGTCCATCAAAAATGTTAGGCATGTCTATCTCCTTCGCTCTAATTACTCTATGCAAAAATAATTACTTCTAATTGCTTTACCTTTTCTTTAACTATTTATTTTTCTCTATTATTTTACTTATAATCTTATTATATCCTATTTCTATAATTCAATAAACACTAAAATATTCTAATAAAATACATTATAGTTACTATTTAGCATAAAAATAAGAGCCTATACTATATAAGCTCTTATAAAAATTTTATTATTTTCTTGATTATAACATAAATTTGATTAAATTTGTGCCATTACATTTTAATTATGATCAAATAATTTACAAAAGCTAATGGTACTATAAAAGTATTAAATCTAAACTTATATTTCTTTTATATTAAATTCAAAAAACTCTGTTATGCTCTTTTTTGTAACTAATTTGCTAACGATGTCATCTCATCAGATCTAATTTCCTTGGTAATTGCATTCCTTTTTAACATAAAGCTAAGTGGTAATCCAACTAATATGATGATTGTAGATATTAAAAATACATCATTAATTCCCATTGTATACGCTTTTTCTTGAATCAAACTGTAAGTTATATCACTGTTATTAAGTGCTATTGTATGTAACTGAATACGTGAAATAAGTATTGAACTAAATATACCTATAGCCAAGGAACTTGATACTTGACGCAACCAATTATTAATTGAAGAAGCATGTCCTGATAATGTTCTTGGAATAATCGACATTCCTGAATTTGTTATTGGCATAGTAGAAAAGGAAATTCCAACATACCTAATTGTCATCCAAAATATTATGTATGAATGTGGAATGTCCGGTGATAAATTTGACATCTTCCATGATCCTATAGCCATAAGCGAAATTCCAAGTGCTATTAAAATTCTTGGATCAATACGATTATATAAAGTCCCTACTATTGGCATCATAAGTGCCATAGCTAATGATGGTGGAAGTAAAATAAGCCCTGTATCTAAAGCAGATAGATGCTGTGAATTTTGCAAAAATAATGGCATTAATAAAGTTCCTGCATACAAACCAATAGTCACTATACTTACTGCGATTACACTTATAGTATATTTAGTAAATTTAAATACTCTTATATTTAATGCTGGAGAGCTTATCTTAATTTCCCTAAAAACAAATACTGTCAGAGAAGCAATCCCAAGTAAAATTAAAGAAATTGTTTTAAAAGATATCCATCCCCATATAGAACCTTCACTAAATGCTATCAAAATTGATAAACTTAGAATAATAACTGTACTAAATCCTATAAAATCAAATGAATTAACTTTCGATAAATTATATTGTGGTATAAAGCGAGCTACTAAAATAATAGCTATAATTCCAATAGGTATATTTACTAAAAAAATTGATTTCCAGCTATAATATTGAACTAACCATCCACTTAAAGTTGGGCCAAGTGCGGGGGCAAGCATTGATGCCATACTCCATAGACTTATAGCAAAAGCATGTTTTTTTCTTGAAATAACTTGATAGATAATAGTCATTGTTGTTGGTATAATTAATCCACTAAATAAACCTTGCACAACCCGAAATGCAACAAGCATAACTATATTAAAGGATAGAGCACATAATATTGCTGCGAAAGTAAATCCAATAAGTGCAAATAAATATAATTTTTTATAACTAAATTTTTCACCCAAATACCCAGCTAAAGGACACGCTACCCCTGTAGCAAGCATAAATCCAGTTAATATCCATTTTACAGAATCTAAATCTGTATTGAAACTTTGTATAAATATAGGTAAGGCAATATTAATTGCACTCATATTAAAAGTACCTAAAAATACTCCTAAAAATATTGCGAACATTACCGACCAAAAAGGTCCCTTTTCTTCTTGCATAACTTTCTTAACTCCTCCTCAATTTCCGTTTCGTAATTTATATCAATTGCCTATATGTCAATTTGGACATATAATATAAATATATTACTACTACAAAATTGATATGTCAATTTGGACATATAAGGAGAGATATTATGAATACGTTATCTTATGGCCTTTTGGGCTTTTTAGCAAATCAGTCAATGTCAGGTTATGACTTAACATCAAAAATGAATTTATTCTGGCATACTAGGCATAGCCATATATATCCATTACTAGCAAAACTAGAAGAAGATGGATATGTAGAATTTAGATTAGTGCAGCAATCTGGTAAACCTGACAAAAAAATTTACACACCAACAAATAAAGGGCTTGAAGCCACCAAAAAGTGGCTTGAAGAAATTACATCAGAACCAGTTACAAAAGATGAAATGCTGCTCAAGACATACTGTTTACATATACTAGATAAAGAGAAAGCCATGCAAATAATCAAAGCTCGAGAAGAAATGTACTCTAATAAGTTTTTAACTTATAAACAAAAGATTGAAGACCTTAAAAAAGAAAGTGGAAAAGAGCTTCTCTCCACTGACTCAGGTTATTTCGGAAGGTTTGTAATACTTAACAAAATTTTAGGTGATTCAAAATGGGGAATGGAATGGTGTCAATGGGTTTATAGCTTATATTCCAACGGTAATATATCTAATATTTTTGAGGAAAATCCATTTAAATAAATTGAATCATTTGAAAATAAAATATAAAACAGGTGATCTAAATTAATCTTCAATTAGATTGCCTGTTTTTTCAACCGTAATTCAAGATAAAAACTAAAGACCATTTTATTCTGTTACAACTACATCATATGAAGTTGTTGCTCCATTAATATATAAAGTAATTGTTACCTTTCCAGGTTTTAATCCAGCAAGTTGCGGAGTAACATGTCTAAAATATCCATCTTCCCTACTTATATCAACTGCTGAGTAAGCAATACTACTATCAGTGCTGCTTGATATTATAATCAAATTAGGAAAAGATGACTTTTCGGTATCCTCACTGCTTACATCAATTGCTCCTAAATTAATATATTGCCCAACTTTACAATTCAGTGTTCTTCCTTCAACCGTTGCTTTAGATTGAATATCATTTATCTGGCTTCCTTTCTCACTATCCTCTGAATAAGTATCTGTAATACTCATCATATTGCTATCATCCAGTTTTACTCCAAAATTATCTGTAGTTGATTTAGTTGTTATTGCTCCTGCAACCCATAATTTATATTGAGGATTAGTGATTCCTTTTATAAACTTGCCATCATCTCCAAAAAGATATTTTTTCCCATCTAATGCAGTATACTCGCCTTTTTGCATTACTCCATTTTTATCAAATTCATATATATCCCCGTCAATGTTCCATGCGCCGTGTACATAATAGTCTTCTGTTATTTTAAAATAAGTATTTCCATCTTCATTAACCCAGCTAAAATCAGGAGCTGATTCAAATTTTTCTTGTGAAGGAGGCTTACTTTCACCTTCCGTATTTGTCACTGTACTTCCACTATATATTGAATTATTTATCCATCTTCCATTATTATCAAATTCATAGGTTTTGTTACCTATAGCTAATTTTCCTATAGCCATTGCCCCACTATCTTGCAGATAATACCACCAAGCTTTGTCTAACACCCATCCTTTCTGCATATACCCATCATTCCCAAAATAATACCATGATCCATTTATCTGTTTCCATCCATATGAATAAGAACTTCCATCAGTATATTTCCATCCAGAATTATCACGTTTCCATTCTGCTGATACTCCCATTGGAAGGCTTATAGTCATAGATAATACAATAAGTAGACCACAAACTAATTTTTTGACCATATTCTATTACTCCTTTTATTCTTACTTCTTATAGCTTGTATTATAATTTTATAGATCCTAAATATCCTATAATTATTGTTTATAACTCTATAAAGTGTTATATCTCCTTTTACAAATTACCCCTTATCCTTTATAGTTTTCATGTATTTCGTAATTATGTAAAAATATATTAATAATAATAACATATAAAATTATGTTTGTATGTATTCTGTTAATTCTATTTTCATCATGATTGTGATCTTTTATTTACTAAATTTGTCTAAAAATCAAAAATTACATTTTATAAATGCTATTTAATTAAAAATACTTCTGAAATTTATTTTCAGAAGTATTTTAAGTACAATTCTATCCTATAATTTTTTTAATGAAATTATCTTTGTTAATAGTTTGTTAGTTGTATCAATATTAAATGTGTCCTTATATACTTGATTTTCTACCCATTCTTTTAAATCTGAATATTTTGGATGGTTCTTATCTTTTATTATTTCCTGAAATTCAATATATCCAACTATTCCTCCAACATCTTCAGGCGGGCATGCTCCTTCACCTTCAATACATAATGGATGGCTGTTCTCATAGTTTTCTAAGATTTCCTCTACAAGGATATTATGTTTCCAATAGTCTCCAAAATCATATATATATCTAATATTTCTTTCCTTCGCAAAATATTTATCTATCTTAACTTTATGACTAAATTTAGGTTCAATTTTCAGCATATCAGCAATAAAACCATGAGGATCATTTTTTTCAGTTAATTTTCTTCTAGAATAAAATTCATATTCAGCAATGGCTTCATCATCGCAAGTAATTCTTAGTTTTTCCTCTTTTAATTCAAAGTCATACATGTGTTGATCTTTCCATCCCATTGATATTTGAATTATCTCATGTAATTTTTTGAAAGTAATTTCTTCTGGAACTATTATTCTTCTCCAAATCACTGGTTCACTATCTTCTAGCGTAATTTTAATTTTATAAGCCTTCATAAGTATCATCCTTTTTTCGTTTTACTATGATACATATTTTTTGCATTTTTTTATTTTTTATGATTAATATTTTAACTGCCACTGTTTCCTAAGTATAAAATTGCTATTATAGAAATCTATGCACTTGCACTAATTGCGGTAGTATAGATCTTCTCTAACAAATTAAGAGCTCCTTTATATCCAACATAAGTTCTTGCTAATACAACTTCATAAGATGCCGGAAAACCTACTTCAATGATAGCTCCCTTTAGTTACTTGGCTATATCTCTTTCCCATGTAGTTCCAAAAATAATAGGCGGTTTATGTCCGAAGTCTGTTTGTTTCAATAATTGTCCTATAGGATATCCAGATTTATTTTTTTGTGCCATTTATTCAATACCTCCTAAAATTTTATTTCATAAAGTGATAAAACTGAGTTCCTTATATACTAATGTATAAATTAAGAAACCCAGTCTCTAGTTTTCTAGTCAACTTTGTTAATAAAATTATCATAATCAAGTTTTATCCCATTCAAAATGTAAATTTAAGATCTTATCCTTATATATCTTGTTCCCATATCTCATCAATTCAGTTTTATTACTTAATCATCAAATAATGTTGTACTTAGATATCTATCTCCTCTATCAGGAAAAACAACAACTATATTTCCACTATCTATTTCCTCAGATAATTTTAATGCTGCCGCAAGTATTGCTCCAGATGATGATCCTACTATTAAGCCTTCTTTTTTAGCTAGTAACTTTACAGTCTTAAAAGCTTCATCATCATTAACCTTTATAACTTTATCAACTAAAGATATATCCATTGTTTTAGGAACAAAATCATTTCCTATCCCCTCTATTTTATAACTCTTATGCTCTCCACCTACCATAGTTGAACCTTCTGGATCTGCTAACACTCCCTTGATATTTTCATCCTTTTCCTTTAGATATTTAACAATTCCTGTAAAAGTCCCTCCACTTCCTGCTCCTGCAACAAAATAATTTATATTACCCTCTAAAGCTTTATATATTTCAGGACCTGTTGTTTCATAATGGGCTAAAGGATTATCTGCATTTTCAAATTGACCTAAACTTACACTACTAGGAATCTCTTTTAACAATTCATTTGCTTTATTTATTGCACCAAGCATTCCATCTTCATCTGGAGTATTAATAATATTTGCTCCCAATGCTTTCATTAGCTTTTGCTTTTCTATTGAAAATTTTGTTGGCACTACGAAAATAATATTATAACCTCTGTTAATTGCAGCAAGTGCTATCCCAAGGCCAGTATTCCCTGCTGTTGCGTCAATTATTGTATTTCCCTTTTTTAGGATTCCTTTTTTTTCAGCACCTTCAATCATTGCTACACCAATCCTATCTTTCACACTTCCTCCTGGATTGAAGCACTCTAGCTTAGCAAATATATTAACATTTTCATTCACACTGATATGCGTAAGTCTTATTAATGGTGTATTTCCTATAAGTTCTTTTACATCACTTACGTAATTCATACTAAACTCTCCTTAAATGCATTGTTTAAGTCCTGAATTAGGTCATCAATATTTTCTATTCCTACTGATAACCTTACTAAATTATCAACAATTCCAACCTCCTGCCTTATTTTATATGGAATTGCAGCATGAGTCATGCTAGCTGGATGGCATATTAAGGATTCTACTCCACCTAGGCTTTCTCCTAGGGTTATCAGCCTTAATGAACTTAAAAACTTTTTGTAATCAATTTTTTCATTTATAACAAAAGATAATACTCCACCAAACCCTGATGCTTGTTTCTTATGAATTTCATATCCTTTTGAATCCTTTATTCCTGGATAATAAATTTTTTCAACATATTCACTTTCTGACAAAACTTGTGCTATCTTTTCTGCATTTTCATTGTGTCTATCTAATCTAACACCTAAAGTTTTTATTCCTTGAAGCAATATAAATGAATCAAATGGCCCAAGTACTCCACCAGTTGAATTTTGAATAAAATGCAACTTGTCCCAAAGCTCCTCATTATTTACAGCTATTAATCCAGCCACCACATTACTATGACCGCCTAAATATTTAGTAGCACTATGAACAACAATGTCGGCGCCAAACTCTAAAGGTCTTTGCAAATATGGTGACATAAATGTGTTATCAACAACAGTAAGAACACCATATTCCTTTGCAAGTTTACTGACCTCTTTGATATCAGTAATATCCATAAGTGGATTTGTTGGCGTTTCAATAAAAACGGCCTTAATACTTGAGTTATCCTTACCACTTTCTAGAATTCTTTTCACATCATTTAATCTAGAAAAATCAACTATCTCATATTGAAGATTAAAATTCTTAAATACTTTATCAATTACTCTAAAGGTACCTCCATAAAGATTACTTGGAATTACTACCTTATCACCACTATGAAATAAAGATAAAACTGCTGTAATAGCAGCCATTCCGCTGCTAAATGCAAGTCCACCACTTCCACTTTCCAACAAAGCAATAGTTTTTTCTAATGCCTCTCTTGTTGGATTTCCTGTTCTTGAATATTCATATCCTTTAGTTTTACCTAATTCCTCTTGCTTATATGTGGAAGTTTGATATATAGGAACATTTACTGATCCTGTTGTTTCATCTCCATCAATAGCTCCATGAACTAATAATGATTCTATTTTCATTTTTCTTTCCTCCTTAAAGTTACACTAGTGCAAAGTATTCTACACCATCATTTATTTTATATATATCAAAGTTTTTCTATAATTATAAATATTAATTACTATATATTACTCATATTATTCTTATTTGTTTACTGTGTTTTAGGATAAACAAAATATTATTATTTCTTCTCTCAACGTAGTCCTTTTTTATGGACATTTATCATTTTTCCATTTAATCCCAGCAACCAATTCTTTAGCCATGGGAGAAAGTTTCAACCACTTCTTTATCATATAACTGACCATGTATATCTTGATTTTTTCCTGGTACTCCGCAAGCATCGGCTCTGCAATGTTTGCAATGTCTAAATACATCAAGATATTCACCTGCTTCTCCTCTGCACTTATCAAGCATTATGCATGATGGTGCCTCAAGATGAGAAAGTTCATTTTGCGGTATTAAAGGAATTATATTTAATATTGATGCTCCTAGCTCTTTAGTTACTTTTGCTATTTCCTTGATATGTTTATCATTGACACCTGGAATTAGCACACTATTTATTTTAACTATAACTCCTAATTCGCTGATTTTTTTAATACCTCTAAGTTGTGCGTCAATTAATATCTTTGCACCTTCTTCTCCTTCTAGTCTTTTACCATCTCCATCAATTACAAATGAGCATATATCTTTTTGAATCTTTGGATCAATTGCATTAACAGTAACAGTTATTGTCTCAACTCCAGCTTCAACAATCTTTTCAGCCTTTTCTGCTAATCTTAGCCCATTGGTACTTAAGCAGTTAATAAGATGCGGGAACTCCTTCTTTACTAGTCTAAAGGTTTCAAGAGCGTGATCAGTGGCAAGCGTATCTCCTGGACCTGCAATTCCAACAACACTTATTTCAGGGCATAAAGTTAATGCTTTTTTAACTGTTTCTACTGCTTCCTCTGGAGTAAGTAATAATGAACTTACTCCTGGGCGCACCTCTGATTTATTGAATCCCCTTCTACAAAACTTACATTGTATGTTACATGAAGGACTCACTGGTAAGTGTATCCTCCCATATTTAAAATGTGCTTCCCCACCTAAACATGGATGAGTCTTCGCAAGGTGATCAAAATTCCCCATATAATTCACTTCCTTTACATTAACTTTGAGCAAAACTAACTTGCTATACAAAGTTTAATTAATTTGTATTCTAATTCTATTAAATTATTTAACTATTATATGACCATTTGTGTTATACTTCTAACCCCATCATTCTTAATATAAATCTAAAATATTAACTTTTGAATTTAAAACTTTTTTTAGTATATCCTCTATAAAATAAGGAGCTTCAATTCCTTTTATTCCTTTAGCCTCAACCTCAGCTAAAGCCCCTTGTCCAATTCTTGCAACAAAAACTGCCTTACAATCTGATATTAATTCAATAGATTGACTTAAAGCATCTTCAGTATGCTGAAATTCTTGACATGACGGTTCATTAAATCGTGTTCCAACATACTTATAGTCTTTATCATCTACTTCAACAATTAGAAATTGTTTTGTTCTTCCAAAATGTTGATTTACAACTTTTCCATCACTGCTAGCAAATGCTATTTTATATAACATACTTTTCTCCCCTTTTAGAATGCTGGAACTACAGCTGTACCATATTTTTCTTTAATAAAGTTTTTAACATCATCAGTTGTTAGCGCAGATATAAGTGCTTTGATTTCTTTTCTATCTTTATCTCCTTTTCTAACTGTAATTATATTCGCATAAGGAGAATCTCCACTTTCTCTAATAATAGCTGTATTCGGATCAATTTTAGCATCTAAAATAATATTAGTATTTATAACTGCTCCAGCTAAATCCCCAAGAGATCTTGGTAATTGGGCTGCATCTGCTTCTACAAATTCAAGATGTTTAGGATTTTCTGCTATATCATTTGGAGTCGCAGAATAATTTACTAATCCGCTTTTTAACTTAATAAGGCCATTTTTTTCAAGAAGAACCAACGCTCTATATTCATTTGAAGGATTATTAGGTATACCTATCTTGTCCCCATCTTTTAAATCATTTATAGATTTTATTTTATTTGAATATAATCCTATAGGCTCAACATGAATTTTTCCTGCAACTTCAAAATTATATCCCTTTTCTTTTGATATTGATTCTAAATAAGGAACATGTTGAAAGTAGTTTGCATCAATTTGTTTTTCATCCAGTGCTGGATTTAACTGACCTTCATCATCAAGAGTTACTATTTCCAAGTTAATACCTTGTTCCTTTAATTTCGGTTTAATATGCTCTAATATCTCGGCATGTGGTGATAATGCTGCACCTACTTTTAGAGTCACTTCACTCTTTTCAGTTGTAGCTGGTGCACTTGTAGCCTTGCTTGTATCCTCTTTACTAGCTGAGCAGCCAGCAAATACTCCAATTAAAAGTAATCCACTTGTAATTATTGATAATAATTTTTTCTTCATTTTAATTCCCTCCATATTCATTTATCTTGATATACCCTCCCAATTCCCTTAAAACCCGCATGTTTCCTATAAATTGTTATATTGTTTACTTTTTTTCTTTTTAAGTTGTTAAGAAGTTTTATTTAAAAATTTATTTATTCTTTAAAAGTTTTATTGAAACCTTTTTAAAAAGTTTTCTTTAAAACAATGTTTAAATAAACATTTATAACAAAATTCAATATATCACATATTAAATCAACTTAATTTATTCGAACTTAAATCTCTTCCTATTAATTGATCTTGCAATAAAATCTCCAATAAGTTGGATCGATTGTACAATGACTACTAAAATAACTACAGTTCCTATGAGTACATCTGTACGAAATCTTTGGTAACCAAATCTTATAGCTAAACTTCCAAGCCCCCCTGCACCAATTGCGCCAGCTATAGCTGTAAAGCCTATTATTCCTATTATTGCTATAGTTATTCCTCTTACAATTGAGGGAAGGGCTTCTGGAAGAAGCACTTTTTTTATTATCTCAAGAGGAGCCGCTCCCATTGATTCTGCCGCCTCTATCTTCCCAAACTCAACTTCCTTTAAGCTATTTTCAATTATTCTTGCAAGAAATGGTGCTGAACCTATCGAAATAGAAATTATAGCTGCATTTGCACCTAATGTTGTTCCAACTATTAGTTTTGCAAGTGGTAATAAAATAATTACGAGTATCATTTCCGGCATTGACCTTATTACATTAATTATAAAGCCAACTATTTTATTTACTTTAAGTAAAGGAAATATGCCTCCTTTATCACTAACAACTAATAAAACTCCAATGGGTACACCAAGTAAAAAAGCTATTATTGATGAAATAAACACCATATATAAAGTTTCTTTTGTCCCAGTTAAAAGCAGTCCTATTAAATCATTACTCATATTCCTTCACCTCCTGAATAATTTCTATTTCTTTGAAATCCATTTGTAATGTTAATAAAATTCTTTAAAGTATCACTTTGGGGATTTAAAAATAAATTTTCTGTACTTCCATTTTCAACAATATGTCCATCTTCTAAAACCACCATATTATTTGTACAATATCTTAGAACATCTAATTCATGGGTTATTATTACTATTGTTAGATTTAATCTCTTGTTTATATTTTTTAAAAGTTCTAAAATAGAAAAAGTTGTTTGGGGATCTAAAGCAGAAGTTGCTTCATCGCTTAATAATACATCTGGATTGTTAGCTAATGCTCTTGCAATACCTACTCTCTGCTTTTGCCCCCCACTTAACTGCAATGGATATGAATCTCGTTTTTCTGATAGTTCTACTAAATCTAATATCTCTTCAACCCTGCTTTTTATCTTTTCTTTTTTATACCCTGATATTTCTAATGGGAAAGCAATGTTCTCATAAACAGTTCTTGAATCAAATAAATTAAATTGTTGAAATATCATTCCTATTTTCTTTCTAGCATTTCTTAGTTCTTTTCGATTTAACTTAGTTATTTCATTTTCTCCAATAATTATGTTCCCTGAATCAGGTTTTTCTAGTCCATTTAAACATCTAATTAATGTAGATTTTCCTGCACCACTAAAACCTATTATTCCAAAAACATCACCGTTTTCAACACTTAAATTTATATTCTTTAATACTTCTACCTTTCCAGTTGGAGTATTAAATGTCTTGCTTACATTCATAACAGATATCATAAAATTGCCTCCCCATTATTTCCCTTAATCTAATCCATCAAACCATATTCTATTAGAATTTCTTCTAACCTTTCTTGAGTCATTGGATTTGGAATTACAAACAATTCATTTTCTTCAATCTTCTTTGCTAATTCTCTATATTCATCAGCTTGCCCATCTTCAGGATCAAATTCTATTACAGTCTTCTTTCTTATCTCAGCTCTTTGAACTACGTTATTTCTTGGAACAAAGTGAATTAATTGAGTTCCAAGTTCTCTTGCGAAAGCAGTTAAAAGATCAAGCTCTCTATCAACATTTCTGCTGTTACATATTATTCCACCTAATCTTACTCCACCTTTTAATGCATATTTTTGAATTCCCTTTGATATATTGTTTGCTGCATATAATGCCATCATTTCTCCACTTGCAACTATATAGATTTCTTTTGCCTTACCTTCTCTTATAGGCATTGCAAAGCCTCCACAAACAACATCACCAAGGACATCATAAAATACATAATCTAACTCTTCGGTATATGCCCCTAATCTTTCAAGCATTCCAATAGACGTTATTATACCTCTTCCGGCACAGCCAACACCTGGTTCTGGTCCACCAGATTCAACACATTTTATTCCTTTAAATCCATCTTTCATTATAGATTCTAATTCAATATCTTCTCCTTCTTCTCTCAAAGTATCTAAAACAGTCTTTTGTGCTAGTCCCCCCAATAATAATCTTGTAGAATCTGCTTTAGGATCACAACCAACAACCATTATATTTTTTCCAAGTTCAGCAAGTCCTGCTGTTAAATTTTGTGTAGTTGTTGATTTTCCGATTCCTCCCTTTCCATAAATCGCTACTTGTCTTAAGATTTTTTCTGCCATTTTTATATTCTCCTTTTTTATATAATTAAGTGAAACTTGATTCAGGTGGATTTTAATCTCCATCTGGATCTTAGTTGAACTTATACCCTCAAGAGGTACCCCGTCCAGGAGCGTGCAGCCGCTATCTCCCACTCAAAGAGGGGAGTGTTATGGATGCTAGCTATCGGATAAAACTTTAATATTGAACATATGAAACTATACTCATCAATTAAATTTCATTGATTTTAAAAATCATTTTGCTTTTCATATGCCTAAAGCTTTTAACTAGATTTACTTAAATGCCTCTCTAAATGCTTGCTTTAAATCATTTATCAAATCATCAGAATCCTCAAGTCCTATTGAAAGTCTTATTGTTTCTTCTGATATCTTTGCTAACTTTAACTGCTCCTCGGTTAACTCACCATGTGTTGTTTTTGCAACATTTATAATTAAAGATCTAGCATCCCCTACGTTAGCTTGATAGCTGAATAATTTTACCGAATTTATTAGTTTGTTAATTTGTTCAGGAGTTCCATTAAATCCAAATGTAAATGTCGACCCTGCTCCTTTAGAAAAATATTTATCTGCTAAAGATTTATAAGAACTTGTTTCGATAGTTGGATAGCTTATCCAACTTACTCCTTCTTCAGTCTTTAAATAATCTATTATTTTTTGTGTATTGCTAACCTGTTTTTGGACTCTTTCTGATAATGTTTCTAGACCTAGTAATATTAAGTAAGCATCAAAAGGACTTAGAACCGCTCCAAAATACGTTAAATAATCTAATCTTACTTTTCCTGCAAATGCACTTTCTTTAAATGCATCAATATAGCTTCTTTCATTACCATTCAGATCTTTCAAAGTAAAATATGGTTCTGAGAACTGAGGAAATTTTCCATTTGCCCAATTGAACTTACCGCTATCGACAATTACTCCAGCAATAACATTTCCATGTCCACTTAAAGCTTTCGTAGCAGAATAAATTACAATATCTACTCCATGTTTAATTGGATTAAATAGATATGGAGTCGCAAAAGTATTATCAACAATTAATGGAATATTATTTTCATGAGCAACCTTTGCTATTTCTTTTATATCAGATAAAATTGCATTTGGATTACTAATAGTTTCTATGAATATTGCTTTTGTATCTTCCTTTATAGCTTTTTTAAACTCCTCAGCTCCACCATCATTATCGATACTGTCAATTTGAATTCCAAACCTTGGGTATAGCTTTTTTAAAGCATCAACTGTTCCACCATATAATTGATGAGTTGTTAAGATTCTTCCTCCACCTTCAGCTACTGCTAATAATGCGTAAGTTATAGCTGCCATTCCTGATGCAACTGCTACGGCTGCAACTCCACCATCTAAAATAGCTATTCTATTTTCCAATACACTTACTGTTGGATTACTTAATCTGCTGTAAATATAACCCTCCTCAGAAAGACTAGCTAATCTTTCAAACCTTTCTGCTTCCCCTACTTCAAATGATGCAGTTGCATATATTGGCACTGAAACTGAATAATTGTGATCCTTTGGAGTATATCCTCCCCTAACTTTAATTGTGTCAAAATTATAATTTCCCATCTAACATCCCTCCACTTTTCTCTCTATTACTTTTTATTTAACATACAGTATTCTTATAAAAATGCTCATATTTAAAACCTCTAAAATTCTCTAATACTCTTTAATTTCTAGCACCTAATAAATTATGATTCTGCGTGGACCATCTATTTATCTATAAATATTTATATAGGTATATATTTAAATATTTTAATATATAAATTCCTATCTATAGGTGTTTAATACTCTATCATATATATCTTCAATTGCTCTAAGCCCACCATTATATCCAGCATAACCACAATTTAATACAAGTCTATAAGTTACTGGTACACTAGTGATAAGCAAATCTGCATTTAATTTTGTCGCTAAATCTCTATCCCAGCCACTTCCAAGTATTAAAGCCCTGCCTTCTTGAAAATCTTTTTCTTTTTCCTTTTCTATTTCCAATTGAACTGCTCCAGCATCTACATTAAATTCAACTTCTGCTGACCTATATTCAGATATATTCTCAAATTCTTTTATTATAGATTCTTTATATTGTTCGGGTGTATCATCAATAATAAATTGTTTACCAGGAAGTATTCCGAGTTCATTCAATAGAAATTTAGAAAAGCCTAAGGAATATGATGAATCCAAAATACTGTAGAATTTTCTAGGTAATCCATATCTAAACTCAAGCATAAAGTCCGCAGTTTTTTCTATATGAAAATAAAATTTTTCTTCCTCTTTCTTAATAAAGTTCTCAACTTTAGTTTTATCCAAATGCCCAAATTCACTAACTTGTCTCAAAAACTTCGATGTCGCAATTGCTCCTATTGGCAAGTATGGAAAATGTACATATGGTGTTTTATATTTATTTTTTAAATGTTCTGCGATATTTAAGCCTACCCATGAGCTTGCAATTATATTAAACTCTGCATTAGGTATTGTCTTCCATTCCTCAATACCATTAGATTCATTTCCAAAAAGTATATTTACATCTAGGCCAATACCTTCAAGAACCCTTTTTATTTCTTCTAAATTTCCACTCCAATATGGATCTTGGTAAGGTACTGTTGCAAATACATTTACAAGTCCCTTTTTTACACCATTGTTGTTTTTAAATTTATCTACATACTGATCAATTATTGCATTAACAACTTCACTATGGCTTACATAGTTGTTGCTTTTAAATCCACCTGTCTCTACATATACAATAGGTTTGTCTTTTTCTTGATATTTTGATGTAACGCTTCCTACATCATCTCCAACAATATCTGATGTGCAGCCAGTAAGCACCACATACAAATCAGCATCTATTACTTGGAAGGCTCCATTAATAACATCTTTAAGCTTTCGTTCCCCGCCAAATACCACATCAGCTTCTGTTGCATTAGTACATGGAATTGTATTTCCTCCAGCATAGCCTTCACCTTGTCCTATTAAAGAACTGATTTTATTGCTGCATCCTGGTCCAGAATGTAGTATAGGAACTCCTCGTTTTATAGCTATTACTGTTTGCTGTGCTCCTAAAGCACAGGAAAATCTAGGTTGTTCAATAATTTTCGACACTAGTATTACCTCCTAAGAAAGTAAATGGATCTTGATCTAGCCACCATTTTGTATATGGCATTGTGCTATGCTTAGCCAAGTTACTCACAAATTCTTTATTATCAATTGTTTCTACTATTCTTGATGCATAATTTAAAACTCCTTGATATCCAAATCCAAACTGTTCATCTCCAATTAACAACGTTGGTATACCAAGTTTGGCTCCCCACATAGTCATTCCACCATGTCTTGCAATCATTAAGTCTGGTCTAACTCTATTTAAGATATTTACAAGTTCATAAGCTTGTTTATTACAAACATTATAGTGTTTAATATCTCCATAAATATTTACAGCTTGTGCCAAAGCATCTGAATCCTTATTTTTATTATCATATAAAGGATCATGATGAAATATTGCGGCTCCTTGAACATTTAACCCAAGCTCTCTAAGCATTGCTATTATTGCATGGCCATGAGCAGCTCCCGCTGTTACATATGCGGTCTTTCCTTTTAGTTTCTCTCTATATTCTTCAAGCTTCGGGAGGACTCTTTCATGTTCTTCTTTTATAATTTTTTCAATTTCTTCTTCCCTATCTAATACTTTCCCTATATCTCTCATCCATATGTCAGTTCCTTCTATCCCATATGCTGGTGGAGCCTTTATTTCCTTTACTCCATATTCTTGCTCTAAAGCTGCTCCTAAGTAAGTACTTAGTGAAGAACACACATGAATTGTTGCTGTTGCTTCTGAAATATATTCAAGTTCTGCAACTGTTGAAAATGGTACAATGTATTGTGCCTCATAACCTAACCTACTTAAAAATTCATCAAAAATGTGACTTCCCCAAAAGTTAGCAACATTAACCTTATTAGTCTTCTTTCTTGGAGGCTTTACTAATTTTCTTAAAATAGAATGATAAGCAGCATCAAATCCTGTTGTCCAAATCTTTGATCTAAAGCCTTCACAAGAACAAGATATAACTGGTATTCCTAGTTCCTTTGATAGCCCCTCGGTTATTGCATCAACATCTTCACCTATGATTCCAGATGCACAAGATGTTGTAACAAAGATTGCATTAGGTTTTGTCCTTTTATAAGCTTCTCTTACGGTATCCTCTAATTTCTTAGCAGCACCGAAAACAGTATCTTTTTCTTCAATGCAGGTACTAAAATATCTTCCTATTGTAGCTGGAAGATCTCTTTTCATCTGTTCAACTCTATAGGTAAAATTAAAACCGAAGAAATCTCCTGCACATCCCACTGGCGCATGATTTACAACCACAGCGTCTCTTATCATTGCTAACTGACAAAACGCATGTCCTGCATTACACCCCATGCATTGGGAAAATTTTCTTGAACTATCTTTTAACTTTCCTGCATGTGCACATGTTACAAGTTCCTTTGCTGAACCATTAAATCCAGTTATAGAGCCCAATCTAGTTTCCCTTATAGTTACAGAAGACTCTTTCAAATTGATTGTTCCCATAATCGTAATTTTCCTCCTTTAAATCATTGTTTAAGCAGAATCTTTAGGCACAAAAGAAAAGAGGACATACTTCTATATCTAGAAGTACATCCTCTGGTTTTCCAGTCAGATTTACTTTTACCTGATGTCTAGCCACTGTAAAACTCCATTTCTTTGAGTAGGAGATAACAGTGATACAACTCTAGGTAAGTTCAACTAAATTCAGTTGAAGTTTACCCTCAAGGGGCACCTCGAAAACTCCACTTGAAAAGTTTCACTTTATACTATGCTATAAATTTTCCTCTTATTCATATAAGTTTACTGTGTTTTGTTATAATATATTCCCTTTATTGTCATTTGTCAACAACTTTTTCAATAAAATATTAATTATTAACTTATCGCTAATAAATTTCTTTTTTTCAATCGAAAACCTGAGCCAAAATGCGCTTTTACTTCATTCTTATTTTCTCATTCTTATCAACTTGTATAATTACTCCATCCTGTATTATCAGCGTTACAGATCCATACTTTATTTTTTCAATCATCTTTAGTATTTCTTCTAGTTTTTTATTTTCTAAAATTACTTTACTGTTAATAGCCATACTATCTCCCCCAACATTTAATTATAATTTTTTTTTGAATTATAAATAATCTCCCTCAAAAATTACTATATAATTTTCTTACTATAGATAAAAAGTGCCCCTGTTATAAAAACAGAGGCAGAAAAATTCCGCGGTCCCACTCTGATTATTATGCAAAATTTCACATAACATCTCTTTGTGCTATATCAGGCACTCCTGCTAAGCCTACTGTCATGTGTATGTAATAAAATAACTGCTCTTTGATTCTCTGTTGTTTTATTTCATATACCTGTGTTCACCTTAGTGCTCCAGGATGCATTCTATTAAGTTCCATTTAAAATTCCTTTCAGCCATTTTAAGAATTCCTCTCTGAAAACTTTCCTTAATATACTTCTTCCCTTCATTGCTTTAACATCATATAATATTTTTCTTATTATTCCTATTGAATTAGTATGATTTATATTGCTATTATATTCCATACAAATATATTTAGTCAATAGTATTTTAATAAATTTTATATTATAGTATTATTTTTGTATCTATTTTATACTATCAACTATTATTATTTTACTTTTTATCATGCCCATTCCACATGTATATGCTATTTCACCTTTCTCGGTCGGTAGAAATTCAATGGTATTTTCTCCCTCTATAAGCTTACTATCAATATTGAGTTTGGGAATAACAATTTCATTATTACACTCATTTAAATTATCCTTTACTACCTTTATAGTCCATTTTACTGGTATATTTTTTTGAATACGTATCTCTGGAAATGAATCTTTTTCAAGTTCCATAATTACATTTTGGCTATCTCCATTTATTAATGATGTATAAACCTTATTTGAACTTTTTGTTTCCATTTTCATCTCTACAGCATCAACTCCAAACAATGAAAGACCTCTATTTATTAATGAAAATCCTAAAATAAATACTAATGCAGCTCCAATTTTAGCAAGTTTAGCCGTATACCTTCTCCCTATATATGAATTTATAGCTCCAAAGATTAATAATACAGGAAGTGTACCTAATCCAAATAAGAACATGACTAAAGCTCCACTTATTATATTTTGGGTTCCTACTGAATATAATTGTACGATTTGGAGAGGTGCACATGGCATTATTCCACTAATCATCCCTAAAAATATCGCATCATATTTTCTTCCATGCCCAACTTTTCTTATGATTTTTAAAGAAGGATTCACATTAAATTTTCTTAAAAATTTTAAGAACCCCAACTGATTCATAGCTGTAGCTATCATGAATATTCCACCTATTATAGGAATAATACCTTTAAGCATACCAGTAAATCCAAATATGCTCCCAATGCCTCCAGCAACTCCTCCGATTAATGTATATGATATTATTCTTAAGGAATTATATAATAAATATCCTCTTAATTTTTTCTTATCATCTGCTTCACTACCTAATACTTGAGATATTGTAAATCCTCCACACATGGCAATGCAGTGAAAAGAGCTCAATAATCCAAATATAAATATCATTCCATAGCTTGTACTTGTATTTAACTCTGGCAAATATTTAAGTAATAAAATATTTTCAAAAAAATTTATTACTTCACTTACCCACTCACTCATATGTAATCCTCCTATCTAATTACAGGCTATTTATTTTTTAAACACTTCTTTAAGATTAATGAATTTAAAAGAACAGATAAAGAACTAGCAGACATCGTAACTGCTGCAATTGCTGGAGTTAAATGCCCTGTAGCTGCAAAAGGAATAGCTATTATGTTATAAATAAAAGCAAAAAATAAATTCCCAATAATTTTTTTTCGTATCTTTTTTGCTTTATTAATTACGCTTGGAATCGCAATTAAATTGTTCTTTAATATAATTACATCTCCTATTTCTATAGCTACATCTGTCCCATTTCCCATGGCGATATTGACATCTGCTATTGATAATGCAATCGCATCATTTATCCCATCACCTACCATGGCCACAATTTTCCCTTCGTTCTTTAATTTCTTAATTACTTCTCCTTTTTCATCTGGAAGCACTTCTGAAATAACATTAGCAATACCTACTTTATCTCCAATTTCTTTAGATGACTGCTTATTGTCCCCGCTTAGCATAACTATATCTATCCCTTTATTTTTTAGTTCTATGATTGCTTCCTTAGAACCTTCCTTTATAGTATCAGTTATAAATAATGCACATTTACAATCATTATTTATTGCCGCTACAATTACCGTTTTACTATAATCATAGCCTTTATTTTTCATCAGATTAATTAGCTGATTATCTATATAGATTCCTTGCTCCTTAGCAAATTTTTCAGTTCCAATAATTATTTCATTGCCTTTGTAAGAAGCAATTACTCCACGTCCAGGATTTGCCTTGAAGTTATTTGGATCTTCTAATTCCATTGAAATATCATTTTTGATTTTCTCGTATATAGCTTTACCTATTAAATGCTCTGATTTCTTTTCAGCAATAGCAATAAGTTTAAGAATTTTTTCTTTTTCCTTCGCACTATTATTGCCTACGAATATTATTTCATCAATAGTTAGATCACCAGTTGTAATAGTTCCAGTTTTATCAAATACTATTGTGTTTAATTTGCATATTTTTTCTATAATAGCGCTATTTTTTATTAATATCCCTTCCTCTGCAAGACTTCCCATCCCAGTTATGATGGCAGTTGGAGTTGCAAGACCCAGAGCACATGGACATGATACTACCAAAACAGCTACAGCATACATTATAGCTTTTGATAAAAAATATGAACTTCCATTTAAAATAATAAAATACCAAATTATAAATGTAGCTATTGAAATTAATATAATTAAAGGAACAAAAATACTGCATACTTTATCCACCAACATTTGAATTGGAGCTTTGCTATTTTGCGCTTCTTCTACTATCTTTAATATTTCCCCGAATTTTGTTTCACTTCCAACCCTTGTTGCTTCAAACTTAAAGGTTCCATACATGTTTAATGTAGAACCTACAACTTCATCTCCAATACTTTTTTCTACTAATCTACTTTCACCTGTAATCATTGATTCATCTACTGAAGAATTTCCATCGCATATTATGCCATCTACAGGTATTTTTTCTCCTGGCTTTACTATAATTTTATCCTTCTGCTTAACTTCTTCTATTGGAATATCTTTTTCTAATCCATCCTTTTCAATCCTGGCGGTTTTAGCTTGAAGTTTAATTAGAGATTTTATCTCTCTTGAAGTTCTTCCTTTTGTTATTTCCTCCAAATATTTTCCAAATAGAACAAGAGTTATAACAACCATAGAAGATTCATAAAAAACATTTTTCATTCCTGACGCATTTATTGCTCCAAATAATGAAACATATAAACTATACAAGTACGTTACAGTTGTACCTATTACTATAAGTACATCCATATTAAAAATTTTAGACTTTAACGCAAAATAGGCTTTCTTATAAAATCTTGAACCTATTATAAATTGAACTGGTGTTGCTAATAAAAGCTGCAATTTCCAATCATGAAGAAATAGCGTTTTGTATCTTAAATTATCTACTAACTTACCAAAACTAGATTTACTTAAAATATCAAACGATATGCAACAATCACTGGCTCCATTAAGTATCATCATTACTATCATTGGGCTTGTTAAAATAAATGATATTATCACCAAATTTCTTAACCTAGTAACCTCACTTCTTTTGTTGCTGCTTTGTATAATTTTTTCATCAAGATCATATAAGTAGTACCCGCTTTTTTTAAGTTTATCTTTTATCTTCGAAAGAGAAATTTTTTCATTATCATATTCAATATTTACTTTTTCATTAGCATAACCTGCTTGAATATTTATAACTCCGTCTAACTGTTTAATTGCATTTTCTATTATTATTGTACATAATGTACATGTCATTCCCTCTATTCTCATAGTAGTTTTTTCAATCAAAGGCATCACCTCATAAAACTATAAGTAATATTCTAAATCTTTAGACTTACTTACTAAATTTAGTTTTTCTAATATTTTTTTACGTAAAACAAGAAATTCATCACTTGTCCTATTTCTTGGTCTTCTTAATTTCACATTAATTATCTCTTCTATTTTTCCTGGTCTAGGAGACATTATTATAATACGATCACTTAAATACACTGCTTCATCCACATCATGCGTAACTAAAATCATTGTAGTTTCTCTTTCTTTCCACAATTCTAAGAGCTTATCTTGAAGCGTAAACCTTGTAAATGAATCTAAAGCTCCTAGTGGTTCATCTAATAATAAAACTTTAGGACTGTTAATAAGGGCTCTAACTAGTGAAGCTCTTTGCGCCATTCCACCTGATATTTGATGTGGATATGACTTTTCAAATCCTTTAAGCCCAGCAATCTCTATATAGTGCGCGACCTCTTCTTTGTGTTCTTTATATATCTTTCTTGCCCTAAGACCTGCCGATATATTGTCTTCGATATTAGCCCAAGGAAATAGATTCGCTTGCTGGAAGACATATCCCCGTTCATGATTGGTTCCTTCAATTTTTTCGCCATCCAAAAACAGTTCACCTTCTTGAGCCTCATCTAACCCAGCAATAAGCCTCATAAGAGTTGTTTTTCCACATCCTGAAGGTCCTATGAAAGATATGAACTCTCCAGGTTGTATTTCAATGTTTATATTTTTTAGAGCTTCAACCTCATTTCCATTAGCATCGATATAAGTCCTATAAACATTTTTTACACTAATTGAGCCAAACTGTTTGCTATCTTCTTCTATCATTTTAACAACCCCTTTTGCCATGATAATACTCTGTCTCTAATTTTAAAAATAATTGCCATAACTACTGAAAAAACTATTGCCATTATTATTATTGAGGCATAAACTTTTGCATAATTAGACCACCCTTTTGCCCAGTTTATATACCATCCTAGTCCAGCCTTTGCACCAATCATCTCGGAAACCACTAAGGTTGCAAATGAGATTCCTGTAGCTGTATAAATTCCTGTAAAAATTGATGGCATTGCACCTGGAATCGCAACTTTAAACACTAAAAACTCTTCCTTAGCACCTAAAGTTCTTGCTGCTTCAAAGTATGATTTCGGTAAATTTTCGATTCCTGATGACGTCATAAATGCAACTGGAAACCATACGCAGATAACAATTAAGAATATTTGTGCATAAAAACTTGAAGGAAATATAAACATTACAATAGGAATCCATGCAGTCGCTGGTACGACCCCAATTATCTTTATTATTGGAAATATCCAATAATGCCATTGCCTATACCATCCTATTAATACTCCAGTTGTTATTCCTAAAATTGTTCCAATAGTGAAACCTATAACTAAAAGTCTCATTGAATGACCTGTGCTTAATACTAGCGTTCCATAATCCTCAACTATAACTTGAAGTATTTGAGCAAAGCTTGGAAAGAAAGGCAGAGGCAATGCATTTGATTTCGTTGTTAATAGATCCCATATTATTAGTACTAAACCTAATCCGGAATATAGCTGTGCATTATGATTTACTTTAGCTTTAATTTTAGAATTGAATAGCGCTATTACATTTATAACTATAAAATAAGCTATTAAAATCGTTAAAAAAAATCTGTATGGATCTAAAATTACACTTTGTTTTAATGGGATTATAAAACTAACAAGAAGTGCTAAGGCAAAGATTAAGATATTAATAATCCTCCACAATGTTGAGCTTGGCTTCCAGTATAGAGCATCAAATGGTTTTGACTTCACTTTAACCTTTCTTTCATTTCTTCTAAAATCAATAATATTAGTTGTATTTTCAGCTTTTATAATATTTGCTTCTTGTAAATTCATATACACAACTCCTATCAAATTTATTTGTTCAAAATATCATAATAAGTATCGTTAGCAAATTGTGTGGGATCTGTGTTATCTTTTAAGAATCCTGTCTTATCCAGCTTCTTTACAAAATAACTAATATCGTCCTTTGCACTATCTGTTGTATACTCAAAATCATAAGATTTAATTAACTCTGTTACGAGTTTATGATTATCTGATGCTATATATTTTTTATCAATTTCTATCTTAGCAGCTTCTTCAGGATGTTCTTTTATCCACGCATCTGCCTTTTGATATGCTCTTGCAATAGCTTTAACCTTTTCTGGATTCTCTTTAATTTGATTTTCACCTGCATATAAGAAACAACAGCTTTTTCCTGCAAAAAGAGGATCAGTTGAAATATCAGTAAGCACCTTATATCCATTATTTTCGACAGCAAGTGTTCCAAATGGATCCCAGGCAGCAAAGGCATCTACTTCACCTTTACTAACAGCCTCATTTAATTGATCTAAAGGGTATGGTTTCCACGTTACTTCAGTTTGTGGATTTATTCCTGCATTAGCTAGGACAATTGTTGCAACTGACATAGGTGTACCTCCAATTTCATCAACACCTATATTCTTGCCTTTAAGATCTGCTGCAGTCTTAATCGGTGAATTTGGTGGTAATACAATTTTTATACATCCTTTATGTAATCCACCAATAATTTTTAAATTCATACCTTGTTGTATTGATGGAAACCACTGAAAATCTCCATTGGTTACAACAAATTCTCCAGTTGCAAGCCCAGTTTTATTTTCATCTAAAGTCCCACTAACAAGTTCAACATCTAAACCTTCTTCTTTAAAAAATCCCTTTTCGAAGGCAATATAAGATGGAGCTCCACAAACTGCTCCACTAAGAGCTTGTATTTTCAATTTTCCATACTTATATTCTGCATTTACTGATTGTGCAGTATTTTTTTGACAGCCTGTAATTGAAGAAGCAATTGCAAATACTAATGTTAGTGGTATTAACCTCTTTAAATTTTTCATATTATTTTTCTCCCCTCACTTAATACATAATTTATTTGTAAACTTTTCTTATAAATTCAAATTCAGCTTATATATAAGTTCCTAAATAAAACTTATATATAAGCCTAAAAACAATCTTCTAGCATCCTTGGATGCATATTATTTTTACTGAGTATCTAGGCATGGTATCACCTCCTTTAAGAAATCTAATATAAAACTATTTATTTTAGAGAAATTATGTTTTATGAACTTAAAAAATTCTTTCTATAAAAAGCAAAAGAGAATATATTCTTTTTAAAATATATCCTCTGGTTTTCCAGTCAGATTAATAGTATTCTTCAACTAAATAAATAATAAATCAATTTATCTCTTAATCCATATATAATTCCACTTATGATATATTTCAATACTTTCACTCCTCCATATAAAATATTTACCTCTTTACATTAATTACCCTGTTACTTTTAACGACGATAAAAGTATCGTCGTTAATATTTATTTAAGTAAACTTCTCATAAATTTTTTATATTCTTATACAAAGAAAGAGGATATACTTCTACGTTTAGAAGTATATCCTCTAGTTTTCCAGTCAGATTTACTAAATATAACAACAATCTATATCCGTTAATTCTTATAGAATTACTTTGCTTTGTTATAATATATTATTTTTATTCCTTTTTGTCAATAACTTTTATAAAAATTATAATTGAAAATTTATCATTAGATTCTTATTCTATAAACTATTATTATTCCATAAAACTAGGATTTTTATTTTAAACAGCATAAATTTACTCCTTAGAAATAAACCAATTCCTCTTCTAGTTTATTTATAGTTTTAAAATTACTTACATTTATATAAGGAATTTCCCTTTGTTCATTTTGTATAAATTTCCTATGAAGTGTACCTTCTATTTCAATCCATTCTTTTCCATCAAAATCAATAGGTTGTGCAGTTTGACACAAAAACCCTAGGAAAGTAATATCATCTTCACAACATGTCATGGCATTTCTTCCAAACGCAAAAATACCTTTAGGGTACTTAGGATTTATATAAGCAACTCCTCTTGTTTTTATCTTTTTGCCTTCATATTTCTCTGGAAATTCTGTCGCATCTAAATACCATACACCAAAATCATAATCTTCAAACTCAATGACATCAGCATTAATATCAAAAGGTAGTTCTAATGGTCTATCATCAATCTCGCCATTTTCTAATTCAAAAATTATACTTACATGTGCATTAATTGCTTTTACGCCATTTCTAAATTTCAATTTATCTGTCACTTCATTGCATCTATTAAAAACAATTAGATTAGAATTCTTGAATTGCTCTATTAATAGAGATTTCATATTATTCATATAACTATCAAAAGTAGATGCATCTATAGGTGTTATAATTTGAGCAATCTCCCAACCCTTCGGCAATCCTAATTTTTCAATGATATCAAATTCCCACATTCCATTATATTCTATTAAAACTTTAGTCGGCTTATTTTCCTTATTAATTTTATCTAATAATGAATATGTCAATTCTTCTTTGTCGCTTATACTCACTAACTTAACATGATTTCTATTTATAAATTCTTTTTCATATTCCTCTATTCCACTTTCGCAAACAATTAAAGTAATCCTTTCTCCTTCAATAAATTCTGGATCATTAAATATTTCTTTAACAAAAGTAGTCTTACCACCTTCTAAAAAACCAGTGATCAGAAAAACTGGGATATCTGTCATCAATCATTCCTTCTTTCTTCTAATTCTCTTAAGCACCATGCAAATAGGTATTTAATTCCCCAATGATGCTTATTATTACTTTCAATTTCTATCTATATGTGAAATAACTCTCCTATTTCATCTTTATTTAGATTTGTTCCTATAACACATATTCTTCCTGTATAATCTGGCAATCCTTCACGCACTTCATATTCTCCCGGAACCAAATCGAAGTTAATCCATCCACCTTCTACGCATGGAATTATACCTTTTGCACGTAATATAACACCATAATCCGAAGAATCTGCTAACGATTTTAATATATTTGTTATCTCATCTTTTGAAAACTTTTTTGGAGTCTCCATTCCCCAACTTGTAAATACTTCATCTGCATGATGATGCTCATGTCCACAATCGCATTCATTGCCGTGATGATGATGATTCCCGCAGTTGCATTCCTCCTTGCTATGTTCTTCATGATTATGATGTTTGCAACTACAATTTTCATCGTGCTGATGATCACTTTTATTATGCTCATTGCAAGTGCATCCATCATGGTGATGGTGTTTATGTTCACTATATTCCGCGGTTATATTTAACAGCTCTTTCTCAAGAGAATTTTCTCTTTCCATTGCAGAAATAATTTGTTCAGCCTTTATTTCATTCCAATTTGTAGTTATTATAGTTGCACTATCGTTATGTTCTCTGATTTCATTTATACATACCTCCAGTTTTTCCTCTGAAAGTTTTTGAGTTCGACTTAATATAATTGTGTTTGCATTTTCAATTTGATTATTAAAGAACTCTCCAAAGTTTGTCATATACATTTTGCATTTAATTGCATCAACTACTGCTGTAAAACTATTTAGCTTGATATTTGCATCATCTTTTATATCTTCTACTGCTTTAATTACATCAGATAATTTACCTACTCCTGATGGTTCAATTATTATACGGTCTGGTGAATATTTATTTAATGCTTCTTTTAGGGCAATTCCAAAATCACCAACTAAAGAACAGCAAATACATCCTGAATTCATTTCAGTAATTTCAATTCCTGAGTTATTTAAAAAACCTCCATCAATTCCTATTTCGCCAAATTCATTTTCAATTATCATAATTTTCTCATTTCCAAAAGCCTTTTCTTCTATTAATTTTTTAATTAACGTAGTCTTTCCTGCTCCTAGAAAACCTGATATTATATCTACTTTAGTCATAAAAAAATCCTTTCTATAAATAATAATTAATTAGTACACCTGGAAATTATAACTTAAAAACCAATTATATATTTAATTTTAATCCTAACTCCAAAACAAAACGCTGTCAATAAATGATATATAATAACTTTTTATAAATCAATAATGAATTTCTTTTTAGGTATATGATAATATTATAAATAAGTTAAGTAAAGGAGTGTTTTACATGTGTAATTTCACTAAACCGAATGTTTTTTTTAGCAGATGCTTGGGATTCGATAGTTGTCGATATAATGGTCAAATGATAACAGATGAATTTGTTGAACATTTAAAACCATATGTAAACATTATTAACATTTGTCCAGAAATGTCATTAGGACTTAAAGTTCCAAGAGATACCCTTAGAGTTGCATTATTAAATGATGACTTGAGACTATATCAACCAAAGACAGAAAAAGATTTTACTAAAGAAATGAGTGAATTTGCAGACTCATATTTAAACTCTCTAAAGGATATTGATGGATTTCTTTTAAAAGGCGGTTCCCCTTCCTGTGGCCATAAAAATGTTAAAGTATATAATGGAACCTCTAAAGTTACAGGCAGTACTAGGGGATCAGGATTGTTTGGCAATAAAATCAAAGAAATATTTCCCTATACCCCCACAGAAGATGAGGGAAGATTACATAACTATAGAATCCGTGATAATTTTCTCGCGAGGATTTTTATGAATGCAGATTTTAGAAAAGTAAAAGCATCTAACTCTCTAAATGAATTAATACATTTTCATACTAAAAATAAATTTCTACTCATGGCAAATAGCCAAAAATATACAAAGATTCTTGGCAGGATTATAACTAATAAAGAAGGATTAATCATTAAAGATATTTTAAATGAATATGAAAAAAACTTGAACCTTGTATTCGAGAAACTTCCTAGGCATACAAATAATATAAATGTTTTGATGCATGCTATGGGTCACTTTTCTAAAGATATAACTAAAAAAGAAATAGACCTACTACTTGATTCTTTTGAAAAATACAGGATTGGAAGGCTCACAATAAGTACACCACTGCTTCTTGTAAAATCATATATAGTAAGATTTAATATTGATTATCTTTTAGAGCAAACTTATTTCAATCCCTATCCAGAAGATTTAATTATATTAGAAGATTCAGAAAAAGTTAAAATATGAAAATAATAAAGGCAGCTTTTATAAAGTTTGTCTTTATTATTTTTCCTTACTTACATCTCCAGCATATTCCTTGATTATCTAGTGTTCCACTAAAATTTTTTCAATTATAATAAACAATTTTAAGAATTTAAATATATTGATAATATATCCTTCTTAATACTGATTCAAGTAAAAGATTACGCACGTGTTATTAAAATCAGATGAGAAATAAGAGAAAGGATGATGTATAATGGATACTTCGAAATTTCCGCTGAAAAATAGTACTAAATTGGATGCTGATACATTGAAAACACTCTTAAATTCTGATGAATTTTCAAAAATAATAGAAAAAAATCTAGTTCCAATGGATGAAGTTGATGGATTTAAAATTCGTCCAGGATTCTATCTCGAAAATGGTGCAGTAGTTATTCCAGGAGGTGTTAGTTTTACTGTTCATTCGCAGAATGCGACTTCATGTAAATTGCTGCTATTTAGGCCAGGCAATTGCGATCCTTATGCTATCATACCATTTCCAAAAAATTATAGGATAGGTAATGTATACTCAATGATTGTATTGGGATTAAACATCGAGGAATTTGAATATGCTTTTAGTATAGAAGGGCCCTATGCACCGGAAAAGGGACTAATTTTTGATAGTTCTCAATATTTACTCGATCCATATTCAAAAGCAATTACTGGCCAAAGCGTGTGGGGATCTAAGACAGTATGTGGTTATCAATATAAATCGAGAGTTGTTGCAAACGATTTTGACTGGGGAAACAGCAAACAATTATCAATTCCTATGGAAGATCTTATTATTTATGAATTGCATGTTCGTGGTTTTACTAAGCATAAATCGTCTAACGTAAATTATCCCGGTACTTTTGCTGGCTTAGAAGAAAAAATTCCGTATTTAAATGAACTTGGAGTTAACGCCGTTGAGCTTATGCCAATATTTGAATTTGATGAAATGTTAAATTCACGATATATAAACGGAAAAAGATTATATGATTATTGGGGATATAATCCTGTATGTTTTTTTGCTCCAAACGCCAGCTATACTTCTAAATCTGAAAATAATAGAGAGGGAGAAGAACTGAAATCATTAATAAAAAAATTCCATGAAAATCGAATAGAAGTAATTCTTGATGTTGTATTTAATCATACAGCTGAAGGAGATGAAAATGGACCGTATATCTCTTTCAAAGGATTTGATAATAATCTGTACTATATGCTTACTCCTGAAGGCAAATATTATAACTTTAGTGGCTGTGGAAATACCCTAAATTGTAATCATCCTGTTGTGCAAAGGCTTATATTAGACTGCCTACGTTATTGGGTTACTGAATATCGAATAGATGGTTTTAGATTCGACTTAGCTTCGATCCTTGGTCGTAATGAAGATGGTTCCCCAATGAATAATCCTCCTTTATTGCAAAACCTAGCCTTTGATCCAATTCTTGCAAAGACGAAATTAATAGCTGAGGCTTGGGATGCAGGAGGATTATATCAAGTTGGAAGTTTTCCTTCTTGGAAAAGATGGTCAGAATGGAACGGGAAATACAGGGACGATATTCGTAGATTTTTAAAAGGTGATTCTGGGCTTGCTGGTTCCGTTACTGAAAGAATTTCTGGTTCTCATGATTTATACGATCCTAATAGCAGAGGTACAAATGCTTCTGTAAATTTTATCACCTGTCATGATGGATTCACCTTATATGACTTATATTCCTATAACCATAAACATAATGAAGAAAATGGATGGAACAATACTGATGGAGAAAATAATAATAGCAGCTGGAACTGTGGAGCTGAAGGCGAGACTGCTGACGAAAATGTATTAAATCTAAGGAAGAAATTAATAAAAAATGCATGTGCTGTTCTCTTAGCAAGCCAAGGCACTCCAATGCTTTTAGCAGGAGATGAATTTGGAAATACACAGTTTGGAAATAACAACCCATATTGCCAAGACAATGAAATTTCATGGCTTAATTGGAGCTTATTAGATAAGAATATAGAACTATTTACGTTCTTTAAGAATATGATAAATTTTCGAAAATCCCATCCTGTACTTCGAAGTAGAATCGAAACCGCTAAATGTGGCTTACCTCATGTTAGTAAACATGGTACTGAACCTTGGTATTTAGATTCCTCAAATGAAACGAGAGTTGTTGGAGTAATGTTTGCAGGATGGAATAAAGCTACAACCGCCGATGACATTATATATATTGCTATAAATTCATACTGGAAAAAGATAACTATGAGGTTACCTGATTTACCTATAAATTTAGAGTGGAGAATTGCGGTAAATACTGCTATGCCCTCTGGAGAAGACTTTATACATTCAGTAAATGAAATGCTTAGAGTAGGCAATAACATTGAACTCGATTCAAGATCTGTGGTAATTTTAATTGGTACACTTAAAGTATAATTTTTAATTTCTTTAGTTTAGTGGATGTCATTTAAATATGATTCTTAATAACCCAAAACTGACATCCACCTTAAATTGTTTATTTCAACAAATCCAAATACTCTTCATATCCTTCATCCTTCATTTTATCCATTGAAATAAATTTAAGTGACGCTGAGTTAATACAATACCTTAAACCACCCATTTCTTCTGGCCCATCAGTAAATACGTGTCCTAAATGTGCATCACCTGTCTTACTTCTTACTTCTGTTCTTACCATACCATGATTTGTATCCATTTTCTCTTTAATTAATGACCTATCAATTGGTTTAGAAAAAGCAGGCCAACCACAGCCCGAATTGAATTTATCCGAAGATAAAAATAAAGGTTCTCCAGTTGTAATATCTATATAAATTCCTTTTTCATAAAAATTATTAAATTCATTATGAAAAGGTGATTCCGTTGCATTTTCTTGTGTAACTTTATATTGAACCTCCGTTAACGCTTCTTTAAGTTCTTCTTTAGATTTTTTCATATATCTTTTAGTCATAGCATTCACTCCCTTATAAAAATTCAAACTCAAAACTAAATTTTAATCTCCTTTGAATAAAAATCTTATATCTTGCTCTTCCCTGCTTTGTTTTAAATATTTCACTAATAATATTTTATCACTTCTCTAGTAATTCTACCCATTTAAAAATATTTATATAAGTTATAAATATTTAACATATCCTAGCTCTGTATAAGAATTCGTCATTTACTAAATTCAAAACTCCTTTGAAACAAAAAGACCAGTTACTTGCTTAGGATTATGTAACTGATCACTTCGGTTTTAAACACAGTATTAATTTAGTTATTTTTTCACCTCCTATACAAATAAACTCTCTTATAAATTAATATTTCTACTTTTTTCAAGCAGTTTTTCAATTTCATTCTCTGGAAGTGGCTTACTAAAGTAATATCCTTGGATATAATCGCATTTCCTCTCTTTAAGAATTAAAAGCTGCTCTTTCGTTTCTACACCTTCTGCTACAACTTTAAGGTCTAAGCTATGAGCCATTTGAATAATATTCTTCATAATAGATTCTTCTTTTCTACTTGAAGTAATATTATCAATAAATGATTTATCAATTTTCAATGTATTTATTGGCATTTTCCTTAGATAACTTAATGAAGAATACCCGGTACCGAAGTCATCAAGTGCAATTCTAATACCCATCTCCATCAATTTTCTTAGTATATTTATACTAGTATCAAGTGATTCCATAAGCACTGTTTCTGTAATTTCAAGCTCCACAAGACTTGGATTAATTCCCGTACTCTCTACTATTTCTTTAACATTCTCTAAGAAAAATGGCTGCTGTAAATCAACTGAAGAGATATTAATACTTATACTTTTAAAGTTATATCCTGAATTAAGCCATTTAACACTTTGTTTGCAAGATTCATTTAGAATCCATTGTCCTAATTGAGTTATAAAACCACATTCTTCGGCTATTGGAATAAACTCTAAAGGAGATATAAAACCTAATTCCTTACTATTTAATCTTATTAAAGCCTCAAACCCAAATATCTCGTTACTTTGCGTGTCATACTGTGGTTGATAATTAATACTTAACTCATTATTCTCAATTGATGATCTTAATATTCTTTCAATAGTTGTTTTTCTTTCAAGCTTCAAGTACATTTCTGGATCATATAAAGCATATCGATTCTTCCCCAAGTCTTTCGCTTTATACATTGCCGAATCTGCATTTCTTAAAATAGTATTTGTATCTGATCCATCTTTTGGATACAATGCTATACCAATGCTTGCAGTAATATACATTTGCTTATTATCAATATTAAAACTTTCTTTAAATAAAGATAGTATTTTTTTCGCATATGATTTAACTTCTGATTCTTCAATAGACGATTTCAAAAGAATAAATTCATCTCCACCCAGCCTACAAATAATATCTTCTTCTCCTATCCCTAGACTCTTAAATTGTTTTGCTAAGTATATAAGAAGCTTATCTCCATAATCATGACCTATTGTATCATTTATATTTTTAAAATTATCTAAATCTATGAAGAATACTGCTCCTTGTCCATTTTCATCCTTTGACAATTCTAATTGTTCATTCAACTTATTTAGAAATAAAGTTCTATTTGGAAGCTCGGTCAAGGAATCATAGAAAGCCATAAATTTTATTTTATCTTCTGATTCCTTTCTATTTGAAATATCTCTAATAGAACCCGCAACCTTTATAATCTTACCTTCGTTATTACTTATAGCCTTACCACTAGATAGAATCCATACATAATTCCCATCACTTGTTTTCACCCTATATTCTGAATTATATACTTTATTTGGATCCTTAATGTGACTATGGAATTCTTCTATAGCTCTTTCAATATCATCTGGATGAATTAACTCCCTAGCTATTTCGCGTAAATTGCGGATTTTACTTAGGTTATACCCAATAATGTCCACTAATTTATCAGAAGCAAAAAATTCTCCTGTCTCAATATCCCATTGCCAGATTGAATCATTAGCACATTCTAAAGCAAGCTTATACCTTTCTTCACTACTTTTTAAAGCTTCTTCACTGCTCTGCAGCTCTTCATATTGAGTTCTAAGTTCTTCTTCTGTTGCCAAAAGTTCTTCGTATACAGATGACAATTCTTCATAACTTGAACTCAATTTAGTAATCATTAAATTAAAAGAACTTCCTAGTTCACCAAATTCATCGTTAGTATGTATATTTGCTTTAACAGAAAGATCACCATTACCAGCTGCTTGCATTAAAGGTTTTAACTCTTTAATTGGCTTAGTTAATTTCTCCGTTACAATAAAGGTTAGAATAATAATGAATATTAATGCGAAGAAACTTATCAATGCAATAATATAAGCAACATTATTAGCTCTATCTAAAAGCTCACTTTTTCTATTAACTGATGCCATCTTCCATCCCGTATCTGGAGATGTATATACATTAACTATAACAGGAACTCCATTAATAACAGTTTCAAAATTACCACTTTCTACATCAATAAATTTTTTATAGTTGTCAAAAGAATAATTTGATGTTGCATCCTCTTTTGTAACCTCATATCCTAATTGATTTAACTGTAAAATATTCTTAAAATTCAAATTAGAATCCGGGTGTGCGAGCATTGTACCATCCTTTAAATAAAGAAATATATACCCTGTATCTCCAACCTTAATATCCTTTATCATCTGTGATAATTTGTCAAGGCTTACATCGATCCCCACTACCCCTAATATATCCCCTGATGCACTTCTTACTGTTGTAGATGCACTTACAATTACATTGTGACTAGTATCAATTGCAGAAATATATGGTTCTGATAACTTTACCTCATCTGGATTATTTAAAGCTAAAGAATACCACGGTCTTAGCCTCGGGTCAAATGTACTTGTCCCTAAACCATCTGGCCACTGAATATATCCACCCCATTTAGTCCCAATATACGCGTATGTAGTTTCCGAATGATTCATTCCATAATTCTCAAAATAACTATATAAAGTGCTTTCAATCCCCGGAATTTGCTTAGAATATTTTTTATGTATTTCAATATCAGGTATATTAAACAGAGCTGATATTGATTGGTCAGCTTTTTTCATATCCTCTGTAGAGGCTAAAACTTTAGCATTTTCTTTTATTGATTTAATCATATTTGATAAATTATTATCTATTTGCCTCATCTGAGCTAAAGTATTTTTAGACAACTCGTCCTTTAAGGAACTATATATGTACTTATAAGATATTAGTGCTATTGGAATGGAAGTAATTAATATTATTGCTAAAAAGTATAAAAATAATTTCATTTTAAAAGTAAGTTTCAAATCTATCCCCCCTAACCACTCGATTGGAATACTATACAAAGAAATGTTAATATACAAAATTTGAGGCCATTAATTCTAATTTTATCATCCATTACACAACCTTTCAATGTTTTTAATCCTCCTTATATATAACGCTACACGTATATGGAATCTAAAAGTGCGATCATATAAATATAACTTTATACATGCACACGAGTTCATAAATTTTACTTTTATTTTGATACTAGAACTAGTAAAAATGCAAATATCAGTACAATGATAAGAAATAACCATAAAAAACTATATAAATATAAAAATAAAGTGATTTTATAGCATTTGACTATTGTTTTAATCCGAATAGTATTATACAATATTATCCATAAATACACTTGAAATATTTTACATATAAAATTTAAGGTTAAAGAAGGAACTAGTATGTTTAAAAAATGGGATATTATAACAATAATTTTTTTAGTATGTTTATCCTTTATTCCTGAAATTGTTTTTGGAGTAGTGATTAATAGACATTATAATGGAATTTGTGCTGAAATAACTGTCGATGGAAAAATATCTAAAACAATAGCTCTATCAGAACATAGAGGCGATGAACAAATAGACATCAAAACTCCATACGGTCATAATACTGTCGAAATCAAAGATAAATCTATTAAAATAGTAGATGCTGATTGCAAAGATAAAATTTGTATGCATTCTGACTTTATATCTGAACCTGGTCAGATTATCGTTTGCCTTCCACATAAACTTATGATTGAAATAAAAAGTACTGATGTTGTTTCCGATAGTTTGAGGTGCTAAAATGAATAAAACATTTCGCATAGTTCTTATTGGCATTTTTGTATCTCAAGCTCTAGCACTCTATACTATAGAAAGCATGATTCCAGTACCTTTTATTGCACCTGGCGCAAAACTTGGTTTAACAAATCTTATTACCGTTATAGCGCTATATATACTAGAAAATAAGCGGGATGTATTCCTAATTATTATATTACGGCTTTTATTATCGACTATATTTACTGGGAACCTTTCTACCCTCATGTATGGTGCTGCCGGTGCAATTCTTAGTTATTATGCTATGATACTTGTTAAGACAGTCGGTAAGGATAAAATAAGTATAATAGGAGTCAGTGCTTCTGGGGCCTTCTTTCATAATTTAGGACAATTAATAATAGGCTCCATTATAGTTCAAAATATATGGGTAATGCTTTACTTACCTATATTATCTATAGCAGGTATTGGTACTGGTATTTTTATTGGACTAACTTCAAATTTTATAGTTAGGCATATTTCTAGGCTACGTTATTTCGATGATATAGATAATCGGCATGTAACTTGAACTTATGAGATAAACCATCGAAAGTAGACACATTGTTGCACCCACAGGGCATAATAATTTCGCAGAAAGTGCTAAATTGCAGGTTGCATCACTAACGCTTGCTCACAATTTCACTGTGACAAGCATTAGTGGAACAACCTACAATTTAGCACTTTTAACAGTTCATTTTCAAATTGTTTATCTATATATATCTAAATTATATATTTGACTTAAAATAAGAATAACTATTCATACTTGTTAGCTTTGAGTGTATCACTTTTCTAGAAACCAAAACACAATATGTTACTTATTTCGGTAAGTTACACATAAGACTAGTTTTAGTTTGGATATCTGTAATCTCAATTTACAAATTTGAAATCACCTTTTAAATTCTCAATCCTATCTTTAAATCCATCGGAAGTATAAACTTTATAATCAGAAGTAGTAATTTCGCATGAAACTCCTGTTATGCTATTTATTAACTCTATTCCTTTTTCTGGACCTAACGCAAATACTGTTGTCGTAAGGATATCCGCTAACATACCATTATCTTCAACATCACCATTTATTACTATTGTATCGCTGATTGCACCATTGTCTACTGGATAACCAGTATTAGGATTCAAAATATGATGATATCTTTTATTATCTTTAATAAAATACCTTTCATAGTCTCCTGATGTTGATAATGATTCATTAGATAACTTTATTACTCCCATATACTCATTAGAATCATTACTTCTAGGATTTTTAATTCCAACAGACCATTTATTATTATCTTTATTTTTTCCAAATGCATAGATAGAGCTTGAACCTAGATTTATAAGACCATTATTAATATCATATTTCTTATATATCTTTAAAACTTCATCAGCTGCGAACCCTTTGGCAACTCCACCTAAGTCTACGGCCATTCCTTTTTCCTTAAGCATTATGCTGCCTTCAGCCTCGTTTACATCTATTTTATCATACCCAACTAGGGGTAATTTATCCTTTATTTCTTCAACTTTAGGTAACTTTTCATTATCAGTGCCTATACCCCATAAATTTATTAATGGACCTAAAGTGATATCAAATGCACCATTGCTTAGCTTAGAGTATTTTATTGATGTCTGTATCATTTTCATTATTTCAGGATGAACCTGTACATAATCCTTTCCTGATGCACTATTTATTTTGTAAATATCACTTGTTTCTATAGTTGTACTTGCCATTTCTTCTATTTCTTTCAATCTTTTAAAACTTTCTTCAACTGCTTCCTTTGATTTATCACCACTTGCACTTAGTGTAACTGCAGTATCCATTACAATACTGCTTTTTTCAAAATATTTATTTCTAATATTTGTACATGATATAAGATTTAGAACACTTAAAATGCAAAGTATTAATGTAAATTTAAATATATTCTTTTTCCTAAATGTGCATATCTTCTTCTTCATAGGCTGCTCCTATCCTAAATTGTAACTTTTATATTACTCGAATTTTTAACGCTTAATCCTCTAGCAAATTGAATTGCGCCTGTTGGACATTTTATAATACAGGTAGCTTCATTACATTTTTCAATACAAATCTTTGTATCTACTACTGCTAGATTATTTTTAACCTCAATAGCCTTATGGCTGCAATTCTTTGCACAAATACCACACCCTATACAGGCAGTACTACAAACTTTCCTTGCAATGGCTCCTTTATCTTTAGAATTACAACTAACCTCTATTGGCGAATCTACTGATACCATTTCAATTACATTTTTAGGGCACGCTGTTTCACATGTTCCACAACCAGTACACTTTTTTGCATCGACTACTGGAAGACCTTCATCACTCAACTTTAAAGCTCCAAAAGGGCAGCTATTTACACATGTACCGAATCCAATGCATCCATGCTTACATCCTTTAGGACCACCTTGAAGTAAATTTGCAGCTTTGCAATCCTTTATCCCTTTATATCTATAACTTTGAACTGCTTTATCACTTGATCCCTTGCATTTAATGTGTGCTATTCTTGGTTCAACTTTTTCAGCCACTTTTCCTGTAATCTCTGCAACAGCTTTTGCGACTTCATCCTTGCCCGGTACGCACAAATTTGGTGGAACATCCTTATTAGATACTACTGCTTCAGCATATGCTGCACATCCTGCATAACCACATGCTCCACATTGACCCTTAGGTAAAATATCTTCTACTTCATGAATTAGCGGATTTACTTCCATTGAAAATTTTTTATTTGCAAATGCAAGAATAAATCCAAAAATTGTTCCGATTCCTCCTAGCACTAATAAAACCATAACTATAGTAAACATACTTTTTATTCATCTCCTTTATATCATTCCTGAAAAGCCCAAGAATGCCAGTGCTAGCATACCCGCTAATACAAAAGCAATACCAGTTCCCTCTAAAGGCTTTGGCACATCAGCATAAACCAATTTTTCTCTTAAACTTGCCATGAGAATTAAAGCTAATGCAAATCCCATACCAGATCCTATTGAAAAAATTATACTTTTAACAAATGAATAATTTGATTCAACGCTTAATAGTGGAACTGATAATACTATACAGTTTGTTGCTATTAATAGAAGGTAAATTCCCCACATACTATATAACGTAGGTGCTTGCTTTTTTATAATTAATTCTAATAATTGTACAAAACTTGCTATGAGTATAACAAAAACAATTGTTGTTAAGAAAGTTAAATGAAATGGTAATAGTACAAAATTATATACTACCCAAGCTAGCATTGAACTGAGAGTTATAACTGATGTAACTGCCATCCCCATTCCTATTGAGGCATTCAAACTTTTAGAAACTCCAAAAAATATGCATAATCCTACGAACTTTGTTAAAACAAAATTATTTACTAATAATGCACCCATAAATAGTGTTAAATATTCACCCATTATGCTTCACTTCCTTCTACTTTTTTCTCTTCGTTGTGCGCATTATGAAGTTTAATTGCTCCTATCATATAACCAATTAATATAAATGCGCCAGCCGGTAAAATCATAATTAAAGGTGCATTATACCATGGTCCTAATATTTTATAACCAAGTATTGATCCATTTCCAAAAAATTCTCTAATTACAGATATTGATAGCATTGCTAGAGTAAAGCCGCATCCCATACCAAATCCATCTAAAAAAGATGGAAAAACTTTATTCTTAGATGCAAATACCTCTGCTCTTGCGAGTATTATTGCAAATACAACTACTAAGTCTAAATAAATCCCCAGCGCACTATATAAGGCTGGAGAAATTGCCTGTAATAAAAGTTCCACAACTGTAACTATTGTTGCAATAAAAGTAATGTAAACTGGTACTCTAACCTTCGGATTTACAAATTTTCTAGTAAGTGATACCACGACATTATTACTTGTAATAACAAATGTTACGCATAGGCCCATTGTTAGTCCGTTAATTACTGATGATGTAACAGCTAATGCTGGACAGAGACTCAAACATAGCATGAATATCGGATTCTCATCATATAAACCTTTGCTAAAAATTTTCCATTTTTCTCTCATATTATTTACCTCCTGCAAACTCTGTCACTTCATGTACAGCATTTTTAACAGCTAGTGTTACAGCTTTAGATGAAATAGTAGCTCCCGTCATGGCTTGTATATCATCTTTATCAGAAGCGTCTTTGGTTACAGTCAAATTAGCTTCCTTTTTTCCTTTAAACTGACTTCTAAAAGGTTCCTTTGATGCATTATCTCCAAGACCAGGTGTCTCGTTATGAGCTAATATCTTATAATCAATTACCTCTCCAGCTTGAGTAACGGCTACAAGCATTTTAATTTCTCCACCATACCCTCTACTTTCACCTGGAACCACATAAGCAATCACTTTACCACCCTTTTCAGCTGTAAACCAATCCGCCTTATCTGGTACTGCCTTAAAATTATCGGCATCACTAACCAATGCTCTCATTGATTCTTGTTTAGCAACTTCTCTTTTTTCAGCAGCAATTGGAGCTGTGACATAATATACTAGTCCTATTATTAATCCAGAAGCTAAGCAAGTTATTATTAAATTTACCGCTATCTGAAAGATAGAGTATTCCTTCTTTATATGTGCATTTTCCATTTCATTACCCCCTTGCTCCAAATTCCTTCGGCTTTACAAAACGATCTATTAATGGCGTTACAGCATTCATTAATAAAATTGAGTAGCAAACACCTTCTGGATATCCACCCTTTAACCTGATTAGAGAAGTTATTAGTCCTGCACCTACTGCAAAAATCACCTGTCCTTTTATTGTGATTGGTATAGTTACCATATCAGTCGCCATAAAGAAAGCACCTAAAACAAGCCCTCCAGCCATCATATTAAATAAAGGATCACCTGTAAAAAGCCCTTCGACACCAAAAATCCAAGTAATTATTCCTACTGTTCCTATCATTAATACAGGAACCTGCCAATTAATATATCCTTTATACAAAAGGTATACTCCACCAATGATAAGCAATAAAGTTGAAGTTTCTCCAATACATCCATTTCTTGTCCCTAGTAGCATAGCCTTGTACATCTCAGTGCTACTTCCGAAGGTTTCAATTAATTTCCCATATCCTTGTTGTTTCAATATATTTAATGGTGTTGCACTACTAACAACATCTATAGATGTTGTCATTTTTGTCCAACTAGTCATAGCAACTGGCCAAGATACCATTAATGCTGCTCTTCCGATATGCGCCGGATTAAAAATATTAAATCCAAGTCCTCCCATAGAATGTTTTGCTATTACAATAGCTACAAATGAACCAGCTATCATCATATAAGGCGGTAAACTAGGTGAAACTGACATAGCTAATAAAAGTCCAGTCAAAAATGCACTCCCGTCAAAAGCTGTAATTTTCTTTTTACGGTACTTTTGAACTAGATATTCAAATGCAACAGCCGAAGCTGCTCCAACTACCATATTAATTAAAGCGGGAAACCCAAAATAAAATATTGAGAAAATCGCCGCCGGAGCAAGAGCTAAATTAACATTCCACATTATTTTTGAAATTGATTCATTACATCTGATATGAGGTGATGCTGACACCATCAGCTCACTTTCTTTTAACTCAGCTTCTTTAACCTTAATTTCATTCTCATATTTTTTATCAACCTTGGCTTTCGCCGCTTTATCTTTGTCTGCATTTTTTTCAACAGACTTATTATCCTGTGCCTTATTTTCACTCGAAACAGCTTGTAACTTGCTATTATTTTGTATTCCACTTTTTTCTTCTTTGCTTACTTGATCGTTACTTTCTTGTGTATCAATTTCCTTTGCCTTAAATTCCGAACTCATTTTATCCCTTCTCCCTATTTACTAACTGGCTGTGCTTGATTTTGCGCTTTTAGGTATTTCACATATTGCACAATATTACGCTTTGCAGGGCACGTATAAGTGCAGCTTCCACATTCTATACAATTAAATAAACTATACTCTTCCTTAGCTTCTTTAAACTTTTGTCGTTCCCCTAATATGCTAAGCATGCTTGGAATAAGACCCATAGGACAGGCATTAACACATCTTCCACACCTTATACATGCAGACTCCTCACCAGAATTCACCGCTTCTGGGCTTAATGCAACTATCCCTGATACCCCTTTAATTATGGGAACATCTAGTGAAAATTGAGCAATTCCCATCATTGGTCCACCCATAATTATCTTTTCAGGTGTTTTGCTGAACCCATTACAATAATCTATTACATCTCTAAACTTTGTTCCTATTCGCAGCAATAAGTTTTTAGGTTCCTTAATAGCATCTCCAGAAACTGTAGTAACTCTTTCAATTAGTGGAATCCCATTAACTACTGCATCACAAATCGCTATCGTCGTACCAACATTTTGCACTACTGCACCTACATCCATAGGTAGTCCACCAACTGGCACTTCTCTATTGGTAAGTACTTTTATCAACATTTTTTCAGCACCTTGAGGATATTTTGTTGGTAAAGACACCACTTCCACATTTGACCCTTTAAATGCCTCTTTCATAACTCTTACTGCCTCTGGTTTATTGTCTTCTACCCCAACAAATCCTTTTTTAACATTAAGTACTTTCATGACGATTTCCACTCCAGTAACTATTCGTTCAGTGTACTCAAGCATCATTCTATAATCTGCTGTTAAAAACGGTTCACATTCTGCCGCATTAAGAATAAACACATCTATTTTCTTATCTTTACTCGGACTTAGTTTAACGTGTGTTGGAAATGTTGCCCCTCCAAGGCCTACTATTCCAGCTTCCTTAATAATATTTTTAATCTCTTCTCCATCTAGCTTTTTCCATTCACGATGTAATGGAACTCCTTCAATCCACTCATCTAATCCGTCATTTTCAATTACAACTGCTAAACATTTAGCCCTAGAAGCATGTGGCAGTTCTGAAACCTCAATGACCTTGCCCGAAATTGATGAATGTATAGGACTATGCATAAAGGCATCACTTTTAGCTATAACTTGTCCTTTTTTAACTAAATCACCAACTTTGACTATTGGTACACAAGGAGCTCCAATATGTTGACTTACCGGTATAATTACCTTTTTAGGTAATGGTGGAATTTCTATTGCTTTACCAAAAGTATAATTTTTGCTGTCTTTAGGATGAATCCCTCCAAGAAAACTTTTTAACATTACAATCGCCTCACAAACCTATTTAAAATAAAATATTTGAATGAGTAAAACATAATAATCGCTATTAGTAAAATTATGTTATGAAAAATCCATATACTACAATTTATCACTTCAGAATTTGAATAATTTGTGGCTTTGATTTACCCTTTTCTTCAGTATCTCTATCAAGTTTTTTTACTAGTAGAACAGCTAATAAAGCAGCCGCTATACCACCTATTAATTGACATATTGATATGCTGACTCCAAGATATTTTCCCAGACCTCCTCCTATCATTGCTCCAACGAATAAAGCAATTAATGGTAAAATAAAAACAATAAATGCAGCCCACAACATATTAGTTTCTTTTACTTCAAAAATTACACGCTGCCCAGGTTTAGCTCCAATTTTGTTACTTGCCGTTATAATAATACTCTCACTCCCTGGACATGCACCACAATTTTTACAATCACTGTGCCTCCCCACTCTTACCTTCGCAACATTATCAATCACCTCAACTACTAATCCCTGTTCTGTTTTCATACTTATCAAACTCCTTAAAAGTGATTTAATCTACTTAAATTTATATCACACTTGCATGTAATATACTACATTAATTGTAATTACATGGTAATAAATTTATTATAAACCTTTATTTTTCTATTTTAAAGTAATTAATGTATGAAAATTTTTTTAAATTCATTTAATTGTAATTTACCCCCCAGTATATATACTCCATAATTTTCTAGTGCTATAATATTAAAGTAAAAATATTATTAAAAAACTTGGGGGACTTTATAAATGAATATAGAATTTTCTAATAACCTAAAATATTTTCAAACTGGAATTTTTAACATACTTGATGAAAAAAAATCCGAACTTATTGCTAGTGGCAGAAAAGTATTCAATCTTTCTGTTGGGACTCCTGATTTCAAACCTGATCAGCATATTATTGATGCCTTAATTACATCAGCTCAAAATCCTGATAACTGGAAATATTCTCTGGGGGATTTACCGGAATTGTTAGAGGCTATTTGTACATATTATAATAAAAGATTTAATGTTGAAATAAATGTAGATGAGGTTATGTCTATTTACGGATCTCAAGAAGGCTTAACGCATATTGGGCTTACATTATGTAACCAAGGGGATGTTGTTCTAGTCCCAAATCCAGGATATCCAATATTTGAAATTGGTCCTTATCTTTCTGGAGCCGAGATTGCTTATTATTCACTTTTTCCAGAAAATAATTATCTTCCAGACTTAAATTCAATACCTGAAGATATATTACACAGAGCTAAATTTATGGTAGTTTCGTATCCTTTAAACCCAGTATGCGAATGTGCTACACCAGAATTTTATGCTGAATTAATAACTTTTGCTAAGAAAAATAATATTATTATAATCCATGATAATGCTTATTCTGACATTGTTTATGACGGAAAAATTGGAGGCTCATTTTTATCCTATGATGGAGCCAAAGATGTGGGTGTAGAATTTTATTCTTTATCTAAATCCTTTAATATAACAGGATCTAGAATTTCCTTCGTTATAGGAAATTCTGATATTATAAAGCATTTTAAAATGCTTCGTTCACAAATCGATTATGGTATTTTCTTACCTATTCAATATGCTGCAATAGCTGCACTAACCGGATCTCAAGATAGTGTTTTAAAGCACTGTGAAGAATACGAAAAAAGAAGAAATGCTCTATGCAGAGGTCTTACAAATATCGGCTGGAATGTGCCTGATAGCAAAGGAACAATGTTTGTTTGGGCTTCCATCCCATCTAAATATACTAATTCATACGAATTTTGCATGGAACTTATGGAAAAAACCGGTGTAATATGCACTCCTGGTAGTGCATTTGGTACTCTTGGTGAAGGTTATGTACGATTTGCTTTAGTTTTACCTGTCTCGGAAATAACTGATGCAGTTAATAGAATAAAAGAAAGTAACATTTTATTATAATACTGAGCTTATAATTAACTTACTATAAATTCAAATCACCCTTCAGTATGTAACTATCTATATACACATCGCTACTAAACTGACATCTTATTAATAAAATACGAAATACATTTTTTTTAGATATTATGGGAATTATTTAATTACAAGATGTAATTTTCGCTAAAAAATTTACTTAATTAGGAGTGATAGTTTTGATTAACTTAAAAGAAGGTAACCATAAGTTTTATTTAGGTGATAATGAAGACAATATGAAAGCAGAAGTAACATATATTGATAGCGGAGATAATACAATTATACTTAATCATACCTTTGTTTCACCGGAATTAAGAGGACAGAATATCGGTGCTCAATTAGTAAAAAGGGTTGTAGATTTTGCCAGAGAAAATGACAAAAAAATAATTCCTCAATGCTGGTTTGCAGAAGACGAATTTGTTGCTCACAAAGAATATGAAGACGTATGGTCTAAATAATTACACTTTTAAAGTTATTGTGAAGAACCTGAAATATAAAAATACTTGCAGTAACAGGTTATTTAAAGTTTACTGCTAAATAACCGAAAGTGAATATATGTGAAGCAGGCATTGAAAAATAAGCTTCTGGTATATCTTAATAGGAAGTTGCTCCATTTACTGCTTGTCATGCGCTTGCCGCAGGAGCATGCAGTAATGGGCACAACTTTCCCATTTATATATACCCAGCGAAATTTTTCACAGTCCTGCGGAACATATATGTATTCTCTTTCGTTTGTTCATCGCTTCACTTTAAGTCCTTCACAATACCTTTACATTTAGCACTAATATTGATACTTCTAACATTGTGCTTCTGCCACAATGTTCTTATCGTTGTCTTTTAATTTTCTTATTCTTATATAATATGTGATCATTAATATCACTTCTGCTCCTAACCATGCAGCTACTTCTGCAAAGTAAATTCCTGTTTCACCTATTAATAAAGGCAGGAATAAGGCTACTGATATACGCATACAAAGTTCAACTATTCCCGAAACCATTGGTATTATAGTATCTCCCATGCCTTGAAGCGCATTTCTATAAATATGAAGCATATATAGAATAAATAACATACTGCTCATTACCATTAAATACTTATATGCTATATCTGTAACCTGTTTAACTTCTTGGGGGTTACCTGATATAAACATTAAAGCAAAGTAACGTCCAAATAAAAATAATATTGCCGAAAGTATTACTGATGTACCAACAGCCATTTTTAGTGCTGAATTCATCCCTATACGAATACGGTCGTATTTTTTAGCTCCTAAGTTTTGCCCTGTAAAAGTAGCCATGGAGTATCCTAGAGCTACCGCTACTAACTCTAGGATTCCATAAAGCTTGTTTGTTGCCGTAAATCCAGCAACGAACATGAACCCAAAGCCGTTTACAACATATTGTACAACAAGACCTCCGAACCCTATAATTCCATTTTGAAAAGATATAGGTGCTCCTAAAAAAGTCAATTTCCGTATCATATACATGTCAATATTAAAATCCTCTAAAGTAAGTTTGAGTATTGATAACTTTCTAACATTATTTATGCAATATATAAACGAGAATATTTGTGCAATTACAGTAGCTATTGCAGGGCCTATGATTCCTAGCTTAAATACCAAAACAAAAATCATATCTAAAACAACATTAATAATAGATGCGGTTATCATTGCCATAAGTGGTGTGCGGCTGTCACCTAAAGCCCTGAGTATTGCAGAGCAAGTATTGTAAGCCAAAATTGCAGGTATCCCACAAAATGCGACCCACAAAAAAGAAAGTGAGTCATTAATAATATTCTCTGGAGTGTTTAATAATACTAACACCGGCCTTGCAGCAAGCAATGAAATTATTGTCATTAAAACACCAAGAATAGTCACTAGTATTGTTGACATTGTAACTGTCTTACGTAGCTTTTCCATATTATTTTCTCCAAAGTATTGTGAAATTAGTATAGAAAAACCCTGAGTAAATCCAATAATTATATCTATGACCATCCAATTAAGCCAAGCTCCTGCACCTACAGCAGCTAAAGCTTCCACTCCTAAAAACTTCCCTATAACTATTGTATCTACAATAGTATATAGCTGTTGAAATATGTTCCCAAATATTAACGGTAACGCAAACATAAAAATAAGCCTTAAAGGCTTCCCTACTGTCATATCTTTTATTTTACTACTCAATGTATCTCATCCCCTTTATGTCCCTATATTATAATGTTAATGCTTTCGCTATTTATTATCTCATATTTTTACTTACAAAACATGCTTCTAATTTTTTTGTGAGTTTTGCTAATTGAAATCACTACTAAAAATATAAGACTCTCTATATAACTTATTAAATACGAATTATCATATCTAATTTATTATACAGAAAGCCTCACATTTTAAGTATAACTAATGATTTCTATGCACCAATAGTTGCCATCATTATTGCTTTGATTGAATGCATGCGATTTTCAGCCTCATCAAATACTACCGATTGTTTTCCTTCAAAAACTTCATCTGAAACTTCTAAAGCAGTTAATCCAAATTTTTCTCCTACTTCTTTTCCTACCTTTGTTTTTAAATCGTGATAAGCAGGTAAACAATGCATGAAAATCGCATCTTCATTTGCATTTTCCATAACATCTTTATTTACTTGATATGGAAGTAACATTTTTAATCTACTTTCCCATACTTCATCTGGTTCTCCCATAGACACCCAAACATCAGTGTAAATAACATCTGCATTTTTAGTCCCTGCTTTTACATCTTCTGTTAATGTAATAGTAGAACCACTTTCTTTAGCGATTTCTCTGCAAGTTTCTACTAATTCCTCAGCTGGAAACAATTCTTTTGGGGCACATGCTGTAAAGTTTAATCCCATTTTCGCACAAGCCACCATTAATGAATTTCCCATGTTATTTCTTGCATCGCCCATGTACACAAAGTTAACACCTTTTAATCTTCCAAGCTTTTCTTCTATAGTTAAAAGATCAGCTATCATTTGAGTAGGATGGAATTCATCAGTTAACCCATTCCAAACTGGAACACCTGCATACTTTGCTAATTCTTCTACTATTTCTTGGCTAAATCCTCTATATTCGATTCCATCATACATTCTTCCCAGAACTCTTGCAGTATCAGCAATGCTTTCCTTCTTGCCCATTTGGGATCCTGCTGAATCTAAGTATGTAACTCCCATTCCCAAGTCTCTTCCGGCTACTTCAAATGAACATCTTGTTCTTGTAGATGTCTTTTCAAAAAGTAAAACTATGTTTTTACCTCTTAATTTATCATGTAAAATTCCAGTTCTTTTTAAAGTTTTTAATTCCTTTGATAAGTCTATTAGGTATCTAATTTCATCTGGTGTGAAATCTAATAATTTCAAAAAGCTTCTTCCTCTTAAATTAACTGCCATAATTACTCTCCTCTTATTTATGTTATTTTAATAAAATAATATCTTGAATATACAAAGTAGATTCGCCATCTCCCATAACTCTTTCATACTAGCAACCATCTCTTTTGCATAATTATACACCATGTAGTATTATTATACAACATTTTATTCTCATTCACCTATCACATAGTCACCTCTATTAGAATAGCATAATTTTATAAATTAGAAACTTTTTATCTGATTTAATTGAATTATAAACGGATGCAACTTTCTGTTTAATCCTCCTCTGTGATCAAACAGAAGATTATTTTCTAAATATCTCACTAAAAAAAGACTAGCTACTTTTGCGTATGTAACTAATCTTTTATCTAAATTACTAAACTCTAATTACATAGAATAATTTATTTTGAAGGAGTTAGAGCTGCTAATACAGCTGTTTCTTGATCTGTAGATATAGTTCCTTCTGTAACTAAATTATCAAGTTTAGATTTTAATATATCTTTATGTTCTGTAGTTTTTTGATTTTTATCTTTATTACCTATTTGTGGTTTTAATGCTGCTTCTATTGCTGATTTCTTTTCTGAAGTTAATGTTCCAGCTGTTACCAAGTTGTCTAAAACTGTTTTAAAACCACCTTTTGCACTTGAAAGACCTGTCTCTATTGCTGTTTGTTCATCAGCTGTTATTGTTCCAGCTGTCACTAATTCTGTAAGTTTATTCTTAAAGAAATCTTTATGTTCCCCGCCTTTAAATTCACCTTGTGGTTTTAATGCTGTTTCTATAGCTTTTTCCTTATCCGAAGTTATTGTTCCGGCTGCTACTAAGCTGTCTAAAACTGTTTTAAAATCACCTTTTGCACTTGAAAGACCTGCCTCTATTGCTGTTTGTTCATCAGCTGTTATTGTTCCAGCTGTCACTAATTCAGTAAGTTTATTCTTAAAGAAATCTTTATGTTCCCCGCCTTTAAATCCACCTTGTGGCTTTAATGCTGTTTCTATAGCTTTTTCTTTATCCGAAGTTATTGTTCCGGCTGTTACCAAGTTGTCTAAAACTGTTTTAAAACCACCTTTTGCACTTGAAAGACCTGTCTCTATTGCTGTTTGCTCATCAGCTGTTATTGTTCCAGCCGTCACTAATTCAGCAAGTTTATTCTTTAATAAATCTTTATGATCTCCTCTTTTATCTCCGTCCTTAAATCCACCTTGTGGTGTTAATACGGCTTTTATCGCTGTTTCTTGATCTGAAGTTATAGTTCCTGCCGTAACTAAAGCATCTAGTTTAGTTTGAAATCCATTATTTCTGCCTTGATGCTGAACCTTAGTTGTGTTAGTGCTACTAGTTGAATCTGCCGCAAATACACCTGTACTTGCCCCTATCATCATACTTGCTAGAATAACTCCTGTAATAACCTTGCTCTTAATATTCTTAGCCTTCATTGACATTACTTCCTTCCTATTACCTCTTTATTTGAAATTTTCATTTCTTAAATTTTTATTTGTCTTAATTATACGAAAGTAATATTACAGTTCTGTCACAGAATTTAGTCAATAATGTTACAAACTATATAAATTCCATTTTTCTATTAATTGATATATACGTTGATTATATATATTTAGAAGAGTATAATTTTTTAGATAATAAATTTAAGTTTTGTAATACTAGAAAAACATGTTACATAGAATGAGGAGCCTAACGTATGTATAAATATTTCTTAAATAAGTGCATTGAAAAAATTCAGAATGATAAAACTCGTACCATAATAATTATATTTTTAATAGTAATTACATCTTCACTTAGCTTATACTTTATTTCTAATAATGAAATTTTATACTCAAAACCAATTGCTAGAATTATTTCAGTAAATGATGAAGAATCTAAAAAAGAGGATTCTAACGGAAAGACCGAGAGAATAAAATCACAAAAAATACAAGCTGTTATTCTTAATGGTATTTATAAGGGTAAAACCGTGGAACTCAATAATATATCTTCCTTTTCACAAGCTAACGATTTGGATTTAAAAGTAAATGATGAAGTATTTATATCAATTACAGATAATGCTAATTCACAAATAAACTCTGCTAAAATTCTTGAATTTAAAAGAGATACGTATGTCATATATATATTAAACATATTTATTGTTTTAATTATACTAATAGGACGTTTTAAAGGTTTTAAATCTCTAGTTAGTGTTGTTGTAAATATACTAATTCTTTTAGCCGTAATCAAACTATTTACTCAAGGTTTTGACTTGTTATTTCTATCTATAATTGCCAGCATACTTTTTGTCACGCTCTCTATTCTTATAGTATCCGGACTGAATAAAAAAACTGTTTCTGCTATTGCTGGTACTTTAATTGGTACTCTTCTTTCTGTCTTAATAGCCGGAATAGTTATAAAATTAAATAATTGGAGCGGAATTCATTTTGAGGAAATGGAGTTTCTAACCCATCCTCCAGAAAAAATATTTTTTATTGAATTAATAATAGGTACTTTAGGAGGAATAATGGATATTGCTATCTCAATTTCATCAGCCATCGAGGAATTATACGATAAAAATCCAAATATTCAAAGAAAAGCAGTTATAAACTCTGCACGAGAGATTGGACAAGATATCATGGGTACTATGGCAAATACTTTGGTATTCGCTTATCTAAGCGGAAGTATTCCAACCATACTACTGCTTTTAAGGAATGGTATTCCTATTACATATATAATTAATTTTAATCTCTCTTTAGAATTCATGAGAGCACTCATTGGAAGTATTGGCATAGTTTTAAGTATCCCTATTACCATCTTCACATCAATAATAATTCTTAAAAAACAAATGATTGGAGAAATTGTGAAATCATGAATATTATACTAATACTATTAATTATTTTACTAATTCTAATGGCGGTTATTGGAGGTTCACGTGGAGTAAAGTCTTTCTTTACTTTAATTTTAAACTTCTTCACTTTATTTTTTATGCTTATTTTGATTGGTGCTAAAATTGATCCAATTAAAATTACCTTTATAGGGGCTATTTTAATTAGTTTTTTTAGTCTATTTTTTATTAACGGATTTAACAGAAAAACCCTTTCTTCTCTATTATCAGTTGTAGTGGTTATATTTTTAGTTATGTTTATAACCTATGATATGGGAATAAATTCAAATATTCAAGGATTTAGCAATGAGCAAACAGAAACAGTTGCATATCTTTCTTTATATGTGCAATTGAATTTTTCTAAAATAGTTATTTGTGAAATATTAATTGGATTATTAGGCGCAATCATCGATGTATCTATCTCTATTTCTTCATCAATGAATGAGCTTTATAAAAATGATTCTGAAATCACTAAAAACAACTTGTTTAAATCGGGTATGAGTATTGGCAAAGACATATTAGGTACTATGACTAATACACTTTTATTTGCATATATAAGCAGCTTTATGACCCTGATAATGTATTTTAATGAACTCAACTATTCTCTTTCAACTATTTTTAATGAAAAAGTATTTTGTGCTGAAATATTTCAAGTATTAAGCTGCGGAATTGGTATAATTCTCATAATACCTATCACTTCGTACATTACTTCAGAAATTTTCTTTTTTAAAAAATTATTTAAGAAAGATACATCTAAGATTCAAAAAACATATCAATAATCCAATAAATTAAAGATCTATTCCATATCTTCCTTTTATAAACAAGATATGAAATAGATCTTTTCACTTCTAAGCATCTTTTAATCTAAATTCCTTATATAATTTCCAAGTCCCTTCCTTCCAATTATAAACTGTAATATTGTCAAAGGAGCACTGAAAATTACAAGAATAAAGTTGAATATGTTCCCATACCTTATTATAAATTGGCCTTAAATTTTTTGAAGCTAAAGTTACATGAAAGATTTTATTCTTCCCATCTTTTTTATCAAATTCTATATAAGAAACTTCTCTCATTTTATCAATTAGCTTATCATGAATATTTTTTGCTTGCTTAGACATATTAACCCTCATATATATTACTCTATCATCAAAATAATCATAACCGTCTATTGTAAATTCTTCTGCCACTTCCTTTTCACAAAATTCCTCAAGAACCTTCTCCAATTCTGTTATTTCTCCTTCATATTCAAAAGGAGCTTTTATAGTAACATGAGCAGGCAATTTAGATGATTTTGCCTTAAATTTCTCAAAAAGTTCTTTCCTTAAATTATTATTAAAATCACCTGCTATGCCCTTAACTACGCAAACTATTACATATCTCATAAATTATTCTCCTTATGTTTATATTAGCCTTTTATTTTTATAATTCATCGTTCTTCTTTATGTCACTCTATGTTAATTATCCTTCATTTTTTTAGTATTATGCAATCATAGTTATCTAATTATTATTTATCAATCTAGCGCAAAAATACTGTATCATTTATTTCATAGTTAAGAATCTAAATAATACAGTATCTATCTTTAATTTTTTAAAGCAATTGGATTATCCTAAGTCATTTTAAACAGCTTTATAAATAATATTTATTGCAGAATATACATGCAACATTTTTAAAATTAATTTCACCTGAATTTAACTTTAGTATATCTTAACTGCTTCTTTTTTCTTTTGTATAGTATAATATATTCTCATAATATATAATTGTTCCTTAACATAAAATTATTTATATTAAAAATTCTGTGAATTGTCTTGCGCAAGAAAACACTAAAGCTATTTAATATATATGTTCTCATATTATTAACCTTTGTATAAATTATCCTAATCAAAGCTGAATAATTCCAATTAAATAAATAGTTGATTCTTAAGTTTAAACACTATCTTTTCATAAACCACTTTCATATGCGGTTCACTAGAATACAAATCTATTTCGTTTATAGGTATCCACTTTACACCACTATTTTCATCTGGCTTTACTGTGAGTATTTCATTTTCATCGGCCTGAAACAAAAATGCTACTGAAGCATGCAAATGTGCAGAAATATATTTTCCTCTTTTTACATGTCCGAACACTGGCAATATATCTATTGAAACAATTTCTTTGGTAATTGGGATTATATTTTTTATTCCTGTTTCCTCTCTAGCTTCATTGCTTGCAACAAGCAACAAATCTTCTTCTCCATCAGCATGACCCCCAGTCCATGCCCATGAGTTATATATATTATGATGAATCATCAGCACCTTATCCTTAGCCTTATTTACTATGAAAGCAGAACTCGTCATGTGAATAATTTCATTATCCCTGAATAACATATCATTCAATATTTTTGAATATTTTATTATTACTTCTTTATCACTCTTTTCTTGATTGTCGCAAGGAGTATAGTCTTTTATCATATCAATCCAACTCATATTTTTCACCTCCTTATTAAGCATCAGTATAATATTAATTATAACTAAATTTAAGTAGATTCGTAATATATAAATTTCTTAAATACTTTTTAATTATTTTATTATCCTTCACTTAATTTCTATATGTTCCTCCACACTAGCCTAATATATCAAATTATTTTTTTCATGACACAAAAGGATATGATAAATTACTTCATATCCTTCTAAACTTTTTATTATTAATTTAATCAAAATATAATCTGTCCCTATTACCGCTTTCTCTTTTTCTAGTTGTGCCTGCTGTACCTATGCCACCTGTTGTTCCAGTGCCAGTTCCTCCGGTTCCAAAGCCTCCGCCTGTTCCGGCTCCTGTACCCATTCCAGTTCCTCCAGTTCCAAAGCCTCCGCCTGTTCCGGCTCCTGTACCCATTCCAGTTCCTCCGGTTCCAAGGCCTCCGCCTGTTCCGGCTCCTGTACCCATTCCAGTTCCTCCAGTTCCAAAGCCTCCGCCTGTTCCGGCTCCTGTACCCATTCCAGTTCCTCCGGTTCCAAAGCCTCCGCCTGTTCCGGCTCCTGCACCTATTCCTGTTCCTCCGGTTCCAAGGCCCCCGCCTGTTCCTGTAGTTCCTGTACCCATGCTAGCACCGCCTTTGAGTAACTTAGACGCACCAGTACTTTGCCATTCTTGAACTTGATTTATAGCTTCCTGAGGTGTTCGCCCAAGACCTACAAGCACACCTAACAAAATAATTTTCTGATATATAGATTGAGGACTCATACCTTGATTTGGTTCTCTTAATCCATAAGTAACTAATGGCGTTATATATCTAATCCAATCATCTGGAGTAAATTTTGATGTATCCTGATTCTGCCTAAAACACCTATTCATAGACATATTAGAGTTATCATTCATATTATCTAAATCATCATCTGCAAATACACTAACCTCCGGAGTGTTGGAAAAAATATCCTTCATTCCGTGAAAGCTGCTAAATTCATCTGATAGGTCTCGTCCAGTATTAAGCCCATAATGTGTTCCTGATTCCAAACTAGGTTCATTACTCACATCATAAACTATCCCCTCCATAGCAACATACGCCGGATTTCCATTTTTCCAATCATACTGTTCTAATTCGTCTAATATAAATTCTTTTTGCTTTCTATAATAATTATCACCAGTTAATTCGTTGATAGTTTTAAAATCAAAATAAATAGACATATTTACCTCTCAAATATTTATACCTATAAAATGTATGCTTCTATATGTAAAAATGTTCCTATAAATTTAAATTATTTTTTTCTTTATGATTACATTATTGAAACTTCTATTTTTTATTTCAAATCAAAACTTGACTAAAATTTTTAATAATTATATATTAATATAGATATACTAAATTTGAATTATATCTATATGTTATATACTATTTCTTGTATAGAACAATATACTTACTTAAAGAGTATATAACATAAGTTTTTTCATTTTTAAATATTATATTTTCATATAGGGGGGCTTTATAAATGAGTTTTATTACAGTTAGAAAAATACCATCTCCAGAGGAAATTAAAGAACTTACTCCTCTATCAGCTAATCTTCAAAAGATTAAAGCTGAAAGAGATGCTGAAATCAAAGAAATATTTGCCGGGAATAAGGAGAAATTTGTTGTTATTATAGGACCTTGTTCAGCAGATGATGAAAACTCAGTTTGCGATTATGTTAACAGACTTGCAAAAGTAAATGAAAAGGTTAAGGATAAATTATTTATCGTACCAAGAATTTACACAAATAAACCAAGAACTACTGGTGAAGGATACAAAGGAATGTTCCATCAACCAGATCCTGAAAAATCACCTAACATCCTAGAAGGATTAATTTCTATCAGAAAAATGTTTATTAGAGCTATTGAAGAGTCAGGTCTTACTCCTGCTGATGAAATGCTTTATCCTTCTAATTATATGTATTGTGATGATTTATTAACTTATGTGGCCGTTGGAGCAAGGAGTGTTGAGAATCAACAACATAGACTTACAGCTAGTGGAATTGAGGTTCCAGTTGGTATGAAAAATCCAACAAGTGGGGATATATCTGTAATGTTTAACTCTATCCAAGCAGCACATGCAAAACATAACTTCTTATATAGACATAACGAAGTAAATACAACTGGTAATCCATATGCACATGCAATTATGCGTGGTTCTGTTAATAAACACGGAAACAATATTCCTAACTATCACTATGAAGATTTAATGAGAGTTGCAGAATTATATGCTGAATCAGATTTCCCATATCCATCAGTAATTGTTGATGCGAATCACGCTAACTCTATGAAGAAGTTTGCGGAGCAGCCTCGTATAGTAAACGAAATACTTTATAGTAGAAATTATAATAGTGACCTAAAAAAATTAGTTAAGGGTGTTATGATTGAAAGCTACATAGAAGAAGGATGCCAAAAAATTGATGATCGTATTTATGGAAAATCAATTACAGATCCTTGCCTAGGTTGGGAAGCTACTGAACGATTACTTTATTATATTGCTGAACAAGTATAATTAAAAATGTTAAATTAAATAAAATGCAAGTCAGCTTGATAGTAATTAACATGCTGACTTGTAATTTTTTTATTATAATTAATTCTGATGGAGATGATAAATTTTAATGAGATATTTAAGCGACTACCACCTACATTCAAACTTTTCTTTTGATTCAAAACAAAAAATTGAAGAAATCATAATTAAAGCCATTTCTATGAATATAAGAGAAATATGCTTAACAGAACACATAAGTTTTGATCCTGGTGATAAAAGCTACGATTTCTTTAGTTTTAGACATTATGAAAGTGAGCTATTTAGGCTTTCACAGAAGTATTATAAGGATATTAATATTAAAACTGGATTAGAGATTGGAGAATACCACCTTTATAAAGGTGATTATGATAAATATTTCAAAGAGAACAAATTAGATTTTGTAATAGGTTCTATACATAACCTTAACGGACAAGGACTAAGAGTAAATATTCTAGAGCATGGTGCTAAATATGCCTATGACACTTACTTTAAGGAAGTTTTAAATTTTGTGGAAGTTGGCGATTATGATGTATTAGGTCACCTTGACATTATTCAACGTTATGCATTTAAGGAGCACGGAGTTTATAATTTTCAAGATTATAAAGACAATATATATGATATCCTAAAAATAATAATCCGTAGTGGTAAAGGGATTGAAGTTAATACTTCTGGTCTAAATGATAATCTACTTTTCCCAAAGTTAGAAATACTTCAGATGTATAAAGACTTAAACGGTGAAATATTAACTGTGGGCTCTGATGCACATACAACTAATAGAGTCGGCGAAAAAATAAATTATATATATGACCTTTTAAAAGATATAGGATTTAAATACATATTCACTTACACTAACAGACAAACAAAAGGAAATCCTTTGTAAGTAAACAATCAAAATAAATATAGATAAACAACATATAGCTTAGAAGTATACCTATAACTCGCCGAAAGAGAAGGTGCTTTATTACTCGGTTGCTAGAAAAAAAGCACCTTCTCTTTCTAGTTGAGATATATTACCAAGAATAAGCAAAATTCATAGTTTTTATATCTATGTAGATAAATAACATATAATTTAGATTTATGCGATAAACTAACCGAATTTATATATTTAGTTTTGAAATATATCCAACTAGAAATGAGTAGCATACTTTTGTGGAATGTTTCATAAGGAATCTTTATGGTAGTGATTCTTAGAATAAAAGTTGTTCCAAATATGCTAGTTCGAAGCTTGCCTTTGATGCTAGCATTTTGGGCACAACTTTTGTTCTTAGAATCACCCATAAAAATTCCTTAGAAACTGGAACAAAAGTATGCTATTCATTTCGTTGATTATATTACATAAGTCTAAGTTACATATTGTTTATCTATAGAAAGTTTTCATATAGATAATTGCTTTCTTACATAACTATCTTCTTATATCTTCTTTTTGAATATCTATTATTTCTGCATCGGTATTGGATTCTATGAAATTAATAATATTCTCCATTGTTGAATCGCTTTGGGCCGAGTTCGCACATAAGCCTACAATTCCTATAACTATTTTTTTATGTATATCTTGTTCTTCTGCTTCTACCACCGATATATTGAATTTATTTTTCAGCTTTTGAACAATACTTTTCACAATCATTCTTTTTTCTTTTAGTGAATGTACCCATGATGCTCTTAGGGTAATTTCCATATATAAAATATTCATATATTCCTCACATTCTATGTTTATCCCAATTAAGTATATAATGAGTTCATACTCTATATATAGTTGAGCATATTTTTAGTTATGCAAAGCTATATTATATACTAATTAGAGATACAATTTAGTTTCAACTCTTCTATCATATTCTGACCAAGTTCCTGATTGTGTAACATTTTTTATTTGAGATATCTTATTCATGGTCGCATCTATTGAATCAGCGTAATTTAATATAAAGGCCTCTTCCATTCTCATCTCTCTTGGAGAACCATATTCAAGTTTTCCATGGTGTTGAACAACGCATCCTTTTATTCTCATAATAAAATCCTCACTATAAATCTCTGGTTTACTCATAACAGCCTTATCTATCATCTCAACGCCTATAACAATATGTCCCTCCATTTCGCCTCTGAGAGTATACTTAAAAGGCCCATCAAAATATAATTCATGTATTTTACCTATATCATGAAGCTTTGCAGCTAAAATAGCTATTTCTGTTCTTCTGCAATTATATTTTGCACATAGCATTTCAGTTACCTGCATAACACTTAATGTATGTTCTGCTAGCCCTCCAATATAATTGTGATGCATAGAAACACCGCCTATGCCTTTTTTAAATCTTTCTAGAAACTTTTCATCATTAAAGAAATAGTCATTTAAATTTTGTGCTTCTTCTGACAATATATATTTTTTTGTATAATCTTCGATATCGTTCATAATATCTTCTATAGGTCTGCTTACTGTCGGCAAATAATCAGAAGCATTGTAATTAGAAACAAATTCATAATCTTTCACATCTAGATTGTTATCTTTTATTCCTTCAATTTCCAACACTCTGCCCTCAATAATATCGTCTTTTTTATTTGGCAAGTTAGCTTTTATTTCTCCACTTCTATCAGCTAATATGCATACGACTTTAGAAGAATCTCTAAATAGTATTCTCATCACCATTAAAGATAACTTCATTCTTTCTCCACTTTTCATATCACTTAAGAAATTCTCTTTTGTACTCATTTCTTCCTCCCATTTAAACATAATTTCTAAGATATAGTATATGTAAAAATAATTTTTATACTTATTCTCCGTTATGTTTATATTAGGAAAATTTCTTTATTCGAAAAAATAATTTTAATTTAAGTATTATAATAATATATTTTTAACATTATAAACTTAATCTAAGACTCTTCCAGCATATTTCATACTCGATTTTGAAAGTCGAGAAATCTTTACGACATCCCCACTGTGTGATGCCTGAATATACATATCATTTCCGATGTACATTCCCACATGTGTTGCTTCAGAAGGCTTATTGAATACTAGATCTCCCGGATTAATCTCTGACATATTAATTGTTGTCGCAAACTTCTGTTGTTCTTCAGATATCCTAGGTAAATCTATTCCTTGTGCTTTAAATACATATTGCATAAAACCAGAACAATCAAAACCGTCCGGTGACTCTCCTCCCCATAAATATGGTACTTTCAAATATTTTTCAGCATCTTCAATTAATTTCTTTGTGCTATCACTAATATCCGACGGTAAGGCTACTGGAACAGTTATATCTGTACTACCAGATAATAATTCTCCGTTTTCCTCCATAAATTTTAGAATCCCTTGCTTTTGTTCTTCTAAATCCTTAATTTTATTTTCTACTTCGCCTCTATTTTGCTCTAGATTTTTATACTGAGCATCAATCTTATCATTTATATCCAAAAACTTTTTCCTTGATTCTTTTGCTTCTATAATTAGTTTTTTATCACTTGTACATATTTGATTTATTAAGGATAATTTTTGTACTGCATCTAAAATATTGCCCGAAGAAAATAATGCATCTATATATTGAAAAGATGTAATTTCAAGACCTCCATTTAGCTGAATTCCATTTAATCTTTCAGCTAGTTGATTATCTCTTTCTTCAACCTTTTCTTGTGCTATTTTTAATAACTCTGTATTATCTTTTATCTCATTTTCTCTTTCCTTAATCTGCTCTTTTAATTTATCAAGGTTGTCCATATTGTTTTCAATCTTATTATCACATTCCTCTATTTTTTGCACCGCTTGTTCAAGTGACAATATATCAGGGTCCGCATGTACTTGCGAATTAGCACTTGTTACTGTTGTAAAAAATAGTAAAGTTGCTACTATAAAACTACACTTACTTTTCATTTTATCCTCCTTTAGTCACTTAATATTCTTAGTACTCAAATCCATACCACTTAAAATTTAGTAGTTAAATATGTTTCTTTTAATTTATCCGTTCTTAATTTCACAGAAATTTTATTAAACCTTTTTAAAATTATATATATTATAAAAGAATATTCTTTATGCCTAAAAATAATGTATATACCCAAACTAGTATTGATTTTTTAATAAACGATACTTAATATTATAATATATGATTAAGTGGTATTTATTAACATTCTATTACGATTTTTTATTTATCGAAATAGAGGATACTCTCCGTAAACAAATCTTTTTCACAACATAATTGTTACATTTTTATACTTTCTAATCATTAAAATATTCACCATATCTTTAATAAGTATTTAATTAGATTATTGATCCTTTACGATTTTTATAAATAAATTAAATTCAAAAAATTCTGTAAATTTTATCAATTATATGTTATTTCTATTTCTTTATTATCACAAATACAATATTAAATTTATTTTTATTAATATCATTAAATATATTAACGCTTTTTTGATAAATGGTAATTTTTGTTGAGGTGTAAAACACAAGGAAATGCTTTATATTATAGATATAGTAATTACATTATATAAAAATTAAAGTAAGTTGTTTAAAATGGAGGGGATTATTATGAATTCTAAAATTATGGATAAATCTAATATAAAATTATCAACTTATACTGATGATAAAAGTATTGCCAATAATAAAATTTTAAACAATATAACCAAATCGTTACACTTTATATTCGCTACACTAATTAGTGATAAAAAAGAATATAATTATGATAGAAATGCATTTGATTCAAAATATCATTCTTATAATGATATAACTGATACTACTGAACTTAAATTAATAGCCTCAAGAAGAACTTTTTCATGATACTTGACTTATTTAGGTAAATATCATTTTTTAAAACTATAAATAACATTTAAAAATATTTTTTAACCTAACACTGAAAATGAGCTATAAAGTTTCTAATAGTAGTTAGCTACGTTTGAAACTTAAATAGCTCATTTCTTTCACAAAAATAAATATTTATCTATTAAATCATATACATACTTTTTGCATTATTCTCAGTAAGATTGTATTACTTATTTAATAAACTATGTATTATTCTGGTAGCATCCATATATTTAGCAATTGATCTACCGTGATTTAATCTGTTTATAATTCTAGCTGAAAGTTGTGACAGGTCGACACCTATAAACCATGGTTCATTTAATAAACTTTCTGGTATATATGTCAAGTTTGTAGAATATATTCTAGATATTAATCCATCTTCATATGCCTTTCCAAACTTTTCAAGACCTTCAGTAAAGAAAGCAAAGGTAGATGCTACATATACATTTCTAGCGTTTCTTTTCTTTAATTCCTTTGCAATATCAAGAACAGATTCACCAGAAGCGATCATGTCATCAACAATTAAAACATCTTTACCTGAAACTTCTCTTCCTACATATTCATGTTGAACAATTGGGTTTTTTCCATTAACAATTGTAGAATGATCTCTTCTCTTATAGAATAAACCAACATCAACCCCTAAAACACTTGAATAGTAAATAGCTCTATCCATAGCACCAGTATCAGGACTTATTACAAGTAATTTATCCTTATCTAACTCTAATGATTTTTCATTTGATACAATAGCTTTTACAATGTCATAAGTTGGATATATATTTTCGAAAGACAATAAAGGAATTGCATTTTGAATGTTAGGATCGTGAACATCAAAAGTTATAATTTCATCAACACCTAATCTTTCTAGTTCTTGAAGCGCTAATGCACAATCTAGAGATTCTCTTCCTTTACGTCTATGTTGTCTTGATTCATATAAAAGAGGCATTATTACAGTTATCCTTGCTGCTTTTCCTCTTATTGCTGCAACAGTTCTTTTTATATCTTGAAAATGTTCATCTGGCCCTTTATGGTTTTCAATCCCGAACATTTTGTACGTGCAGCTATAATTTCCAACATCACATAAAATGTAAATATCCTTTGCTCTAACAGTTTCAGAAATTTTAATTTTTCCTTCGCCATTAGAAAATCTAATTTCTTCAACTGGTATTAAGAATGATTCAGTACAATTTCTGTTGTTTTGGATATACTTGTTAATAGCATCGCCTAATTCTTTGCAACTTTCTAATGCTATAATTCCAAGTTCATGATTTAATTCACTCATTTGCGTTCCCCTTTTTTCTAATATTTTCTAGTATAGTGCTTATTGTTATAAAAAAACTCAAACAATTTAAGTATACCCTAAAATTACACATATATAAATATATTATTACAAATTTCATTAAAAATTTATCTTTGTGATATACTAATTCTGCACTTTTATTTGCATTTATACATAATTTAGTATCTGCATACTGAAACATACAAATTAAAAGATGTTACATTTAGTAAGTTATAGCTTTAAATATAACATCTTTTTATTATTAATATTAATTTGCTTATTAAGTTGCTACTTCATTCTTCTTGAATAATTATTTTTTCACCTATTATTCTTCCATCATGTATGGTTATTATTCTCTCAGTTTCATCAGCAAGTTCCTTATTATGAGTTACTAATATTATAGTCTTTCCCTGCTCCTCATGAATCTTGTGAAATATATCCATAATCCTTCTACCTGTTTGAGAATCAAGCGCCCCAGTTGGTTCATCTGCTAAAATGATACTAGGGTCATTTGCAAGAGCACGTGCAATTGCAACTCTTTGCTTTTGCCCTCCAGATAATTCATTTGGAAGATGATTTAATCGATCTCCCATACCAACTATATCTAAAAGTTCCTGAGCTTTATTAATTCTCGTTTTTCTTTCAACTCCATAATATAGCATTGGCAGTTCAACATTCTTTAATGAGTTTGTTCTTGCTATTAAATTTGAAGTTTGAAATACAAATCCTATTTTTTTATTTCTTATTTCCGCTAAATTGTTATCACTTACCTCGCTGATATCAAGTCCATCTAAGTTATATTTACCTGAAGTTTGCCTATCAAGAACTCCTATGATATTCATTAATGTACTCTTTCCAGATCCTGATGCACCAATAATTGATATAAATTCGCCTTCTTTAACAATAAGATTGATATTCCTGAGGATATCTAGCTGATTAGCTTTTCCAACAAAAAAACTCTTAGTAATATTATTCATCTCAATTATATTATTACCCAATTAACTTTCCTCCATTTATAATCAAAGAAATAATCTCACTATATTCTATGATTATTAGAGTAAATTTCGAACTTTTTATTTTTTAATAAAAATAGTAAGTGACTCTAATTAAAATATTTTACTTTTTAATTTAGAACCACTTACTATTTATGAAAATATGTTAAATACTTAAAAGTATTTCATTTATTTCTTCACTAACTTTCAATCTTTCATCATAAACCCATTGCACATCTAATTTTAAGTTAAATATTTTAGAGAATGAATAATACATATTTATCTTTTGATAGTATATTTCTAAGTCATCTAAACCACCTCTAAAACATTGAGGTTTAAATAATTCATCCTGCTTATTAACAAATAACTCATCCACATAATTTAAGAAAGTATCCATTAATTCATCACTAGAAACATCAAATGGAACTTTTAATAAATCCCATTGTATTTCCTCATTAAGTTTATATTGTTTTAACCTATCTAAAATCAATATATACTCACTAACATCCATCTTAGTATAATAGTCCAACTTTTCTTCTCTTGTACTCCAAAGGGCTAACTTCTCACTTAAAGGTAAACTTCTGATTCTCAATATTACCTCTGATGGTCCTATAACGGCCTGGTTTATTATTTTATCTTCTGTTTCTAATTTTGACTTAATTATCTCTGCATTTCCGGCAATGCTTGCAACATAACCTACGTCATAAATTCCTAGTCTTCCCGCACGTCCTGCAACCTGCTTTATTTCCTGTGAGGTAAGTTCACGTACCTCTTCTCCATCAAATTTTCTTATACTCATAAATATAATTCTTCTGATAGGCAAATTAACTCCCATTCCAATAGCATCAGTTGTTACAAGAATTTTTGTCTCTTTATTTACAAATTGCTCATATTGCATTTTTCTAACTTCTGGAGGCAAATCCCCATATATTATACTCGCTTTAATATTTCTAGCAGAATATTCTTCTGCAATTTCTAATACCCTCTTCTTAGAGAATACTACAATTGCATCTCCTTCTTGAACATCGTTATAACTAAAGTTTTTAAATTCAACTTCTAATGGTATTGATCTCTTATACTCCTTTATTTCATACGCATCTTTGCAGTCATTTATCATTGTCTCTAATATGAATCTTGCATTTGCTGCACCACATATATGAATCTCATCGCATTGTAGTCCAAGAACAGCTTTACTCCATGCCATTCCACGAAAAGGATCACTAATCATTTGAATTTCATCTATTACTGCAATATCATAGTGCTCTTTCAAATTAGCCTTTTCAATAGTGCATGATGTATGAGTAGCGCCTACATTAATGATTTCTTCTTCACCAGTTTGAAGGTTGCAAATTACACCTTCTTTATTTAACTTTTCAAAATTCTCTAAGGCAAGGATTCTAAGCGGCGATAAATATACACCTTTTTTTGCATTTTTCAAACGTTCCAAAGCATTATATGTCTTCCCTGTATTAGTATCACCTAAGTGAATGTAGAATTTTCTTTTCATACTTCTAGCCGCAAAATATTCATCTTTTGGATTCTTAGGGAAGTTTTCTTCAAATTCCTTTGCAATTAAGCTAGGTATATGCTGTTTTACAAGTATAGTCATTAATCCTTGATTTAAATAACTATTATAGTTTCCACGTAAGACCTCATAGAAATCAAAGTCGGTATTATTCCTTTTATTATAGGTGTCAAGTAATCTCTTTGATACATTCTCTAATAATTCTTCATATCTTTCATATACTTCTTTAAAACCTTTTAAACTTTGACTTTCTAATTCTTTCAGCTGCTTTAATTTTTTTCTTATTGAGCTTTCATGTTCTATAAGTGCTCCAGGCTTTGAATGTTCTACGATTTCTTCTATTTGGTTTATTTGACTTTTATATTTCTTAAAGTCTCTTTGTGCTGCATTATTCTTCATCTATACCACTCCATATACATAACTTCTATTAAAAACTATAAAATAATAATTCCATCGCAATTTATAATACAACTATGATTAAGTTCATCTATTATTTTATATAGTTACATGAAAATTATACCATACTCATGCAGTTCTAATATAAAATACTTCGTATTTATTATGTAATATTATTTAAATTTCACTCATATACTTAACCATAAGCTGCTTACTTGCTTATCTAAATAACTATAATTAAGGCGGTGTATTTAATGGAAGTGATGTACGTAAAATATATTAAAGACAAAAGATATTCTATTATAAAAGAAGGCACGGATATTGTAATAGATAATTCAGAAATAATACCATTTAATTCTATGGAAAAAGAAAAAGCAATTGAGTATGATGCTACTAATTCTAAAATAAAAGAATTTGATTCTAATTGTAGTTTCGATAACAACATTAATGATGAAATTACTAATTTTTTCTTTAATGCAATACATAAAAATTATTTGTCAGCTAGGAAAAAATCATCTAAGAAACTGTAAAATAATTTTTATTTATAAGATATCTTTAATCTATAAGTTATAGGATTCCTCAATGATAATCGAACTTATGTGCATACTCACCGAAAATGAATAAACCACTTCCTAGTATATTAATATATAAATCCTTCTAAACCCTGATGATTCCTATAACTTTTTATATTTTTATCTTTTTAAATTGTTAAAAAAATAAAAATATAAATATATAACTTTATAAAAGGTAAAAAGTTATATATAAAAAAAGTTTTGCTTTTTTATATATAACTTCTTATTTACTATTTTATCGTATTTATTAGCGTGCATACCTCTTCAAGATTTCCACTATTATATTTGTACAAATATCCATTCCTTCAACTGATATATGTTCAAATTCCCCGTGATATGCAAATCCACCAGTTCCAAGATTAGGGCAAGGCAATCCCATGTAACTTAGAGTTGCTCCATCAGTACCTCCACGTATTGGTTCTATAACAGGAGTGACATTTAGAACTTTCATAGCATCTATTGCGTTATCTATTAGATGCATGCAAGGCTTAATATTTTCAAGCATGTTTTTATATTGATCCTTTAATGTAACTTCTACTGTTCCCTCACCATATTTTTCATTTAGCAATTTTTCGATTAATTGCATCGTTGATTTTCTGTTTTCAAACTTATCACTATTATGGTCTCTTAATATATATTTCATAGATGCATGCTCAGTATTAGCTTTTAAACTGTCTAAGTAATAAAACCCTTCATATCCTTCTGTATATTCTGGTCTTTCACACGATGGCAACATAGAATTAAATTCTATAGCTACATTCGCAGCATTAATCATAGTATTTTTTGCAGAACCCGGATGAACTGATACACCTTTAATTTCTACTTCTGCAGCTGCAGCATTAAAGTTCTCATAAGAAATCTCACCCTCAATTCCACCATCAATAGTGTAAGCAAAATCTGCTCCAAAATTTTTAACATCAAATAAGTGAGCCCCAAGCCCCACTTCTTCATCAGGAGTAAATCCTACACATATTTTCCCATGAGGAATATTTTCTTTTATAATTATTTCACAAGCTGTTAATATCTCAGCAATACCTGCTTTATCATCAGCACCTAATAATGAAGTTCCATCGGTTGTAATTAATGTTCTTCCCTTTAAATCTTTCAAGTGTGGAAATCTATCTGGAGATAAAACACTATTATTTCCTTTTAATATAACTTCCCCACCATCATAATTTTCAATTATTTGTGGTTTTACATTTTCTCCATTTGCCGCTGGTGCAGTATCCATATGTGCTATAAGCCCTATACTTGGCTTACTTTCATATCCTTTTGTCGCTGGTATAGTTCCATAAACATAACAGTTTTCATCAACTTTACAATTTTCAAATCTAAGACTCTTCATTTCCTCTACTAAGATATGCGCTAAGTCAAATTGCCTTATGGTTGTTGGATGAGTATCAGAATTTTCATCTGATGTTGTGTATACTTTCACATACTTTAATAGACGTTCATAAGCTTTCATATTTTCTGTCTCCTTTTATTTACATATAAATTTCCATAGTAACCTTTTACTTAATGGAAAACAATTATATAACCATTTTACTTATTATCATTCCAGAAATCAACAATAGCTTGAACTTTAGATTAATTTAGATTTTTTATATAATCAAAAACATATACCTCAGTACCCTAGATTTGAGTGCATATCAAAACAAAGAAATTATATAGATGTTTGTAACCGCAAGGGCATTAAATTAAATATGCATATAAAAATAAGCTGATTAGGTTCTTAATGGCTGGTTGTTCCACTTACTGCTTGTCACAACGAAGTTGGGAGCATGCAGTAATGGTGCAACCAGCTATTTAGAACCTTTCAGCTTGTTTTCATAGCCCTATGGAATAAACATGTATTCAATTTCGGTGAGTATACACATAAGTTAGATTATCACTGCGGAACCCTATATTATTTTATAAATTCAATTTCACCTTTTGATAATTTAGCAATTCTTGCTAAAGAATAAACATCATAGCCTTTATCCTTCAACATTTCTGCTCCCTTTTGGAAAGATTTTTCAATAACTATACCTATCCCAGCTACACTTGCTCCTGCTTCTTCTATTAAACGTGCTGCTCCAAGTGCTGCTTCACCGTTAGCTAAAAAGTCATCTATAACTAATATATTATCATTCTTGTCTATATATTTCTTAGATAATGTTAATTCATAATCTGAGTTTTTAGTAAATGAATGTACTCTTGTTTGATATACATCACCATTTAAAGTTTTTGAACTTTGCTTTTTTAAAGTTACCATAGGCAAATTCATTTGCATTGCAGTCATTACAGCTGGTGCTATTCCTGAACTTTCAATTGTAAATATTTTTGTAACTTTATGTTTTTCAAAATAGTTTTTAAAATATGTGCCCATTTCATACATCAATTCTGCATCAACTTGGTGATTTAAAAATGAATCAACCTTTAATACTGTCTCCGATAGTGCTTGTCCTTCTTCTAATATACGTTTATGTAAATTCTCCATTATTCTACTCCAATCTTTTCTTCTTTTAAAATTAAATTTAATATTAATGCAGCAATAGTACCGGTTGAAATACCTGATGAAAATATCATTTTAAGTCCTTCAGGTAATTGGCCTATAAAATCTGGACGGAATGTAATTCCAACACCAAGTCCAATTGCTGTTGCTATTATTAACAAATTACGATTATTTAATTCAACTTTGCTTAAAGTTTTGATTCCTGATGCTGCAACTGTTCCAAACATTACTATTCCAACTCCACCTAAAACAGGTTGAGGCATTATGTTTATTAATGCAGCAAATTTTGGTAAGAATCCCAATATAACTAATATTATTCCTGCCATCATGGCAACATATTTACTTGCTACTTTTGTTAAAGGAATTAATCCTACATTTTGACTAAAGCATGTATTTGGAAAAGTTCCAATAAATCCTGCAAGCATACTTCCAATTCCATCAGATAGTACTCCAGCTCCTATTCTCTTATCATCCATTTCAGCTTTTGAAACTTCTCCAATGGCTTTTAAACAACCTACCGTTCCAATTGTAGCAACAAAATAAGCTGGAATAAACGGAAGCACTAATTTCAAATCAAAATTTACTCCAAAAGCAAATATCTTCGGAAATGATATAAATTCCGCTGAATTCACTGAAGAAAAATCAACCATTCCAAGTGGAATACAAATAATATATCCAACTGCCATTCCAATTAATATTGAAGCACTACTTACTAAGCCTTTTCCATATCTGTTTAAAAGTAATGTAATAATCATTACAACCATTGCAATTGAGATATTAAGTAAATTACCATATGAAGGTGAACCAACTCCACCTGCAGCCCAATCCATTGATACTGGCAATAAAGTTAACCCTATTAATGTTATTACTGTACCTGTAACTAATGGTGGGAACAACTTCATTACTGGTCTTATTACAAAACTTAAAAATATACCTACTAGCGATCCTAGTATTGTTCCACCTAGAATACCTGGTAAGCCATAAATGCTTCCAATAGCAATAGAAGGTGCTACAAACGTAAAATCTGTCCCCATTATACAAGCTACTCTTGCTCCAACAGGTCCTATCCCTCTTGACTGAATAAATGTCGCTATACCAGCTGATAGTATTGTTGCGCTCATAAGCGCTGTTGATGTAAATGCATCAAATCCCAATGCACTTGAAATAACTAATGGAACGACAATAATTCCACCAAAAGCAGCAAATATATGTTGAAGCCCAAGTAAAATTTGTGTTGATAGACTCGGCTTGTCATCAATGCCATAAAGGAGTTCATCTGTTTCTTTTTCTTTAAACTCCACATTCTCAGTTAAAATTTCTTTGCTAGTTAATTGCATCTTCGTTCATTCTCCCTATGTAAAATTTAATCATACATGGACACGTAAATTATTCATCTATATTCTTGAAAAGTTTTCAAAAAAATACAACACCTCAACGAAATAATGAGGTGTTGTATTTTTATGTAAATATATAAGTAAATAATACTTAACACTAAAACACTACCTCGTAGTCTGCTAATTTACGGATAGCAGGTAGAGACTTTCCAACCATAGTATCGGAAATATACGAGTCTTCTGTATGAACTATTTATTAATTATATCACGCTTCTAATTTTTAGACAAATAATTACTAATTATTTTTATTATTCTTTAATTTTTATCACAAAATTCTCAAAACAAACTGTGTGATGCTATACTAGCACTTTCTTCTTTCTCCTTGTTTTTCTCATGCGGTTTACGTAAATCCTGCCATATCATGCTACAAATCAGTAGAATTATACTTATCTCTTTTTCGCCTTTAATCTTACTGTATGTTACTTATTTCGACGAGTTATATGTTGTTTATCTATATAGAGTTTTACAATGCTGATTTACCAATTTCTATACGTCTAGTTTTCTCGTTAAAATATACATTAATATTTTTATAGTCTTCTTCTAAAACCATTTTAGTTTTTCCAAAGCAAAATATTGTATTGCTATACGCTAAAGCTGCCGTTATCTTCCCCCACTGTGGTACAATGAGCGTTGTAGATATAGAAGCCTTACTTCCAACTACTCCTGCACTAATATTTTCACCTGCACTTAAGACTCCGCCTCTTGCAACTGAATCAGATCTTGTAAATATTATGTCTCTCATTGCAGTTAACTTTGAGGTATATTCACCCTTACCACCTATTATTATATTTCCAGTAGATTTTATCTCACATTCCTGGCAGTATCCAATACGTATATCTAATGGAACAACTATGCTTTTATCGAAATAGTCTATTTCATTATCTAATATATTAAGCAAAGTACGCAAATCATTTAAAGATTTCATTTCTATGATTTTAAATCCCAACACTTTATCTTTAAGATAATCTACAAGTTTACTCCTCTTAGTCTTATTTTTAATATTTAATGTTACTATGTTCAACGCAACCTTTTGGAAATCTCCAAAACTTTTTTCAATTAAAGTCCTGATAAAATCACTGCTTTTGAAATTTGAACCGCCTATGTTTAAACCGTTAATATGTTCAATCATTTTAGTAATTATATCTTTAAACTCTGCCAATACATCTACATATTCTTTTTTTCTAATATCAATTTGACCAGATAAAATTTTAGAATTCATTGCATTTCCTAAAATAGTTATTTCTCCACCCGTAACTACATTTGCAGTATTAACATTTTGACTTACATCGAGTGAGCCTCCTGCACTAACAAACATGTTATCATCTACGCTATCATAAACCTCAATATCCCCGTAAAATTTAATATTGCAGGTTTCCATATTTACAGATTCAACAGAATATATTGGGTTTACGCTAACATTCCTATTTGCTATATGTGCTTTTCCATCTATTAGTGCAATTATGCTATTCCCCTCAATTTTACAGCCCTTGGTAGCATCAATTGGCAGACTTCTCATATACTCTCTTTTTATTGTCTGTCCTAAAACGTTCATTCCATCTTCACCATGAACTTCCGGAATTATTTCAGCAATCTTATCCCCTGAATTAACATTGGAAATCCTAAATAAGTTTTTATAGTCAACTTTTTCATCAGAATCCGGTTCTGGAAAATACATTTGAGTTGGAGTAAAAAATAATTTTATTTCACTCGGCTTATCATTAATTGGCATTTTCCCCTCTGCAACTAATACTTTTTTTGCAGTTCCTTCTAAAGCTGACTTCAATCCTTCCTCTTTAATCCCATAAACCACACCATTCTCTTTTAAAACCCTTTTTATTTCATCAGCAGTAAAATGTTTTGGTTCCTTTTCAAAAGATATTTCAGCAGAAACGGCTAAGTCTAAGAATACATCCCTATCCTTAATTTTATATTCTACTTCTGACGTATATTTAACAATTATATACGCCTTCATTTTATCTTCTGAAATAATAACTTCTACTTCCCTGCTAGATGAAGTTTTTTCACAAGTATAAGTTATCTTATCTTTTGAAGTAACCTCATATGCTTTAAAGCGTTCACATGGAACATCATTAATAACTAAATTAATATACTTACGAGCTTTTATGGTTATAACCTCATTATTAAGTCCATCACTTACTATTATCTGACCATTTACAACCTTCGCGCCCACTTCTCTTTCCATAACTTTCCCCCAAAATCTTAAACAGTATTAAGCTATTTAAATTTTTTATTTATCTCTAATATTTTATTAACTAAATCATCATTTATCTCAGGTGGAATAAACTCTGGTTTACTAAAATAATATCCTTGTAAATAATCTACCCCTAATTCTATTAATTTTTCTAATTCCTCTTTTGTTTCAACACCTTCTGCAACTATTTTAATTCCTCTTTGTTTTGCGTACGTAACAAGGTTTTTAGATATCTGTTGTCTATCTATATCTTTATCTATCCCTCTTACAATACCCATATCTATTTTTACAAAGTCTGGCGTAATCGCGAGTAATACGGCTTCATTATTATACCCTGAACCAAAGTCATCAATAGCAATCTTCGCGTTCCATTTCTCAATAGATTTTCTCTTTTTAGAAATGAACTCTCCATTAGAACGTTCATTTTCAAGCAGCTCAATAACTAATCTATCAAGATGCTCTCCATACAACGCCTCTAATTTTTCTGAATCTTCATTTGAAAGGGCATGATTGGGTATAGAATTAATAAAAAGTTTTGTATCTTTAAACCTTTCTATATTATTTGCAAAAGCCTCAAGAGCTTTAAAGAATGTTATTTTTTCTATCTCATATAATCTAAAATCTGCTGTTGCGAGTTTTATTATTTGAAGAGGATTTTTAAGTGATTCTAATTGTGAACGCATAAGTGCTTCGTATGCAAATATTTGTCCAGTCCTTGCATCAACAATTGGTTGAAATGCATATCTTATAAGCTCCTCATCAAGTAATTTATTTAAATCTTCTTGACTGCTAAAAAGGAATGAATCTTCCCCATAATCATCTTTGTTAAATTCACTTATGTTACCTTTTATAGTTCTTTTAATTTTGTACATTGCAAAATCAGAATATTTTTCTAAATCTTGAAAAGATACAGCATCATCTGGATACCAAGCTACTCCTGTTGATATTCTCACCTTTAATTCCCTATTATTAGGCAATTTAAGTGCTGACTTTTCAATATTTTCATGAACTTCCTTTATAATTCTCCTAATAGCATTTTTACTTTCATATCCATATAAAAATGTATAGAATTCATCACCTGATCTTCTTCCTATTATACCACCATACTCTTCAAATTTCTTCAATTGTAGTGAAGCTTTTCTTATATATTCATCACCATAATCATGACCATATGTATCATTTACATATTTTAGATTATCTAGATCCCACATAACAAATGCCCCAATATTTATATCTGCTTCTTCCAGCTTTTCTCTTACATTATTATAAAAGGCACGTCTATTCAATATATTTGTAAGTAAATCATAATCTCTCTCATACTCTATTTTCTGCTTTTCTAATACCTCTTGTGTAACATCACTTATTACTCCCAAAGTTCTATGCTTTTCTTCTAGTATTCTAAGTTTGACCCATTTTACTTGGGCATTTTTCTTCTCAATTTTATATACTTCATCTGCGTTGCCTTCTTTAGATTCAGTAATCTTATTTAATACTTCGTTAAAATATTGTATATCGATGGACGTATGAAATTCATCTGGTTTTCCAATTCCTATAACTTCAAAAAATGTTTCAGTACACAAAACTGTATTCTGGCCCTTTTTATATTCAAAGGCTCCTATAGGCATATTAAAAAGTTTTATTATCTGAGATAATTTAGAAGCTGAATCAGCTACATTTGTACTTAAAGTCATAATAGCTGATGATAATTCATCTATTTCCGATATATTAATTTTATTAAGTTTTAGTGGTCCCCTAGGATCACTCGTTTTCACATCCCTAGCTAGATTTCTTATAGGCCTTGTTATTCTTCTACCATTAATTACAACAACTATAATTCCTAATATACTTGATACAGTCAATGAAAAAGCTAACAAAGTTTTAAATCTATCAGTATAATACAGAAGATTATTTCTTTCTACAATACCAATGAGTGCCCATTTTTCATTTTCAAATGGCGTATTACTATTATATAGATTAATGTACTTTGTACACGCATATGCAACTTTATTAGTATCCTTCATTTTTATTTCATATATAGAATTATATACTTCTTTTGAATTTAATCGGGTTTCATTTCCTTCTGATAACATTTTGTTAATCATTGGTCCTGTATTTGTTACTCTATCAAAATTCATACTTTTATTATTATCTACCCCTAATATATATATACCTTGCCCACTCGAATCGATTTCCTCATAGTTAAGAAGCGAATTTAAATACTTCATAGAAATATCTATCCCAAGAACTCCATATGGTTTATTATCATTATCTACTAAAGGAATCGAGTAAGTCATTATTTTAATATCCTTCTCACTTAAGTAAAAAGGTTTACTCCAATAGCCCAAATCTTTATACGATAAATGATTATAATCACTTGCAGCATTTAAGGGCTTTAAAAAAAATTCTTTAGGCGAAACTACTGCTTTGCTACTTGAATCAAATATAAATTTATTATTCCACCAAGTATCTAGTGGAATCCCCAAATTTTGCGCAATAGATGCTGGGCCTCTTTCCATAAGCAAATCTGAGTTATCACTTGGATTTGAATTAGGATCCAGGTCTCTAAAATATAGCCCTCCTTTTTCGCCAGAATTATTATTAAGAATTATAAAAGCTCCTGTTACATAATTCTTCCTTAACATAAATATGACATCATTAGAAACATCATTTAGTAACTCTGTTGTTAATTGTCCATTATCACTTATATCCTTTACTGTAAGCCCTTTATTTTTCAATAATTGTGAAATTCGAGCATTAATTATGCTCTCCGATTCACTGAGATTACCCCAATGCTGTATCATCTCATTTTGCAAATAATTAGTTCTTGATTCTATTTTTTGACTTAATATATTAAATGAATTATCTCTAAGAATATCAATTATCCCGCTAAAAAAAATTGCACCTACAAATAAAACTACTTGTACAATCATTATAATTATCATAGGAATCAATAATTTTCTAATTATTGAATTTTTATTATTAGCCAAAACCATTATTTCCCCCACTCATTATAACTTATCTCCTTACATAACAATTATATATTGATAATACTTATACGACCGTTCGTACATTTTCAGTCAGCTCCTTAAACCACTTATCAAAATTTTCATCATTATCATATTTTTCAATAATCTCTTCTTTCGAGCTACCGCTATCTAATTGAGCCTTTATTTGTTTTCTATCAGACTTTGCTTTATCTACCATTGATTTTTCTAAAATATCTCTTGCCTTATTTGCTCCATTGAAAGCTTCATTAGAGTAAAATTCGAATTCTTTTTCTTGATTTATTGCAACAAAAATAGCTTGTCGGGATTTTTGTGGAATCTCCAAACTGTTATTTTCTTTAATTTTTTTCTTAATTACGTCATAACTATTTGCATCCTTTTTTACTGGTAAATATCCAGAATTCATTGAAAACTCTATATTTCTATCTATACCCGTAAACCATTTTAAGAATTCAGTAACTGCATATTCACGCTTTTCATCGGATTTAATAAGTACCATTCCTGCTCCTTGTTGAGGCATATACCCTTTCCCTTCCTTAAATTTAGGAAGAGGCAGCATCATTGGCTGAATTTTATAACTTGTTTCCTCATTTGTTATCACTGCGTCTGGAAAATATTCAGCTCCGCTTGTTGATCCAACAAATGAAATAATATCACCTGTTTTAGCATCATCAGAGCGGAAGCGTCCATAAGACGCGTAATATCCATTTATGTATGGAACATAAAAATTATCCCACAATTTTCTCATAACTTTTTTATTTATATTAACTTTTAATTTTCCATCTTCCATATTAAACATATCTTCGCCTAATTGCTTACTTCCAACTATCATATAGTTAGCCATTGCATCTCTTCCAAAAAAGGCTTTTCCATCATTTTTTGTTTCAGTTTTGCTATCTGACCATTCATAATATTGTTTAGCTAGATTTGCAATTCCTTCCCATGTTTCAAAGTCTTTTATATCTGCATTAGTCTCCTCTGAAAACGTGTCCCAATCTGTTTTATTAACCATAAGTATTTCCGTAGACTTAGCTATTGGAAATATCTTCAATTTATCTTCGCCATTTAATTTTCCTTCATCAATATAATTCCCTACATACTCAGCTATTTCGTCTTTAGTTAAGTATTTATTGAAATCAGATAATATTCCTAATCTATCCACTTCAAATGCAGTATCGGGATACGCCATAAATGCATCTGGCATTTTACCTGTTCCTACTTTTTTATTCGCAGTATCTATAATTTTATCCGTAAGTTCATTAATACTACCTTGATTAAAAGCCTCAACAATTATTCCTTTATCTTTTCCTACCCCCTTATTAAACTCCTCAATCATTTTATCAAATTCTATTTTCTGTACCCCATTATAATAATGCCATATTTGGATCGCTATTGGATCTTCTTTATCCAATCCATATTTATTCCTAGAAATAACATTGCACTCAGTTAAAGTAGTCAAACAAATCATTAATGCTATCACTATTTTAGTCAAATTCTTACACTTTTTTAACATCTCAACCCCGCTGTATAAAACATATTTATTCATTATCTCTAATTATAGGTTAAAATTCATCTAAATTCCATAAAATAATTAAAATTATATATCAAGAATGACATAGATTTTAAACTCCTTAATTAAGTATTGTAAAATTTATCATTATTGATAATTTTAATATTTATAATATATTTTTATAATTTCACGAAAATAAGGCTATATAAAATAGCTATTACTTCTATTTTATATAACCTCATACTTTTTTGTATTCATAGACTAGATTTTAATTTCGGTTTTATTCCTTATTATTAAAGCAAATTTATTTATATTTTAAAATTCAAAACTAATTCAGTTAATTTTTCTGCCCTTATTGACTGCTCTTGAGCTACTACTGCAACCTGTTCAATTGCCTTATTAGTTTCACCTATACCTATTAATATTTCTTCTGAACTATCCTTAGTATTTTGCATATTCCCAGCAATTGTTTGTATCACACTTGATATTTCTTCTGTCGATGCATTTAATTCTTCAGTCATTGATGCAATATTTTGAGATAAATCACTAACAAAAACAGCATCTTTTTCATATTTTTCTCCTGTATCAATTAATAGATCATAATCTTTTCTTACTCTATTATCTATATAATTCAGTATATCTTTTGAATTGTCTGATAAATTGTTAAAAGCAACTTTAACATTTGATATTACATTCTGTATATTTTTCACATACTCAGCTGACTGTTCAGCTAGTTCTTTCACTTCATCTGCTACAACTGCAAATCCTTTCCCATTCTCTCCTGCTCTTGCGGCTTCAATTGATGCATTTAATGAAAGCAAATTAGTTTGGTCAGCAATCGATGCTATTGATTTAGCAATTATACTTATTTCTTCAACTACCTCTCCCTGCTCAATCGCATTTATAATTTTACTTTGCTTTTCTCCATATAGTTTATCAGCAGCATTCTTAGAATTATAACCTTTTTCTCTTATTTCAGATGCCTTATCTTTAATTTGCACCGATTGATGGCTGCTTTCAGTTGAATTTGCTGCTAATTGATTTATTCCCGAATTAACATCCTCCATAGTTGCCGATAGTTCCTCAGTAGAAGAATTAATTTCCTGTATATTCATCACTATATGTGAAGTATTCTTATCTATGTTATTAAAATTATTAGCCATTTCTTCCAAAGTAGCAGATAACTCTTCACTAGACGATGTCATCCCTTGAGCTTGATCAATTATATTTTCAATAACAGATTTCATTTTATTCTTCGCATTATTCAAAGCCTTTATAAGTTTTCCGAGTTCATCATTACTTTTACTTTCTAGAGAATATGTTAAATCTCCATTTCCCAATGCTTCAGCAAATAATAACCCTTTTTTTACTGCATTTGATATATATCTTGATAGTATAGTTCCGATAATTACTGCTAAGGTAATTCCTACACCTAAAATTATATGCATTATATTAATTGTTATTTTATAATCTTCCGCGTTATTATCATTAGCTTCTTTTGCTAAAGTTTGATTTATTTTAATCAATTCATTCAACTTTTCAAACATATTATCTCTAGCTTCAAATAATTCGTCTTTCTTTTTAATTGCTTCGACATAATTTTCTTTATTAAGTAAATCAAAAATTTCACTTTGTACCGATGCATAATTTTCCAGATTAGAAACATAACCATCAAATGCCCTTTTCTCATCATCTGACATAGTTCTTTTACTATAGTTCTCAACATATGTAATATTTGCTGATTTAATTTCATTTATTATTTTTATACCTTCAGCCGTTTTAGTAGGATTACCATCTATAATCATCCCCTGCACTATGGACATTTCATCAAGTAAATTTTCCTTAATCGAATGTATTTCATCAATTCGTTGAAGGTTATTGGTATATATTTCTTGCGCACTATTCTCTATTTTTGACATACCAAACTTTCCAAAAAAGCCTGTTACTCCTATTAAAAGCGCAATAACTATAAATCCTGTTAGCAATTTTACTTTGATTGATAAATTTCTTATAATTTTCATACTTGTCCCCCTGAAAGTTTATTATCATTAAGATTATTTTTATATTAAAGCACTTATAAATTCCAAATTAATTCTAATTTATAAAGTTTTCTATAATAATTAAGCTTAATATTTAATCTGATAGCTTACCTCATCCATATCCCCCTTCTACTAAAACAAACCAGATACTGACTTTTTCATAAGTCAGTTGAGAATAAAATCAATATGGTATTACAAGATCAGATTTCCTCTTCACACATATTATTCTATTTTATTAACCTTAACAATAGCTTAACATGTATATATTAATTGTATCTTCTTAAACCATTAATAATTCTATTCTCTCCCCAATAATAATACATTTAGAATCCTTCCCATGCCCAATTTCATCGGTTTTAACTATTGGCATATTCGGATTATCGACAATTCCTTTTACTATCTCTTCGATATCAGGAGAATATTTTTTTCTTTCCATCTCAGTAAAACTTCCAAGTATTATTCCTTTCACTTCACCAAATACTCCCATTTGTTTATATTGAGTTAAATATGTTACCATTTTAGGGACATCTCCACCTAAACTTTCTAAAAAGATAATTTTGTCTTGAAAGTCAGGTATATATTGGGTTCCAGCTAATTTTAAAAAGCATCGTAAATTTCCCCCAACAACAATCCCATCCATAGAATTGCCTTGAATCCACTTATAGTTAAAATTTAAAAGTTCATTTCCTGATTCCATAAACGTGCTCTTAAATTCTTTTATTTGCTTTTCCTTATAACTTTCAATTAAATTTCTTATCTGATACAAATATGTTTTTAAACCGGCCTTTGAGTATAATGAATTTATAATAACCGAAAGATCACTATATCCAAAGAAAGACTTTGGATTATTTCTTATGATTTCAAAATCTAAATAGTCCAAAACCTCATTAGCTAAATCTCCACCTGAGATATCAAATATGGCTTTAATACTACAGTCCTTAAAAAAATCCATCAAAACTTCTGCTCTTTCACTTCCAGTACCATTAAACACAGAAATTTTTCTATATATTTTGTCGCTAAACACAACTTTTAACCCTAATAAACTTAATGTGTCTTCTAATTCTTTCATTTTTATTTTATTCGCTTCTTCTAATCCATTTGAACAGGCGATAATTCCAACTTTGTCACCATTACTTAATACTTTCATAAATAATCTCCTTTAAATACTATTCGAGTAGTTTAATCTTTTATAATAATCTTATTTTATTGTATCGTACATTCCCGTACAAAAAAAGTTTCTCTATATAATAAACTATATACCTTGAATACTTAGGACTCAATTACAACTCAACCGCTTGATATCTTAACCTAAAGTTTAGTTATTATAATTATAAAGAGAGGTTAAACTAACTCTTTCGTAACCCAATCATTATTATGGATAACAAAATTAGAATAACCTCTCTTTAAATCATAGGATTTAATAATATATTTATACTTATCTAATGCACGGTATATAAATATTTTCTAGAATGCTGCTTTAAAAATATTTAATACATCCTTTTCTTCTAGTGGTTTAAATGCATATTTAAAATATGGATTCATAGCTTTCTTAGCCATTATTTCAAGTTTATCTTCTTCAATCCCAACTTCCCCCAATGTACCTGGTATTCCAAGATCTTTAAAAAATTCTGCTGTCTTTTCTATTGCTTTATTAGCTATTTCAAATTCATCTAAGCCTTTATCTATTCCCCAAACATTCACTCCATACTGTGCAAACTTATAAACTGTAAACTCATCTAATGAATATCTCATCCAATGAGGAGTTAATATTGCAAGACCCACCCCGTGCGTTATGTCATAAAAAGCACTTAATTCATGTTCCATAGGATGAACTACCCATGGCGAACTGGTTCCATAAGAAATAAGACCATTTATTGCCCAGCTTGAAGCCCACATTAAATTAGCTCTAGCATCATAATCCTTAGGATTTTCTATTGCTATCTTTCCATATTTTATACAAGCTCTGAGTAATCCTTCTGCTGTGCTATCTTGAATATCTACACCCTTTGTGTGATTAAAATAAGTTTCAAAAATATGACTCATAATATCAGCTGTTCCTGCCGCTGTTTGATTCTTAGGTACTGAATATGTATATTCAGGATCTAATATAGATACTTTTGGTTTCATATTTTCATGCCCTGTGCCTATTTTTTGGTTAATGCTCATATCTGAAATTACCGCATGCCTATCCATTTCTGACCCAGTTGCCGATAGTGTTAATATTGTCACTATAGGTAAAACTTCATTAATTTTTTCTGGATTAGTTACTAGGTCCCATGCATCGCCTTCATATTTTACTCCTGCTGCAATTACTTTTGCACAGTCTATAGTACTTCCGCCTCCTACAGCAAGAACTACCTCTACATTATTTTCTCTACATATTTCAATTCCTTTTCTTACTGTTTCAATTCTTGGATTAGGTTCTATACCTGAAAGCTCAACATATGTCACTGAATTATCATCTAAGATTTTAATCATCTCATTATATAATCCAATTTTCTTGATACTTCCTCCACCATAGGCAATTAGTACTTTATTTCCATATTCTTTAATTACTGTTGCAAGTTTTTTAATTTGACCTTTACCAAAATAAACTTTAGTAGGTATTGAATAATTAAAATTTTCCATAAACGCTCTCTCCTTATTAGTAAAAAATTAGAGTAATAATTATATCAGTTACATAGAATAACCTATATAAATTCTACACCATATACTTAGCTTTAAGTCAAGAATTTATACACAATTTTTCCCTATTTTTTTATACTGAAGCTATTTTTTCTTCTTTGCTTACAATTGCTTTCCCATTCCATTTCTTACTTCTCCACCTAAAATACATGATTAGCCCTCGTACCCATTCATCCATAGCTAAAGCTATCCACATACCTGGCATACCCAAATTAAAAGTTATGCTAAATACATAAGCCAGTCCTACACCAATTGTCCACATAGAACATACTCCAACAAACACTGGAAATCTTACATCCCCACAAGCTCTAAGGCAATTTATAATTACAAGATTAAAAGTCCTTCCAGGCTCAAGAAAAGCATTCACAAATAATACTGCCGCTCCAAGTGCTAATATCTCCTCATTGCTTGTGAATATTCCAAAAATATTCCTTCCCAATGCGGCTACTAAAATTCCTAGAATTGTAGAAACTACAAATGCTTTTTTTAGCGAAGAGAAACATAGATGATATGCATCCTCTGTTTTTCCTCTCCCTACTAATCTTCCCACAAGGATTGATGATCCCTGAGCTATAGCAACTGAGAATACAAAAATAAAAATACAAATATTATTTATATAACTATTAGTAGTAACTGCTGCAATACTAATATGTGTTAGTATAACTGTTGTTACTAATTTTGCTACAGAGTATGATATATTTTCTCCCGCGGATGGTACTCCCATATGAAGTATGTTTTTAACTTCTTTTTTATCAATTTTCCTTAAATACTTGGACGAAAAGTTTGGTAATATCCTCTTAAACAAGTAATATCCTAGAAAGATAGTCCCAAATACCTTACTTATAGTAGTTGCAGTTGCCGAGCCTTGAACCCCAAGACTTGGTGCTCCAAACTTACCAAATATTAATATATAATTTAGGATTATATTAAATATATTCATTACAAACGTAGTATACATACATATACTTGTAAATCCAAAAGCTCTTATAACTGAAGTAAAAGTTGTCGTTATAGCTTGAACAATCATAAAGCCTCCAACTATCTTTATATATTGAGAGCTATATGTCATAAATTCTGGTGCTACATTCATCCATTGTAAAATATACTTTGAAAATAGTAGAATTATCAGACTTATTATTCCGCCAAAGCATAAATTTATTACAAGAGATGTTCCCACAAGCCCCATGATATCTTCATCTTTCTTTTTAGCTCCTATGTACTGTGAACAAATTATTGTAGTTCCTGAAGTAATAATAACAAATAATAGATTTAACATATTTATTATTTGATTAACTATTCCTACTGCTCCTACAGCATCGTCACTATATTTTCCAAGCATAAATATATCCATGCTTCCAAGTAACATAAGTAATAACATCTCAACAAAAATAGGCCAAGTAATCTTAAATAAATTCTCTTCTAATTTTATACTTGCATTTTTCATAGAACTTAAAATCTTCCTTTCTGATTATTTAAGCAAATACCCTGAAAATAAATTGTAGTTAAACGCTATAATAATCACTTAGCTTTATTTAGCGTTTAACTACTGATTTAATATAATTCATTAACTATATTTTTATCTATTAAACAAATTCTTTATTGCTTACTAGATTAGGAATTATAGCTTTTCCATCAATAATTTCTATGGCTTCCCCATTGATGGTTACTGCTCTTTCATTTATATTATTAAATATAAATTCTATATGTGTGAATTTATCATCATATTCATAATCTATAATTTTAACCTTTATTTCAACCTTGTTATTATTATTGATTACTTTTATTTTATAATTATTAAATTCCCCAGCTTGATATCTAAAACTTTCTCCATCATCAGTAAAATGATGATATTTTGTTTCTGTTTCTTCATTGCATAGAAAAACTTCAAATGTTAGCTTATTAGAATTCTTTTCTCCAATATAGTTTTGTTCTTCTGCTACCGAAATAATAGATCCCCCTTTAATAAATATTGGACAAATATCTAGTGGAGTTTCTCTTATTATATATTGACCACCCCTATATTCTTCTTTTGTCCAATAATCTACCCAAGTTTCACCTTCAGGAAGATATATTATTCTTGCTTTAGCTCCTTGTTCTACAACTGGTGCAACTAAAATATTTTCACCACAAAGGAATTCATCATTAATTTCATAAGTATTTTTATCATTCTGATAGTTGAATAATAACGGTCTTATAATAGGTGCACCATTTTTACTGCAATTCCACATACTATCGTATATATAGGGGATTAACTTGTATCTAAGCTTTATATATTTTTTATTTATTTCTTCGGTACTTTCATCAAATGCCCAAGGTTCTTGATCTCTTGTTCCCATTGCCGAATGATTTCTAAAAAGTGGAGTAAATGTTCCTACTTGAACCCATCTACTTAAAAGCTCTTCACTGCAATCATGGCCAAATCCGCCCACATCTGTACCACAGAAAGCCATTCCGCTTAACCCTAAATTCATAAGCATTGGTATAGACATCCTTAAATGTTCCCAGGTACTCTGATTGTCCCCAGTCCATATTGTAGAGTACTTTTGAGTTCCTGCATAGCAGGCTCTAGTTACTATAAATGGTCTTTTTCCTGTTGCTTTTTTTAACCCTTCATATGTAGCCTTAGCCATCATATGACCATATACATTATGAACTTCCTTATGAGTTACCGGAATTCCATCATTATCAAACATTACGTCATCAGGAAGCGGACCCTTAAAACTAGCTGGTTCATTCATATCATTCCAAATACCACTCACGCCTGCTTCTGTCATTATCCTTTGATTTTCTCCCCACCATTTTCTTACTTCTGAATTCAAAAAATCTGGATAAACAGAATCCCCTGGCCACACTTCATTTCTATAGACTATTCCCTGATTATCAGTCGCAAAATATCCGTTTTTCAACCCATCATCATAAATATTATATCCTTTATCTACTTTAACCCCTGGATCTATAATAGTTACTACCTTAAATCCCATACTATTAAGCTTTTTAATCATTTCTTCCGGATTATTAAATCTCTCATTATTCCATGTAAATACTCTATATCCATCCATATAATCTATGTCTAAGTACAATGTATCACAAGGTATTCCTTTTTCCCTAAAGTTATTCGCAATCTCCATAAGCCTTGCCTTATTATCATAAGACCATCTGCATTGTTGATATCCTAATGTCCACATTTGAGGTAAAGGCATATTTCCTGTAATTTTTGTATATCCTTCAACTACGTTTTTTACTGATGGGCCATAAATAAAATAATAATCTAAATTACCATCAACTCCTGCAAAATAATAGTATTTCGAATTATCTCTTCCCATATCAAAATGTGTTTCAAAATGATTGTCAAAGAATATACCAAAAGCATTTCCTTTATTTAATCCAATTAAAAATGGAATAGACTTATAAAGTCTATCAAAAGTTTCTCCATGTGGTGCAGGATTATCAGTATTCCAGTTTACATAATGATAGCCTCGTTTATTTAGATGCCCACTTCGTTCTCCAAGTCCATAAAAAAACATATCCTCTTCCATTTGTTTGGACACATATACTTTAAACTCTTCATCGTTATTAAGGGCATGCCCTTCTGCCTCTGCTAACATAAAGTCTCCTTTTCTTCTTATAAAAGGGTCTTTTTCACCTCTATAATCTGCACAAAGCAATGTTCCCTTTTTGTCATAAATATCTACTTTAAACTCATCATAAATCCTAACTGTTAGTTTTTCTGTTAATAATTGAATTCCATCTGCTATATTCTCAATTTCAAAATCACAATGGCTATCTTTTAAATTTTCTACTGCTTTAGAATTTCTTTCTTCTCTAAATAAAGGTGCAAAGAAGTTAATAATATGTGAATTTACTACATTTACAAACACTTTTTTATTATTAAATTCAATACTAATTACGTTATTCTCAACTTCATAGTTTAGTAACTTTCCAAAACCTTCTTTATCTCGTTTACATTTTTCCATAATCATATCCTCCATTACTAACTTTAAAAACAAATTAATTTTAGGTTGTTTTGCTAGATTAAATTTATTTTAAGGCTCAGACCAAGGGGTATTCGTAAATATTAACTGAGCCTAAAATATCTTGGTAATTCAAATAACCATAACTCTATAACAAACTATGATTATACTGTTATTATATAACTATAAAACCTAACTTTCTTGCAGAATAGAGGCGAATAATATAAAAATACTGCTCTTTTAAAAATTATTAAATATAAATTATTTATTCTACTGATCTTGAAATTACTATTTAAATTAAGTTGAGATTATTTAATTAATAAAAAAGAGGTAAATATGATAAAGTTATAGCTGTAAAAACTTCATCACATTTACACTCTTAAAAGTTAATTAAATAATTATTTTAGGTAGTATAGCTCCTTAATAAAATTAATGCATTGCTCCGTTCCAATCAAGGTAATATCCATCTACATATGTATTGTATGCCATACTTCCGTTAGAATTTAAATAATACCATGTCTCACCATCATTTATCCAACCAGTTTGCATTACTCCATCAGCATCCATGTAGTACCACTGTCCCCTTACATTTCTCCATCCACTTGCAGGAGTACCTTGCTCTATTAATATCCACTTTCCGTCCTTGGTTTTCCCCCAGAAGTCACCCTTTCTCCCAGTACTCGGTGTAGAACTTACTATGACATTTCCTAAATTTGATTCTACAGTGGTATTAGTTGCTGTTGACGTCGAATCACTCTTATCATTACCGCTGTCATTACCAGTTTCTGGCGTTTGGGTACTTGAAAAACTATTTTTATATGAGTTAACTTTGTAATTGCTTTTATTAACGTCTTTCCATTCAAATCCTGGTTCTAAATTATTTAATTCGTCTTTGGTATAATCGCTATCTTTCGAAGTTGCCGCAAAAGTCGCGCAAGTTCCTTGAGCTAAAATTGCTGCTATAACTAATGATACGATTTTTATTTTATTGCTTTTCATCCTTCTCATCTCCTAGAATATTTTACGTAAGTTTTTAATGTAAACCAAAATTATATTCTTATGATTACTTTCGATTATTTTTTTCCATACTTAAGGGTTTTTATAGTAATATTTCTAATAAATATTACTTATTTATTAGATACATAAAAAAACCATAGTGTAATTATATTTACATTATTATATAAAATTAGTCCCAATTAAATAATTTAATTGGGACTAATTTTTTTTATTAAATTTTATTATTAAATCTTTTACAAAGATCTATCATATCTTCTTGCGCATTAACTGACCTTCCGTCTGAATCTATCTTTGTGTACGATCCATCTGAATTTAAAATTCTACTTTTAACATTATCTTTTAAATATAAGCTGAGCATTTCTTTTAATTCCTTTTTAATTTGCTGATCTTCAATTATTGTCATAGTTTCTACTCTTTTATCTAGATTTCTGTACATCCAATCTGCACTTGAAATATAAATTTCTTCATTTCCATTATTATGAAAATAATATATCCTACTATGTTCTAAATACCTTCCTACTATGCTTCTTACCGTTATATTATCACTTAATCCTTTAATACCAGGCCTTAATGAACAAATTCCTCTGACTATAAGCTCTACTTTAACTCCCGCTTGAGAAGCTTTGTATAATGCTATCATTAATTTTTTATCAATTAGTGAATTCATTTTTGCGATTATTTTTGCTGGCTTGCCATGTTTAGCATGCTCTGTTTCTCTTTCAACTAAATATTCTAATTTTTTTCTCAATCCATATGGAGCAATTGTTATTTTACTCATATTTTCCGGCTTAAAATATCCAGAAAGCATATTAAAGATAACAGATGCATCCTCTCCATATTCTGGTTTTGCAGTAAGAAGCCCTATATCTGTATAAAATTTTGCTGTTACATCATTATAGTTACCAGTTCCTAAATGAACATATCTTTTTATTCCTTTCTTTTCCTGCCTAACAATTAATAATATTTTACTATGAGTTTTAAGTCCAATAACTCCATAGATCACGTGGCATCCGGCTTTTTCTAGCTGTCTCGCCCAATGGATATTATTTTCTTCATCAAACCTAGCCTTTAATTCAACTAAGACGGTCACTTGCTTACCATTTTCTGCTGCTTTTGAAAGTGCTTCAATTATAGGAGAGTTACCACTTACTCTATACAAAGTTTGCTTTATGGCTAGTACTTTTTCGTCCTGTGCCGCTTCTTGAACTAATTTTACTACTAATGAGAAACTTTCATAGGGATGATGAATAAATATATCTTTTTTACTTATCGCTTGAAATATATCACACTCTTGTAGTTCCTTTACAGGAAGGCTTTTTATTTGTTCAAATTTCAGTTCATTATATCCTTTTATACTATATAACTTATTAATAAATGTTAAATCGATTGGTCCTTTTATGGAGAAAATTTGATTGTCTGATATCTCAAATTCTTGCTCTAATTTATTTGTTATCCTAGTATCACTAGTATCTTCAATCTCTAATCTTACAGCTAATCCCCATCTTCTTTGTTTAAGAGATTCTTCAATAGTTTCTAGTAAATCTTCTGCTCCTTCCTCGTTTAAGCTTAAATCTGCATTTTTCGTGATCCTATAACAAGCAGTAGTCAAAACCTTAAACCCAAATAGCTCACATAAATGATTTTTTATAACATCTTCTAAGAGAATGAAATTTTCTCCTTCTCCTCCTGGAATAGGCACTAATCTTTCCAATACAGATGGAACTTGAATAGTTGCAAAAATTTCTTGATCACTTTTATTTGCCTTTAACATTATACCTATATTTAGCGTTTTATTTAATAGTAATGGAAATGGCCTTCCTGAATCTATAACCATAGGAGTTAAAACTGGATAAACAATATTTCTATAATAATCTTTAACAAAATCAAGTTGTTTTTCATTTAACATTTCATACGTGAAAATTCTTATATTTTTAGATCCTAAATGATCATACAAATGTTCATATGTACTATATTGATCATGTACCATTTTCCTAACTCTATTTAAGATTCTCTCTATTTGCTCACTTGGAGTTAATCCTGATACTTCCCTTTCTTCAAATCCTGCCTGTATTTGACTATATAAAGAACCAATTCTCACCATAAAAAATTCATCAAGGTTTGAACTAGATATAGCTAAAAATTTAAGCCTTTCTAAAAGAGGATTCGTATTGTCCTTAGCTTCATCTAAAACTCTTTGATTAAATTCTAACCAACTGAGCTCTCTATTGATAAAATTTTCATGATTATCATATGTATAAGTTTGATTCATAATAATTCTCCTCACCCAAAAGTTAAATCTTCTTTCAACTTATTTTAATTATTTGTAATAATAGTATTTAAAATACACTTTGAATATTGTAATATATTTAAAAGTATACTAATATAATCTAACATTTTTGTTAATTCTATGTTAACACATTATTATTTATTAGTTAACTTTTTTGTCACATTTTGTTAATTAGGAGTGAGTAAATGAAAAACATTGCAGTAATTGATATCGGTTCTAATTCTATGAGGGTTTTAGTCTACGAAATATATTTAAATAATTCTTATAAAATCATTGATGAAGAAAAGAGAATGACAAGATTAGGACAATATCTAGATAAAAATAATAATCTATCAATTGAAGGAATCGAAAAGCTATTAGTAACATTAGAATTCTTCAAAATTCTTTGTGAAAAGAACAATGTTGTAGAAGTAATTGCGGTGGCCACAGAAGCAATTAGACGAGCAAAAAATAGAAATGAAATTATTTCTTTAATAAAAGACAAATTAAATTTAAATATTAGAATATTAAGCGGGCTAGAAGAATCTGCTTATGGCTATATAACAGTAAAATCCACCATGGATATTGATAATGCTCTCCTTATTGATATAGGTGGTTCAAGCATGGAGATAACTTTGGTTAAAAATAAAAATATCATTAATGGTATAAGTTTACCTTTAGGCTCAATACCTTTAACTAAACTTTTTCCATTTGATACACCTGCTGATAAGGACACTATATTAGAATTTAAAAAGTTTATTTTCAGTGAATTTGATAAATTACCTTGGTTAAAAAGCGCTAAAGGTTTACCTTTGATTGGCATAGGGGGAACTGCACGGTCTATAGGTAAAATTCATAAAAAATTTATTACCTATCCTTTAGATTTGCTACATAATTATTTTATTTTATTTGATGAAATTACAACAGTATATAATTATGTTATTGATTTAAATATAAGTCAAAAAGCTAAATTAAAAGGACTCCCTAAAGAAAGAGTTGATATTTTTACTGCTCCTTTTTCTGCTCTTTTTATGTTGATGAATTACTGTAATTGCCCACTTCTAAAAATTAGTCAGTACGGAATTCGTGAAGGTGTTCTATATGAAAAACTCTTAGGTGAAAATATTTATAATGTAGATATTTTAGATTTTTCATTAAATAATATTTTAACTAACACTGATTTGAATCTTCCACATGCTGAAAAAATACAAGATCTGTCTCGTGTTTTACTCGATCATTTGGAACAGACAGATTCAAGGTATTTTGAATTAGAAAGTAAATTATTAAAAGTATCTGCTAAATTACATGATGTTGGCATCAGCATATCAGTAAAACATGCTTATAAACATAGTTTTTATATTATAATTAATTCCTTTATTGCCGGACTCACTCATAAAGAAATATTAATGGCTGCATATACAGTTGCCCTAAGTGGTAAATTTGATTATAAGATAGCAGATGAATACAGAGCTCTGCTAACTAAAGATGATATTATAATATGTAAAAGACTTTCAATTATTTTATGTCTTGCTCATAAGATTGACAAATACTTCTATAATAGCTTAGCTGAGGTTGTAATCCTAAATGAAAAAGATAACTTTAATTTAGCATTACCTGCAGATAGTGTAAAGTATATGAAAGATAGTCTACCTGTTGAAATGGATGAAAGTTTTAAGAAGTATTTTAATAAAAAATTATCGGTTGTTCCTCTTTAAATAATTCAATTTTCATTTACCCTATTTATAATAGGTATAAGGATGATACCTGTTATAAATAGGATAATTATGCATTAGGTATATAATTTAGACCAAAATTTAATCTATGCCTTTTGTATTATTTTTTTGACCTCTGCAACAATACAATCTATAATTTTACTTTCTTCACATACTTTAAAATATAACTCTGTTTCATTTACAGGCAGATGAGCAAGTGCTCGACTAATGAATTCGTATTCTTGCTTAATACGTTGTATACATTCAGTAAAAACTCCTTTTCCATTGCTAAGCAATGTAATATAAATCGAACTAATTTTATTCTCACTATCACATATATAATCATTAGAAAGCTTTAAAGTCAAAAAACTTTTATTATACTTAATATCGCATAATACCTCGTTCCAGTTGCTAATTGCTTTATTATATACAGCTTGGATATTGTAACATTGATATTTTTCATTAATTACCTTTTCCAATTTTATCAGCATATTTTCTATGCTGTCTTTTAATATTTCATTTACCTCTTCTTTTGAATATAGCTTTTTTTCATCTTCATATTTTTTATTCTCTTGTTTTTTATAAACTTCTGTTTCAATCAAAGATTCATTCTTATGATTCACTGATCTATCGCCTGAATCATTATAGGTTATGTTTTTAAACTCCATTAGCTCCTCTTCCACCCTTCTCCTCTATTCTTGATAATAATTACCATATTAAATATATTTTACTTGATTCAGTAATATTACCTTAATTCGGTTTATAAAAGCTCAGTTTTTATATCATACTCTTAACTAAACGCTTTGCTTAATTTTAAGTATATTGTAATTTTAAAATACCTAATATATTCTAAAAAATGTGTTATAATGTTAGTAATTATATTTTAATTAAGTTTTATGTTGTAAATGAGCAACATTATTTTTGATTGATCATTTAAATTTACACAATAACAAGGAGATAATAATACTAGCATGAAAATTGAATTTGATAAAAAACTGCTTAAATACTCTATTTATATAACAATTACAGCTGTAATAATTTATATAGCATTCTTATTTATTCTTAATATAGGTGCACTCTTCAGAACAGCATTAAATATTGGTAGTTATTCAATTGACTTAATCAAACCATTACTTATAGGGATCGTAATTGCTTATCTTTTATATCCTATCACTAGAACCATAGAAAATTTTTTAGAAAAAAGTAAATTCGTTAGAATTCAAAATCCATCTACAAGGCGTACATTGGCGATTATATTTGCATACCTTTTAATGATTGGTATTTTCTTAGGATTGCTGTTTGGAATTTATTTCATGATTGGTGGTCAATTATCAAATAACACAACTATAACAAATATGGCTCAGCATATTTCTCTATATTTGAGTAATAATTCTTTTTCAACAGATTCCATAAGGGCAACTTTAAATAATTTAAATAACCCATTAATTGATGGCGTAAAACCATATATTACCGATGGACTTGTTAACTTACAAAAATATATTGAAAATAATCTTGGTAATATGACTTCCTATATAATGTCCATAGGAAGTAGTGTGGCAACCTTTTTTATTGCTCTTATAATTAGTATCTATCTATTAAAAGATTCTGAGTATTTTATGGATTTATGGAATAAACTTTACTATTTAGTATTTAGGAAAAGTAATATTGGAAGTAATATTACATACATTTTTAGAGTAATACATGAAGTATTTGCAAAATATCTACGAGGTCAATTGTTAGAAGCATTTTTTGTTGGAGTCCTATCTGCAATTGCACTTTCAATTGTAGGTATAAATTATGCCTTTGTTATTGGAATCATTGCTGGTATTTGCAACATGATTCCTTACGTTGGTCCAATAGTTGGTACCATTCTTGCTGCGATTATGGGACTGCTTAGTGGAACCCCTATTAAAATACTTTACGCTGTTATTGCTATGCTAGTTGTTCAACAAATAGATAATAATCTTTTAGCTCCTAAAATTGTTGGCAATAGTGTAGGATTACATGCTGTATTTACAATGTTAGCAATTTTAATTGGTGGCAATGTAGGCGGACTGTTAGGTATGCTGTTAGCTGTTCCAATAGCCGCTTCTTTCAAAGTTTTATTTAATAATTGGTATGAAAATTATATCCAAAGTCAACGCGACTTCTAAATTTATAAAAATTATTAATAACCATAATAATTTAAATTCAAAAATAGATACATGTGCGAATGGTTTCAATTAATTAAATGAAGCATTACACTCATGTATCTATTTTTATCTAAATAATTATTTTATTGTAATCATAAACTTTTCGCCTATTTCAATCACTAAATTTCAAAGCTGCTATTATCTATCCATTTATACTGTGGCCTAATTTTTTTTATATCTTCAGCTAATAAATACAATGCTTCGTCCTTCTGCTTACATTCTAGCATTACATCAATATCTGTATCTATTTTTTTAGCTTTTTCTAAAAATCCAACAAAATCCTTAGCATTAATATAGTCTGCATGTTTTCTATCTTTTTCATTCTCTCTAGGTGTAGAGAAATGAATTTTAGGTGGTAAACTTTCATTACCCCAAGTGTTAAAAATATCTTTCAACAACGCCTCTATATTTTCACCATTATTATTGCAGTTATGATGATGTACATCTAAAACCATTGGTATGTCTAATATTCTACATAAATCTAAAACTTCATTTGCTGTATAAGTCTTATCATCATTTTCAATTATTAGTTTTGAAGTTATTTCTTTAGGAGACTTATTAAAATTTGCTATAAACCTTTCTATTCCTGCTTGTTTACCTCCAGCTGAACCACCAACATGCAAAACCATTTTTCCATTCGGATAATTTAAATCTTGAAACCACTCCACCTGCCTCATCAAATTATTTACTGTATTATTAACTATTTCATCATTTGTACTATTCAAAACATTAAATTGATCCGGATGAGTATCAACCCTCATATTATGTTCTCTGATTATTCTACCTATATACTCAAAATCTTTCTTAAAAATTTCTCTATGGCCCCAGTAACCTACTTCTGGGTGTGTAACTAAAGGAATTAGTGCAGATGTTATTCTATAAAAATGGATATTATTTTCTATATTATATTTGAGTATTTTTTCTAAATCATTTAGATTAGATAAAGTAATACTCTTTAGCTTTTCTAATCTATTCTTATCATCAATTATTTTGCTATAATTTGCAAATGTTACTGTACTAGAACTAGTAATCTTCTTTCCTAGCCTCATAGAAACTGCTACATAACCAAGTCTTACTCTCATCTTTTTCTCCTCGTAAAGTTATTACTGAATATAACTTTTCCAAAAACATAATAAAAAAACCCCTCAAAGGAGTTTTTTTATTATGTAAAGAGATTAATTGTTTTGAAGATATATTAAAAGCTATTAAATGCTATTATTATCTTTTACTTAAAATATTCACTTTTAACTACTTCTTCTTAATTATAACTTGAGCCAAGCTTCTTGTAAACATTTTCTTCACTTTTGTTAATATATCCTTGAGTATTATTAATTACAAACTTATTTAATAAAGTATTAACAAAATATTATTCCTTATGTTGGTATATTTCATTAATATGATTTTGTATTTCTTTTAATACGTAAGTTTCTCTAAATATCCAATTTGCAATATGTTTATCTCCTAATTCAATTATTTTTTCATTATTGTTTATAGCATCCACTATTTCTACCCATTCTGGCTTAAATCCTAACTTCGCTTCATAAGGATCTAACTTTTGTGACTTTCTTACATTAGATACTTCTGCAAAATAATAATAAGAAATCATTTTAAAAATTCTATCATTTACATATTTATCCCTACTTCTTTCAGTTACAATACCAATTTGCCCATTTATTCTATTGCAAATATAACCTGTCTCTTCTTCCACTTCTCTTTTTAATGCTTCTTCATGTTTTTCCTCTTTTTTCATTCCACCACCTGGAAACTTGTAGTCTTTATTTTTCGAATGTACCATTAATATTTTGTTATCTCGTATTATGATTCCTCTTACTGCTTCTCTAAAATTTACACTTCCAATTGAATCACTAACCTTATCTATCTCGAAAAGTTTATTAAATAGCATATTATATTCTCACATCCTTATTCTTTCAAACTCCCAATCTAAATTCATAAATTCAATTTGATATTTAGCTTTATATAAATATTCAGAATTAAATACTATTCGTTTTATTTTAGCTTATTAATGATATTTTAACTCCAAAGTTAAAAAATATCCTAATATAAGTTATTACATAATTTAATTTTATATAATATAGATTATACTATAATTGTACATTAATGTAAAAATAAAAAACCACAAGGCGTGTGTAAACCTTGCAGTTCTTATATAAATTTTATGAAATGTACTATCTAATAAAAAATTCGTTTGTTTTATTATTTTCATACTTATAATGGTGTGGACATTATAAGTATATATCATGGTCTATTACATTATTTAATGGTGTGTGGGCATTAAATAAATCACTATGGTGGTTAATTATCACATTTATTCATGGTAGTGTGTAAAACCAAGAATAATTTTGTATTCATATTCTTATAAAAACTTAACTATATAACAATTTTTAATTATCTATTTGCTAACTAAATAGCATTAATATAAAAGGAGTTTTTTATACTTAAAGCGAGGTCACGCGATGAATTCCCTTCAAGCATATTTTTTATGGCATATTCTTTAACTTTATCATATTTATTAAAGATTATTTTTGCTTTATTACTATCATTGTATACTTTCCAGTATCCGCATAATAGGCATTGCTTAGTAGTACATTCCATAAAATCTTTAACATCTTCAAAAGGTATTCCAAGGAATAATCCAAGTTCGTGAGGGCAGTGATATTGATCATATCTATACTTTAATGTATTAACATATTCATTTATTTTAATCTCGAAGGGGTATCCCATATTAACTAAAAACTCTATATGTGTTTTTCTGTTTAATTCTTTCTCCAATATACTTTCATCGTAAATCATCACTATAATAGAACTATCACTTTCTCTTAATTCTATAAACTTTAAATTTATATTTTTAAGAAAAGACTTTCCATAACTTGTCCAGCTGTTGTGTAATTTTCTATTACTTTTTTTCATTGTTACTGTTACCGCCGGCTTAACTCCAGCGATTACTAGAGACGAATTGTACACTAAAAAATTCTCGATATACTCCTTATTTTTCATTGAATCTAATCTTTTGTAAAAATCTAGATATTTCATTCTATATCACCACCGAACTTGCTTATATTTGCGCTATTTTTTTACCAAAATCTATGCACTCTTGTTCATTGTCATCTGGCTCATTTTGAACAATTAATGGGTCTCCGATTATACTGCAACCATAACCTATCATTCTTTCTTCAAAGTCTCTCATCCATTGTCCATCTCCCCAGCCATAAGATCCAAAAAGTGCTGCTTTCTTTCCAGATATTTTGGTTGAAATCTCCTCTATAAATGGTTCGAATTCAGATTCTTCTAATACCTCATCGCCCATAGCTGAGCATCCTAAAACAAGTATGTCTTCATTTAATAACTCATTTACATTTACATCAGAAACATTTATAACTTCCGATTCTTTTCCGCCTTCAGTTATTCCTTTTCCAATCAATTGAGCCATTTTTTCTGTATTACCAGTTCCTGACCAATATACAATCTTCATTTCAGTTCCTCCTTGTTACCTTAAATAATCTTGAAAATCATTCTCAATTAGATAATATAATATATAACCACTTTTGTCAAGTTTTATTTATAAATTTTTATATAATATACCTTTGAATATATTTTTAACCTAGTTTTATATGTATTGCTATATTAATTCTATGAATTCAATTATCTAGCCTTTATTAAATATAAACATATATAGTGACGCTAAGAATATAATCATATACCCAATAACACTCAAATAATCCGGAATAGTTCCAAATAAAAATACACTTATTATTGCTGAAAAAACTATATTTGTATAATCAAAAATTGAAATTTCTTTAGCAGGTGCGTATTTATAAGCTAAAGTTATTCCAAATTGACCAATGCTAGCAAAAATTCCTGCTAAGAGTAAGTAAATAAATTGAATAAAATTCATTGGGTTATATGAAATAATCATAAACGGAAGTATAATAACGCTTGAAAAAAATGAAAAATAAAAAACAATTGTCTCCGTATTTTCTTTTCCACCTAAATCCCTGACACATGTATATGCTGCCGCTGCAAATATTCCACCCAGTACTCCAATTATTGCTGGGATCATCTCCAAATTAAATGATGGTTTGATTACAAATAATGTTCCTATAAAAGCAATTGCTATAGCTATAACCTGCTTTGAATTTACTTTTTCTTTTAAAAATAATCCAGAAAAAATAATCACAAAAAACGGACTAAGTTTATTTAGCATGTTTGCATCTGATAATACTAATTTATCTATGGAATAAAAATTAAATACTATCCCTAGAGTTCCAAGTGCTGATCTTAGTATTAATTTTTTCTGATTCTCTCTTTTTCCAAAGTAATTACCCTTATGCCTAAATAAAATTATAAATGCTACTGTAGCTGACACTATATTTCTAAAAAAAGTTTTTTGAAATGATGGTAAATCCCCTGATATTTTAACGAATGCAGCCATCATTGCAAATCCAAAAGCCGATGCTATAATAAATAATATTCCTTTATTTCTATCACTGAAATTATTTAGTCTCATGTTCTTCTCCTTTTGATAAAATTATATATTTTTTCTTATTATAAAAGCGTATAAGCATTTATACAACTGCTTATACGCTAATAATATTTTTATTCAATCAATTCTAAAACTGGTCTATACCCAACGGTTTCGTATTTTAAGTCCTTAATTGATTGGTTAGAGTATGTTATTGAATAGAATCCTCTTATTATGCAAAATTTTTCACGCCTTAAGCCTTCACTTTGAGTAAAGCTAGAAAAATTGTACCAATTCCACAACTTATTACTATCTCCATTTAATTTTTGTTTTTCATCTTGCTGCTTCGTACTATTTGACATATCACAATCCTTACATATCGGCAAACTATCAATTTTATCTGTATTTACAATATATTTATCCCATTCATTTGCTTTGTAATTTTTCTTTTCACTATATCCGGTTAATAGCCTTAGAATATATTTTTTGCCTTCAATTATTACAACTTTACCAAAAATTAAATTTTGCTCATTTAATTCATTCCAGGACATGCCTTTTAATATATTCCGATCACATATTAAAAGTTTTTTATTATCGTCGTTCACTTCTACCCATGTTAACATATATTCTTCATTTTTATCAGTATCGTTTATTTTGATTTTTTGTCCTTTGTACTCAGGGATATCTTTAAATTCTATAAAATCTTTTGGCCTTTTCTGTTTCTCATTATCTAAATATAATGTCCCAAAGTTTCTAACTTTACCTGTTGTATATTCTATACTTTCTAAAAAACTTTGCTCTTTGTTTTTCTTTAATTTTTTACTTACAGCAATAACACTGCTTATTGCTGCCATAGTTCCAAAAATAACTCCTGTACCAATTATAGTCTTTTTACCTTTATTCATAAATTTTTCCCCTTTTTAACCATAGATAATTTATATAGTATGCTTTAATTATATCAATTTTCTTTAGATTTTATTCTTTATTGATTTTGTAGTTTGTAATAATTTTTTTGCAGTTTCTGATAAAGAGCTAAGTGATTGATTTTGTGCTTCTGACATTTCTAATGCTGTAGTCTTTACTTTTTCATATCTTCCACTTAGTTCCGATATAACATTTGCATGAGCATCAATTTCGCTTACTTCTGTAACTATTTGCTTAAATATATCTTCTGCTGTCTTTACAGTATTTATACTTTCCTCTATTAGTTGTCCACCTTCTCTTGCATTTTCAGTAGTCTTGTTTATAGCTTTTGTTATATCATTTATTATACCATCAACACTATTTACAGCTGTTTTAACATCGTCTGCTAACTTCCTAATTTCAGATGCTACTACTGAAAAGCCTTTACCTGCTTCCCCCGCTCTCGCTGCTTCTATAGCTGCATTTAATGCTAATAAATTCGTTTGATTTGCAATATTTCCTATTAGATGAATTATATCAATTGCTTCTTTAGTTGAACTGTTTGCAACCTGTACTGATTTATCCAATAATCTGTTAGCATCATATATCTTTTTCATAGACTCATCCATATTCCCCATACTTTCAGAACCTACACTTGTAAAATACATAGTCTTAGCTAGCGCTTCTCCAAGTTTAACAGTGTCATCGTTTTCAGTTTCATCTAATTTAGTTGATTTGTGAATATCCTTCTTCATTTCATCTGATTTGTCAATCATTTTGTTAATTATATTATTTAAATTTTCCACAGTCTCCTCTTGAAATTTTGCTAATTGCAAGATTTCTTCTTTTTCTTTACTATTTACAACATTGTCCATATCTATAGCTAGTTCCTCTTGTGAGCTTTGAGATGATATTGTTGTTTCTATAGGCATTTCATTATATCCTGAATTATTAGTTTTATCTTTTTCAGAATTACCTAATATAGCTAGATATACCGCTGCTATAATAACTGCTATCAATGCTGTTACTACAGCATTCATTATAGACAACTTTAAAATTATCGGCAATATGGTGCTAATCATTATTATTATTGCTATCACAATAATGTTTACAATTTTTTTTGTCATTTCCTTCATTCCCCTCTTGTTTTTTACAATTATCTTGTTTTATTATACTAAGTAATTCTTTCCTCTATTTTTTATCAACTCTCCCCTTTTAATATTAAATATAGGATTATCTGACACTAGCAAATTTTTATTAATATAAACCCACAAAATAATCATTTAAATAATAAATTTCACTTTACAATTTTTCAACTTTATTACTAAAATTTATCATTTTACCTAATTATATCTTATTTTTGCAAGTGTTTAAATAGTAAATATAATATATTATACAAAAAAGGTATCTAAAATTTATAGATACCTAGCTTCGTTATTAGATGTGAATTAAAATTTAATTATACATTGAATAAGAATATTTAAAAGTTCTATGAATTTATTGAAACTTTGCCTTTTAGAATCTTAAAGTTTATTTACTAATACGTAAGCCTGTGTCTTAACCATTTAATACCGCTTAATCTTATAGAATACATTGATCCGCGGACAATCCAATCTATATACATAGCAATCCAGATCCCCAAAACTCCGATTCTACATACAATTCCCAAAACATATCCAAATCCGATTCTAAACACCCACATGCCAACAAATGCTGTTACCATAGTGTATCTAGTATCACCAGCTCCTTTTAATCCTGACGAAAGTACGAATGACACAGCCCATGCAACAAGCGCTATACTATTGCTCTTAAGTAATAATGCCGTGAGCCGTATTACTTCTGGATCGCTGGTATAAAAACTTGCTACCCATTCTGATATTGGAACAAAAAGAAAACCTACAGAAACTAGGCAAATAGTTGCAAACTTAGTCAAATAAATCAAAGTACTTTTTGCACCTTCAATATCATTTCTTCCAACATATTGACCAACTAAAGTAGTTGCAGCCAAACAAAATGCATTCCCTGGTACATTAATTATTTGAGAAATGGACATTCCTATTGCATTTGCTGCAATTGATGCTGTCCCCATTGTAACTATAAAGACTTGGACAATTAATTTACCAGTTTGAAAAATCACTTGTTCCATACCTGCTGGTATTCCAATATTAAAAATTTCCTTCTGTATCTTCATGTCAAACTTAAAAGGAAATAACCTCTTAATTTTTATATTTTTGCTTCCTCTAAATAAAACTATCACAATAACTACAGTTCCAATAGTTCTAGCAATAGCTATGGCTATTGCAGCCCCCATTATTCCAAGAGAAGGTATATTGATAATATTAATCCCAAATATTAAAATATATCCTAATATTATATTAATAACATTCATAAACATTGTAATACTCATTGGAGTTTTCGTATCTCCTGTCCCTCTGAGTATACCATTTGCAATTTGCTCAATAGCAATAAATGGATATGTTAATAAAGTGAATTCAATATATAATTTTGCATCTAATTTTACTAATTCTTCAGCGGAACCATAAAGAGAATTTATTAATGGAATCCGTAAAATCCATAGAAGCAAAGTTATCAGTACAGATACGATAATCCCTGATATTATAGCTTGCTTCGCAGTTTCATTCGCTCTCTTAGTTTGACCTTGTCCAATTTGTTGCGCTACTACTACAGTCGCTCCAACCGATAAAGCTGCAAAAAAAGAAATAAACAACATATTTATTGAATCTACCATCCCTATAGCAGATACAGCTTCCTCACTAATATGCCCTGCCATCATAGTATTACAAACACCTAGCAGCATAACAAAAGTCTGCTCTACCATTATTGGTATAGCTAACTTTAATACATTCTTTCTTATTACCATTATTCCCTTTCATCCCTTTCCACTACTTAGCTTACATAAGCATTAGTATCCAGTAGTCTCCTTTGTTCACGTTAACACCTTTTCCATTATTTATTATATCATATAATTTGGAATATAGTGTGCATAAATACAGATTATTTTAAAATTCCGAATAATTTACTTTTTTATTAAGTATAAAAATTAATATTGAAGAAAGAATAAGGTTGTATTGCTTACCCCCAGTAATTTCATTATCAAAGATTAGGAGATTTTCATTTGTAAAATTCCAAATATGGATTAAATAACAAATAAAAATCTCCTGTACATTAGTGTTTATCTATTAAATTGTGCTAAAAGCTTCCTATGAGTAGAACACTATTATAATTATTTCAGCAATACTATTTTATTGAGATTCTATTTTCTTGGAGTTCATTTTTTATCAATTTACCATTATCTTTTGAAAAAATACCTTTGGAGTATGACTGCAATAGTTCACCTTCGTATTTAATCGTTTTTTTGCTATAAAGCTCCAAAACGCTACTTGCAGTTTTATCATTTACATAGACTTTGCCAGAATAATCTATTATAATATCGTCTCTATTCACTGGTTTTTGTAAGGTTAATGTGTTCCACTTTATTTTTTCATTATTTAAAGCAGTATAATATATCTTAGCAATTTTCCCATCAGATTCTTCACCAAAATATACATTATCATTAATATCACTTCCCAATATTCTGGTAACTTCAACATTAGGTATTTCTATATTATCAGGATTATTTAATATAGTTGCTCCATCTCCCATTTCCATTACTGCATTTGTACTTGTAGTCGGTACAACAATATTTCCAATCTGCTTATTTGATCTAACTTTTTCTAATTGATTCATTACATTTGCATAGTAAAGATCACTTTTGCCGCTTATTTTCTTAACTTTTATATAAAGAGTATGGGTAGCCGTTGAAAACACAACATTATCAATTACTTCACTATTATTTCTTATATCTATTTTTAATTCATTTAAATTAAAATCTGTAAGTTGCCTTGTCTCACCTTTTTTTGCATTGAATGATACTGGTTCAAAATATAAATCTCCATCCTTTTGGACCTTTTGAATAACAATTATGCTATTCTCATTTGTTAACCATTTATAGAATGCAACTTCCCCATTACTTTCACTTTCAAATTCTTTCTCACTATTATCATTACTATCCAATACCTTAAGTTTTTTATTCTCTAAGTAAGCAACAAATCTCCCATCAGATGACACTGAAATTTGTTCCACTCCATCTTTTAAATGAATTTCATTTTGTTTCTTTTCTTTTGGAGCTTCTTTCTTCTCTTCAACTTTTTGAGCTTCTATCTTTACATCTGAAGCCAAGTATATATTCTCTACGTACATAAAGATACTTTGTTGAATTAATATCGCCACAAATGTCCATATTAAAATCCTAATTAGGTTTTTCATTGCTTTATCCTTTCCTTCAAAAATATTCCTACCTAAGCCTTATCTTAATTTGATAGACAAAAATATCAATTACAAGCTTTAAGTATTTTCTTTTATTCAACGTAAAATGCTGTTGCAACCGATCTCTCTCCATCCCATGCATTAGGAGAATTTATTACTTCATCTTTATAATACATTGTTGATGAATATCCGCCATCAAGTGCCCCTGCATTGATTGCTCCTCTATCCAACATTATTTGTTGTACATCATAAACGCTTGCACCAGGTGCTGTTATTTTTCTACCATCAATAACCAAAAAGATTACTGTTCCATCTTCTTTTTGACCAACGGCAGTTCTCGGATTTAGCCCATCAGACATTTTATCCTTTACTTGTGGCTTACCATTAATTATAATATTGGGACGTCTAAAGCACATTGCTTCTTTTACATCTAGTTTCTGTAATTCTTCTAATGTATGGTCGCCAACAATCAATTGACCTCCTTTTGTAAAAGCAATTACATTTTCAACATTATCTTTCTTTACATTAGTCTTTGGATATATAACTTTACCATCTGAAATTACAAATCCCCCTGGTTCTGCCCCTGTTCCTGCATAAAGAGTTCCGTCTGACGACTCATCTACAAAAGCTCCCCCATTAATAGCAGCAATTGCATTATGTTCCTCGGCCATTTCGCTCGTCTTTTGTCCTATTTTTCCTAGGTACTTTGTCATTGCGACTTTAACACCAAGCGGGTTTTTTATTTCTAAAACATATCCATTATATCTATCTGTATGTATATCGTACCTGGTGATTTCATTTCCACTAGTGTACTTAACTCTTATTTTATTAAGATCTGTTTCGCTTTTTTCAGCAACATTCTCTGTTACCTCGTTAACAGTATTATTTACTCCTAGAATCTTATTTATAGCATCTTGAGATAAAAAATCAGTTACCAGGTATGAATGTCTTGTTCCAAGAACAGTTGATATAACCACTTTCCTTGTATTTTCATATGGCCCCCAAAGTAACATAAGAGGAGTTGTTATTCCTAAAAATACAACAATATATATTATTGCCATCAAAAATACTACTGGTCTAAATTTCTTTTCATTTAGTTTTTCTTCTTCTGGATGATTACTTTGCGTGCTCATCTATTACCTCCTAATTTTCTACCCATCTACCTTTTTGCAAATTATCAATACATATACAATACACTGATAAATATACTTTTACAATAAGTTTATAACCTATTTGCTAAAATTATGTAAATAACTTATATTTTTTTAAAATTACGTCTTAAATCAAATGAATTATAACTTAAAAAAATAGCTGTGGGTCTTTCTCAGAAATATTTTGTCCATTCTTTCACTATCCCAATAACAACTTGATTTAGTAAAAATAGTACAAAATAGACCTGCGAAATACCTACAGCAATATTATGCAGTATAAACTGAATCTTATTTATTTTATTCTAATGTTAGTCCTACTTCATTAGGTACTCCTTGTTCTTCTACCTTCTCTTGCTTTTTCATATATGTTTTAACTTGATCTTCTAAATTTTTAAATGCTACTGATAACATCAGCTTAATTCTATTCAACTGATTTACATTTGAAGATCCTGGATCATAATCAATTGCTACAATATTTGAGCTTGGATATCTTTCTTTTAAAGTCTTGATCATTCCTTTTCCAGTCACATGGTTTGGTAAACATGCGAATGGTTGAAGGCAAACAATATTGCTCGCTCCACTTTCTATTAATTCTATCATCTCAGCAGTTAAGAACCAGCCTTCTCCTGTCTGATTTCCCAAAGATAATATAGGAGATGCCATATCAGCTAATTCTTTTATATGCTTAGGTTTATAAAATCTGCTGCTCTTTTCTAAAGATTTTTTCATAGTATTTCTATAGCTCTCCATATACATAATCGCTAAATTGCACAAATGTTGTGTAATTTTACTTCCTGCAAGATATCTAGCTTTAAAATCAGCATCAAAAGTTGAATAGAAGAAGAAATCTAAAAGATCAGGTACAACAGCTTCCGCTCCTTCATTTTCTAATATTCCTACTATATCGTTATTTGCTGTAGGATGAAATTTAACTAATATCTCCCCAACAACTCCAACTCTAGGTTTATTAATATTTAGTAATGGCAACGTATCAAAATCCTTAATAATCTCTTTTATATTATTATTAAATTCTCTCTTGCTTCCATTGATTAAATTAACCTTTACCTTCTCATTCCATTTTGCATGGAGTTCATTTGCAGAACCTTTAACTTTTTCATATGGTCTAGTTCTATACAAAACCCTCATAAATAAGTCCCCATAAACAAGTGCCATTATTGCTTTATTAAGAAGCTTCGTAGTAATTTTAAAACCTGGTTGTTGTTCAAGACCAACCGCATTTAAGGATATAATTGGAACCTGCTCAAATCCTGCATGTTTTAATGCCATCTTTAAAAAGCCAATATAGTTAGTCGCTCTACACCCGCCCCCGGTTTGAGTAATAATAACTGAAGTATTATTCAAATCATATTTACCTGATTTTAATGCTTCAATCATTTGCCCAACTACTATTATCGAAGGGTAACAAGCATCATTGTTGACATATTTTAATCCCTCATCAACCGCTTTCATATCCATTGATGGTAGAACTTCGATATTATATCCGGCTGCCCTTACCGCGGTTTCAATTAGCTCAAAATGTATCGGTGACATTTGCGGAGCTAATATTGTATGTTTTTTTCTCATTTCTGGTGTAAATACTGGATTTTTATAAACTATTTTTTCTTCAACAGGTTTATAATTCTTTCTTTCTCTTTCATCCATAGCGGCTTTTAATGATCTAATCCTTATTTTAGCCGCTCCTAAATTATTACCTTCATCTATTTTAAGAACAGTATATATCTTTCCTCTAGATGATATTATTTCTGAAACTTGATCTGTAGTAACAGCATCTAATCCACAACCAAAAGAGTTTAGTTGAATAATATCTACACAAGGCTCCTCTGCGACAAATGCTGCTGCTCTATACAATCTTGAATGATACATCCACTGATCAACAACTCTTAATTTATCCTTTAGCACACCTAAGTGTGATATACTATCTTCTGTTAATACTGCCATATCAAAGGAACTTATAATATCAGGAATTCCATGATTTATTTCCGGATCTACATGATAAGGTCTTCCACATAGAACTATTCCCTTTTTATTATTATTTCTCAAATAGTCTATTACTTCTTCACCTTTTCTCTGTATGTCCCTCTTGTAAGTTTCTCTTTCCAAGCTTGCTGCTTTTATAGCAGCTTTTGCCTCCTGCAATGTAACATTAAACATCTTAAATTCGTCTACAATACGTTTAGAAAGTTCCTTATCGTTATCCAAAGATAAAAACGGTTCAATAAAATTAATATTATTTAATTTCAGCTCATCCATATTATTTTTAATAGCCTCAGGATATGAAGTTACCATGGGACAATTGTAATTATTCTGAGCATCTTTAAATTCACTTTTTTCATATGATATGCATGGATAAAAAATGGTTTTAATCCCTCTATTTATCAAATTAATTATATGCCCATGCGCAAGTTTAGCTGGATAACAAGCTGATTCAGATGGAATTGTCTCTATTCCAAGTTCATATATTTTTTTACTTGAAGCAGCTGATAATTTTACACTAAAGCCTAAATTAGTTAGCAATGTAAACCAAAATGGATAGTTTTCATACATATTTAGTACTCTTGGAATTCCAATTGCACCACGCTTTGCTTCTTCCTCTTTAAGAGGCTTATAATTAAAAGTTCTTTTATACTTATATTCATATAAATTTGGTAATTTATTCTCCTTAGGCCTTTCTATTCCTAGACCTCTTTCACATCTATTCCCTGAAATATATTCTTCTTCCATAGAGAATTGATTTATAGTAAGCAGACAATTATTTCCGCATTTACCACATCTTCTAAATGAGGTTGTCATTTCGAATTCATCCACTCTATTTCTAGGTAATAAACTTGATTTTGTACCTTCAACATATCTTTCTTTTGCTATAAGCGCACATCCAAAAGCACCCATAAGACCTGCTATATCTGGTCTGACAGCTTCCCTGCCAGAGATAAGTTCAAAACTTCTAAGTACAGCTTCATTATAGAAAGTTCCACCTTGTACTATTACCTTTTCACCAATATCTTTTTCATCTCTTAATTTTATTACTTTAAATAAAGCATTTTTTATTACTGAATACGAAAGTCCTGCTGAAATGTCCGAAACTTCAGCTCCCTCCTTCTGGGATTGCTTAACTCTTGAGTTCATAAACACTGTACATCTTGAACCAAGGTCAACTGGAGCTTTTGAAAATAAAGCTTCTTTTGCAAAATTCTCTACCTTCATATCTAAAGATTTAGCAAAACTTTCAATAAATGATCCGCACCCAGAAGAACATGCTTCATTTAAAAGAATGCTATCTATAGCTCCATTTTTGATTTTCAGACATTTCATATCTTGTCCACCAATATCTAAAATGAAATCAACTCCTGGCAGGAAATAGTCCGAAGCTTTGTAATGAGCAATCGTTTCTATTTCTCCTATGTCTATATGAAGAGCTGCTTTAATCAAAGCTTCTCCATAGCCAGTAACAGCCGAATTCATAATCTCTACACTCTCAGGAATCTTTTTATATAAATCTTTTATAATTTCTACTACTTTCTTTAAAGGTTTTCCCTCATTACTTCCATAATAGGAGTATAAAAGTTCTGAATTTTCACTTATAAGTGCAACTTTAGTTGTTGTCGAACCTGCATCTATGCCTAAAAATGCTCTTCCTTTGTATTCTTTGATATCTAATCTTTTTACGACATTCTTATCGTGTCTATCTTTAAATTTTATATAATCCTCTTCATTCTTAAATAATGGTTCTAGTCTTGGCTCTGTATCATCTTTTATACTTGATATATCTGAAATCTTCTCAACAATCTTTCTTAGAGATGTTATTTTTTCCTTTTCTGACAATAATGCAGCGCCCATGGCAACAAAAAGTTGAGAATTTTCAGGAGCAATAATTTGTCCATCTTTTAAATTTAATGTTTCAATAAACCTCTGTCTAAGCTCCGATAAGAAGAATAATGGTCCCCCAAGAAACGCTACATTACCTCTAATAGGCTTACCACACGCAAGTCCCCCAATTGTTTGATTTACTACCGCTTGAAAAATAGACGCAGCAATATCGCTCTTCTTGGCTCCTTCATTAATTAACGGTTGTACATCCGTTTTAGCAAAAACACCACATCTTGATGCTATTGGATACAATACTTTATATTCCTTAGCATACTCGTTTAATCCCATTGCATCTGTATTTAATAGTATTGACATTTGATCTATGAAAGCTCCAGTTCCTCCTGCGCAGCTTCCATTCATTCTTTGCTCTATTCCACCTTTAAAGTATGTAATTTTAGCATCTTCACCACCAAGTTCAATCACAACATCAGTCTGTGGAATTATCGTTTCAACTGTTTTTGAACATGCAATTACTTCTTGCACAAATCCAAGATTCAACCATTTGGATACTGATAATCCCCCTGAGCCTGTAATGTTAATTTTACAATTAATGTCCCCTAATTCCTTATAACATTCATTTATTAAATCAATTATTGTACTTCTTATATCCGAAAAATGTCTCTTATATTCATTATATATTAAAATATTATCACTATTAAGAACTGCTAACTTTACAGTTGTTGATCCAATATCTAAACCAATTCTATAATTTATCATGTTTTATTATTCACCTACTCTGTTTTTTGCAATGTATAATACAATGCTATAAATTTAAAATATTTATAAATTATTCCATATGTATACTAATTTAAAGTTTTGTCAATAATTATAAAATGTTTAAGGTAATATTTACATTTTTATTTTTGGAGGTCACAAATGAATTATTTCAATGAAGGCAACAAATATTATAATTCTAAAGATTATGAAAGAGCTATAGATTGTTATAAAAAATCTGCATCTCAAAATCTAAATTCGGCTTGTTCATTTTATAATTGCGGCGTTTGTTTTATTAAATTAAAAAATTTTGACGATGCAATATTAATGTTAAATAAAGCAATTTCTATTAAACGTGAAAGTAAATATTTCTTTAATCTTGGGTACTGCTATGTTATGAAGGAATGCCTTGACACAGCCTTGAGGCACTTTAATTTAGCTTGGTCAATAGACCCCAATGATAAAGACTGTGAGAAAGCAATTAATCTTATAATTTCAAAATTATATAAGACAGCAACGTAAGTTTTTTACCATTCGCCAACAATTTCTTCAACATTATGATTTTTAAATAAGTTGGAATCAAAATAATTACCTCCATCATAGAAGGTTGAATCTACATTTATCCAAATATTTTCATCATTTAAATAAACTTGATTCCATGCATGCCCTACATACTGATGTCCATCAAATGCCTGTCCTCCTATTAACCTTACTTTGAGGTTTATAGCTCTTGACATAGCTACATAAAGACATGCTTTGTCAAAACATATTCCAGTTCTACCTTCAAAAGCATTGATTGCGCCACTTTCTGGCATCTGGCGAATGTCCTTTTCATATAAAACCTTATTGGCTTTATCATCATCATATTTTATGTTACTCCCTACCCAAGTGTATAGAATTCTTGCTCTCTCTCTATCACTTGTAGCATTTTGAGTTAACTCCTCTGCTTTATTATCAATATCTTCATTTGATTGTATTCCCTCATCAATTGTTACTCCATTATAAATTACTATTTCCTTAGAAGATCCATTTTTATTTAATTGCCTATTTGTAAAAAATTTTGTAAGTTGGCTTTTATTATATTTGCTCGTTGATTGTTCTTTAGTAATTTCATTTTCAGAAAATGAGTTTGTAGATTCTGAATTAAATAATATATTGGGAAGAACTAACATTCCAATTACTACGCTTATCTGAATACAGCCTGATATAACTCCAGTAATTATGAGTAAAAATTTATTTTCCTTCATAACTTTCCTCCACAGATAATTATCTTTGCCTTAGGCACATGAAAGAATTTGATTATGCCTTCTTCTAATTTATATTCTTATTATACCAAAAATAATATCACTGGCCATATTAAAAATACCATTCTATGTTTATATTATGGTAATACCTGTTATTCCTTATTATTCAAACTCCTCTAAAAGCATGATCTCCTTTACCACCTCATTGGTAATATCAGCTCCATATCCTTTTGAAATCAAGTATCTAAATAATTTACCAGAAATTTTATAATTGTCACTTTCTTTTCCTTTGATTAAATTAAGTTTTTTCTTTGCAATATTCAATGCAATATTTTTTTCATTCTCTTTGTCTAAATCATAAAGTTCTTCATCTATAATATCTCTGGAAACCCCTTTTTGAATCAAGGAATATTTAATTTTTTGGCTTCCCATTGATTTTAATTTGTCTTTTATAAAGGCTTTTGCATAATTTTTATCATTTAAGAAATTATATTTTGTTAAAAATTCTATGCTATAATCAATAGCATTTTCTTCGTATCCTTTTAATCTTAATTTATCTCTTATTTCTTTTTCTGTTTTATATGCCTTTTCAATACTTCGGAGTGCTGCTTCTTTACATCTAATGAAACTTTCATTTTCAGCTAATGATTTTATTTCTTCAAAATTTATTTCTTTATTTACTTTAAGACCTTCCTTATAAACCAGTTCTGCTGATATAGAGAAAGCATATTCATCATCTAAAAATAAATTAACTCTCTCTTTATTCCTCTTTTGAACTTCTATCTTTGTTATCTTAGCCATGATTATTTATTTTCACCTTTTTCTATAATTACATTTATTATAGGTTAATTTGATTTTAATATATGGATTGTTGGATTTTTTAAAACCTTTTTTCCCACTTCATTAATTTTAACTGTATCTACTGTATTTAATCTATGCATATCTTTAACAAATTCAAAAATATCCTCATCTTCCAAGGCTTGATGAAGCATATAATTACATAACTCTGAAGAATCTTCTAGTGTGGATATCACTGCCGTCTTATGGACTTTCTTCATTATATCTAAATCTTTTTCTCCAATTTGAATTTTTCCTTCAGTTATATTTTTTAATGTTTCATCAATTGCTTGCTTAGCTTCATCAACATTCTCTTCACTAACTGCAGTATATATATAAAGAGTTTTAATATTATTTGTAATTTCTAAATGAGTGTAAATATCATAAGCTAAGCCTCTATTTTCTCTAATTTCTCTAAATAGCAAGGAGTTTGAGCTCTCTCCAAGTCTGTGGTTCAGTATTCTTAATGGCAGCTCATCTGCTTTACTTATATCATTGAAAGTATATAGATATACTATAGTACTTTGTTCGATATCTTTTTTATAACTTATTTCTAATTTTTCCTCATTTTTTTCCTTTATGATATTAATAGGATCAGGTTTTTCTCCCTTCCATTCTTCAAAATGCATTTCTACTAATTTAATTGCATCCTCATGGTTTAATGATGAGACCATGGTTAATAAAGAATTTTTAGGAGTATAGTATTTATTATAATATGATAGTATCTCTGTTCTAGAAAATCTTGAAACATTTTCTTCAAGTCCAGTTACTTCATATTTAAGAGGACTATTATTGAACGCAATTTTATTTACATTTTTAAAGCTAAAGTCTTCAATATCGTCCTTACCCATTCTTATTTCAGATAGTATTACGCCTCTCTCCTTCTCTATCTCTTTTTTATCAAACGTTGGGTTTATTATCATATCCCCCAAAAGTTCTACTGCATTTTCAAACTCTTCCATCAAGCAACTTATAGTATATACAGTTGCATCATAATCTGTATACGCGTTATATTCGCCACCTAATGCTTCTAATTCTTCATTAAGTTCCTCATCACTTCTATTTTTTGTGCCTTTAAATAAAGCATGTTCAATAAAGTGACTAATTCCTTTTTCCTTTATACTTTCATATAGTGCTCCAACTTTAATCCCTATATTTATGGCAGCAAGCTGGGTATCCTTTTTTATAGTTATCACTTCTAGGCCATTTGTTAGAGTATGCCTTTTCACATCAAAATTTAATTTTACCATTCATTATTCTCCTAATTGTATCATTAATCTTTTGGCTTCGTAAGAAACTTTTTTATGTTCTTTCTAATAATTAATAAAAATCTCTTCCTTAACATTATATAATAAAATCTTTCTTCTATAATAATATCACAAGTTAAAAATATATTCCTATACTTTCTAATAAAATCATTACTATCGTGCTCCTTGTCATAAGCGTTTCTTATTTTTAGCCTGGAATATATTTTTTTATCTTGCAATCAATTATAATATCTATAAGAAAGTATATTAATTAAATTGCAAAATTATATTATAATTTAATTAATGTCAAAGTATATGTCAAATCTAAATAAATAATTTATAATTAAAATCATTATTGTTTATATATGTAAAAAACTAAATACTTAAAGCTTTATAAATAGATAGTTGTAATATATTTGCCTTATTTATAGGTTATTATTAATATAAGAAAATTTTTATTATATTTAATGAATTTTACATATTTAATTAGAAAATATAGATTTATTATTATATTGTTTATTTCAAAATAAGGAGATGAGTTGCAATGAGAAAATCCATCTTAATTGTAGAAGATGAATTAAGAATTAGATTTTTACTTAGAGATTACTTAATGAAAGAAGATTTTAACGTTTTTGAAGCATCAAATGGTGAAGAAGGCTTATACATGTTTAGCACTCAAAAAATTGATTTAGTGCTTTTAGATATAATGATGCCTGTTATGGATGGGTTAACAATGCTTGAAAAATTAAGAGAAGTTTCAACAGTTCCTGTGATTCTTCTTACTGCTAAAGGTGAGGAAGAAGATAAATTACAAGGATATGACTACGGTGCCGATGATTATATGACAAAACCCTTCAGTCCTAAAATTGTAATCGCCAAAGTTAAAGCCTTGCTAAAGAGGACCAGAGATGACTTAGACTCAAGCTCTCAGGACTTTAATGGTCTAACTGTCAATAAGCTTTCTCACGAAGTAAAAATTGATGGAAAAGAAGTTATATTATCACCAAAAGAATATGAACTTTTAATATACTTAATTACAAATGAAGGAATTGCATTAAGCAGAGATAATATTTTAGATAATGTATGGGGAGTGGACTACTATGGTGACATCCGTACAGTTGATACCAATGTTAAAAGGCTTAGAGAAAAATTATTAGACAAAGCCAACTATATAATTACGGTTCGTGGCAGTGGATATAAATTCGAGGTAAAAGAATGAAAAAAAGTTTATCAAAAAGATTATTTAGCATAACTTTATCGCTAATTATTGCGCTAATGTATATGACTTATTTGGCACAAGCATTTTTCTTTGAAAATTTTTATTCTTATAAAAAAACTGTATCATTAATTAGAGAAGTAAATAAATTTAATGATTTATATTCAATGCATATCGATAGTGATCAGGCTTTATACAAGGCTCTTCAAAAATTTGAAGATGACAATAATGCTAAAATTGTTATTACTTCATTAAATGGAGATATTAAGTATATTTCAAATAATATTTATGGCAATAAAGAAAGCTTTGATAGCTTTACTAATTTTGCTTCAGAACTAGTAAATGATAAAGACTTAATAAACCAAGCCCTTAAATACTCTCAGCCAAGATATAAAAGTTTTGATAATGAAAGCAGTGGACTAAAAAAAATTGGAGTAGTAAGCCCAATGTCCTTAATGAATAAAAATGATAGTCTTATCTTTTGTGTATCTTCTATTCAACCAATACAAGAAGCTTCAGAAGTAATGAGTGAGTTCTTTATATACCTATTTTTAGGCTTAATTGTTATCTCAGTAGTATTATCATTAATTTGTTCTAATTTAATATCTAAACCCCTAGTAAATTTAACTCATGCTGCAAATAAAATATCTCATATGAACTTTACTGAAGTTTGTGAAACTAAAAGAGAAGATGAGATAGGAAGCCTTGCTAAATCTTTAAACTTTTTGTCCAAAAATCTTCAGGATGCTCTATTAGATTTACAACAAAAAAATTCAAAATTAGAACATGATATTGAAAAAGAAAGACAACTAGAGGATATGAGAAAAGATTTTATTTCTAATGTCAGTCATGAACTTAAAACTCCTATCGGCATAATCGAGGGGTATGCCGAAGGTCTTAAAGATGGAATTGTATCTGGCGATGATGCCAAAATGTATTTGGAAACTATAATTGATGAATCTAAAAAAATGAGTGTATTAGTTACCAATATGTTAGAGCTTTCAAAACTCGAGTCTGGTACTATAAAACCAAATTATGAAGATTTCAACATAAATAGATTAATTACAAAAATATTAAAGAAACATACACCAGAATTTGAAGAAAATAAATTTAATGTGAAATTTAATTCCTCTACTCCTTATAGTTACGTTTATGCAGATCCATTTCAAATGGAGCAAGTCTTAACAAATATTATAACTAATGCAATTAAATATACTCCTCCACGTAATGATATAAATATATCAATTGAAGAAGGTTTGGATAAATTTAAAATATCTGTTCAAAATATGGGGGTTACTATTCCTGATGCAGAAATAAGCAAGCTTTTTGATAAGTTCTATAGAATGGATAAATCTAGGGAAAGAACTCAAAAAAATAGCACAGGAATAGGCTTATCAATAGTAAAGAATATATTACGCCTTCATAATAGCGAATTTAATTTACAGAACATAAATGGAGGAGTAGAATTTTACTTTTATTTAGAAAAAATTGTATCATCAGAAGAAAATGAAGAATATTAAAGAAAACCACCGTCTGCTCTGATAATTTGTCCCGTAATATATGACGAATCATCACTGCATAGAAATACTGCTAGTTTTCCTATTTCACTAGGAACTCCAAATCTTCCTAGTGGAATTTCTTCTTCTAAGGATTTCCTTTCTTCTTCTCCTAAGAATGAATTCATCTTAGTATCTATAACTCCTGGTGAGATGCAATTTACTCTTATGTTTGAAGGGGCTACTTCCTTCGCTAAAGCTTTTGTGAATAAATTCAAACCACCTTTTGTAGTTGAATATAACACTTCACAAGAAGCACCTACTTCCCCCCACATTGAAGAAATATTTATTATGTTCCCACTTTTTCTTGAAATCATATTTTCAAGCACATGTCTTGTTATATAGACGGCACCTAACAAATTAATATTCATAATTTGTTGAATATCATCCTCTGTGGCATCTATAAATAATCCTATTTGACTTATTGCTGCATTATTTATTAGTATATCTATTTTTCCCATAGACACTAAGATTTCTTGAACTATTTCCTTACACTTTTCAAAAGACGATATATCACCTTTTATTATAATTCCATATCCATTTATTTTTTTTATTTCTTCAAGTGTCTCTTTAGCTCCTTCATCATCTTTAGAATAATTAATTACTACACTTGCGCCTTGCTTTGAAAGCTCAATAGCAATGGCTCTTCCGATTCCTCTTGATGCACCTGTAACCAATGCAACCTTACCAGTTAATCTATTCATAATTTCTAGAGAGATATAAAACCTATCCGTTAAATCTCTCCTAAAACTCACCTCTTTTTCTCTTATACTTATATATTAATTATTTTAACGTCTCTTTAAAAACCCTAATTGCATTTTTAAAAAATATCTTTTCAATTTCAGATTCTTTGAAATTATTTTTCTCAAGAGCACTATATAATTTATCAAATTCTGAAGCATCTTTAATTTCAACTTCATTGTGTATACCATCAAAGTCACTTCCAAGTGCTAATATATCTATTCCTCCAACATTTCTTATGTGTTTTATATGAGACAACATTTCATCTATTGTAGCTGTGCTTTTATTTCCCAGAAAATCCGCACAAAAATTCAATCCCATTATCCCGCCTTTTTCAGCTAATAATTTTATCATATTATCATCTAGATTCCTAGGATGATTTGTAATAGCCCTTGCATTAGAATGAGATGCTATAAATGGCTTTTCACAAATCTTAGTCATATCATAAAACCCAGCATCAGATAAATGTGAAACGTCTGGTATTATCCCTAAACTCTCACATGCTTCAACCACCTCTATTCCTTTGCTCGTTAGTCCATTGTTCCTATATGCGTAGTTAAAATTAGGATATCCTAATTGATTCTTAAAATTCCAAGTTATTGTTAGTATCCTTATTCCTTTTTCATAGACTTTCTTTAAATTTTCTATGCTTCCTTTAATAACTTCCCCTTCTTCAATTGAAAAAAATGCTCCTATTTTCCCTAAAGCTTCTGCTTCTCTTAATTCTTTTATATTTCTTACAATTTCAACTTCATTTTTATTATCTTCAATTTCTATTATAAATCTATTATAAATTTTTAGAAATTCCTCATATGGGTCTTCATTTAATTCTTGGTTTACAAAAAAAGCCAAGACTTGCCCTAAACTTCCGCCTTTTTTTAAATTCGTTATATTAGAACTGCATAGTTCACTTTTAAAATCCAGATTATCATAAAATATTTTACTTGCTGTATCACAATGCAAGTCTATAAACTTCATTTTCATTCCTCCTAACTCGTAACATTTTTCTATAATAATTGTCTTGCAAAATCAAAATATTTTTGTAATTTTTCCGGTCCTCCAGTTACCGTTTTGTTGATATACAAAATATCTTTATTAACCTCAACCTGCCATTTAACTAAAGAAATTTCACCATTAGTTAATTCAATACACGTTACTGCTGATGGAAATACACAACATCCATCATTAAAGTAAAGACCTTCATCGGGTTCAGGAAAAATATCATTATGCGTATGTCCACAAATAAGTATCTTTTTTTCTCTTCTCGCTACTTTTTCAAGCATATGATCTATTTTAGTACCTTTATTATAATTATTAGCTGGACTTGTTGGAGACTTAAAACCAGCGACTCCCTCTAAAAATCTCCATACATATCTTACTAAAAATCTGCTTTCCTTCCATAAGTCGCAATTAATAAAATCAACTTGATGACCATGAAATGCTAGTATATCTTCTTTTAAAGGCATATATCTTAGTATAACACTTTCATAAAATGTAACATCTGTATAAAGGCTAATCATTTCACGTCCAAATCCACCACCTGCATTTTCAAATAACTGCTCCTGCCTTTTTATATATTCTGGATTCGATTTAACTATGTCATGATTTCCAAAAACTAGACATAAACGATTATCGTAATTAAAATCATTTAAAATAGCAAAGATATCTTTATACATATATGCGATATCTAAACAGTCTTTATTTTTCCATAATTCATCTCCATCGCCTAGTTCAATTAAAGTATATCCATTTTCATAATAAAATCCAAGGGCCGCTTTATAAATATTTCTATTTTGTCTTAAAGAATCTGCATATCCTCCATCTCCTCTATGAGAGTCACTTATTATAACTATTTTAGAAGAATTATCAAATTCAATAATATTTGCTTTCTTCATTAACTTACTAATAAAATTCTTATCTTTACTACAATGTTCACTCATACAACAGCAACTCCATATAATTTATATTAATTCTATTCATTATATGAAGATTTAGTTAGAGTTGATATTTTATATATTATTAATTAAAAAATAAAAAGATGAAGATAATCTTTAAATCAACTCCATCTTTTTATTTAACTTATATATATTTGCAATTATTTATTCTATCAATATTCAGAGAAGATCTTCCCAATCTCCGAAAAATCTTTTGTTTTAGTTAATGCCAAAGATAGTAAAATTCTTGCTTTGGGAGGTGATAATGTATAGCTTGGAATACAATTAATATATCTATCCATAGTTTCATCCCTTAGTATAATTCCACTTCCTATCCTTGAGGATCTTACAACAGGTATGCCTTTTTCTTCTAAGTTCTTAATCTCATTCAACCAGTTAGTACTAAAAGTTCCACTTCCTGCACCTGCAATTACAACTCCCTCAGATCTTTCTGCAAGATAATCGAGAATAAGCGGATCAGCATCTATATTGAAATATGCAATAGATACCACAGGTAGTTTATTCAACCCTGAAATATCAAATTGTGAATCAACAGTGTGTGGTTTTATTGATTTATTAAAGAAATAAGGAACATTATCTCTCATATAACCAAGACAGCCAAATTCTATTGAATTAAATGCATTTGTTTTAAACGTATTAACCTTTTGAACATTTCTTCCACTATATATACCATCCGAAAAAACAACCATACATCCATGACCTATAGATAATTCACTAGCTGCCAGTGCAACTGATTGGTATAAATTTAGTGGTCCATCAGCACTAGTTGCTGTTGAAGGCCTCATAGCTCCTGTTATTACGACCGGTTTGTTAGTTTTCACTGTTAGATCTAAAAAATATGCCGTTTCTTCTAAAGTATCAGTTCCATGCGTTATTACAAATCCATCTATATCATCTTGTTTTGAAAGTTCGTTTATTTTGTTAGCAAGAGTTAACCAATGATCGATAGTTATATCATTGCTATCAACATTAGCAATTTGCTCACCATATATATTAGCTATCTTATCAATATTAGACACACTACTAACTAACGTATCTATATCTAAGTTACCTGCTTGGTAATTTGTTGTCTTTCCTTCTTCGCCTGTACCAGCAATAGTTCCTCCAGTTGCTAAAATAATTATATTCTTAAGTCCAGGTTTTTTAGGGTTAATAGTTATCATTTTTTCCCCTCCTAAGTTGCATATAGTAATTTAAACAAAATAGGACATATAATCCTATATAAATCATTTAGATTAGTTAAATCATTCCTATTTTTTATTATAGTATAACACATAAACTCTATTATAGATTAGCTCTTTCTTATTTTAATTTCATATTCAACAAGTAAAGGATATTCTCTTGTACACTGTTGCATTAAAGACATAACTATGGGTATCTTTTATGGATAGATATATTTTTGAATTCGCATAAACTATGCTTAGCTGTGCACTAAATCCATTCATATATTAAATCCAAAATCCCACTGTCACATTTCTTTTGCAACCGAACAATTAGAATATCCTTTCTTTCGGTTGATGATTATTGTATAAATTTCATTTTAAAATTGAGCTCTATAAGCTTAACAACTTAAAACAAATCTATCGCTCTTTCTTATAGATTAATATTAATTAGCGTTAATAACTTTATCTAGGAATTCTTTACATCTATCACTTGTAGGTGCTGTAAATATCTCTTCTGGCGGTCCTTCTTCTAATATATATCCTTGATCCATAAAAATAACTCTGTCAGATACATCTCTAGCGAAGTTCATTTCGTGAGTTACAATAACCATAGTCATACCTTCTTGTGCTAGATCCTTCATAACTTTAAGAACTTCTCCAACCATTTCTGGATCTAGTGCTGATGTTGGTTCATCAAAAAGCATTATCTTTGGATTCATCTCAAGTGCTCTAGCAATCGCAACTCTTTGCTTTTGACCACCTGATAAAGTGTTAGGATAAACATCCTTCTTATCTTTTAATCCAACTTTCTCTAATAAAGAAATAGCTTTTTCAGTTGCTTCGTTTTTGCTCATCTTCTTTAATTCTAAAGGTGCAAGCAACATATTCTCAAGTACTGTTAAATGAGGGAATAGATTGAATGATTGGAATACCATTCCTATCTCTTCTCTTAATTTATTAATATTTTTATTATTTACAAGCTCTTGCCCTAATATATTAATACTTCCAGATTGTATTTCCTCTAACCCATTTAAGCATCTTAGCAGAGTACTTTTACCAGATCCAGAAGGTCCTATAATACAAAGAACTTCCCCTTCTGTAACATCTACCGATATATCTTTAAGAACTTCTAATTGTCCATAACGTTTTTTGAGATTCTTAGCGCTTATTACCATTGCCTAATCTCCTTTCTATATAACGTGATGCTAAAGTTAATAATGTAATTACTATAAAATACATACAGGCTACAATTGCATACATCTCAAGTGATTTAAAGTTTCTGGCAATTATAATTTGTCCTGCTGATGTTAATTCCCTTATACTTATAACAGTTAAAATAGATGTATCTTTTAATGTAACGATAAATTGATTTAATATAGATGGAATCATTATTTTAACCGCCTGCGGTAAAACAACTTTTCTCATAGCTTTTGAATAGCTAAGACCTAAGCTTCTTGCTGCTTCCATTTGACCATGATCTACTGCTTGAATTCCACCTCTGAAAATTTCAGCCATATAAGCTGTTGCATTAACCGTAAGAGTTATTATTCCTGCAACAATAGGATCAAATCTTACATTTAACGCTTGTCCAATACCAAAATATAAAAATAAAGCTTGAACCATAAGTGGGGTTCCACGAACTATGTAAATATATGTTGTCGCTATACTTTTTAATATATTTGAAGTACTTATGCTAAATATACCTAATATTATTCCAAATATTACAGCTAATATTAGTGATATTACTGCAATTTCTATAGTTATCCCAAGTCCACTGAGCAGACTTGGGAAGCTGTCTTTTAGCAATTGAAAGATTTGCATTTTTCATTCTCCTTACTATTTTGCTATATATTGTCCGACGATTTCGTCATACTTTCCGTTTTCTTTTAACTTTTTAAGTCCATCATTAAATTTCTTTAGTAGATCTGCATTTACACCTTTTTTTACCGCAAATCCATAGTCAACAGTATCTAATTTATCTCCAACAATTTTTAGTTTTGCACCGTTATCAACTTTAAGCTTGTATGCGATAACTGGATAGTCCTCCATTAAGAAATCAGTATTTCCATTTTCAACAGCTTGGAACATTGACGGAGAATCCTCAAAATAACTTAATTTCAATCCGTATTTTGCTTCATTGTCTTCAGCAAATTTAGACCCTGCTGTACCTTTTTTAACTGAAACACTCTTACCTTTTAAGTCATCTATCCCATTAATTGACGCATTATTTTTATTAACAACCACTGATAATCCTGATACAAAGTATCCATCTGAGAAATCTAAAGATTGTTTTCTTTCTTCTGTTATGCTCATCCCAGCTATAGCTCCATCTAATTGGTTAGACGTAAGTCCTGGAATTATTCCATTAAAGTCCATTGGCTTTAAATCATATTCAAATTTTTCTTCCTTAGCAATTGCATCTAGAAGTTCTACATCTATGCCTTTGTATTTTCCGCCTTCTTCAAATGAGAACGGCGCAAACTTTGCATCACATGCAATTATATATTTTTTATTTCCTCCCTCAGCTGCTGTATCGCCTTTTGATGCTCCACAGCCTGCCAATAATCCTATTGACATTACTGATACTAATAAAATACTTACTAATGATTTTTTGTTCATCTCATCTTGCTCCTTTGCAATTATTTAGTTGTAGTTAATAAATCAAATCTATTGTATAAATACAATTTTTCCTCAATAAATTTCACAATTATTTTTATCCTTTATGAAACTTATTATATAATCCAATTCAAAAACTGTCAACAAATCACCTCGGGAACAAAGCCTGATTATTTATGTTTCAAAAACGATTTTCCTTTATACATCTTACTTTTACAGTTGAATTTGAATTTTTAAGATGTATCTCTTAATATCAATTTTTTCTAATATATGAATCAAGTCTCACACTTTCCTTCATTTTTAGTTTTCATACATTTTCCATTATTTTTGTATATTTTCATGCATAATTTGATATTTTAAAGAAGAAAAAGCTATAAATCAGAAATTTCATTATCCTAAACTTATAGCTTTTTAACTTTTATTATAACTCAAATTCTATTTTGCATGAGTTGTATTTTCATTTACCAAATGTATTATTTGCCTATATATTGACCAACTATCTTATCATATTGTCCATTGTCCTTTAATTTTTTAAGGCCTTCGTTAAATTTCTTTAAAAGATCTGCATTTGATCCTTTTTTAACAGCAAATCCATAATCAACATTTGTTAATTTTTCTCCTGCAATTCTTAATTTTGCACCGCTATCAACTTTAATCTTATAAGCGATAACAGGAAAATCTTCCAATAAGAAATCAGCATTTCCGTTTTCAACTGCTTGGAACATTGATGGAGAGTCATTAAAGTAATTTAATTTTAATCCATATTTTTCTGCATTATCTTCTGCAAATTTAGAACCTGCTGTTCCTTTTTTAATTGAGGCACTTTTGCCTTTTAAATCATTCACCCCATTAATTGAAGCGTTATCTTTATTAACAACTAATGATAATCCTGATACAAAATATCCATCAGAAAAATCTAAAGTTTGTTTTCTTTCATCTGTAATACTCATTCCTGCAATAGCCCCATCTAATTGATTAGATGTTATACCTGGAATAATTCCATCAAAGTCCATTGGCTTTAAATCATACTCAAATTTTTCTTCTTTAGCAATCGCATCTAAAAGTTCTACGTCTATACCTTTGTACTTTCCACTTTCTTCAAATGAAAATGGTGCATATTTTGCATCACAAGCAATTATATACTTTTTGTTTCCATCAGCACTTTTTGACGAATCATTATTTGATGAACCACAACCTCCCAATATTCCAATTGACATTACTGATGCTAATAAAATTCCTACTAACGATTTTTTATTCATTATTTATTCCCCCTTGAAAATAATTAGATAAATTTTTCTAAAGTTTTTGTTGCTATTTATATTTTTGCTTTTACAAGCTAAAAACTCTATTAACTTATGCATATAGATCATTATATTTATATATTTTTTATATAAGTATTATATAATTTATACTTATACAATAGTTTTACCCTAAGTTTATCATGTTATACTATTATGCTTTCATTTATATAAACCCTTGCCTCTAAATGCGTAATATGTTCTGTTATTAATTCCTCTGCCTTTTTACTATCTCTTGCAATCAGTGCTTTTGCTATCTTTATATGTTCTTCTTTTTCGTTTATAAATTCTAAATTTTTAGAATCCATCATAAGAATTCGTGAAAGATTTTCCATAATTCCTTCAGACATTTCAATTAATAATGAATTATGAGCTGCCCTAATAATTGACATATGAAACATATCATTTAATTCATTAAATTCAGCTATGTTGCCTTTTTGTGAACCGTCCGGAAATTTCATTGCCAATTGCAATATGCTCTCTAGCTCTAAGTTATCAGCTACTTTAACAGCTAAGTTGACAGCTGCTTTTTCAAATATAAATCTCATTTGAAAAGATTCCCTAATATTCCTCTGTGTAACTGGCTTTACTAGATAACCCTTTCTAGGAAGTGACTTAAGGTATCCTTGAATTTCCAATGCACCTAATGCGTCTCTCACAGGCGTTTTGCTTACACTGTACTTGTCCGCTAATTCAGCTAATGTAAGAAAATCTCCATCTTTTATTTTTAGATTTAAAATATCTAATTTAATTTGCCTATATATCTCTTTAGCATATGATTTCTCAACTTGACACAGATTTATCTCCCCCTTCACTGAAATCCCACTGATATATCAGTAATAGTAAATAAAAAAAAGCAATAAAACACCTATATTAAATAAATGCTCCATTGCTTTATCTTCTATAATTATATTTCAACAAAATACAGCTTGTCAAGTTATTATTTAATTTTTTATATAAACAAAAAAAATTTTCTATAAATTTATAAGTTAATAATATCTCCCTGCTTTTTCTCTAAACTCTGTCGGTGACATTCCTGTCTGTTTCTTAAATGCTAATGAAAAATAATTTGTATCATTATATCCTACTAATGTTGCTATTTTACCAGTTTTCATACTCGTTGTTTCTAATAATGATTTCGCTCTTTGAATTCTTTTGCGTATTATATAATTATTACAGCCTTCTCCCGTACTTTGTTTAAATAGCTTGGAGAAATAAGTTGGAGTTAAGTATAACATTTCCGCAATACTATAAACAGAGATATCTTCATTTAAGTGATCTTTTATATATAATTTCGCTTTCCCTATAATTTCATGGCTTTCTCCTATATCTGCTTGAAGTATTTGCATGATAAAGTCTCTTGTGATTCTTATGGCATCATTCCTCTCGCAATTTTGCAGAGAAATTAATAAAGAATTTAATTTATTGTCTGATACTAAGCCTTTCTCCATCATATAAGAGAAATAAACTCCTCCTCCAATATCAAAACATGTTTTCTTAACTAATTGAGTTGATAAATTATAAAATTCTATCGCATCTTCATAAGACGCATAAATACTCATAACTTTTTCGATGTCATCTATATTGTCTATAATATTCTTTCGAAATTCCTGCACCCTTTCATTAAATAAGGTTAGCCTTAACTCTCTAGGTTCTTTTGTAATAATTCCACCATATGTACTTTTATTATTTAGCAAAGTACATGCATCATTATATGAAATATTGATTTTATTAAACCCTTCCACTGCACTTCCAAGAATAACTTTGGGATTTATATCATACTCATTTTTTAAGTAATCAATTAATCGTTTTATTCTCAGTGTAATTTCTTCCAAGTCTTCTCTAATAAATATAGCTATTGCTATATTTTTGTTTTTATCCTCAAACGTAACTCCTTCTTTTATAGAATCAAATAATTCTATACATGTATTTTTAATATACAAATTTAACAATTCAAAATGTTGTCTCCATGATAAATTATCATCTATAACTGGGCAAACTAGAGCAATTTGCAGCATTTGCTCACCGCTATAAGAATACTCATCTAGCACCCTTTTTATTTCATCAGCCTTTACCCGTTCATAAAGCAAGTTCTGCATAATCTGTTCAATTTTCAGTTGTTCAGTGATACCTTGTATTCTATTATTTATCTTTTGTTGATGATTCATAATTTTCTCATTGTCTAATTCCCCTATTAATCTTTTAATAGTATCTTCAAGCTCTACTTCATCCACTGGCTTTAAAAGATAATCCTCAACTTGCATCTTGCAGCATTTCTTAGCATATTCAAAATTATCATAACCTGTAAGAACTATAACTTTAAGTCTGGGATTTAAGCAATTTATTTTTTCTACCAGTGATAACCCATCCATTTCACTCATACAAATATCTGTGATCATAATATCAAAAGATTCTTCTTCCATAATCCTTAAGGCCTCAATTCCAGATGAGGCCATTTTAATAGTATCTATTTTAAGTTTCTCCCAAGGAATCACCTTACATATTCCTTTTCGAATCATCTCTTCATCATCTACAACTATAGCCTTATACATTTATTATTCTCACCATTCTCCCCTTTAGGTAATAGAATATCAACCGTAGTTCCACCATATTTACTTTTTCTATAATATAACCCATATCCACTACCAAATAATATTTCAATTCTCTTATGAACATTTCTCAACCCATAGCCTGTTTTCTCGTCAAAAACTGATATTGAATTATTAATCTCATCAATTTGCTCCTGCGTCATTCCAACTCCATTATCTGAAACTGATATAACTATCTTATTTTCTTTTTCTTCAGCTGTAACAAATATTTCCCCCTTAAACCCATCTTTAACTCGTATTCCATGGTAAATAGAATTTTCAATCAAAGGCTGCAATGTAAGCTTAGGTATTAGCACATTTTTAAATTTCTCATCTACGTTAATATCGCATTGTGCAATACCACTATATCTCATATTTTGAATAATTAAATAATTTTCTATATTAGCCAATTCCTGAGAAAGCTGAATAATATCTTTTCCTTTACTTAAACATAAACGGTAATAATTTGCTAACGCTTTTACCATTCTTGATACGTCTTTATTTCCATCTGACAAGGCTTGCCAATGGATACACTCTAATGTGTTATATAAAAAATGTGGCTTAATTTGAGATTGCAATCTGTTTAACTCTATTTGCTTAATCTCATTTTGCTCCCTTTTTATTCTATACATAAGTATATTAATTTCTTCAATCATAATGTTAAATCCGCTTGCCAGTTGTCTAAAATCTTTTCCTTTATAATCCCGTTTCATTCGGACTTCAAGATTTCCCATAGAAACCTCTCTCATTGTACTTACGAGAGCATCCACTGGCTTATATAAATTATTACTCAGCTTATAGAAAGCTAAGCTAATAAGCCCCCCCGCTCCCAGAACTAATGTTATAATAAGAAAAATCATTGTATTAGTATCTTTTAGCATAGATTCTGTTGGTATCTCTCCTACCATATACCAATCCCAATTATCTAATTTTTCATAGATAACCATCTTATTTCCAACTTTTTGCTGACCACTTTTTCCTTGTAATACATCTTTATAAGAACTATCAGTTCCAATCAAAGATTTATCTTCATTAGATATTATAACTCCATCTTTATCGGTTAAATAAGTCTGCACTCTTAATCCTTTATCTAAATTGGAGTAAAATTCCTTAATGCTTTTTTCTCCAATTCCTATAACCAAAAACCCAGTGTATTTATTATAATTATATTTATCATAAATAGGCTGATAGATATTTAGGACATACTGATATGGATAAAATACTTTTCTTTTCATACTTATTTTGCAATTACCAAATTTAGTTCCCACTGCTTGTTGATAGTCTTTTAAAGTCTCAGTTCTAAAATCACCACTCGTCCAAGTTTCGCCAACATATATTAACTCTGGTCCATCAAATTTCACCAATGAAATATAATCTATATAGCTGTTTGAATCTAAGAAATATCTTACTGAAGAATAAGCATCGCTAGTATCTTTATTGTAATTCTTTGACGTAAACTTATTATTCATTAAGAATTCTTTTACCCTGCTATCTCCTGTTATTATATTTGATGTTTCAATAATATTTTTTAAAGTTATATTTAATATGTCTGTAGTGGTTTCAAACTGTCCTTGTACAAGGCCGCTAGACTTCTCAGTAATTTGTTTCCCTGCTAATTGATAAACTGCAAAAATTACAAAACTATTGGTAATTAAAACTGCTAAAATGAAAAATATAGTTATTTTCTGATTAAATTTCATTTTAGACAGCTTACTTATAATTTTTCTTAATCCTTTATACATAGCTGTATCCTTTTCTATAATTATTGTATATATCAGAAATAGTACTTCCATGCATATTCATAATATTCTTAGCCTTTAACAGCTCCTGCCATCATACCCTTAATCAATTTATCTTGTCCAAAAATAAATGCTATTATCATCGGTAACATAGAAATAGTTAACACCGACATAATCATTGGTACATTCATTGTATATTGTCCCTGATATTCCCATATAGCAAGAGGCAATGTCCTATTTTTCAGAGTTTGAGTTAAAACCAATGCAAAACTAAATTCATTCCATATAGCAACACCATTATAAATTGCCAGCGTTGCTAAGCCTGGCTTAACTAAAGGAAGCATAACGTTAAAGAAAATTTTATATTTATTACATCCATCTATTTCAGCTGCTTCCTCTAATTCTCTAGGGATAGCCTGCATAAATGTAACTAGAATAAATACTGAAATCGGTAAATTGAATGCTACATATGGTCCAATTAATGCCCAAGGACTATCATATAACCCTATCTTAGTTGTCATTAGGAATATAGGAAGCAATGTTACATGAACTGGTACTGACATACACGCTACTATTATAGCATAAATTGGTTTATTTAACTTAAATTTGAATCTTGCTAATGGATAAGATGCGCACGCGCTTAAGAATAGTAGAATTGCTAATGAAACTATAAGTACTAATACACTGTTTTTAAAGTAGATAAATATGTTTCCTTTAAATACATCAATGAAATTCTTCAAATATAAACCTTTAGGTAAATCGAAAACACTTCCCATAAGCATCTCGAATTGCTGCTTAAACCCTGCAAGTAACATAAATATAAAAGGAACTATTGTAATAAAAAGCCAAGCTATTGCTAATATTCCCACGATAGCCTTTATAGATAATTTTTGTATTGATAAGTTATGCTTCATAATAATCAATCTTCCTTTCTATTTAATGTTTTAATTGTAATTAACGATATTATTGTTATAAGAATGAACATTCCTGATGCAATTGCAGAGCCATATCCCATCCTTTGAGATAAAAATGCATTTTTGTACATATATGTTGCCATTAGTTCTGATGCATTACCTGGTCCTCCACCCGTCATAACGTATATAAGATCAAAATACTTTAATGATCCAACCATTGATAATACAATTGCACTTTTAATAGCCGGTTTCATTAATGGAAGTGCTATCCTCCAAAAATATTGACTTTTCTTAGCTCCATCAATAATCGCCGCTTCATATAAATCTGATGGTATACCGCTATATGCAGCTAGAAAATATACCATATAAAACGGGATAAATTGCCAGCATATTGCTACAGTGATGGTCAATAGCGCTGTTTTAGGGTTCCCTAATAAGTCTATTGAGTGTCCACCCAATGCTTTTGATATACCAGTTACTATACCACTACTTGCATCTAATGCATATTTAAATAAATAACCAATTGCAACAGATGACATTAACATTGGTATAAACCAAATTACTTTAAACACATTTAATTTTTTTCCACCGAAATCTAGGAAGGTTGCAAGTGCTATACCAATTGGTAATTGAACAATTATAGATAAAACCATAATTATAATATTATTTAAGAAAGCTTTTCTGAAAACACCATCAAGAATAAGTTCTTTCCAGTTATTTAAACCTACAAACGCCTTATTTGATGCAAATCCATTCCAATCATAGCAACTTAAATTGAAAGAATAGACAATTGGATATGCTATATATATTATTAGAAATAAAAATGCTGGAACAAGAAATATGATTGCTGCATTTCTTGTTGAGGCAGCACGTCTTTTAGCTAAACTATTAGTTTGTGATTGCACTTTTTCTCTCTCCTTTATAATAATTATTGAGCTGCTGCAAAACTCTTACATAATGCAACAGCTCAAACTTATTTTTTAATGTTGCTATACTTATTTATTTTTTGCTTTATAAGCATCCATAGCTGATTGTAATTCTTTATCTGCATCTTGTGGAGTCTTAGTTAAACCAAATATTTCTTGACAAGTTGATTTGTGTACTTCTGCAACTTCTGCTGGTAAGTATTGGTCATACCATAATTGAACTCCTTTTGCTTGATTTACTGTGTCTAGAATTTTTTGTGTTAGTGCATCATCTGGTTTAAAATCTTTAAGTGGAATAATTTTTCCTAATTTTTTACGATCTTGTAGCGCTTGATCATCTAATAATGATTGAATTAATTTAAAAGCACCTTCTTTGTCTTTACATGTTTCTGAAATTGAATATAAGTTATCTCCAACTGTTCCTGCACAAAGTGATTGATCTTCTTTTGAACCATCTAATGCTGGGAAAGCGAAGAATCCTAATTTACTCATGAAATCTGGGTTTTCACCTAGTACTGTACCTGTAAACCATGATCCCATTAAATCCATAGCTGCGTCACCTTTATATAGTGCTTGTCTAGCTTGACCACTGTCATCATCCATACCATTAAATCCATCTATAAAGTAACCTTTTTTAACCCAATCTTGAATCTTATTTCCTGCAAATTCAAATGCTGGATTTTCAAACTTACCTTTTCCTGATGCTGCATCTGCAAATGCATTAAGTCCACCAAAACGAGTTGTTAAATACATATAGTACATTGAACCTGTCCACTTTGTTGCATTAGCTAAAGCAAATGGTGTTACTCCATTAGATTTTAACTTATCGCATGCAGCTTCTAATTCAGAAATAGTTTTTGGTTCTTGTATTCCATATTTAGCGAAAACATCTTTATTATAGAAGAAACCTGCAACGGATACGTTTTCAACTGGTACCGCATAGATTTTACCATTGTATGAACATTGGTTAATTCCAGCATCTATAAATTTATCTTTATAGTTGTCTTTTTTCATTAAGTCTGTAAGATCCGCAATTTTGTTTGAATTTACATAATCAATTAATCCTGATCCTCCCCATTGAATAAATACATCTGGAGTTTGATTTGAACTCATTGCCATGGCTAATTTTTGTTTGTAAGAGTCATTAACCTGATCAACAACTTCTACTTCATATTGAGGATTCTTTTCCATAAACCTTTTTACAGAGGCCTTAATTGCATCTGCTGCTGTTGATGTTTGAATATGCCATAATGTTAATTTTGTCTTCCCTGACGCCGCTCCTCCACTTGCCTGCGACGTACTATTTCCGCAACCAATCATCGCTGTAGAAACCATAGCCACTGTCATTATAACTGAAGCTATCCTTTTTAAATTCTTATTCATATACCTTTCTACCCCCTAGAATTATTATATATTTGATACTCTTATATATTAGCATTGGTAACGTTTAATAAACATTGAATAATTTATCTTTTATATATAATATTATATGTTCTTGTAATCTTACTCATAAAACCTTTTAGATAATAACTTCAATTTCTTCACATTTGAATAAATTTACTTTGTACACAAATAGACTTATTCTATTTGTTATCCCTATAATTAACACAGGTTATATACATACCTTAAATTCAAGTATAAAGGTGGGGGTATATTTAGTTTATAAGTATTATTCCTTTTCACATGTAAATAACCTCCATGTTAAATAGTTTCTCTTTAAAAACACTTAATTTATGGAGGTATATTTTTATTTAATAATATTGTATTTTCTACTTTTAACTTTAACTAAGTTTATAAATTAAAGGCTGAAAGCTATGATAAGTCTGCTTTCAGCCTAAAATGTCTTTTTAATTAGAGTAATCTAAGTTATATTTGCTTCTAATTTCCCTTAATTAATAATATTTAAGGCTTAACAAATGTTTAAATTATGCAAATGGATTTTCTGTTTTGTAAAGCATACCTTTTGGTTGGTTAAATCCAACTTCTTTAACTCCTAAGTATCTAAATAAGTTGTAAATTGCTTTTCCAAAGTGTCCAAATGCTACTGCTCCATGGTGAGGGTATCTTCCTTCAACTAATACGTGACGATAGAATCTTCCCATTTCTGGAATTGCAAATACTCCTATAGCTCCAAATGAACGAGTTGCAACTGGTAATACTTCACCTTGTGCTACATACGCTGTAAGCTCAGCCTCTGCATTACTTTGTAATCTGAAGAATGTGATATCTCCTGGGATAATATCTCCTTCAAGTGTTCCTCTTGTTATATTTGGTTCTTGATTTGGCTCAAGAGCTCTCGCCATGATCATTTGATTTTTCATAACACCGCATGTTAATTTGCAAGCTGCTGTATTACCACAGTGGAATGCCATGAATGTGTCATTTAATGAATAGTTAAATTTACCTTTAACTTCTGATTCATACATATCAGCTGGTACTGTATTGTTTATGTCAAGTAATGTTACTACATCTTGGCTTATGCAAGTTCCGATGTATTCACTTAATGCACCATAGATATCAACTTCACATGATACTGGGATTCCCATAGCTGTTAAACGGCTGTTTACATAGCAAGGAACAAAACCAAATTGTGTTTGGAATGATGGCCAACATTTATTTGCAAATACAATGTATTCTCTTGAACCCTTATGTTCTTCCATCCAATCTAATAATGTAATTTCATATTGAGCAAGTTTTGGAAGAATACCAGGCATTTTGTTTCCTTCACCTAATTCTTTTTCCATGCTAGCTATTACATCTGGAATTCTTGCATCATCTTTGTGAGCATTGAATGCTGCAAATAAATCAAGTTCTGAGTTTTCTTCTATTTCAACACCTAAGTTATATAATTGCTTAATTGGTGCATTACAAGCTAAGAAGTCTTGAGGTCTTGGACCAAAAGCAATAATTTTTAAGTTTTTTAATCCAAGTAATGCTGTTGCAACTGGTACGAATTCAGAAATCATACCTGCAACTTCTGGAGCTGTTCCTACTGGATATTCTGGAATGTACGCTTTTATGTTTCTTAAAGCTAAATTGTAGCTTGCATTTAACATTCCGCAATATGCATCTCCACGTCCACCTATTAAATTATCTCCACTTTCTTCAGATGCAGCCGCAAACATAACTGGTCCATCAAATTCTTTAGCAAGTAAAGTTTCTGAAGTTTCAGGTCCAAAGTTTCCTAAGTATACAACTAATGCGTTTACTCCAGCTTCTTTAACTTCTGCTAAAGCTTTTCTCATGTCCTTTTCATTTTCAACAGTTGTTTGGCATTCAAAAATTTCACCATTAAAAGCTTCTACTACAGCTCTTCTTCTATTTTCTGATAATTCCATTGGGAAACAATCTCTACTTACTGCAACGATTCCTAATTTTACTTGTGGTATATTATTCATAATAAATTCCTCCATTTTATCATTTTTATTTAATCTATTTTAATCTTTTCGTTATTTTACAGTTTATTTAATTTATTCTTATAGTTATTTATTCTTATAGTTATTTATTAAATTCTTATAGTTTATTTAATTATTTCTTATAGTTTATTTAATTTCTTATAGTTTATATTTAATCAAATTGATCTTGGTTGCGCTAAAGCGCTTTTTTTAAATGTAATATGATCATTGTTGTGCTTCGCACTTTTTTATAGTTCAAATGATCCTAATTGCAGCATAGCTGCTCTTTTTATAGTTCAAATGATCCTAATTGCAGCATAGCTGCTCTTTTTATAGTTCAAATGATCCTAATTGCAGCATAGCTGCTCTTTTTATAGGTGAAATGATCTTGGTTGCGCTAACGCGCTCTTTTTATAGGTGTATATTTTCTCCAACTAGACCTATAAATGCTCCTTGCTCACCTAGATCAGTATCTTTGTGACCAATTAACCATTTATTCTTAGCGAAAAGTAAAGCATCTTCTTCAACTTTTTCAACTTTGTTTTCTAAAGCTAGATTTGTATCCTTAGGTAAAACTACAACACATCTAAATCCTTCTTCACTTACATTGCATGGAGCATAGTGAAGTGTAGTCGCATAAACTTCAATTATAGTACCTGCTGGAACTTTAAATGCTTCAATTTTTGATGTATCATATGAATAATCATCTTCAATATCTTGTTGACTACCTATTAATAAGATAAGATCAGTTACTGCTATATTTATTTCAGATGAACGATGGTACTCAACTGCATTTAACATATAATTGTTACCATTGCAATATCCTATTTGTATTGGCAATTCTCCGTATTCTCTATCTTGTAATTCTTTAGCAATGCTTAATTCTTCAAGCTCTTTAATTGATGGTTCGTATATTACTCCTTCTGGTAGCGGAGTACTTTTCATTTTTTCGATTATTTCTGTACAGTCATAGTTCTTTAATATTTGTCCATATTTTTTAAATTCTTTGTCAGTAACACTTTTAATAACCATACTCTTCGTCTTTCCTCCCATTTAATTTCAAGGTATTTTTATTGTAAAAACCTATAAACATACTGTATCCTTTATTGAATTCTTCTATTTTAAACTTTATATACAATCTTTATCTGATGTTTAGCCACTGTAACACTCCCATCTTCTATTAAAGCGGGAGTTAACAGTGTCACGACCATAGATAAGTTTTACTTTATTTCACACTACTTTTCTTACACACACTTTTTCTTATAATATTGCTGCTAGAAGAACTAACAAATAGACTCCATACATTTATAGATCAAACATTAACATTAATCTTTTTTAGTTAAACTACTTTCCTGCAACTTTAACTGCTTTTTCTACCACATTTTCTACTGTGAATCCAAATTGTTTAAATAATGTTTCTGCATTTCCTGATGCTCCAAAAGTATCTAATGAGATAACCTCTCCATCAAGACCTACATATTTGTGCCATCCAAAGCTTGTTAATGCTTCAACTGCAACTCTAGCTCTAACTGATTTTGGCATTACTGATTCTTTGTAAGCTTCGTCTTGAGCTTCAAATAATTCGAATGCTGGCATACTTATAACTCTTGCATCTATTCCTTTAGCTGCTAGTTCATCAGCTGCTTTGTAGATTAATTCCACTTCTGAACCTGATGCCATTAAAAGTACATCTGGAGTTTCTTTCTTAGAATCTTTAAGGATATACCC